>JAZDHY010000015.1:0-2248 GCA_043805435.1 bacterium
TTTGTGTTAATTTGTGTTATTTGAGGATCAATTTTTATCGGTTGTGGAAAATAAATCTCAATTTTTTTACAGATTCCTCTTGTTCCAATTATTCCTGGTTGAATGTATGACCGTAATCCTGCGCAACATTGTTTATTATTATCTGGAACAACAGCGCCTAAACTTTCACCTTCTTTTACACAAGATGAAATATTTATATCATTATTCACGCTATTTCCACAACAACAATAATCAAGACCTGTTTGACTATTAGAATTTATTTCATTGCAACTTGACCCAGCGCTCATAAGATTATTAATAGTGCCAGTTTTACGACAAGCATTTTTAATATCATTCCATCCCGCGCATTTTGGTTCAGCTTTTAAGTTTTTGGCAGCGCAAATGTTGGAACATGTTTCATTTATTCTACCTTGCATCCCATATTCACCCATAATACCATTGCTAATGCCATCTGGAGTAACATTATAATAACTGCTTGGAATAACATACCATTGAAACTCTAATCCTTGCATTGGAATGGAACAACGGATATTTTTATCAGCATTAAGATTATTTTCCGTACAGTCATTTTTTAAACTCTTGCCACACCCTTGATATTCGCCTGAAAACTTATTAAAACAAACATCAGAAAAAAATCCATTATCTCTACAAATATTAAAATATTTCTGTTGAATATTTTCTAATTCAAGGCATGTTTTTGCTGGAGCTTGTTCTGCCACCACAACTGTTTTGGTAAAAGTATTATCATTTTCATTTGATTCATCAATTACATTATCATTATCTATAGTAAATAATAAATTGTATTTTCCTGGATTTAAGAAAAAATCAACATTACCCTGTGCGTAGCTAATAACGGTTTTATAATCAGTATAACCACTAGTTTTATCATACAATTTTATCCTATATTGTTTAAAATCTTGTGAGCTAAGTCTATTAAAATAAACACCGATATCTTTTGCATTAGGATTATCCCTAATTGGCATTACTGAAACACCGTCAATCTTTAAATCAGGCTTATTACTATTGCTTATAGTAATCGTTTTTGTGAAAGTATTATTATTTTCATTGGATTCATTATATGCATCTGTATATGTTCCTGAGCTTTTTTCTATTTTTGTATCAACCGTTGCTTCCAAATTATATATTCCAGAGCTTTTTTCTACTATTGGATCAGCCGAAGACACATCTTTATTATATCCTACGATAATACGATCAGTTAATCCGGATCCATATATTTTTCCTGTGTCTAAATCTTTAATTGTAATACCCATTATTTGATTAAATGGAAGCGCATCGCCACCATTATTTTTTACAGTAACATAAATATATTTCCAGCTATCACCTTCTCTTTTCTCAATTTTTATATCACTTATTATTAAATCAGGCTTCACTGGAACAACAGTAATTCCTACATTCTTTTTCACGTCCGCGCAACCTTGACTATTGCATGAATCTGGAATGGTTGAGTTATAACGGAGAGAACCATAAAGTTTTGGAACCACGGCATTAATATCAGTTGATTTAGGTCCACAAATTTGCACAAAGTCAATAGCGGCTTTTTGTAATACGCCATTATTCATAACATATTCATGGACATAAAAAGCACCAAGAATTGTATTGCAACCTCGTCCATCCCCACCAATATCTATCCCATTAAAAAAATCTCTAAAAGGCAACCTTTTAGCTGGAGTATGAAGACCTGGAGATAGTGTTTTTCCAGATTCAGCCGCAAACCCAAAGGACATATTAGAAATACTGAAACTACTCGCATTAAAAGATACTGTACTATTGCTTGCCTGTGATATAGTAATTTTTGAATTATTACTGCTGGAAAAATCCCACGACTTATTCTGTCCGATATAATCACCTGAATCGCTTTGGGTCATAATCCTGAATGTTGGAGTTGAAATTGAAGTTGAAGTTACGTCTGCTTTTGCAACACCAGTCATACTACCTAAAATCCCAACTCCGCAAACTAAAACCGCAACAAAAAACAAATAACTTTTCTTAAATCTAATCATAAATTTTTCTTACTTTTTATATTTTTCCTAATTTGGAAAATATTATAAAAAATGTGTGTTAAATAAGTTAAATAAAATATTTTAAAGACTCTTTTAATTTTATCTCTTTCCCATTTTAATTTAACAAAATTCCTGTTTTTTTAATCTCCCAAACCAATGGATCTTCATTAACAAAATCCTTTAAACAAAACATTACTTACTTTTCATTATCTAACCTTTTAGTAATT
>JAZDHY010000016.1:0-3658 GCA_043805435.1 bacterium
ATTATTTTGTCATACTATTAATTACATATCAAATCCTAGTTATAGAAAGAGTACTAATTCTTTTGTTAATAAGTCAGTAATTGTTGCAGAAGATGCTAGTAGAAAATTTCTTGATGGAATGTTAAGTTTATTAAATAGCAATGAAGGTGTCGCAAATTCTGATGGTGGAGATGAACAAACACCAAGTATTGGAGAACAAGCAAAGGAAATTTCTAAACAAATTGGGAAAAATTCTGTAACTTTACCGGACGGGACCAGAGTTGATTTACAAGGGAGAGGACATAAAATCGAAGGTGGTAAAAAAGAAGTAGAAACTCCGCATACACACCAAGTGAAAAAGAATACAAACCCAAAAACCGGAGAAACATTTACAACAAATGAAAAAATACCAGTACCTACTACAAAAGAGGAAATAAGAAAGGTTAAAGATTACTTGGAGTTAAAAAATAATAGAGAGTAAAAATGAATAAAGATATTTTAGAGTGGATTGAAAATTGGTATGCAAGCAATTGCAATGAAGATTGGGAACATATGTATGGTATCACTATTAAAACAGTTGATAATCCTGGTTGGTATGTTATAATTGATTTAAAAGAAACAGAATTTGAAAATGTGGCAGTTAATAATCATCTTTGTAAAAATAGTGATAATGATTGGTACGATTTCGGAGTAGAAGATGCACAGTTTTATGCATCTGGTGATCCGTCTAAGCTATCATTTTTGTTGGGATTATTTAGGAAATTTGTTGAAGATAGAACTAACAAAGAGCAAAAGTAAAACGCCATGGACACAAAAAATTGTTGCATAACAATTGCGTTCATTTAGTTCGGAATGTTGCAAAAATAGCTATGTGTAAAGTAAATTGGCAAGGCAAAAAACCTTAGGATGGTTTTATAATTCTCTTCGCACTTTTTTAAGAAATAAGCAAAAAGTATTATAAAAAATAGAGAAAGTTAAGTTTGTTAATTTAAGTATTCAGAATATTTATAGCTTGCCCCGCAATAGAACTAAAAATATAAGTTTACTGCCTGTCCACCGTTTTATTAGGTGGGAAAAAGAACGTGACATTGAAACAAATTATGATTATTTTGGAGCACGTTATTATAACAGTAAAATTGGTCTTTGGAATAGTGTTGATCCGTTAGCGGATAAGTATCCGGGTATTAGTCCATATACTTATTGTGCAAATAATCCTTTAGTTATTGTTGATACTGAAGGGAAGGATATTACTATGTATTATAGAAAATCACATTGGGGATCCCCTGATGCCGGACATATTTTTATTCAGGTTGTTGATCACATGACTCAAAAAGTACTAGCAAATTGGAGTTTTGGCCCAAAAAGTATTTCGCCTGTAATGTTCTTTTTTACCGTAGAAGGACATGCAATGACCGATGCTGAAGTGAATGCTTATTTTAAACAACATGAAGGATTTATAGAAAAATCAACTATTGAAACTAATCAACAAATGGATAATAGAGTATCTAGGATTATTAAAGCGAGGATAGAAGATAATGAAAAATATAATTTGTATAATAATAATTGTGGTCAAACTGCTAAAGAAATACTTATTGGTTCTGGTGTTATCTCAATGGACGCAAAATTAAGGCGGCCATCCTCAATATTTGATTGGTTTGAAGAACAAGAACGTCTGAGTAAACTAAATCTACAAGAGAAGGATAATATACTAAATAGCGACGCGATACCAGAAGCCCAAAAAAAGACAGGTGATCCTGATCTACAATAGGGTGTGTCGGAAGGTTAGTGTAAATAGCTAAAACTATCCCCCACCTGTAGGGGATAGTTTTGCAAAATAAATGGGTAATATTCCCCAAAATTGTTTTATTTTTTACAATTAAATTTTAGGCGTTTACATGGATTTTTCTGAAAAAGAATTACAATCCTTAATAGAAAAATTCAAAAAAGCTAGTATATAAGAAGATTTATTTGGAACCGAAGTAGCAATAAAAAGCCTAAGTAAAATAGTCTTAGTAAAGTTGTTTTAAGAAAAAATGGACGAACATTTCGGCTATAAAAAACGTGAATTAGCAGGGAATAAAACAGGCAACAGTCGAAATGGTACATCTTCAAAAACAATAAGAAGTAGTAATGGAGAAATTAAATTGGATATTCCAAGCGACAGTAATGCAATATTTGAACTAATCGTATTCCACCAAAATAAAAGAAGATTAGGCGGAATAGGGGGTGCAATAATATTCTTATATGCAAAAGCATTGCCCACAAGTGATATCTATGATTATTTAGAAGAGATTTGTGGGAATGATATGAATCCTCAATTTATTTAAATGTTACGGATTATAAGGTGGGACTTGAAGTTGAAGTAGTATTGATTATTTGCCGGCTTACTATTATATTGGTTATAGATATGATTTTTTTTATTTACACATAATTCTGAACAGTTTAAAAGGTGATTCGAATGGAATTTCTAAATAAAATACTTTTTGCGGTTGTGGGTGGGATCATAGACTCTATTTTATATTTATTTGATAAATTAGCCGATTTAATTGGAGACATAGCTGCTGTTATTGTCTTTTTAGGATCATATTTAATTTCCGTGATATTGTTAGGTATATTATCGGTGAGGTATTTTCGTAAGAAAAAATATCTAACTTCATTATTTTTTTTGATGATACCTTTATTAATGCTCGGTTCTATAATAACATTAATATACAATCTTATAAACAAATCAGGATTTTGAATAATTTAGTTGATGGAATTAATATTTATATCTTTTTGGAAAAGGTTTATTACAGAAAAAGGCAATCTATATCTGGAAGTTACAGTCTCTTTCAGTTTCCCAAAATAGAGGTAAGTTATGAAAATATTAAATGTTAATGCCATTATTATTCTATTCTTTTTCGGCTTGTTTTTGAATAATAATTGTGCTCAAGATGAAAAAACAAAAATAGATAGCTCATACATTATAGAATTAAAAGAGTTTTATGATGGTAAAGGGGTTATTTTTGGAAGTGATGTGGATTTTAATGTATATCATGACAGTACGGACAAGAGGATTTCGCTTACCAAAGAAGATGTTGTTGAAGTTGAAAAATTTTTGGATAGTTTAGCTACATTATATTATAAGGACGATATAGATGGTAAAAAAGAATATGACTTAAAGCTTAGAGGTTATTACAGACAGTATTGGGGGTTTGAAAATAGCTTTAATGAAAAAAAATTTTTATATTACTACTGAACTTTAGTAATCTCGAATTTAAAGAAGCATATGAGGGCGACTGGGATAAGGGAATCTGTTTTAGCACAGGTCAGTTTTTCTATGATAATTATAGGACTCTTTGGGTCAATTTAACAAAAAGAAAAATAATGGAAGGATCCGGTTATCCATTTAAATTCTAATGATATTTCGAAATTTTCGATATATTCAATTTATCATTCCTGTTCAAAAGGAAGACTATTTAATATTATTACGATTCCTACTTTTTTGTGGATATAACAGAATATAAAATGTAAATATACGAACAGATAATAATTAGTAAGAATTTACATAATCCACTTGGAAAGTGGTGGTCAATTTATAAAAATAACTGCTGCCTAAAGTTAAAGTTTATACGTGGTTGTCATTTAAATTTATAAAAGCTTGCCCCGCAATAGAACTAAAAATATAAGTTTACTGCCT
>JAZDHY010000017.1:0-62601 GCA_043805435.1 bacterium
ACTTCAAGCCTTAAACATTGCATCAATTGTAGAAGAATCAGAATACCCTGAAACAAAGCAAATAGGTAGTGTTCAATCTGTTTTATCTTTTTTAGCCCTTAAATTAATGTCAACAAAACGGTTATCTCATAGCAATGATTATGGTATAGACAGAGGACTGGGCTTATTTGCCGGATTAAACGTGTTACCGAAATCGGCATGGTATAGCTCGTATTCATATCGAGTTACCGGAGAAATGAATAAGAAGTTACTGCTGGGATTACATAAAAGTGTGGAAAGGCTAAAAAGCAGTAACGGGGATTTTAATTTGGATTTCACAGCCATACCACACTGGGGCGAAGAAAGCGAATTGGAGAAAAACTGGTCGGGGAAAAGAAATAAAGGAATAAAGAGCGTCCTTGCCTTGTTGGTACAAGATCAAGGAAGTAAAATATTGAAATATGGAAGTGCAGGAACAGAGCAAGAAACACAATCCGAATCAATTATTGAATTTGTAGATTTTTATAAGGAAACAGGGTGTAAAATTAATTGTCTAATGTTTGATTCAAAATTTACCACATATGCACAACTTAACAAGCTCAACAATGATAATATAAAATTTATTACGTTAAGAAGAAGATCTCAAGATTTAATAGATAGTATTGAAAATATACCGGAAGCAGAATGGCATGTAACAAAATTGGGGAAAGAATTTAAGCGTAAACATAAAAATATAACCTCATGTGAAAAAGAAATAATACTTACGGGTTACGAAGGGAATTTAAGACAAATAATAATTACACATAATGGAAGAGAAAAGCCGACATTTTTAATAACAAACGATTTTACTTTGAGTCAAAAAGCAGTTATCTTAAAATATGCTAAAAGATGGCTTGTTGAGCAATCTATTTCTGAGCAGATCGAATTTTATCATCTTAATCACCTAAGTTCATCAATAGTAGTAAAAGTAGATTTTGATTTAACTATATCAATTTTGGCTGATACTGTTTACAAATTATTTGCCGAACAAATTGCAAGATTCTCAAACAGTAAATCAGAAACAATAAATCGTTTGTTTATTAAAAACTATTCTAATTTTGAAATTAATTCAGTTAATAGAACTATTACAATCACACTTAACAAAAAGGTGCATCTTTCTTTGCTGCATGAAACAGAATGGTTTGATGGTGGAACCAAAATCCCTTGGTTGTTTGACTACACACTTTTATTTAAAATTGGATCCAGTCTATGATTTGAGTATTTCTGTTCATAATGAAAATCGGTGAATATTATAAAAAAGAGAAACCTTTGCTTATTAAATATTTTCATAACCCCACCTCAAATTTTGAATATATAACATTATTTGTTATAGTTAATAATTTAATCTTTATCAGAAAATTAATTCTTCCTATTTTAGATACAATTTGTAATTTGTCTTGTTATTATAATCCAACAGGGTAACCTTTGCTTTGTAGTTTTTGCCGTCAAATCCCATAACCTACCCAAGCCAATAGTATTTAATAAATAATACACTATTACCTCATTGCCAAAATTTAGTTCTAAAACTCCTCAGTTAAAACATATATTAAAATAAAGAAAAATTAAATAAAAGCAAATACAAAAAATAATATTATCCCATCAAACAATTCGTTTTTATTATGTTTTAATTGCAGCACTAATTATTAATAACCAAGCGTAATATAAGTTAACTTGTTGTTTTGATTTTGGGGGCTTACAGAATGATATTTTTGTACAGACTTATGAACTTGTGCAATATATTAACAATCGTTCTGTTTTTTTTTGGCGGGGTAATTTATGCAGACCGATACATTAAATCGGCCTGCAATTTATATAAAATAATTACAATTTTTGAAGTTCTTTCATCATTTGTCCGAACTGGTCAAATGTTAACGACTGTTCACCATCGCTTTTTGCATTATCCGGATCGGGATGAAATTCAATCATAATACCATGTGCACCAACAACTTTTGCTGCTTTTGCAAGCGGTAAAATCAAATTACGTCTTCCAAGTGCGTGCGAAGGATCAACAATAATAGGCAGATGTGTTAATTCTTTTAATACAGGAACCGCACTTAAATCCAAAGTGTTACGTGTTGCGGTTTCAAAAGTACGTATTCCTCTTTCGCAAAGTATTACCTGCCTGTTACCCTGACTTAAAATGTATTCGGCGGCATTTAATAATTCATCAATTGAAGACATCATTCCGCGTTTTAATAAAACCGGACGGTAAGTTCTTCCAACTTCTTTTAATAACGAAAAATTTTGCATGTTGCGTGCGCCAACCTGTATAATATCGGAGTATTTTGCAACTTCCGTTACTTGTTCGGGTGCTAAAACTTCTGTAATAATAGGCATGTCATAAATTTTACCGGCATCCACTAAATAACTTAATCCTTCAAAACCCATTCCTTGAAAACTATATGGAGAAGTACGGGGTTTAAAACACCCTCCGCGTAAAATATGTCCGCCTGTTTCTTTTAATACCGAAGCGCAGTCTAAAACCTGCTGATGCGATTCAACCGAACAAGGCCCGCCGATAACAACAAAATTATCACCGCCAATTTCAAGTCCTTTTACTTTAATAATTGTATCTTCGCTTTTATATTCCCTGCTTGCAACTTTATAACTTTTAGTCGATTTTTTCTTTGGTGCTTTAATTTCAGGAATTTCCGATGTTTCATCTTCTATTATTACATTTTCACCATTTTCTTCAACATCGTTTGCTAAAAGTTTACCTAAATCCATTTTGGTTCTTTCTAAATCGGGCGAAACATACGAACCTAAAACTTTAAACAAACGTGTATGAATTGAAAGTTCGTCAATCATTTCCTGAATAATTGAGTCTTTTATATTACCAACAAAATCCAAATAAAACATTTCTTCCCAAGGATTACCCAAAATTGGGCGCGATTCCAGTTTTGTTAAATTAACATTAAACTTTCTAAAAACCATCAATGCATCAACAAGGGCACCCGGTTTTTGGTCGGTTGCCATAACAAGAGATGTTTTGCATGGTATCCTTAAATCTACTTCAATAGGTTTGCGTGAGGCTATTAAAAAACGAGTGTAATTTTCAGATTGATTGGCAATATTAGTACGAATAATAGGCAGTCCGAAAATTTTTGCGGCTTCTTCGCTTGCAATTGCTGCAAATTCGGGATTATTTTCTTCTTTAACTTTTTGTACCGACATTGCAGTATCGGGATAATAATCTATTTTAGTATAAGGCAGCGTAGCTAAAAACTTACTGCATTGTGCGGCAGCCTGTACGTGTGCGTAAATCTTTTTTATTCTGTTAATGGGTATTTCTTCAGTTGCAACCAAACAATGTTTTACATGGAATTTTTCTTCGCCAATAATATACAAAGTAGTATGCAATAAAGCGTCGTAAACTTCGTTAATACCACCGCTTGTTGTATTTTCAACGGGAAGCATTGCATAATCGGCTTCTCCGTTTTCAACAGAGCGTACAACCTCTTCAAATGTTTGTTTACTTATAAACTCAAGTTGTGCTTCTTCGCGGGCAAAAAACTTTTCTGCAGCAAGCGAACTATACGAACCCTCTATTCCTTGAATAGCGGTTTTAATAATTTTTTTGCCTTCTTTTTCGGTTACATTAAGCTTAACAAGATAATTGTTCTGCAATCTAACCGAATCGTCAATTATTTCATAAAATATTTTAGTAACATAATTGGCATCCAATCCGGCTTTTTTACCATGCACAATTAAATTGCTTAATATTTCTTCTTCTCTATCTTTATCTCTAATTGGAGAAGCATTTTGCTCTTTATATTTAATCACTTCTACGCTTAATTTGCGTCTTTCGGCAAGTAATTGAAGTAATTGGTCATCCAAGGTGTTAATTTGTTCGCGTATTTCTTTCATGGCTGTATAATTATTAAATATTATAAAATGTAACTTTAAATGTACAAATAAATCAAATAATATTAAATGGAAAATTGCAGTGCTAAACTGGAATATTATGCAAGTATTTGAATTAAATTCAAATACACAGACAAAAAACGAGCTAATTACTTTTTTCACTATTTTTTTTGATTTTACTAATTATTTACTTTAAACCACTAAATATTTCTTAAATTATACCTTGATACATAAATAATTAATAAAGTTTGTTTTTATAGATAAAATCATTTAGATTTGAGCAATAAAGCAAAATTTATTTATTTTTTCTTTAAATTACAATAAATATAAATAAAGCGTTTGTTTTTTAAGCATAACAGTTTTTATATTAAAGTTTTGTTTGGACAAAAATATCGAAAATTATATTTAAGGAAAAAACAAAAATTATTCAAAAGAGATATATGTACTAAATTTATTGCACCTGCACTAAAGAAGTATTGGATGCATTGTTTGATAAGCATGCATATGACGTATAAATACTAACAAACCAAATACAGGTACTTACAATAAATCTCTTTACAAACTTTGGAACACCTATCGAAATAATGAGAAATTTTAGCGGACTTGAGAATTTTCAACGAACTATTCTGGAATCAGAACAAGTCCTTTATTACACATAATAAAATATTAGAGAGTTAACAATGTCGATTACAACTTTGATTAAGACGATACAAGATATAATGCGAAAAGATGTTGGTGTTGATGGCGATGCCCAAAGAATTAGCCAGATGGTTTGGTTATTGTTTTTAAAAATATTTGATGACAAAGAAAAAGAGTGGAAAGTGACAATGCCAGATTACAAATCACCACTTCATACACGTTTTCGATGGTCAAACTGGGCTTCTAACCCAGAAGGTATAACAGGAGAAGAACTTATTGATTTTGTAAATAACAACTTATTCCCAGCCTTAAAAAACTTGGCGACCACCGTCGGAGTTACACCACACGGGATTGTTATAGGAAACGTATTTATTGACGCCCATAATTATATGAAATCAGGAACGTTACTTCGTCAGGTTATTAATACAATCCAGCAGGATGTTGATTTTAATTCTACCGAAGATCGTCATTTATTCAATGATATTTATGAAAAAATTCTTTCAGATTTGCAATCCGCTGGTAATGCAGGGGAGTATTATACACCTAGAGCAGTCACACAATTTATGGTTGATATTATAAATCCACGACTTGGTGAAACTGTTCTAGATCCAGCTTGTGGCACAGGGGGATTTTTAGTTAACGTTATTGAGCATTTGAAAAAACAATTGAAAACGCCAGCGGATATGGAAATACTACAAAAAACTATTTTTGGCGTTGAGAAAAAATCATTACCACATATGCTTGCAATTACCAACATAATGCTACACGGAATTGATGTGCCAACGAATATAAGACATGATAACACTTTAAGTCGACCCCTAAAAGAGTATGGGCAAAAGGATCGCGTTAATATTGTTATTACCAATCCTCCTTTTGGAGGTATGGAAGAAGACGGTATAGAAAACAATTTTCCCAGGAAATATCAAACACGTGAAACAGCAGATTTATTTTTGGCATTAATTATGCACCTTTTAAAACATAAAGTTGGGCGTGCTGCTATTGTTTTACCTGATGGTTTTTTATTTGGAGAAGGAGCTAAAACAAATATAAAAAAAGAATTATTGCAAGATTTTAATCTCCATACTATTGTAAGATTACCCAAAGGAGTATTTAGTCCTTATACTGGTATAAATACTAATATTTTATTTATTGAAAAGGGCGAACCAACAAAATCCGTCTGGTTTTTTGAACACCCTTATCCAGCGGGCTACAAATCCTATTCGCGTTCCAAACCTTTAACAATTCAAGAGTTTGATATTGAAAAAAACTGGTGGCGCAAAAGGGAAAAAACCGAAATAGCATGGAAAGTTACACTAAAAGAAATTGAAGAAAAAAATTATAACCTTGATTTTAAAAATCCTTATAAAACCCATATTGATCATGGCAACCCAAACGAATTGATGGCGGAATTTCGAAAATTGTCTTTAGAGCTAAACCAAATACGTGATACACTTAAAAACGAGCTTACTAAAGCAATTAGGAGCTATTGATGGATTTTTTATTTAACAATTTTGATATTTTATTTGGGTCACCTAAAAGCATAAAAAAACTAAGAGCACTAATCCTATCATTAGCTATTTCAGGCAAATTGGTACCCCAGTGTGAAAATGATAAACCAGGCATAAAGTTATTAGAGGATATAAAAGCAGCCAAGGAACAATTAATCGCAGCAGGAAAAATTAAAACGCGGGAATCGTTGCCACCAATAAATATCAACGAAGTACCTTATGCGCTACCACCTGGGTGGGTTTGGTGTTACTTAGATGACATATGCTCTTTAATTACCGATGGAACACATCACACACCTTTATACACAGATAGCGGTATCCCCTTTTTATCAGTTAAAGATTTAAGTTCTGAATATTTAGATTTTACAGATACAAAATATATTTCTATTGAAGAACATAAAGAATTGACAAAAAGGTGTAAACCAGAAAAAGATGATGTTTTGTTTACCAAAGTTGGTACAACGGGTATAGCTGTATCAGTTAATACGAATACAGAGTTTAGTTTATTTGTTAGCGTTGCATTAATTAAACTTATTAAACCATACATTTTAACTGAATTTATTACTCATCTATTAAATTCACCTTTAGTTAGGGATTATTCAGAAAAAGGTACAGAAGGTGTTGGCAATAAGAATCTTGTACTGCGCAAAATTAAAGCTTTCATAATACCATTACCCCCTTTAGCAGAGCAAAAACGCATTGTTACGAAGATTGAAAAACTTATTGCATTATGTAATAACTTAGAAATGAAATCGGTTGAGTTGGAACACAAACGTCTGAACATTCACAGCTCAATAGTTGATTCGCTTTTATCAGCAATAGACAAACCTAATTACTTCAAAATATGGTCTTTAATAACAAAAAATTTTGACGAGATTCATTCTGTTCCTCAAAACGTTGCAGCATTAAAAAAAGCTATTTTACAACTCGCTGTAAGGGGTAAACTTGTTCAGCAAAGTTTAAACGATCAACCAGCCATCAACCTTGTTAAAGATATTAAGACTGAAAAGAAACAGCTCTTTAATGTTGGAAAGATCAAAAATCAAAAGCTTTTAAGAGTACTTAAATTAGACGAAGCTTCTTATAAATTACCAAAAGGGTGGGTATGGTTGCGTGTTATTGATTGTTACTATTCTTTTGGGAACAAACAAAATCAAGTTAAGACAAAAGATTACCAGCCTAGTGGTAAAATCCCCATTATTTCCCAAGGTAAAGCTTTTATTGCCGGATACTCAGACTTCTGCGACAAAAAAATTTTTTTAGACCATCCGGTCATTATTTTTGGTGACCATACAAAAAACCTTAAATACGTGGATTTTGATTTTATTATTGGTTCTGACGGTGTTAAGATTCTATGTCCCTACACTCCTATTTTCCCACTTTATTTTTATTACGTGTTAAAATCTTATAATTTAACCGATAGAGGTTATGCTCGTCATTTTAGTGTTCTTAACACGCAACTATTTCCTCTTCCTCCTTTTGCTGAACAAAAACGTATCGTAGAAAAAATAGAACAACTTTTTGCAAGTTGCGATCAATTAGAGCACAAAATTTCCGCATTAAATAATAAACAAAATGAAATACTCAATGCTGTTTTAGCAAAAATATAGGTACATATTCATGCGTCTCAAATCAATTTTCATAAGCGACTACAAGAATTTAAAAGATTTTTCAATAACTTTTAATAAAACAAAGTCTATTGATATATTCACTGGTAAGAACGGAACGGGTAAATCTAATCTCTTTGAGGCATTAATTGAAATTTTCGAACATTTGTATGAATTTGATAAGAATGGTTACGAAATTTCTTTTAATTATAAGTTGGTTTATGAAATAGAAAATTTAATAATAAAAATTGCATGGAAAGATGGCAAGCTTACGATAGACGATAAAGAACGAAGAACCGTGGGCGAAACTAAATTGCCCGACAATTTACTTATATATTATTCTGGTCATAATAATAAAGTTACCACAACTGTTAACATTTACGAACGAGCATTTAGAAGTCGAATTAAAAACGCCAATATCGCGGAAACAAGACGATTTATTGGCGTTGACAAAAGCTATAAGCAGTTACTACTTGCTTTTCTCCTAATTCAAAATAACGATAACAAAGCTAAGAAATTTATTGAATCAAAATTAAATATTGTATCAATTGAACCGGAATTAAAGATCATATTATGTCGACCATTTTATGCATCTGGCAATTCCACCTATGATATTAAAAATAATGATGAAAGTGACAGATATTGGAAACCGGCAGGGATAACAAATGAATTTTTAGATCGATTAACAAACTGTATTGCTAAGGAATCCGAGAAGGTCAGAGAAATTGGTTATTTTGCAGAAAATGAGCGGTATATTTTATATTTTGACATTAAGAAAATCCAAATAGAATTCGCCAAAGATAGTAAGCAACACTTGTTCCAACAATTTGACAATCTCAAATTAATTGGCATGCTTAATGAAATTTCAATAATGGTTACACTTAAAGATAATACACAAATACCAAGCGATCACTTTAGTGATGGTCAATTTCAATCTGTTTATATTTATGCAATAATCGAATTGTTTAAAGATATAAATTGCATAACTTTATTAGATGAACCAGATTCGTTTTTGCATCCTGAATGGCAATTTGAATTTTTAGATCAACTATTTGAAATAACCAATTCTAGTATAACAAAAAATCACGTACTAATGAGTAGTCATAATGCAGTAACCTTGGTGCCATATAAAGAAAAAGAAATTAAGCTGTTTTCAATCGAAAACTCTAGCGTTATCTGTCGTGATTCAGGGAAGAAGTATGCAATAAATCAACTCACTTCAGATATTATTCAATACTCAGTCAAAGAGCAAATATTAAGTATTCTACATAAAATTAATATTCAAGATGGCCCGGTTTTTTTAACTGAGGGGAGCACAGATCCTGTAATTCTTAATACGGCTTGGGAAAAACTTTTTTCAACACCACCACCTTTCTCTTCCATTTATGCATTTAATTGCACATATTTAGCGCGGTTATTAAAAGATGAAATAATTTACAATGAGCGAAAGGGTAAAGCAATTTTCGGATTGTTTGATTTTGATGAAGCCTATAATGAGTGGAATAGCTTCTTGAAAGAAGGTGTTCTTCTTGAAGATGATCCCTACAAGGGACTCTGTATATCTACAAATAAACATAATGTATTTGTTTTCCTTCTTCCAGTCCCGATTAATCCTACTATTGAAACACAAGTCATAAAAAATAATACCACAAAAGAAACATTTAAACATAAATCACAAATGAGTATAGAACACCTTTTTTACGCTGACTCAACCACTCATTCATATTTCACGCATGAAAGTATTCCGGGTGGTGGGTCAGTACTTTTTTTTAATGAAAAGAAAAAAACCTATTTTGCAAATAATGTTGTCACAATACTTAACGCTTCACGTTTTGAAGTATTCCGACCAATGTTTGAATTTATTAAAAGTAAATGTAATTAATATAAAATAGATTTATGGCTGTATCCTTTAATTTGGCAAATTAATTTGCTATATTTAATATTATTTATTTACGGAAAACTGCTTGCAAAAGAAAAGTGTTGTTTTATTTTTGGCCGAAAAAGATTTTAACGAACAAGCTTACCTTGTAGTAAAAAATACATTAAGTAAAAACTTGTATAATATTTTTGTATGTTCCGATACGTCAGGGTTATGTAAAGGCAGCGGCGGAATTAAAGTTAAAAACGACATTTTACTTTCCAACTTAAACGAAGCTAATTTTGCCGCCCTTATTATAGTTGGCGGCGATGGAATTAAGGATTATTACAACAATTTAATATTACACAAAAATATCCAAAAATTTAACACCAAAAAGAAAGTTGTTGCAGCAATTTGTGCAGCTCCTGTAATACTTGCCAAAGCCGGTATTTTAACCAACAAAAGTGCTGCATGTAACATTAATCAAAAAAAGGAACTTGAAAAAGAAGGTGTTATTTATAATAATATTCCGGTATTTCAAGACAAAAACATTATTACCGCACAGCAGGCAATAAACAGCCAGGAGTTTATAAATAATATTATTAATACTTTAAATAAATCCGTTTAATTATTGTTATTTAGGTATATTTTTAATTATTAAGGAAAACTTATGGATTTAGATATAAATAAATACTGCAACTCACTCACCAAATTTAGCCGCTACAAAACCAAAGAAGTACAAATAGGAGATATTCCGCTTGGAGGAAATAACCCCATACGTATTCAATCAATGACAACCACCAACACAATGGATACCATAGGCACCGTAGAACAAACAATCCGTATGGTAAATGCAGGGTGTGAATATGTACGTATTACTGCCCCAAGCATTAACGAAGCAAATAATTTATTAAACATAAAAAACGAATTATTAAAACGTGGTTACAAAACCCCGCTTATTGCCGATATTCACTTTACTCCAAATGCTGCCGAAGCAGCAGCAAGAATTGTTGAAAAAGTACGGATTAATCCGGGCAACTACACCGATAAAAAGAAATTTTTGCAAATTGAATATACCGACAATGAATATGCTGCCGAAATATATAAAATTAGAGAAAAGATAACACCTCTTTTAAAGATTTGCAAGGAATACGGAACCGCAATACGTATTGGTACAAACCACGGTTCACTTTCGGATAGAATTATGAGTCGTTATGGCGATACACCATACGGAATGGTAGAATCGGCATTGGAATTTGTTCGTATTTGTCAAGATCAAAGTTTTTATAATATTGTTCTTTCCATGAAATCCAGCAACCCGCAGGTTATGGTGCAGGCATACCGCTTGTTAATTAATAGAATGGAAAAAGAAGGAATGTATTATCCTTTGCATTTGGGCGTAACAGAAGCAGGAGACGGCGAAGACGGACGGATAAAATCGGCTCTTGGAATAGGCACTTTGTTAGAAGATGGAATTGGCGATACAATACGAGTATCGTTAACCGAACCACCTGAAAACGAATCACCCGTTGCAATAAAATTAGCCGATAGATATGTTAATAGAGAGAAACACCAATTTATTCGTGAAATTAAAAACTGCCCGATAAATGCTTTTGAATATAAAAAACGTGAATCGTTTGAAGTCTTATCTTTTGGCAGTTTAAATGTGCCAAAAGTAATTATCGACTTTTCCTCTTTTGATTTAATAACAGAAGAAAATTTAATAGATATTGATTACGATTATAATAAAACAACCGATAAATGGAACGTTGGCGACCAAGCTGCCGATTTTATATATTTGGGAGATAAGGATTTAAAGTTCTCTGCTCCAAATCCACTAAAATTAATTTACAATTTTGAAAAATGGGCTGATTTGGAAGACAAAACAAAAGGTTTTCCATATTTTACTTTTAACAAATATGTAAATTCAAAAACCAAATCTTTTGTTGTTAATTTTGTGGAAGTCGATATTACCGATATAATTGATAATAATGCAGATTCTGTAATTGACGATACCGTAGTGTTGGTTATAACTACAAATAATTTACATGGATACGCCGAACAAAGAAGAATTTTCTTAGAGCTGCTTAACAATAACATAAAAAATCCGGTTATTATTAAAAGGAACTACAATAATATTTCCTCCGAAGATTTAATGTTGTATCCCGCCACAGATATGGGTGGATTATTAATTGACGGATTTGGAGACGGTGTTTGGATTTCGGCAAAAAACGACAAAGATAATATTACAATTAAAGCAATTAATAAAATATCCTTTGGAATTTTACAAGCAGCAAGAGTACGAATTTCCAAAACGGAATATATTGCCTGCCCCTCTTGCGGAAGAACATTATTCGATTTAGTAGAAGTAACAAACTCAATACGCGAAAAAACAGGTCACTTAAAAGGTGTTAAAATTGCCATTATGGGATGCATTGTAAACGGGCCCGGCGAAATGGCGGATGCGCATTATGGTTATGTTGGCAGCGGAATTGGCAAAATAACTCTTTATAGAGGCAAAGAAGTTGTTAAAAAAAGCATCAATTCGGAAAAAGCGGTATCAATATTGATAGATTTAATAAAAGAAGATAACTTATGGATAGAAAAACTACATTAAATTTTAAAATTTAGTTGAGAATGTATAAAAATTGTTTTATTTTTGTATCACTAAATATGAAAACTATAATTTTACATAAAAAATTGATTTTTTTACCACTAAACGTGGCGTTAAAATAAATTAAATGCACCTTTTACAAAAGGGTGCATTTTTTTTTGCTATGATAATAAACGATCTTATTAAATATTACGAAAGTTGGTCTCCTCCGGGAGCTGCTTGGGAAAAAGACAATGTTGGTCTTCAGGTTGGCAACTTGAACGACAACATTAAAAACATTTTTTTGTGTTTAGAATTGACAATAAGCTCATTAGAAGCCGCAATAAAAAAAAACTGCAACCTTATTTTAACACATCACCCGCTAATTTTTAGTCCTCTAAAAAAAATAGACACTACATCAAACTTAGGTTTAATAATTTCCTTATTAATAAAAAACAACATTACTGTATATTCTTCACATACAAATTTGGATTTTGTTAAAGGAGGCGTAAGTTTTGAACTTGCCAAACAATTAAAATTAGACAAATTGAAGTTTCTTACTAATTTAGAAAAAACTCAATACAAAATGGCGGTGTTTATACCGCAAGAAAATGTTGAAACGGTTGCGGAGGCAATTTTTACTGCGGGGGGCGGAATAATAGGAGAGTACGAAAGATGTAGTTTTAGTTCAAAAGGAGAAGGTACTTTCAAAGGCAGTTCAGATTCAAATCCCACAATAGGCACAAAGCAAAAATTCCAAACAGTAAACGAAATTAAATTAGAAGCAATAATTGATTCTTGGAAATTAAATACTGTTTTATCCGCAATGATAAAAGCACATCCCTACGAAGAACCGGCTTACGATATTTATCCTTTATTAAATAAAAATGTTAATTTTGGTGCAGGAGTAATTGGGACTTTAAAGGAAGAAATGTGTACCGACAAATTTTTATCACACGTTACTAAATCATTAAACATTAATACGGTAAAATTTTGTGAAGGAAAAACAACAGCTATAAAAACAGTTGCCGTTTGCGGGGGCAGTGGTGCCGATTTAATAAGCAGTGCAATTAAAGCAGGTGCAGATGCCTTTATTACAGCAGATATTAAATATCACGCCTATCATGATGCAGCAGAAAAGATTTTATTAATTGACGCAGGGCATTACGAAACTGAAATATTTGGGTTGAGAGCCATAAAACGAAATATTGAAGAATATATAGATATTAAGGATGGTAATGTTGAAATTCATTTTTATGAAGGTTCAACAAACCCCGCCAAGTTTTATAATAATATAGGAGAGAACTAAATTGATTAACAGACTTTCAACCATGTACGAATTACAACTCATTGACGAGCAATTAGATGAGCTGGAAGAATTACGGGGCGATCTTCCCACTGCCGTTAATGATTTAAACGGTACAATTACAAGCATAAAAGTTATGGTGGAAACTAAAGAAAACGAAAAATTAGCTTCTATAGATCGTGTAAATGTTAATGAAGAAGAAATTGAAAGGTTAACCGAAAACTTAAAGAAGTATAAAGCCCAGTTATATCAAGTGCGCAACAATAAAGAATATGATGCGTTAACAAAAGAAATTGACAGTACCGAAGATCAAGCTAAAAAACTTGTAATTGAAAATACTCAATTAGAAGATTTGATTAAAAAGTTAACCGTTGAAATTGAAAGTGTACAGCCTCAGTTAAATGCTTTAAAAGATGATTTAAAATTAAAAGAGGCCGATTTAAAACATATTATTAAAGCAAATGAAAGAGAAGAATCTAAATTGCGTGAAAAACGCGATAAAATTGCCGATCAGGTAAAAAAACCGGATTATAATACTTATACCCGTATCCGTAAGGCTCGCGGAGGAAAAGCAATTGCTTCAATAGTAAGATCCGCCTGTTCAGGCTGCCACAACGTTATTCCGCCTCAACGTCAATTGGAAATTAAAAGCAATAAACGATTTTATACATGTGAAGCTTGCGGTAGAATTATAATTTCTGCTGAAATTGCCGAAGCAGTTGAAAAAAAATAAACTAATTTGTTGATTTTGTTTATCTGAATATAATTTAGTGCCTTTAGTGTTTTTGTGGTAAAATATATGTACCGCAAAGGCACAAAGACACCGGAATTTTTTAATATCTTAATTAAATACCAAACCCCTTTTTAATTACAACAATTAACAATTTAATAATATAGCCCACGCATTAATTATAACTTTATTATTTGTAATTTTGTAGTTTGACTAATTAGACACTTTATTATAATGCGAATAAAAATTTTATTTTTACTTTTTAGTATTTTTTTTAGCTGTAGCACCAATAGGCAAAAAAAAGAAATAATTATAATAAAGGGCAGCGATACTATGATTAATCTTACCAGACTTTGGGCTGAAAAATACATGAATATTAATCAAAAAGTTTCAATTCAGGTAACAGGCGGCGGAAGCGGAACCGGAATTGCTTCGTTATTAAACGGAACCGGAGATATTGCCAACATTAGCAGAGAATTAAAAACAAGCGAATTGGCTAATGCAAAAAAACTAAACATTACACCCGTTAAGCATATAGTTGCTTTAGACGCTATTGCAATAGTGGTTAATCCGGCTAATAAAATTAATAGTTTAAGTATTAAACAATTACGGGCTGTTTTTTCTGGCACTATTAAAAACTGGAAAGATCTGGGCGGACCAAACGCAGAAATTGTTTTATTTGGACGTGAAAATAGCAGCGGAACGTATGAATTTGTAAAAGAGACAATTTTAAACGATAAAGAAAATCATAAATTCTACGATTTTTCACCCTCAACTTTAGTTTTACAGGGAACTTCTTCTTTAGCCGAATCAATAGTAAATGGCAAATACAGTATCGGTTATGGAAGTGTTGGTTATTTTGTTAAAAGAAACGATATTAAAATAATTGCCATTAATAATAACAACATTACTACGTCTGCAAAAATAAATAATTCAGGTGAGATCAATTATAAAGACATTTGGAGTGGTTTATATCCGCTTTCCAGATATTTATATTGTTATGTAAATGGAGAATCGAAACCGGAGGTAAAAAATTACCTTAGGTTTATTAAATCGCAAGACGGACAAAAACTTGTTAAACAAATGGAGTATATTCCATTGCCAACAATAAATTGATAAAATGAATAATATTAACAAACCTTTCTATTCCAAAAAAGTATCTCTTAAGTCAATTATTGTCGAAAAATCGATAAAGTACTTTTTTATGCTTAACGGTTTAGTTACACTTTTTATAATTTTATTAATTTTTTTCTTTTTATTAAACGAAGCTCTGCAGGGTTTAAATTCTATACCATTCAGCGAGTTTTTTTTTCACAAACAACAGAATGACGGAAATAAATTAGTTTTTCAATGGTATCCTACAAGTCAAGAACCCAGATATTCTTTAATTCCTCTTATTCTGGGCAGTTTATTAACCGCTATTCCTGCAACAATAATTTCGTCAATATTTGGAATTGCAATTGGTATTTACCTATCGGAAATTGCAAATCATAAATTACGCGAAATTTTAAAACCTTTTATCGAATTATTTTCAAGCATTCCTACTGTTGTTTTAGGATTTATATTATTAGCAGCGGGTGCTTCTTTTTTAGGAGACGTTTTTCATCCCGCAAGCAGATTAAACGCTTTTTTAGCTTCAATAGGATTATCACTTATTGTTATTCCAATTATTGCAACATTAACAGAAGATGCTTTACGTTCAATTCCAAACGATATTCGCCTGGCGTCTTATTCACTTGGTGCTACTAAGTGGCAGACAATTACAAAAATAATTTTACCGGCAGCTATAAACGGTGCATCGGCATCTATTATTTTGGGTTTTGGGCGTGCAATTGGCGAAACAATGATAGTGCTTATGACAACAGGAAACGCAGGTGAAATAACATTTAATATCTTCCGCAGCGTAAGAACCATGACAGCTACAATGGCTGCAGAAACCGGTGAAGTTTCGCAATATTCAAGCCATTATTATGCTTTGTTTTTTATCGGATTTAGTCTTTTTGTTATTACATTTGTACTTAATTTAATAGCAGAAATTATTATTAATAGAATGAAACTAAAATTTTCAAAATATGAAAGATAAACAGACCGAAATATTTAGATCAATTACCAACACTTCCGAAAATAATTGGCAGAGCACTATTGGTATATATTTATTACGTGGTTTAACGTGGTTTATTATTTTAATATTTTTATTAATTCTTGGAGTTATTTATGTTAACGGTTCGGAAGTTATAAGCTGGGAATTTTTATTAAATGCGCCTTCCGGTAATGTAAAAACCGGCGGAATTGGTTTTGCGGTTTTTGGTACATTTGCTTTGTGTTTGTTTATGATTATTTTATCAGTACCAATTGGTGTGCTTTCGGCTATTTATTTAAGTGAATACGCTCAAAACAATAAATTAAAAAAAATAATACGTATTTCCATAAACAATCTTGCCGGAGTTCCTTCAATTGTTTTTGGTCTGTTTGGTCTTGGTTTTTTTGTGTTAATTGTTGGTAAAAGTTTTGATAAAGTACTTTCAACCGGATTATTATTCGGCAAACCTTCCTTGTTGTGGGCTTCGGCAACATTGGCTATTCTTGTGCTGCCCACAATTATTGTGTCAACTTTGGAATCTTTGGAACGTGTACCTAAAGAACAAAGGGATTCAGCTTTTGGTTTAGGTGCTACTAAATGGCAGGTAATTAAAAAAATAGTTGTGCCACAGGCCAGACCGGGAATTTTAACCGGAATTATTTTAGCAGTAAGCCGAGGTGCCGGAGAAGTTGCACCTGTTTTATTTTTAGGCTGCGCTTTCTTTTTGCCGGATCTGCCCGTTACTTATTTAAATATGGGCTTGTTTTCTGTTCCACTTATAAATCCGGCCGAACAATTTATGTTTTTGGCTTATAATATATTTGTATCTTCCATTCATTCCCCAAATACATCTTTATCAAACCCTTATCAGTATGGTACTGTTTTGGTGTTAATTACCATGGTATTAATTTTTAATATAACTGCGGTTATATTTAGATATCGATTTAGAAAAATTTTAGACGAAGTGACAAACCATTAATATGAAAGAATCAAAAATTAAAATTAAAAATTTATCTGTTTTTTTTAATTACATTCAAGCATTAAACAATGTAACGCTTGATATTTACAATAATAGAATTACAACCATAATTGGTCCTTCGGGATGCGGTAAAACAAGTTTATTGCGTACCTTAAACAGGATGAACGAATTAATTAACGGATTTAAGATACGGGGACAAGTTTTTATTGACGATGCCGATATTTACGAAAATAATATTGATGTTGTTAATTTACGCAAACTGGTCGGAATGGTTTTTCAAAAATCCAATTTGTTTCCTAAATCTATTTACGAAAACTTGATTTTTGCTCCTTCAATAAATGGAATTAAAGATAAAAAACAACTAAATGAAATAATTGAGCAGGTTTGTACACAAGCCGCAATATGGCCGGAAATAAAAGACCGCTTAAACGAAAACGCTTATAATCTTTCAGCCGGCCAACAGCAAAGATTATGCATTGCACGGGTGTTAACGGCAAATCCTGATATTTTGCTTATGGACGAACCTGCAAGTGCTTTAGACCCTATCTCGACAAATAGAATTGAAGAGCTTATTTACGAACTTAAACAAAAATATACTATTATTGTAGTTACCCACAACATGCAGCAGGCAGCACGCATTAGCGACTATATTGCCTTTTTGTATATGGGACAGTTAATTGAATACGATAAATCATCCAAAATTTTTACCAATCCTGCTAATAAACAAACAGAAGATTATATTTCGGGACGTTTTGGATAACATTATGGGGAATAATGGAAAGACCGATTGACATACAGCTGGAAAAATTACGTAACAAATTAATAAAAATGTGCAGCCTTGTTGATGAACAAGTTAGTTTTGCAATTAAATCTTTTGAGGAAAACAATAGCAAACTGGCACTATTAGTTATTGAACGCGACCCGAATGTAGATAAGTATGATGACAAAATTGAAAAAGTCTGTCAAAAAATATTTGCATTAAATCATCCTGTTGCTTTGGATTTACGTTTGATAATGTCCGCATTAAAAATTAACACCAATTTAGAGCGAATAAGTGATCGTTCGGTTAATATTGCACGCATTTATAATAATTTAGGTTCAAAACCTGATTTTTTCAGCAAACTTCATTTTAACGAAATAAGCAAATTGACCAAACAGATGCTTAAATATGCAATAGATTCGTATATATATTCCGATGCCGAAACAGCCAAACGAATAATTGGCATTGATAATAAATTGGATGAACTGGTTAATTTGGATTCCAAACTTTTAATTAACATTATGAAAGAATCTAATTCAAATATTGAACCGGGGCTGTTAACTTTTTCTTTGCTTCAGGAATTAGAAAGAATTGGTGATCACTCAACCAATATTGGTGAAGAAGTTTATTTTATTGTTAAAGCCGAATCCATAAGGCACCGTAACGGAAAAGATACAGATTTGCAGATATAAATAAACAAGCCCGCCAAATATTGTTTGACAGGCTTATAAAATACTTTATTACAATTTTACTTTAGCAGCAAAAGTTTTTTGGTTTCACTAAATTTACCTGCCTGCAAACGGTAAAAATATACTCCGCTTGAAAGATTATTTGCAGACCATTCTTTTTGGTATGTTCCTGCATTTATTTCTTCATTAACCAAAGTGGTTATTTCTTTTCCCAAAGCATCATATATTTTTAGTGTTACAAATTCTTTTGATGGAATACTAAACGATATTGTTGTGCTTGGATTAAAAGGATTTGGGTAGTTTTGATTAAGCATAAAAGTAATAGGCTGTTGTGAGGTATTTTCTTCTACTTCAACTACTATTTCCGTAAGTGGCAGTTTATATATTTCGGAACCATATCCGGCAAAAACAAACTCCTCCGAAAAAGCAAGAGCATTGGCACCCATCCAACTATCCAAATAAATATTACGCCAACTTGTCCCATTAGTTGTACATAATATTCCTTCCATAGTACCGGCAAATAAAATCGAATCTCCTTCAACAAATGTGAATGGAATGATCCAATTTCCCGCAGGGCCTACACGCTCCCAACTATATCCAAAGTTTGTTGAACGATATATACCTTCCGATCCGGCAAAGAGGCTGCCTTTATAATAAATTAAAGATCTCATTTCTTTGTTTCCTATTCCGGTATTTACTTCAATCCAGGTTGTTCCATTATCTGAAGACCGATATATTCCTGCACCCAAAGTACCGACGTAAATGTTATTTCCATCATTGGTAAGCGCTCTAATATTAGTATTTGTCAGCCCATTACTTATAGAATTCCAGTTATATCCACTATCGGAAGATAAATATACCCCATCTTGGGTTCCCGCATACAAATAACTATCCATTGCCATTAAACAATTAACTTTATTATTTGTTAATCCATTGTTTAACCCACTCCATGATATTCCATTATTAGTTGAAAGAAAAACTCCTTGATTTGTACCGGCATAAAAATAATAATCTTTTTTAAAAAAGGTATTGATAGACGTATCTGGCAATCCCTCATTTACATCCATCCAGCTTATTCCGCAATCTGAAGTCAATATTGCGCCCTTTTCTGTTCCTGAAATAATATTCGAGTCTATTACAGCAAGAGCATAAACATTTTTACCGGTAAGTCCGGTATTATTTATTGTCCATGTAACACCATAATCTGTAGTTTTATATATGCCTCCACCTGTTGTACCTGCGTATAAAGTATTGCCGGAGGCCTTTAAATAATTAACATAACAATCTGGTAAGTCAGTTAGTACTTCAACCCAATTATTACCATAGTCTGGTAATAGATATACACTGCCAAAATAAGTTGAAACAAAAAGCTTATCACCTATCAACGCAATTGAAGACGGGAAACTGGATGATACTGTCGTAAATACTAAATTCCAACTATCTCCCCAATTTGTTGACCTAAACACTCCACCATAAGTATCAACAAAAAGATTGCTGTCATCGGCCGCAAAAGATATAATAGAATAATTGCTTAGTCCTTCATTTACTTGCACCCAACTTGAACCTGCATCTGTTGAACGAAATACTCCGAAGTCAGAACTTCCCACATACATATTATTGCCAACCACCTCAAACGTATTTATACATACGGAATCAATACTACTGTTTGAGAGTACCCAGCTATCACCGTTGTTTGTGGAAACATAGAGTCCGGGGAGTATAGATCCGGCAAAAATTGTATTATCAAATACAATCAATGAAGTTATGTATTTGTTTGTTATTCCATCGGTAAGATGATTCCATGTATATCCATTATTTGAAGAACGATAAAGTTCATTATTCACGCTTACAAAAACGTCATCATCTTTGTTTAAGATTGCACTAACATATTTTGAAGAACCCGAAATACCATTATTTATTGCATTCCATTTATCTCCATTATTTGTTGACCGGAAAATCCCTCCTAAAAAAGTACCTACAAAAACATCTGAATTATTAAAGGATATATTGTTTATATAATTTCCATTAAAGCCATATATTTGTTCCCATTGAGCGTAAATTAAAGTACTGCATGCAAACAAACACACTCCAAAAAGTAAAAGTGCCTTTTTCATAATTTGCTCCTACAACTACTGCCTAATTTAATTATAACATTAGTAAATTTTATATTATTTTCCTCATTTCTTCTTTTGTCCGTTTTAAATATATATAATAATTTTTCTAAAACAAATGCCCTTTGCGCTGTATCACGTTGGGTATTGATTTGTATCACTTACAGTTATATGTTTTCCATTTGTTTGATGGATATCGTTTTTTTACTTATTGTTGATAAGTATTAAATACGATCAATTATTTCTTAGCAATTAATTTGTTTGTAGATCGTTCTGCTTTGGCGGAAAGTTCGCTTTTCCGGTTTTTGTTTGCAGTGCTTAATATAATTTAAGCTTGCATGCAGAACGGACCGGGTGAAAATTAAAAATAGCAGGAGTTTTAGAAAACACACGTTGCACGGCACTGCGTACCGGGGCTTGGTAGTGGTTGTCATGGTTACAAATAGGGTACGGGTACTGCTGTGTTTATGTGTGATAAATAAACATTAATGCTTTGTATTACAATGTTTTATAAGGAGGCTTATAAACCTACGGTGGTGACCGGGTTTTTTACAACAAAATAGCTGTGATTATTGCTAATTTTCATGCTGTGTGTTTAGGGTTTGGGGAGAAAAAACCGTACTTTGTATGGTTTGGGTTTGATTTGAAGAAGATTATTATTAAATTATTTTGCCCAAAGTAATCTTATTTGCATACAATAAAGACAATTAAATTTTCCATTACTTTATATTAACAAATAGATTCAGGTATATTATAATATCTACTGCAAAAAATCGAGTTCATTATATTTAAAAATAAAAATCCCCCGTTGTAATAACGGGGAATCCAATTATAGCTGCTTAACTAAATCATTTTTTACGTTTCTAAATATCAAACCAATAAGCAAATTTTGCCAAATAAATATTATCCGATTGAGCTGTAACCAATTTTTTAAAATCTCTTTTCATATCAAATTCTCCGGGGTCGTCAAAATTTGTCTGCTCGTGGCTCCATACTAAATAAAATACCGAACCAGGCAAAAATTCCCATCTAAAAACTAAATTTCCACGTAAAGATTTGAAATTAAAATCAGGATTGCTAAAAGTTAACACTTCGGCAGGGCCGTTTCCGTCGGGGTCAACAGTATATTCATCGTTCCCTTTATCGTACGTAATAGTTGAACCGTTTTGACCATATACATTTGATTTATATGTGTTAGGAGCGGCAAGTTCTTTGTATTCGGAATAATCACCCACAACAAACATCGGCTGCAAAAACAATTGTAAGCTCATAGTTGGGGAAAATGTCCAATTAAGGCGTATATTAGCCGAAATTTCCTTTTGATTAAGTTCTGCAAAAACATAACGTTTTTTATATGTATTTGTTGCTGTATTATCATCAAATTTATCTACCCATTGTCTTTCTTCTTTAGCGTTAGAAAAATACGGGCCAATTGTCAAACTTAAAGACGGGGAAGGTTTCCAAGAAACATCAAATCCTATGTCGCCAAATTTCCCTCCAATCACATCTTCACTATAATCATTATATACACCAAACTGTAATTTTTTTCTGGTATCTGTGCCCAAATCCCAATAAATACCAAAGTTTTTTGGGTTTCTTGTTAACGGCCCGCCTCTTGTCAAGCTTTTATTATCTGTTCCAAACGAATAATCAATGTTAGCGTCAATATAATAATAATTTTCAAACGTTGCACTTAAAAATACCATGGCACCGTTTCTATAAATATTCCCTTCAAAATCATAATCTCTAAAGTGAGCCACATTTACACTTTTATATCTAAATATACCGTCCGGTTCATACCATCTGTATCCCAATACCATAGCCATATTTATTTTATCAGCCCAATATTGAAATCCCAAATCATTATAATCAAATCCGGGCGAAATTGCACCAAGCGAAGCATTTATATAAAAATTTCCTTTCTGTTTATTTAATACTACCCTTCCATACCAGCCTGCCAGAGCAGATCTTGTTGTATCATATTTCATGTATGTTGCATCAGGTCTTTGCATATATCTATAAGGAGCTTTTTGCAGTTTGGTAATAAAATTTGTACTGCCATGTTTGTAACTGCCTAAAACCGCTGCCGATATTACGTATGTGCTTGAATCGTCTAATGTAATCCAGCCGTCAACCCCGTATGTAAAAGCATTATCCGGAAATATCTCTTTCATTTGCGAAGATTGTAAATCACGGTTTACTGATGTAACCATCATACCTACACTTTGTTTTCCCTCGTTAAATTCTTTTTGAAGACGAAACACACCATAATGACTTAATGGTTCAACTTCATCTTCATGATCAGCTCCATCTAATTTATATTCGGCAAAACTTCTTTCTGTTACGGCACTTAACGCACCAACACTTACACCCTCTCCAATTTTTCCTGTCAGTTTTGCTGCCCCCAATATTCTGGTTTCGGTTGGAAAGTCTACATAATCTGCGTCATCAACACTGCCACGTGGGGATTGTCCTATTCTTCTGGAATAAAATAATGATGGCCAATTAAAATTAAATCCCCAGTTATTATTTGCGCCGCCATAACCAAAATCAAAAATTGTTGTCCCTTCAAGAAAAAACGGTCTTTTTTCATTATAATATGTTTCAAAAGCAGTTAAATTAAGTACGGCCGGGTCAACTTCTACCTGTCCAAAATCAGGATTTATAGTTCCATCTAAATTTAAGTTGCTTCCTAAGCTTACTTTAAAGTCGGCACCAAATGTTGTTCTGTATTGGTTGTCTTTATAATAAGGATCTTGTGAGTCGTGTTGAATATATTGTGCCTTCTGTACCAAATATGGTAAAATTTCAAATCGTTGTTTCGGTTTTATTCCCTTTAAACCTTCCAGCAAAGCAAATTTCGAAACAAATCCGCTTTCTTTTGAAGGAACCATTACATAATACGATCTTTCGTTTGTTCTTTTTATTGTCCTTCTGAAATTAATACCCCACGTTAATTCATCGGCTTCATTAAAGCGCAACTGAGAATAAGGAATTCTCATTTCAACAGCCCAGCCTTCTTCGGTTATATTTGCTTTACTTTCCCAAATTCCATCCCAGCGGTCATCTGTCCAGCTGTCATTAAATACAGTACCATCAAGCAAACTTCCACCCGGATTAACGCCAAAATAGTATCCGTTTCTTTTATCATTGTATGTATCCAAATAAACCAAAAACAAATCCGTATCAAACGATCCGTCTCTTCTAGATAAACTTCTATCAATTTGATCGGGCATTGAATCGTATAATTTAGCAGCTATATAGATATTGTTTTCGTCATAAGCTACCCAAACATTTGTTTTTTCCCTTGAAACCTGTCCTTCTTCCGGCTCTTTTTGCGTAAAATTATCTATTGGAATTCTTTTCCAAACATCCTCGTTTAATAAACCATCAATTGTTATTGGGGTATTAGCTTTTATTGCTTGGACAGGAGGATGTGCATTATTTGCTCTATTAATTCCATTTAGTAATAAAAAAAGTAAAATTAAATTTTGTATTTTGCTTTTCATAGTCCTTCTTTTTTTTGTTTCTTATTTAGACTTAACAGCAGCAAAAAAGTTGCTTTGTTTATTTATTTTATTTAACTGTTTTTTTATTGTTTTCTTTTTTACTTTTACACTATTGTTTTACTTTTTAAATTTTAATTTGAATAATAACAGCATAACATCACAAAAAGAATATATTTCAAGGATCAATAATGTAATCGATTATATTGATGCACATATTGACGAAAAAATTAATCTTGAAAAACTTTCGCAAATTGCGTGTTTTTCGCAATACCATTTTCATAGATTGTTTTGTACACTATTAAATGAAACCCCGTTAGATTATTTAAATAGAATACGTCTTGAAAGATCTGCTAATATTCTATTAACAAATAACGCCATCTCCATTACCGAACTTGCATTTAATTGTGGTTTTAGCTCTCCGGCTGCATTTTCTAGATCTTTTAAGAGTTATTTTAATTTTTCTCCAAAAGAATACAGAAAATTAGCAAATGACCAAACAAATAGCAAGATTTGCAAAGTTAATAGCAAGAATTGGAAAGAAAATAGACTTTCTGATAATTATTTTGAGGATGTAAATAATTCATTTTCAAGTAATATTCAGAGGTTAACAATGGAAGTTAAAATTCAAGATATGCCAAAATTTACAATTGCTTATGTTGCAAATTACGAGGGGTATATTTCGGCAAAAATTAAAATTGCATGGGATAAGCTTTGCCAATGGGCAGGTCCAAATAATTTAATTAACCCGGATTCAAAATTTATTGGTATTTCCTTCGATAACCCGGACGTAACCGCGGTAGAAAAATGCCGCTATTATGCCTGTATTACAATTCCAAAAAATTTGGAACCGCCTAAAGGAATTGGGAAATTAGAATTACCCGGCGGGAAACATGCCATTTTCCGTTTTGAGGGTAAGGACGAAGAAATGGCAAAAGCTTATAAGGAAATTTATAGCGGCTGGCTGCCCAATAGCGGTTACCAACCGTTAGACTCGCCTTGTTATGAAATATATTATTCAACGCCGGAACAAAACGAGAAACAAATTTTTGTTATGGATATTTGTATGCCAATTAAACCTTTATAAATGAGAATAAAATGGATGAAACAAAAGTAGATTTAAAAGAAGATTTCAAACCAATATTTAGTGCTTCAACCAAAGAAGTTACTTTTGTTGGAATTCCGGCTTTCAATTTTTTAAAAATTGACGGTGTTGGAGACCCAAACACAGCCAAATCTTTTCAAGAGGCCGTAAAAGCTTTGTACGGTATAGCTTATTCAATTAAATTTGCCAACAAAAGTGATGAAGATACTTTCGATTTTGTTGTAGCACCTTTGGAAGGATTATGGTGGTGTGACGACATGACTAAGTTTAGCATTAATAACAAAGAAGACTGGAAATGGACTTTAATGATAATGATGCCGGAATTTATAACCGAAGAAAAATTTACTTTTGCTAAACAAACGGTTATTGATAAAAAAGAAGCTAAACTTGCTAAAGATGTGCGTTTTGAACTTTTTGACGAAGGAATGTGCGCCCAAATTATGCATATCGGATCTTATTCGGAAGAAGAACCAACAATCCAAAAGTTACATCAAGTAATTTTAGCAAACCAATTTGAATTGGCCGGACTTCATCACGAAATTTATATGAGCGATCCCCGCAAAACAAAACCGGAAAAATTAAAAACTATAATCCGTCAGCCGATTGTTAAAAAAGCTAAACCTGAAGTTGGAACTAAGGTTAAACCATAAAAGTATTAATTTTAATAAGGCGATTTATTGTTTTTATTGATTCGCCTTGTTCTTTTTTTGAGGTTATTTGGCGGCTTTATGGATATCTACACATTCCAAAACTTTAATTTTTGCACCACTTAACGTAACGTTTATCATTGCTTTTCCAACTTCTTCCAACGTGCAGACATATTTGTTAAATAGCAGCTTAAATAGAGGATAAAAAGGAGCAAGCACTTTATAAATTTTATAAGTATGTTTTAATCCCTTTGTTGGCTGAATGTAACCGGGACGAAACATATAAGCAGCCTTAAATGAAAGTTTTAACAAATCATTTTCCGTTTTCCCTTTAATGCGCGCCCATTTAAGTTTACCTTTTTCGCTGCTATCTGTACCCGAACCGCTTACATAACAAAAAGTCATTTCTTTGTTTAATTGTAAAAGCTGTTTAGCAATGTTTAAGGTTAAGTTATAAGTTATTGTTTTATACACATCAATCTGCATTCCAACCGATGAAACACCCATACAAAAATAACAAGCATTAAATCCAATTAATTGATCTTTTATAGTTTCAATTTTATTAAAATCAGTTAAAATAATTTCGTTTAATTTTGTGTTTTTTACTTCACACGGTTTTCTGTTAATAACCAAAACAGATTCTACCCTTTTATCTATTAAGCATTCGTGCAATACGCCTTCGCCGACCATTCCCGTTGAACCCAAGATAATTGCTTTAATTTTCATAACAAATCCAAATTATTTTAATAAACTTAGCATAACTTTATCAAACAATTTATCTGAAAGTATTTTTCTTAAAAATAGAATTGTACCTGCCCCTTTTCCTGCCACGTAACGGGTTTCTGGTTTTAACGCCAAAGCAGCTTTAACTATAGCTTTTGCAATTACTATCGGTTTTGATGCGGTTTTATCAACTTTTTCAAACATTTTTATATGTTTTTGGACTAAATTTTTATAAACTGTATTGCCGGAAACTTTTTGTAAATTATCTCTTGCAATCGAATTCCACTCGGTTAATATAACCCCGGGCTCAATTACAACTACATCAAGTCCAAACTGTTTTAATTCTTGTCTTAAACAATCGCTTAATCCTTCAACCGCAAATTTTGTAGAGTGGTACCATGCTCCATGCGGTTCGGATATTTTTCCGCCTATAGATGATATATTAATAATTTTACCGCTTTTTTGTTTTCGCATATGTGGAATAACCAATTGGCTTAATCGTGCCAAACCAAACACATTTACATCAAATTGATATTTAGCTTCGCTGATCGGAACATCTTCCAATGCACCATAAGACCCGTATCCCGCATTATTTACCAAAACATCTAAACGTCCTTCATCAGTAATTATTTGCTGAACACCATTTACCATTGCTGTATCATCAGTCACATCCATTTTTAAAATTTTTATTCCGGTGGACTTCAAATCTTCCATTTTATCAATTCTTCTAGCGGTTCCGTAAACAATATAACCATTTTGTTGTAACAAACGTGCAGTATCTTTACCTATTCCGGAAGAAGCTCCGGTAACCAAAGCAACTTTTTTCATTTTTCCACCTTAATTATTATCTGCTAAATCAAAATCGTTTATTTCAGTAATATATTCTTCCCACCATTTTTCGGTTGGAGTATATTTGCCATATTCTGTTGTTTCTCCAATAATAGGCAGTGCAACATTTACACCTTCAATATTTGCTTCCTTAATGACCCTTACCATCGGTTCGTACCAAGCATGTAAAGCAAGATTAAAAGTCCCCCAATGAATCGGTTGTAATATTTTTCCTTTCAAATCTATATGCGCTTGCACGGTTTCTTCCGGATACATATGTATGTGATGCCATGCTTCATTATAAGCGCCGCATTCCATCAAAGTAATATCAAAAGGTCCGTATTTGTTTCCTATCTCTTTAAAAGTAGTTGAGTATCCGCCATCTCCGCTGAAAAATAAATTATGATGTTTGGCTTGTATTACAAACGAAGCCCACAGAGTTTCGTCCCTGTCAAATAATCCTCTTCCTGAAAAATGCTGGCTTGGTGTAGCAGTAATTTTTAAACTGTCATTAACTGCATATTCATCCCACCAGTCAAGTTCAACAATTTTATCTTTTTCAACACCCCAGTCAAATAATAGTTTACCTACCTTTAATGGTACAATAAATAATTTTACTTTATCTTTTATTAACTCTATTGAATACTTGTTCAAATGGTCGTAATGGTTATGCGATATAATAACCACATCAATCTCGGGAAGCAATTCAAAATCAAACGGTACTTCGCTATTATATCGTGTTGGGCCAAATAACGATATTCGCTTTTCATAAACAGGATCTGTTAATATTTTGTATCCGTCTATATTAATCATAGTTGAAGAATGTCCAAGCCATGTAACGTTTAATTGATTATTACCGGAATTGTTAAATTTGCTGATATCCACTTTTTGAACAGGTAATAGTTCGTCTGGTGTTCTATTGTTGTTGGCAAAAATAAACTCCCAAACTTTTCCCAAACTTTTAATTAAAGAAGGTTGCTGCCAGATTGTATAATTCCTGAATTTACCGGCTTTGTAATTTAAAAAATTTTCAAAATTTTCCATATCATAATCCTTTTTTGTTTCTTTAAAATTTGCACATGCATTTAACGATAAAAAAATAAATACCGATATAAACAGGTAAAGTAAAAATCTATAATAATATGCTCGTTTCATAAATGAATATTCGTTTATAATTTATTTAAAAAATTTTATAACTTAATTGCGTCCCAAGCTAACGAAAATGCGGTTTCGATATTTTGGGGGGTTAATTCCAAACATTTACAGTGTTTAGAATTTGCTAAAATCATCATTGGATAAAAAATAAAAACTGTAAGTATTTCAAAAGACACATTTTTTATTACTTTTTGTTCAATTCCTTTGCCTAACACCAAAGCAAAAGGTTCAAAATGTTTTTCAAGTTCTTTGTGGTCTACCAATTCAGTATAAGGGGTATTGGAAAATTGTTCCATATATTGGTATAAATCGTGATGTTTGGCGGAAAACTCGAATCCGTTTGTCCAAAAAGTTTTGAATATATCTCTAAAGGGTTTGTTGCTGTCAAAATCTCTTAACAGCACTTTGCTCATGTTTTTTTTAATTTCAACATATGTTGAAACAAGCAAATCTTCTTTATTGGCGTAATAAATATAAATTGTAGCAGGAGAAACATTTGCTTCTTTTGCTATTTTTGATACCGAACTTGCCGAAAAACCAATTTCGTTTACAAGTTTTACGGTTGCTTTAATTATTGCTTCTTGTTTAGCTTCATCTTTAATTCTCATGGTTCTAAAATAAACGATTATTCATTTATAGTCAAGCAATATTTTTTATTTTGTTAAAAAATTTGTCGTTATTTTCGTTTCTGGGAATAAGGGACCCACTTATTTTCATTTTTGACGATTTTTGGGAATAAGGCTTGTCGTTATTTTCGTTTTTAGCGTTTTTTGGGAATAAGAGACTTTTTTGTTTTCGTTTTTGACGATTTTTGAAAATAAGGCTTCCTTTTTAGTTTTTTAGAATGCAGAGATAAAATAAGAGATTTTTAAATATTAATCAAATAAACGAACATAGTTACGGAATATATATTTTTTCCCCCTTTGAGATCCGGTTGCTTCTTCTAAAATGCCAAGCCGAACAAAATCTTCAATCAATCTATAAGTTGAGGAAGAAGAAAGTAAAGTTACTTCAGCTGCTTTTGCAGTAGTAATTATAGGATTATTATACAAATAATTGCAAAGAGTTAAAGCCTTATGCGTACGACTACCTAAAGTACCAATTTTTTGTTCCGTCTCTTTTTGTAATTTTAGGATATTATCAAAGGTGGTAATACTTTTATTTGATATTTCTATTATTCCGGTTAAAAAAAACTTAAACCATTGCATCAGGTTGTTGTTTTCTCTAGCCCTCGTCAGGTTATCAAAATAAAGCATTCTGTTCTTTTCGAAAAAATCGGATAAATATAAAATCGGTTTTTTAAGAATATTTTTATAAACTAAATATAACACTATTAATAACCGTCCAATTCGCCCATTACCATCTAAAAAGGGATGAATGGTTTCGAATTGATAATGAATCAAGGCAGTTTTTAAAAGCTCAGGCAGCAGGATTGAATCGTTATGAACGAATTTTTCCAAATCACTCATCAAATCAGGTATTTCGAAATGCAATGGTGGAATAAAGACTGCGTCTTTTAACGTAACTCCGCCTATCCAGTTTTGACTTTTACGAAATTCGCCGGGTTGTTTATGTTTCCCTCTAACACCCTGTAATAGTGTTTCATGTGTTTGGCGGATTAACCTGGTTGAAAATGGGAGAGTTTGAGTAAGGGAAACGGCACTTTCCATTGCCTTTATATAATTTTGCACCTCTTCCCAGTCTGAGAGTTTATCTAATGGTATATCTTCGGCATCAAGCAAAGCCTCTTCAATATTTGTTTGAGTACCTTCTATACGGTTGCTTTGTGTAGCTTCTTTGGTAACATGCATTTTAATAAATAAATTTATATTAGGAATATATTCCGAATACATATCTAATCGACCAATAGCTCTATCTGCTATACTAAGCAAAAAAAGAACCTGCATATCATCAATTTTCCACTGTCTGTTGATGTGGTTAGGTAAAAAACTTTTGTAGTGATTTTGATTGATATATTTTCCCGATTCGAAATTATTCATTGAAAACCTCTAAATTAGACAACACAATATAACTCTTATTTTCATTTTTAGCAATTTTTGAGAATAAGACCTGTTGTTATTTTCGTTTTTGGCGATTTTTGGGAATAAGAGTCCTGCATATTTTCGTTTTTAACGATTTTTGAGAATAAGGGGTTGTCTTATTTTTGTTTATGCGGAATATTAAAAAGAAGAGCAGCTTATTTTTTTGTTGACTTTTGCTTTGGGACTTGATAATTTAATATCCGAATAAAGCGGTATTGGTGAGGACGTTTATTACCAACTTTAAATTTAATGTGTCGAATTTTTTATATGGTTAACTTAGGTTAAGTTTAATATATTTATACACGATTCAATTATTAAGGTGATAAAATGAAATTTAAGTATTTTTTTATTTTAATGTTTATTATCTCTTTTCAATTTATTTTTGCACAATTTGAAGGCTACACGCCCGAACTTCCTATTCAAACAACAACAGAATATTCAGAAGCCAATGTTTATCAACAGGATTTTTTGTATTTATGCGAAGGATTAATAAATTTCCACGCAAATGTATATTTAAATTTTCCAAAAGAAGAATTTGACAAGGAAAAACTAATTATTTTTAACAAACTTAAAAACTGCAACGATGAAAATGAATTTACAACGCTGGCCGCTTTGTTTGTTAATAAAATAAAAGATGGACACGCTGGCTTAAAGGGGGAAAACCAGACAGGCAATGTTTATTTTTACCCTTTTAAAACAAAATACTTAATCGATTCGCTTTATATTACCAGCGTTACCGACCAGCTTCCAAGTGAATTTAACGGTACGGTTATTAAAAGCATTAATAACGTAAGTTTGCAGGAAATTGAAAAAAGAACATGCGAAAAAATATCCTTTGAAAATTACGTAAGTAAACAAAAGGGTTTAATGATGCGAATAAATAACACGTGGTTTTTAAAATTTATTGACGTAATTAAAAATGACAGCGATAAAGTAATAATTGAAACAACTAACGGCAAACAGTTTATAGCGCTTCCAAACAGTAATAACAATTACACGGCCAAATTACCCCCGCATTTAATTACCGAAGTAAACAATAATCCGTTTAGTTATAAAATTATTAAAGATAAAAATTTATGTTATATACAGTTTAATAGGTTTGTTGATAAACGTATTGGCGAGATGTATATTAATATGCTGCCTTGGTATAAAAGATGGCTTGCAAAAACATACAGCTTTTTTGGAGGGAATATAGGAATACCTGATGATTATTTTGAAGACTTTGTAAACGAATGTGTAACAAACATGAAAGCAAATAATATTACTAAAGTATTAATAGATTTACGCAATAATTCAGGCGGTAGTTCATACTTGGGTGATCTTTTATTTTACGCTTTTGGAGTGGATAAATATAAAAGTTTTAGTGCAGATATTAAATATTCGGAATTGCTAAAAATGCAGATGGAAGCTGCCGGAAGAGAATATAAACCAACCACAAATAACGATACCATTACAGATAATTTTGCATACACAAAAAATGCAGAAGGTGTAGAAAAAATTACTCAGCGTATTAATGCCGATGTTTATGTTGCAGTTGGCGAATGGACTTTTAGCAGTGCGGTTATGTTTGCTACCACCGCTGCGGATAATAAAATATTTAAAGTAATTGGCGAGCCTATAAGTGAAAGGCCCTCCCACTTTGGTGAAGTTTTATTTATGAAACTGCCAAATACAAAACGGGTTTGCACCTTAAGCTGTAAACAATTCCACAGACCTGACACTACAAAAGATAATGACGAAACATTATACCCCGATGTTAAAATTTATAAAACATATCAATCCATCACAACAGGTGTTGACCCCGTTTATGATTATGTGGCGGGAGAATAAAACAAATTTTTGATAATATAAGAATCATTTTATTATATTAACAATACAAAATAAATTATGCAGTGAAATTATGAGTTTAGAATTAATTCAAAAATTAATACGACATAAAGAGGGAGTTCATTTAGAATTTAAGGAATCGAAAAATAAACTACCGGAAAATTTATTTGAAACTGTATGCGCTATGTTGAATAATGAAGGTGGGGATGTTTTACTTGGAGTTGCAGATAATGGCAGCCTTATAGGTATTGAACCTGCCAAGGTAGATCTCATTTCTAAAAATATTGTTGATTTATCAAATAATTCAGAGAAAATTAATCCTCCATTTATTTTGTTTCCCCAAAGTTATAAGATTAACGAAAAATGGATTATTCATATACAAATTCCCGTAAGCAGTCAAGTACATAAATCAGGACAGTTTATCTACAACCGCAGCAATGAAGGGGATTTTAAGGTAACACAACCACACCAAATTGCAGAGCTTTTTAATTCAAAACGATTATTCTACACAGAAGGAATTGTTTATCCATATTTACGTTTTTATGACTTCAAGCAAGAACTATTTCCTAAAATTCGTAACCAAATGTATAGTTACAATTCTTCACACCCATGGTTAAGTTTAAATGACGAACAAATGCTTAAAAAAGCAGGTTTATGGAAAATTGATTATCAGACCGGGGCAGAAGGTTATACTCTTGCAGCCGCTTTATTATTAGGAAAAGATGAAGTTATTCAACAAATTGTACCACATTATAAAATAGATGCTTTATTAAAACGAGAAAATATTGATAGATATGACGACAGAGAATACATTCAAACTAATTTAATTGAGTCTTACGAGAAATTGATGAATTTTGTTGCAAAACATCTCCCTGAAAAGTTTTATTTGCAGGGGACACAACGCAAAGACTTAAGGTCGGCAATATTTAGAGAAATTATTGCAAATTTAATTATTCACCGCGAATATACAAGTGCTTTGCCGGCAACATTTATAATTTATAAAAACAGAGTGGAAACTAATAACGCCAATAATCCACACGGTGAAGGGGAAATAACTCCTGATAATATTATCCCTTTTGCCAAAAATCCAACAATTGCAAAATTTTTTATACAGCTTGGCAGAGTGGAAGAATTAGGCTCGGGCGTGTTAAATGTTAATAAATACTTAAATATTTATGTACCCGGAGCTAAACCACGATTTATTGAAGGAAAAACATTTACTATTATTATTCCTTTGATATCTCCAAAAAAGATTAAATTTATCAATAAAAAAAACAATGATGTCACTATTGCCAAAGAAAATGTCATGATAAATCAAGACGATGTCATTGAGGCTTATGAAAACGTCAGGGTAAATCAAGACGATGTCATTGTAGCTGATGAAAATGTCATGGTAAATCTTGTCGATGTTGTTGGTGCCGAAGAAAATGTCACGGTAAATCAAGACGATGTCATTGTAGCTGATGAAAATGTCATGGTAAATCTTGTCGATGTTGTTGGTGCCGAAGAAAATGTCATGGTAAATCTTGTCGATGTTGTTGGTGCCGAAGAAAATGTCACGGTAGATCAAGATAATGTCGCTGGTACTGAAGAAAATGTCACGGTAAATAAAGACGATGTCATTGTAACCGATGAAAATGTCATGGTAAACGGAGGAAACAGCCTAAGCGAAAGTGAAAAAAAATTATTAATAAAAATTGATTTAATTGTTGATACATTGCAAATAAAAGAAAAATTAACAAAGAAGCAATTACAAAGAATTACCGGAATTTTATTTTTACTAGAGAAAAAACAAGGAATGCAGTCAAAAGAGATTGCCGAAAAGTTTGGGGTTACGGTAAGAACCATTAAAAGAGATATGAATTATATTCCACATTTAGTTAAATATGTCGGGTCTCCCAAAAAAGGTGGTTATTACGTTAAAAAAGAAATTCAAGATAAATTGGAATCCGAGAAGTAATTTAGATTAATTATTTAACACTAAAAAGCCCGCCAATTTGGGCATTATTAAGAGGCCTGGCGGACATGTTATTGCAAATATAATAAAAATTTTCCAAAATCTACATATCAATTTTAATCAATAAATAAATAGTTAAGGTCTTTGGAACCAAACCACATCATTTAGCCGTTACTTATTATAAAGATTTGGAAGTTATGAAGACATGCATTTTAATAGTTTTAGTTGTGGTGCTAACCGTGTTAAATATTAAGGCACAGGATAATTTACCTCAAACAGTTAAGTCGGTGGATTTAAAAAAGTATGTTGGTTTATGGTACGAAGTTGCTAAAATACCAAACCGCTTTCAAAAACAATGTGTAAAAGGAACAACCGCCCAGTACAATATTAATGACGATGGCGAAATTGATGTAATTAATAGCTGCATAACCGAAGAAGGTACCCGAGATATCGCAAACGGACTTGCGCGCATTGTGGATAAAAAAACTAATGCCAAATTGGAAGTAAGTTTTGTAAGTTTATTTGGCTGGCACCTGTTTTGGGGCGATTATTGGGTGCTTGGACTTGGTGAAAATTACGAATATGCAGTAGTTGGAACTCCAAGCCGTAAATATGGATGGATTTTAAGCCGCACTCCGGAATTAGATAAAGAAAAACTAGACAAAGCATTTGAAATATTTATAAATGCCGGTTACGATATTAGTAAATTTGAAATATCGAAACAGTAGAAGAGGAATTTTTAATTTTTAATTCTAAATTTTTAATTAAAACCAAAATACTCAAATTCAATTAACAGACCTCCTCTACGAGGAGGGTTTGTAGCTTAGGCAAATAAGCAACTAAAAAGACCTTCTAATCAAAATCATAATAATCATAATAATCATAATAATCACAAAAATCATATAAATCATAGTTTAGACAATTTTCAAAATTTTGGTAATCCTTTAATCAAGAAAATCATGGTTCAGACAATTTATAAATAATGGTTCAGACGATGGTTTTATCTGCTTAATCTATTTAATCGTTCCTCAACAAATGACAAATAAAGGGATTTAATATTTTCACTTAAAAAAGAGCGATTAACTAATTCGCACATTTTATCTTTTTTATCAATCATGTTATTAATAATAAGGTCAATTCGTTTTTCTTTAATTCCTATTCTGTTTCCCAACTCAACAAAGTCGGGACGTGTATATTTACTTCCAAATTTATACTGCTCGCTTTGGTAATTATCAGCAAATAAATCTAAAGCCAAATCGGATTCGTTAGGTGTGTGAATTCGTGTGCATAACAAATCGTATGCGGGTGTTAATAAATAATCACCATATAAAGAATTACGATACAATGAAAAATTTTTTAAATGTGCATCACCGTTACTTATTAAATAATTAAACAACACTAATTTAAAAAATTTTTCAATTTCAACCGGATAAGCGGAAACATATTTATTTATTAAATTTGCTATTCCTTCATAACTGAAATTGTATTTATAATTATCACCATCCGTTTCGGAGGTTTTACCTGCTATTTGTGCAAAATCTTCCACAAGAAATTTATCTTCATCATCCACCAAATCAAATCTTTTGGTAAGATAAACATAATCCCCATCGGAAAATTTTACCAATGCGTTAAAAGCTGTAGTTATATTAAAAACCTGATTTGCTATCTGCATAGTTAAATGTTCGTTTGCCGGAACAGCTTCCATATTATTGTAAACACCGTATGGAATAGGTTTAATAATATATTTTCCGCCACTTTCCGTTAAATTTAATTGTTTGTTTTCCAGCTTTAGTGAATGTTTAATTTGAACGCCTGAAATAGAAAGTCGTGAACTTTGTTCGATTTTTGCTTTATTAAAATCCGGTCTGGAAAAATTTAATATATGGCTGATTTTTTTACCATCAAAAAGTAATTTTAAACATTTAGGACAAAATGATTCGTATCCGGATTTTAAGCAGCTAAAACAATATGTTTTATTCATTGTTTTCCTCAACCGTAACTGCGCCTATTGTATTTGAATGTGCGGTTTTTAATAAAAGTGTATAATAATCATTTTCGTCAATTTTTAGAGTTTTGCAGATGATTGTTTTATTTTCACCTTCGGAAAGCAACCCAAAGAAAAACGGGAATAAATTTTTGGAGTAATAAACTTCAACCTGTTTAGGCATTGTAATACTTATTGCCGGCAAATTACTGCTTAAGTAAGCAGAATCATACTTAAACTGGTATCCTGTTTCATCTTTAACTAAAATACCTGCTAAAATTTTATTAAAAAAAACTTTCGCTTTAGTTATCATAATAATTTAACTGTTATTTTAATTGTTAAACCGAGTGTGTCCAAAATTTTACCCACTAAACCTAATGTGGGGTTACCTTTCCCAAGCTCAATAGATTTTAGACTTCTAACAGAAATACCGGCAATATCAGCTAATTCGGCTTGTGTAATATTAAGAAATTGGCGGCGTTCTTTAATTGTTTGTGCTATTTCTTGCATAATATATCCTATAATAGTGCAGTGTATTACACTTAAGCTGTAAATATAATATACTCTAAATACAAAATCAAGCCAAAGTGCGGCATAATACACTTTTTTTATTAATAGACCTCCTTTACGAGGAGGGTTTGATACGCAGAATTTTTAGTAATATTGTGGTTTGTAGCTTAGGCAAATAAGCAGCTAAAAAGCCTTCTAATCAAAATCATGGTAATCCTTTAATCAAATAAATCATGGTTCAGACAATTATTACAGTACAATTAAAATCAAATAAATCTTTCCGCTTAATTTGTTTTTTCCTATTTTTGTATATTATAAAATAAAAAAAACAGTTACAATGATTAAAGACCTTATTAAAAAAGTACCCCCGTTGTTTTATGTGTTTTCAAAACTTTACCGCGGAAATATAGCTTTTTCATATTATAAAAAGCCGCTAAAAAATATAGTAAAATGGTTATTTACTTCAAAAGAAACCACAAATTTTACATTCCCAATATCGGAAATGAATAAGCAATATTTAGCTTCGCTGATAGCTACAATTGCCAAAACGAACTATAATACCGTTTATGGTTATTTTACAGAAATAGAGGAAGATAAAAATTTACGCAATCATTTAGCCAAAGCAATAAAAAACAGTTCCCGTAATTTTGTAACTGATCCCTATCCATTATACGGAAGACGAATTGGCTGGTATGCTTTTGTACGTATTCTTAAACCAAAAATTGTTATAGAAACCGGGGTTGAAAAAGGGTTGGGAAGCTGCGTATTAACCTGTGCATTAAAAAAGAATGACGAAGAAGGTTTTAAGGGTTATTATTACGGAACGGATATTAATCCTGAAGCGGGATTTTTATTTGGCGGCGAATACAAAAAATATGGTGAAATTTTATATGGTGACTCCATTACTTCCTTAAAAAAACTGGAATGTAATATTGATTTATTTATTAACGACAGCGACCATAGTGCAGATTACGAAAATGATGAATATATGACTATTTACAAACAGCTATCGGAAAACGCTATAATTTTAGGTGATAACTCGCATTGTACAACAAAGTTATTAGAATTTTCCAGATTAATGAAACGCCAATTTATCTTTTTTAAAGAGGAACCGGAAAACCATTGGTATCCCGGTGCCGGAATAGGAATTAGTTTTAAAAATGAGTTAAGATAAATTATATTAATTGTAACAGCTGTTTATTTATTAGCTAATTGTACAAAATGTTAGTATAATAAAACAACCAATATAGAGTTGTATGAAACTACTAATTTTATTTTTTGCTTATAATATCGTTTTCTCTTATACTCAAATAGACTCACTTATTCGGATATCAAAAAGTTTAAAAGGCAAACCTCAAATTGAAGTTTACCGGAATATTATAAAAACATTTGACAAACAAAAAGATTCAACAAATGTTATTTTATGGGCAGAAAAACTCCAATCTCTGACTAATTCAGTTTCAGATGAAAATTTTAAATTTGACACATACAAATTTTTATCCGAAATATTTTGTTCATATAACAGCAGCCAAAAAGCGGTTCCCCTTTTAATCAAATATCTGCAAAATAAAAACAATTTTAACGATAAGGATTACAAAAAATATTATAATTTATTAACAGACTATTGGTATTATTCCAACAAGTTTGATAATAATGCTCAATTTTTGAGTTTGGTATATGTTAAAAATGTGAAGTTGTTAAGCGAAAAACAACAGGTGTTTTTTCTAAAATCAATTGGCTATAATTATCTCCAGCTTGGGGAATTGGATTCCGCGCTTGTTTATTCGCAAAAAAGCACCTTCCTGAGAGAAAAACTTAAAGATTCTTCTTCGTTGGGTACAGCGTATAATATTATTGGTGTTATTTATTGGAAGTTGGGTGTAATAGATAAAGCATATAATTATTATATTATTGCTCTTGGATATAGCGAATCCACAAAAGATACTTCGACAACTGTTTTAATTTTGAATAATTTGGGTCTAATTTTTCAGAGATTAAAATATTACGATTATGCTAAAAATTATATTGAAAATGCAATGGATTTGGCCCGTAAAAAAAACGATTTGTTTGGTATCGGTTATTCTTACAAACGACTGACCGATTTAATGCTTGATGCAAAAAATTTGATTAAAGCCGAAGAATATATAACGCTTGCTGATTCATTTTTTGGAAGAATAAAAAGGCAAAAAGACTTAATGGATATTTATTATATGTATGGAAGATTATACCAAACCTATAACAAATTAAAAACGGCAAAGTTTTATTATAATAAGGCTCTTTTTAATGCATTTAAAACACGCGATAAATTTGTTGAAGCATTAACGCAAACAAAACTAAGCGAGGTCTTTTATTCGGAAGGGAATTATTCAAAGGCTATTGATGCTGCAAATGAAGCTTTGAAAATTGCTATTTTTAAAAAATATAAAGTAATTATTAGAGATAATTATAATATTTTATATAAAATTTACAAAAGATTAAATAACCCAATTTTAACGCTTAACTATTTAGAAAAATATGTTGAATTTAAAGAAAAAGTATTAAATGAAAACATTATTAACAGTATCAACGAAAACAATATCAGGCAAACAATTCATAAATCCGAAGACGTACGCCTTAGACTAAAAAGAGAAAACAATTTACAAAAAACAATAATTGCAAATAAAAGAATTTTAGAATATATATATATTGCACTTTTTGTATTGGGATTAACGGGAATTGGAGTAATAACTAATCAATACTTAAAATTAAAATCTTACCATAAAACCATCCGGGTAAACAATAAAGAACTTATAGAATTAAATAATCAATTAAATAAAAAAAATGAAGAATTAATCACTGCCAATGAAACTAAAAATAAATTATTTTCTATTATTGCCCACGATCTAAAAAATCCTTTTGTCAGCATCTATGGTTTTGCTTCAATAATAAACGAATATGCCCGGAGTAAAAACGACAAAGAATTGGCATCCCTTTCCGACACATTGCTTTATTCTTCTCAAAAGCTGGTGGAGTTGATAGATAATTTAGCTAAATGGTCAAGGATACAGCAAAACAGAATTGAACCGGTGTTTAAAACTTTTGACGTTGTTAATGAAGCCAATGATGTTATTAAACAAACTATGGTAAATTCGCATATTAAAAGTTTACAACTTTCAACAAATATGGAAATTGAAGCTTTGGCCTTTGGTGATAAAGAAATGATTGCCACGGTAATTCGCAATATAGTTTCTAATGCCGTAAAGTTTACACCCGAAAATGGTAAAATTGAAATAACTTGTAAATTAGAAAATAAATTTATAAAGTTTTCGGTTAAGGATTCAGGGTTAGGACTTCCGAAAGATTTGACGTATATGATTTTAACCGGTAAAAACATCTCTTCAACGCCGGGCACTTTAAAAGAAAAAGGAACCGGCTTGGGTTTAACAATTTGCAGGGAGTTTATCCAAATGAATAACGGAAAGTTTTCTATCATAAGCAATCCGGGTGCCGGAGCTGAATTTATTGTACAAATTCCCGCTGCAACAACAGTCTGAACTTTTCTTTAATAATCTAAAAATAATTTTTCTCCCCACTTGACAAACTTGTTGCAATTCTTTAATTTTAATAGTGAAATATTTCTCGATATGTTTATATCGGTAAAAATATACTGATAGGAGTAAAAAATGATAGAAATAAAAACAAAACCAACCCCCGAGCCAACGTTACGTCGGCTTCCAAAGTATTATAATCTTTTAACAGCTTTAAAAGAACAAAAAATAGAAGAAGTTTCAAGTACCTTAATTGCAAACGAATTAGGTTTAGATGCAACACAGGTACGCAAAGATATACAATATACAGGAATAGAAGGAAAACCAAAAACCGGATTTAACACAATTGATTTAATTAACGCAATTCGTGTTTTTTTAAATTGGGATAATGTGAGTGATGCCTTTTTGGTTGGAGCCGGAAGTTTAGGAACCGCAATGCTTGGTTACAAACGATTTAAACAATACGGTGTTAACTTTGTGGCTGCATTTGATAACAATCCCGATAAAGTTGGTCAGTATATACACGGTGTACCGGTATTACCTGTTGAAAAACTTACAAATTTAACTTCAAGAATGAAAGTACATATAGGCGTTTTAACTGTTCCCGCTTTTGCTGCACAAGCATTGGCAAATATGATGATTGAGGGTGGAATTCAAGCAATTTGGAATTTCGCCCCAACTCATATTAAAGTTCCTAATAATGTAATAATAGAAAATGCACAGTTAAGCCATAGTTTAGCAATAATAACAAGAAAATTGACGGAATATAATTTTAATTTAGGAGATAATTCATATGACTATACAATCTGATGCGTCATATTCATTTAGAAAATTTGAAAAAGTGTGCGAGATATTAAAAAAGCATGATAACAACCCGAACAAGTTGATTCCAATTTTACAGGAAGTACAAGAAGAATATAGATATTTGCCTGAAGAATTATTAACATTTGTTGCAACTTTGTTGGATTTACCCCCTGCACGAGTTTATGGTGTAGCAACATTTTACGCTCATTTTGCTTTAGAACCAAAAGGGAAGTATGTTATAAAAGTATGCGACGGTACCGCATGCCATGTTAAAGATTCCATTCCAATTGTGGAAGAAATAATGAAAAAACTTAGTTTAGATTATAAAGTCCGTACAACACCCGACATGTTGTTTACATTGGAAACAGTATCGTGCCTTGGAGCATGCGGTTTAGCTCCTGTTGTAGTTATAAATGAAGAAGTTTATCCAACCATGTCACCAGTAAAAATTTCAGAAGTACTTGATACAATAATTGAAAAGGAGAAAAAGCATGAAGACGTTGCTTGCTGATTTAGATTTGATTAAACAAGATTATTTAGAAAAATCAAAAATTATTAAAAGAAGAATAATAGTTTGTGCAGGTACAGGTTGTATTGCTAACGGTTCTTCAAAAGTATATAATAAATTCCAATCTTTAATAAAAGAAACAGGTTTAGATTTAATATTAGATTTAAGTTTTGAAAAACATTCAAATGAAGTAATACACTTAACCGAAAGCGGCTGTCAGGGTTTTTGCCAAATGGGACCGTTAGTGGATATTGAACCCGACGGAATATTATATGTTGGTGTTAAAGAAAAAGACGTTGAAGAAATAGTAAACGAAACATTATTAAATAATAAATTAGTAGAAAGATTATTATATCACGATCCTAAAACGCACGCATACAGCAAAGGACATAAAGAAATTAATTTTTACGCAAAACAACATCGTTTTGTATTAAAACAATGCGGTATGGTTGACCCTAACGATATTAACGAATATATAGCTCTGGATGGTTACGGAGCTGCAAAAAAAGCTATTCTTGAAATGACCGATAAAGATGTTTGCGATGAATTGGTAACATCGGGTTTACGCGGACGAGGCGGTGGTGGATTTCCTACAGGAAGGAAATGGGAATCAACCAGAATACAAAAATCGGATGATAAATATGTAATTTGCAACGGTGACGAAGGTGATCCCGGTGCATTTATGGATAGAAGCGTTATGGAAGGAAATCCGCATAGCGTTTTAGAAGGAATGATGATAGCTGCAAGAGCAATAGGAGCAAATAAAGGTTATATTTATGTACGTTTGGAATATCCTTTGGCAGTTAGACGAATTAAAAAAGCAGCAGAAGACGCCCGTAAATTAGGTTTGCTTGGACAAAACATTTTCGGCTCGTATTTTAGTTTTGATGTGGAAGTAATGGAAGGTGCCGGCGCATTTGTCTGCGGAGAAGAAACAGCATTAATGAGTTCAATAGAAGGCAAACGCGGTATGCCAAGCCCAAAACCACCGTTTCCTGCAGAAAAAGGATTATGGGGTAAACCAACAGTAATTAACAATGTTGAAACTTTGGCTTCCGTACCTCTTATTATAAAAGATGGAGCAAGAAGCTTTAGACAACTTGGCAGTGCTACATCACCGGGGACAAAAACATTTGCTTTAACCGGACATGTGTCCAACACCGGATTAATTGAAGTTCCATTTGGAACAACATTACGCACAATAATATTTGATATTGGCGGCGGTGTTACCACTAAAGCAGGAAAAATTGATAACGACGCATTTAAAGCGGTTCAAATTGGCGGTCCTTCGGGTGGATGCTTAACAAAAGAACATTTAGATTTACCACTAGATTTTGATTCGCTTGGTAAAATTGGCGCAATGATCGGTTCGGGTGGTTTGGTTGTTATGAATAATCAAACTTGTATGGTTCAAATGGCAAAGTTTTTTATGACTTTTACACAAAACGAATCGTGCGGAAAATGCGTTTTATGCCGCGAAGGCACAAAACAAATGCTAGCTTTATTAGAAGATATTACCGAAGGAAGAGCAACAATTGCAACTATAGATTTATTACAACAACTTGCATCGGCAGTTAAAAAAGGATCTTTATGCGGGTTGGGAAAAACAGCTCCAAATCCGGTACTTGCAATGATTAAACAGTTTAGAGAAGAATTTGACGCACATGTTATTTCAAAAAGATGCCCTACCGGCCAATGCAAAAGTTTAAGCACTCCGCATATTATTGAAGAAAAATGCAAAGGTTGCGGAATGTGTATTAAAGTTTGTCCGGTTGGTGCTATTACCGGCGAAAAAAGACAAGCACATGTAATAAATGAAGTATTATGTATCAAATGCGGTGCTTGTTTTCAAACATGCCGATTAAAAGCAATTGAAAATTAAATTTTAAGTTGGAGATATTATGTATAATAATAATAAAATAGAAATAGATGGAAGAGAAGTTTTATTAGAAGGCGAAAAAAATATTCTCGAAGTAATTAGAAAAGCAAAAATAGATTTACCCACATTTTGTTACCACTCGGAACTTAGCGTATTTGGAGCATGCCGATTGTGTTTGGTTGATATTGAAGGAAGGGGCATTGTTTCGTCATGCTCGGTTCCTCCCGAACCAAACATGAAATTAAAAACAAATACAGCCGAATTAAGAGAAATTAGAAAAATATCAATAGAATTATTATTGGCAAATCATGACCAAAATTGCCAAATATGCCCTAAAAACACTACCTGCAAATTGCAGGAAATAGCTTTTAGATTGGGAGTAACCGAAGTACGCTTTAAGAAAACAGACCAAAAACAAGAAATTGATTTTAGTTCATGCGCTTTAGTACGCGACCCTAACAAATGTATTTTATGCGGCGATTGTGTAAGAGCATGTACCGAATTACAAGGGATAGGCGCAATTGATTTTGCATTCCGAGGTTCGGGCTCCAAAGTAGTACCTGCGTTTGGTAAAAATTTAGCAGCAGTTGAATGTGTTGATTGCGGCCAATGTGCAAGAGTATGCCCTACGGGGGCTTTAACTCCTAAAAATGATACTGCAAAAGTTTGGAAAGCATTAGATAATCCTAAAAAAGTTGTAATAGCACAAGTTGCTCCTGCAGTACGTGTGGCAATTGGCGAATTGTTTGGCTTAAAACCGGGCGAATTGTTAACCGGACAAGTAGTTTCGGCATTAAAACGTATGGGATTTGATAAAGTGTTTGACACTGCTTTTGCTGCAGATTTAACAGTAATTGAAGAAGCAAACGAATTTATAGCACGTAAAACAAAAGGCGAAAATTTACCTTTATTTACTTCATGCTGCCCGGGTTGGGTAAAATTTGCCGAACAATATTTCCCCGATATGCTGCAAAACTTATCGTCCTGCAAATCACCACAGCAAATGTTTGGTTCAATAGCTAAAGAAACTTTATCTAAACAATTAAACATTGATAAAAAAGATATAGTTATTGTTTCAATTATGCCATGTACAGCTAAAAAATTTGAAGCCGATAGAGAAGAATTTAAACATGACGGTATTAAAGAAGTTGACATTGTTATTACCACACAAGAATTAGGCGGAATGATTAAACAGGCCGGTTTGAAGTTTACAGAACTTGAACCAGAATCGTTGGACCTCCCTTTAGGATTTAAAACAGGTGCAGGAATTATTTTTGGAAACAGCGGCGGAGTTACCGAAGCAGTTTTAAGATATGCAGTTGAAAAAGTTAATAACGTTCGATTAACTAATGCTGATTTCTTAGAAGTGAGAGGAACTTCCGGCATAAGAGAATATTCTGTACAGTTAGCCGGCGAAACTATTAACGTTGCAGTTGTTTTTGGCTTAAAAAACGCAAAAACTGTTATGAATAATATTAAAAACGGTACAGCTAAATACGATTTAGTAGAAGTAATGGCTTGTCCTAATGGTTGTATTGGCGGAGCCGGACAACCGGTTTATTATACGGACGATGTAAACAAAGCTCGTGCAAAAGGACTATATGACTGCGATAAAATGCTTCAACTGCATAAAGCTCAAGATAATCCTTATGTTGCTGAATTATATAACACAACTCTTGGCGAACCAAACAGTCATAAAGCTCATGAATTATTACATACCGAATTTAGAAACAGAAAACGTATTTCGGATGAGAAAATTCATTTAATCTCTGCAAAAAGTGAAGAAAAACTTAGTGTTAACTTTTGTGTTGGTACAAGTTGCTACTTAAAAGGGGCACAAAATTTGTTACACAGAGTAATTGACCATGTTGAAAAAACCGATTTAAAAGAAGTTGTACAGATAAACGCAACTTTCTGTATGGAAAATTGCGATGAAGGTCCAAGCGTAACTATTGGCGAAAAGGTAATTAAACATGCAAATTTCAAAACTGTTTGCGATTGCATAGAAAACGAATTAAAAGAAATAAACATATAATAATTAAATGACCGAAAGAATTAAAAAACATATAATATTTACCAATAAGGCACGTTGCCGCGATTGTTATAGATGCGTGCGTGCCTGTACGGTTAAAGCCATAAAAATGTTTGAAGCACAAGCATCTATTGATACCGATAGATGCATTTTGTGTGGAACATGTATTAAAGAATGTCCGCAGCAAGCAAAGCAATATAGAAAAGATGTTGAAATTGTAAAAGAGTTCTTTAAGGCGGGTGAAACAGTATTATTAAGTTTAGCTCCTTCATTCCCTGCTTTTTTTGAAGAAAGCACAGTAAACAGAGTTCCTTCTGCATTGAGAAGTTTAGGTTTTTCATATATATCGGAAACGGCAATTGGTGCTTATTTAGTAAGTAAAGAAGCAGAAAAAATTGTTAAAAAATATAAAAACAAGTCGCATATTGTATCTTTTTGCCCTGTAGTTGTAAATTTAGTGGAAAAATATTATCCTCAATTAAGTGATTTGTTATTGCCTGTTTCATCACCAATGATTGCGCATGCAAAATACTTAAAAGAAAAACATGGTTACGATAAAAAAGTTGTATTTATAGGCCCCTGTATTGCCAAAAAAGACGAAAGCGAAAAAGAAATTTATTTGGGATATGTTGATGCGGTTTTAACTTTTGATGAATTAAAAGAGTGGTTTGAAGAAGAAGCAGTTGACCTAAAGAAATTTGAGGAGAGCTGGTTTGATGAACCATGCGATAGTAATGCAAAATTATTTGCTTTATCGGGTGGTTTTAGCAAAACCGCTAATATGAATGTTGATTTATTATCATCCGATTCTATAACAGTTACCGGTTTTGAAAGCGTAAAAGAAGCATTAAATTTTATAACCCCCGGAAAAAACATTTTAATTGATCCTTTGTTTTGTTCTATGGGCTGTATAAACGGTGCCGGTATAAAAAACGAATCAAATTATTTTGAACGTAAAGAAAGAGTGTTGCAATATGTGGATAAATCGAGTATAAACAGTAAACAAATTGAAGAAACAAAAATAGATTTATCCTCAAAATTTGAGAAATACCATTTGCAAAAAAATTCCGATTTTTCGGAAGAACAAATTAAAGAGGTTTTAGAAAAAACCGGTAAAATTGACGATAACGACCAGTTAAACTGCGGTGCCTGTGGTTATAATACCTGCCGTGAAAAAGCAGTTGCAGTATTGGAAGGAATTGCAGAAATTGAAATGTGCATTCCTTATATGCGTAGAATTGCTGAACAAAGGTCGGATAAAATTATTGAATCAAGCCCGAACGGGATTGTGATATTGGATAGAGAATTAAATATCCTTAATATGAACCCTGCATTTAAAAGATTTTTTTATTGCAACAATTCGGTTTATGGCAAAAAGATCTCCATCCTAATGGATCCGGCTCTTTTTGAAGATTTAATTGCCGGTGATGATGATATAATTGAAAGAACGGTTAATCACGAAAAGTATAATTTGATGTGTCATCAGAAGCTTTATAAATTAAAAAACGAAAAACAATATGTTGGAATTTTTGTTGATATAACCAAAAATTTAGCAGATAAAGAACAATTAAGCTCGCTGCGTAACGAAACGGTTGCACAGGCGCAAGAACTTTTAACACACCAAATTGAAATGGCCCAAAAGCTGGCTAAAATTTTGGGTGAAAACACCGCTAAAGGAGAACTTCTTGTTGAAAATTTACTCCGCTTAGCAAAAGATGAACAATCCAAAAATAAAAAAGACAATAACTGGTTATGGGATATTTACACGTCGAAGTAAAGGCATTTCAAGCCTCAAAACGGAAAAATCTTGTTTGCGGTGATGTTTTTATAGAAGAAAGAAATGAACATTCCACTACAATTATTTTATGTGACGGATTAGGAAGCGGAATTAAAGCAAATTTAGCCGCAACTATGTGTGCCACAAGATTAATGGAATTATTACGTAACGATTTTTCGCTGCGTAACGCATTTGCAGCACTGGTAAAAACCATGGAAGAAGCGCGGCTTAAAGATTTTCCGTATTCTGTTTTTTCGGTTGCAAGAATTTTAAATGACGGTGTAACAAGTATATTATCGTACGAAATGCCTCCGCCAATTTTTATTTCGGGCAGATTTGCATCTGTTTTACCACAGAGAATATTTACGGTTGATAACTCGATTATTGGGGAATCGAACTGCTTTCTTAAAGCAAAAGAATCAATTTTGCTTGTTACCGATGGAATTACGCAAGCCGGACTTGGGAAAGGAATGGGAAAAGGCTGGGGGAGTGAAAATCTTAACAAATATGTTAATTCGTTATTAACACTTGGTTACGATTATAACGAACTACCGGAAAAGATTGAACAAAAAGCCGAAGAAATTTGGAAATTCCGTTTGGAAGACGATTGTACTGCAATAATTGCAAAAGGGCGTAAGGGTAAAATAATTAATTTATTTACCGGACCTCCTAAAGATAAGGAATTAGATAAAGAACTAGTTGATAAATTTTTAAATTTAGACGGCTTAAAAATTGTATGCGGTGCAACAACCGGAAAAATTGTTTCCAGAGTAACAGGGAAACAATTTAAAATGGAAGAAAATTTTACAAGCAACTTGGCCCCTTTAAGCTATTCAATTGAAGGAATAGACTTAGTTACTGAAGGTGCCGTTACATTAAATCAAGTTTATAACATTTGGGATGCCGATCCTTCAACTATGGAAAAAGATAGTCCCGTAACGGATTTGTATTCCTTGTTAAGTGTTGCAGATAAAGTTCATTTGATGCTTGGGCAGACAGAAAACCCGGCAAATGATGACATTAGCTTTTTGCAGCATGGCATTCTTAAACGTAACAAAATCATCCCCCTGTTAATTAATAAATTAAAGGAGGATGGCAAACTGGTTACTACAGAATATTTTTAATGTTCTGCTTAGTATACTCCTGCTTAGTTATAAGTGCGGGGGCGCCACCTCCGCACTTAATATACAAGTTTTTACTATATTCAAAATAAGAAATTTTTATTGAATAAAACAGGAAAATCTTCATTTTTAGCGTGCAAAACAAAGGGGGAAATTATTTCTAAAAGTTTGTATCATCCTGTTTAATAATCCAATTTTTTTATTGTATTGCAATAATAGGATAAGAGATTTTTCAATAAATGAATTATAAAAAAACAGAATCGCTTAAGTTTAATCTTTGAATTTGCTTTCTTTTTACTTATTTTAAAATAATTAATTAAATTACTAAATATTCTTGAGTTTATTAGTATTGTAATTTTTTTGATTTTTATATGACGATATCAATTTGCATTATTTTTTATTTAAAAAAAATGACTTATCCTTTAGAAAATCTTACTGATTCAGATTTTGAAAATTTAGTCGCATTAATTTGTGAAAAAATCTTGGGTACTGCAACCATTGTTTTTTCCGTTGGTACTGATGGTGGCAAGGATGCTCGGTTTACAGGAAAGGCTAATAGATATCCCAGTGAATCCAAACAATGGGAAGGTAAAATTATTATTCAAGCTAAGCATACTCAGCGTCCAAATGCAAGTTGTTCAGATAGTGATTTTCAAACGATAATAAAAAACCAAGTTATTCCTGCTATTGATAAACTTATTAAAAATAATGAGATAGATTATTATTTACTTTTCACCAACAGGAAATTAAGTGGTATTCAAGATAGTAAATTAGAGTCTATTTATTCTGATCCAGTTCATATTGAAAATAGACTAATTGCTCTTGAAACTATTCAACTATGGCTTAAAGAATACCCTGAAATTGCTAAAGCCTTAAGTCTAAATAGCTTACTACTTCCTTTGGATTTCCATGAGGAGGACTTAAAAAATATTATTGTTGAGTTTTCAAAATTAGATATTAAAGCAATCCAAATTCAGGAACCATTAAAGTTTATTGATAAAGAGTCAAAAAACAAACTTAATGACCTGAGTAAAGACTACTTTAACAATGCTATAAAGAAAAACCTTAGTTATTTTAATCAAATTGATTTGTTTTTTTCCGACCCGATTAACGATAATTTTCAAAACATGTATCAAAACACTATAGATGATCTAAATGAGGAAATACTTATTCATCGTGATAGTTATGATAAATTTGAGGAAATTTTAAACCATTTATATAAATTTATACTGGATAGGCGCCCTGAATTACAAAAAAATCGGAAATTAATACGTTTATTTTTGCATTATATGTACTATAATTGTTCTATAGGTAAAAAAGAATAAAATGTTAAAACCAACCAAACATACAGCTATTCAATATTCAGTTATCTACATTTCAGGAATTATCCTGAAAAAACTGCAAGAAAATGGTATACTCAAATACGATGATTTGAAAAACCTTTTGATTCAAAACATTGGTGTTAAAGCAAAATCAAGGCTTAATTCATCTTTAACTTTTCTTTTTGCTCTTGATAAAATTGAATATTTGAAGGAATTAGATGCAATTTCTATAACTAAACAAACAGAAAATGAAATTAGTTAAAATATATTCAAACAAAAACTTTAAGAACATTGAGTTTAATGAGCATTTTAATGCTGTTATCGCGTTTATTCAGAGCGATAAAAAGGATGACACCCACAACTTAGGGAAAACCTCTTTAATTAGGATTATTGATTTTTTATTACTTGGAAGAGTTGATAAGAATAAAGACGAATTATTTAGTAATGACTTGTTTATCGGACAAGTTTTTTATGGCGAATTCAGACTGAATAATGGAAACTTCTTAATCATTAAAAGAAGTGTAGATTTGCTAACTAAAATTTCTTTTAAACTTAGCGATAAAAAATCTACTGGTTTTATTACTAATTTAGAATGGGATAATGAGGATATTCCTTTTGATAGAGCTAGAATATTATTAAATAACTATTTATCATTTAATGTTTTAAGTAGATGGCCTTATAGAAAATCAATAACCTATTTTTTAAGAAGTCAACAAGATTTTCTTGATGTTTTCAAATTGAATAAATTCATGGGTAAAAATAAAGATTGGAAACCCTTTGTCTTTGATTTGTTGGGTTTTGATGGGGATATTGTAAGTGAAAAATTAGACATGGAAGAAAGTATTGTTGAGTTAAAAAGGAGACTTTCTACTTTAAAAACTGAAGCTCAAATTGATACAAATGAAAAAGATAGATTAGAGGGTCTTCTTGAGATTAAAATCAGTGAATTAAATGAAACGAGTGGGTATATCGATAAATTTAATTTTTACAAAGAAGATCTTAAAACCAATAAAGATATTGTAGAGAATATTGATAATACACTACAAGCTTTAAATACAGAGCGCTATCGAATTAGCTTTGAAATAAGTCGAGTAGAACAGTCTCTATCTGATATTTTGGACGATATAGAGATAGAAAAAATTGAAATTCTTTTCAAAGAAGTAAATTTATATTTCCCGGAACAGCTAAAAAAAGACTATAACGATTTAATTGAATTCCAAAAATCCTTAACAACTGAACGAAAAGGTTTTCTGAAGGAAAACTTAGCTGAATTAAAAAACGATTTTAACACTATCAATATTGAGATAGAGGAACTAGAAAGCAAAAAAAGCTACTCGTTGTCGATTCTAACAAAAAAAGACAGCTATGATAAGTTCAAAGAATATCAAAAGCTATTAATAAAAACAGAAGTTGAAATAGAACGCATTAAAGACAAATTAACCGCTATTGATAATTCGATTCTATTAGAAAACGAAATTGATGAAAAAAAAGAATTGATTGCTCATCAAGTTGAGAAGTTAAAAACCGCTTTAACAGAAAGAAAACATTCTTCAATCAATAAAATTTTTAACAATATAATTAAAGAGATATTAAATACCAATGCTTTAATCTCTTTAAAAATTAATACTCAAGGCAACATCGAATATTATGCGGAATATCAAAATGCCGCCGCTCTTCTTAATACCTCAGAAGCTCAAGGAACTACTTACAAAAAGCTTTTATGTGTAGCTTTTGATTTGTCCTTGTTGATTAACTATTCTGATAATTCTTTCTATAATTTTGTTTACCATGATGGAGTATTAGAAGGATTAGACAATAGAATAAAGATTAGATATATACACATGGTTAAAGAGCTTTGTATAAAATACGATTTGCAATATATTATTACCCTCATTGACTCAGATTTACCAAACGAGGAATTAGATATTTTTTCTAAAAATGAAGTTTGCCTTGCATTAAACGACAAAGACGATAGTGGCAAATTATTTCTTAATAGTTTTTAGTAATCATTTGTGTGTAGAAAACTTTGCACAAACAGGAATAAATTATCCCTGACCTTCCTATAATTAAAAAATAAAAAGCGAAAACGAAACCACTTTTGTTAATCAAAGATATTTAATTTCTTTGGTTCATAATTATTTATTTAATAACAGTTTTATCAAATAAATAACAATACTCTTTAATAAATTACCTTATTTATGAAAAATTAAGGAATTTTTCAGGCTGTTTCAAAGGGCATAATAATTGCTGGTTTATACTTTAGTCTAAAACAAACGGGACGTTGTTATGCGTATATTTTACATAAGCATTTTATTTTTTTCTACTATTCTTTACGCTCAATCCAATTTAACAATCAACAATCAGGAATACTTTGAAACCAGCGGATTAAACGTAATGGTTTTTCACGATTATTATCCCGACGGGCATCAAACGGGTGTTACAATTATTCAAAACGGAAATAGAATTGCTGCAAATGGTGATTTACGTTTAGAACCCGCACCGGGCCAATGGTCTCCGGTTCCAATGGTTGGTAAACGTAAAGTAAATTTGGATAAAAATGAAATAACTGTTTCCTTAAGTTATCCCGATTCTACTAAAGACAAAAAAGGATTTAATCCAATAATTTATCCAAATTTGAAATTAAATTATAATATCCGTGTTAAATGTATTAATCAAATAGTTAAAATTTTTGTGGATTTGGAAAAACCGCTTCCTGCCGAATGGGTTGGAAAAGTCGGTTTTAATATTGAACTTTTCCCCGGTGAATATTTTGGCAAGTCGTTTATAATGGATAAAATTTTCGGCATTTTTACACAACAGGTTAATGGCCCAAGTTATTATGATAAAAACAATAAGTTACAAATAACACCATTGGCTGAGGGAAATAATTTAGTTATTGCCCCCGAAGATGAAAGTAACAAGCTGACATTCCAATCCAATAATAAGATAATTTTACTTGATGGACGAGGTGAATTTAATAATGGCTGGTTTATAGTCCGGTGCTTAATACCGGAAGGGAAAACAACTAATGCCATTGAACTCACAATAATTCCAAATGTAAAACCAAATTGGGTGTATGAACCTATTGTACAGATTTCTCAAGTTGGTTATCACCCAAATCAAAATAAAATTGCCGTTATAGAGCTTGATAAAACAGACACAACCAAACAAAAGGCGGAGTTATATAAATTCTCATCGTTAGGTAATAAAGAGTTAATTCTTTCAAATTATCCCGAAATTTGGGGAGAGTTTATTAGATATAAATATCTACAGTTTGATTTTTCTAAAATTAAAGAAGAGGGAATATACATTCTTCAATACGGCAGTTTTATTACTTCTCCTTTTCAAATATCAAAAGAAATATATAACCGCCATGTTTGGCAGCCGACCTTGGAATATTTTTTACCTGTACAAATGTGTCACATGCGCATTAACGACAGGTACAAAGTATGGCATGGGTTATGCCACCTAGATGACGCACTTATGGCTCCTACCGATTCGAATCACTTTGACGGATACGTACAAGGACCATCCACATTAACACAATATAAACCGAATGAACATGTGCCTAATTTAAATTCGGGCGGCTGGCATGATGCCGGAGATTATGATTTACGAATAGAATCGCAAGCAGCAACAGTATATTCCTTAGCTTTAGCTTATGAGGAGTTTAATGTAAATTATGATGAAACTACAATCAATCAAAAAGAAAAAATTGTCGAAATTCATCAGCCCGATGGAATACCGGACATTTTACAACAAATAGAACATGGGTTGATTAGTATCATTAACGGGTATAAATCTTTAGGTAGATTATATAGAGGAATAATTTGTCCAACACTAAGGCAATATACTTTACTTGGTGATGGCGTTAATATGACGGATAGCAAAATTTTTAATAATGATAACAATAAAATAAAAGATGATAGATTAGTTTTTACAGAAGATAATCCTTGGCGCGAGTTGTACACAGCCGGAACACTTGCTGCAGCAAGTAGAGTTATGAAAATAATTAATCCTGAACTTTCCGAAGAATGTTTATCAATATCACAGACTATTTGGAATAATTATAAAAATAGCAATCAGGATAAAAGTTTTGCGGCAATCGAATTGTTTTTAACAACAAACGATGATATTTACAAAAGCTATATAATCAATAATATCAATTCCCAATGGCAGATAACTAATAACGCATGGATTTTAGGAAAAACTATACCCTTACTTAACAATAAAGATTACGAAATATTAGTAAATTCGGCAGTACAAAATTTAAGAAATAAATTAGATAAAGAGCAGAAGGAAAATCCATACGGAGTACCATACAAACCGGATATTTGGGGTGCCGGCTGGAATATTCAAGAATTTGGAGTAAGACAATATTTTTTAAATAAATCTTTTCCGTCAATATTTACAAAAGAGTATATGTTAAATGCATTAAATTTTGTTTTAGGTACTCATCCCGGAAATAATACATCATCATTCGCTTCGGGAGTCGGCGCAAATTCGTTAACCGTTGCCTACGGCATAAACCGTGTCGATTGGTCATACATACCCGGAGGTGTCGGCTCGGGAACAGCGTTAATTCGTCCCGATTTCCCGGAATTAAAGATATGGCCTTATTTTTGGCAGCAAACCGAATACGTAATGGGTGGCGGAGCCTGCGATTTTATGTTTTTGGTTTTAGCCGCAAATGCTATATTAAACAAGTAAAAATTAAGGAATAAAAATGAAACCGTTAAAACAACTATTAATTACCCTTTATGCAATTTTTAATATCACAAGTATATTAACAGCGCAAAATATTAACTCGGTTCATACAAACGATACCCTGTATGTTCCGATTGCTTTAACTATTCCGGCAATTGACGGCTTACCAAATGACGAATGCTGGCAAAATATTAAGTGGCAGCCAATTGATCAGGTATGGATGAATTATGGCGATACTTTAAGCAGCGACGATTTTACCGGTGCTTATAAAATTGTATGGTCAAAAGAGACAAACTTATTATATTTTTTGGCTAAAACAGTAGATGATGTTTTTGTTGATGGTTATGTGTACAATGAGGATCCGGCAATTGCTAAAGATTACCCCGATTATGATATATTGGAAGTTTTTATTGATGAAGACCAATCGGGCGGAAATCATGTCTTTAACGGAGAGGGTGAGACTGCGAAAGAATGGGGGACAAACAGCTCAAACGCCTTTTCGTATCACATTGTAATTAATGCTCAACAAGACGGAGAAACCACTAATAATGTTGTTGTGTGCGATATTACCGGAAAAGATTGGACTAATTATATAACAATTAACTATGCAGACCATTTTAAAAGTTTTACGGCAAGAAAAAACGGAACGGAAACAGTTTGGGAGTTTGCAATTGCCGTTTATAGCGATAAATACAATTTTCAAAATCCGGCAAATTCGCGAGTGTTATTATCCCCAAACAAAAAAATGGGAATATCTTTGGCATACTGTGATAACGATGGGTTAAACGAAAATCCTAAAACGCGCGATAATTTTATTGGTTCGGTATTTGTTGAACAACCCGCCTTTAACGACCATTGGAAAAATGCCGATGGTTATAGACGGGTTGTTTTAATTAAGTAAAATTAAATTTGATTAAAGTTTAATTTAACTGTACCAATAATCCATCTGCCCGGCATGGGAAGGTTAGTAAAATCGGTATAAGCTCTATTAAATAAATTATTTATTGAAACTGAAAGATTAACAAAATTTATTTGACGTGATATTTTTGTGTCCCATAAAAAATAATCCGATGAATTATATCTGTATTCGTATTTAATATTCCAACTTTGTTGAATATCAAATACAAGTTGATGATGTATAGTTGCAATAGCCTGGTGTCTTAAATTATCCAACACATAACGCGAAATATAATTTATTTTACTATCGTCAGTTTCAAGATAACTATAACCAAGCGAAATTTTGGTTATAGGACTTTTTATAAATAAACTTTGCGGTAAAAACGAAAAATTAACCTCAACACCATTGGTATTAAGATCCGCAATATTATTTGCCGTCCATTTGTCTTGTGTATTTTGTTTAGACCAATCTATTAAATTTTTACCGTTACGGGCAAAAAAGGAAACACTTGAATTAATATTTTCGGTAATATATTTTATTCCGGCTTCATACGATAAAGCTTCTTCGGGTTTTAAACTGCTGTTGCCAATTTGGGCCGGACTTGTATAATACAATTCCGTAAAAGTAGGAATTCTAAACGAGTTGCCAATACTTGCATATAATCTAAAATCTTGAGAAATTTGCAATCCTAAATCGGCATTAGGGCATAATTTCCAGCCCCATTGGTCATATTTATATAGATATCCACCAATCGATAAATCTAAAATTGAAAACAGGTTCGTTTTGTGTTCAATAGAAACTCCCGCTTTATTCCTTTCATGATTATCCAGATTAGAACTTTCTATTTTATCAATTCCAAATTCAAAACTTAATGCGGTAAAACCATAAGCGGAATGATAAATTGTTTCAACTTCGGCATTATAAGAATTATTTACATGAGTGTTTTTATAAAACGAAGGTCTTTCATGATCTAACAAATACATATCGTCATGTTTACGCCAAGAAAACTTAGGGGATAAAAATAAATTATCAAAAACAAAATCTCCTTTTAAAGAGGTCAACAAAGTTTTAGTTTCTTCCCATTGATTTGGATATTTATCGGAATAAAAACCGTTTGATCCAAATTCTTTTTTTTGATATCCCGTAAATAAACTTATACTATTTTTGCCAAACAATAATTTGGGAGTATATGAAATATTTAAGTTATTAAATCCGGTGTTGTACCTATACCCGTTTGAGTGGCTTTTGGAAATTGAAAAATTATTTTTTAAAATTCCAAATGGTTGAGAAAAACCCAAATAAGTATCGTAATAGCCGTTAGAACCAACTGATGAATTTAGCGATAATGATTGTTCTTTGTTGCTTTTGGTAATAATATTAACAACACCGGAAAATGCATTGGCACCGTGTATTGACGACCCTTGTCCTTTTAGTATTTCAATTTTTTCAATATCATACAAAGAGACAGGCAAATTCATATTGTGATGTCCGGTTTGGGAATCACTTATTTTAATTCCGTTAATCAATACTAAAGTCTGCTCAAACGAACCGCCTCGTATGCTTAAATCGGACTGAACGTTTTGAGGTCCGCGCTGTTTAATATCAACACCGGTAGTAAATTCTAATAAATCGGATAAAGAAGAAACAGGTAAAAGTTTAATCTCTTCTTTATTAATACTGGAAATGCTTCTTGTTGATTCTAAAAAAGCAGTTGATGTTTTATTGCTTGTAATTATAATTTCATCGGTTTTATATGTTGGTTCGTTTTGTGAAAATAATATGTTTGATAAAAAAAAAGCAATAATGATTAAATAAATTTTAGTCATGGTTTTCCTTTTAATAAGTTTAAAATATTTATGTTGTTTAACAAAAATAAAGTTTGTTGTTTTGATTTTTTTGTGCAACTAAAGTTGAGGTAACTAAAAAAATGGAGTGATTTATTGAATGAAAAAGGGAATAAAACTTGTTCAGTTAAAAACGCTTCTTTTATATTCGCTTGAATTATAACAATGCGCTTTTCGGTACTATTTCCAAAGTAACATAACAAAAATTGCCATTTATAAAATAACAATTTTTATTTTTTTATCTAAAACCTATTATAAAAGCCTGTAACTTATTGATATAAGAGATTAAAACTTCTAAATGTACTTATTCTTTATTTGGGCTTCAGTCAAATTTATTAAATTAACAATATTTAAGTATATTTGTTACTTAAGCAAACCGGTAATAACTAGGCATTATATACATTAATAATAGTTAATTATAATTATAAATATACGTAAAGTTCAAATAAAAAGGAATAATTCAGGATTTATTTTAAATAAATACTGAATTTTTTTCAAAGGCTTTTCCATAAATAAAGACTTATGGGTCGGCTAAAAACCATATTTTGTTTGTTTTAGTAATACAGTTTTTTTACCGGTCTGTCAAATAGATAAAAACACTAGATATCTGTTGGTTTTAACAATCAATTGCCTTACAGTCAAACTATAATTATAACCAGCTGAATTTAGTTTGTAAATACTTTTATTACCAAGTAAAATAGGTGGAAATAGTTAAACACTTTAAACACGTTTGGAATAATTTAGTTTTCAAATATTAAAACATTATTGTAATTTTGTACTTAACGGAAAAATATTAGGTGAAAAATGAAAAAGTATTTTGTAATAGTATCAATTTTATTTAGTTTACAATTAAGTGCCCAAACAATACTTTCTCCAAATAACGGTTTAACTCTAAAATTTGAGTTAAACAGTATAGGAGAGCCTATTTATATGTTGGCATTAGATAATAACGAAGTAATTAAAACCAGCAAAATGGGAATTGAATTAAAAGATCAAGAATCTTTTTTAAGCGGTTTTATTATTGAAAAAATGGATACTTCAACAACAAATGAAATTTGGGAACCTGTTTGGGGTGAACAAAAAAACATTAAAAATAATTATAAAGAATTAGCAATTACATTGGTACAACCAAAAACAAATAGCCGAAAGTTAATAATAAAGTTTAGGTTATTTGATGAAGGGGTTGGTTTTAGATACGAATTTCCCGAACAACAAAATTTTAAGAACTTTATTGTTAAAAGCGAAAGAACTGAATTTGCTTTAACCGGAAATCATAAAGCGTTTTGGATCCCCGGTGACTACGATACTAACGAATACAGCTATACAACCTCTAAACTTAGTGAAGTTGATGCAACTTGGGGAGGCACATTTAACGAAATTGGTTCAAAAACTATTATAGGTAAAAATTTTGTTCAAACACCTTTGATGATGAAAACGGACAATAATTTATATCTTAATATTTTTGAAGCCGCATTGGTTAATTATCCCGCCATGCATTTACAAATCAATCAGGAAACATTTTTATTAACTTCCCAATTGGTGCCCGACGCACTTGGCAACATGGCATACTTACAAACACCGTGTAAAACCCCTTGGCGTACAATAATTGTAAGCAAAAAAGCAGAAGATATTTTAACTTCAAAATTAGTTCTTAACTTAAACGAACCATCTAAAATAAAAGACCCAAGCTTTATTAAACCGATGAAATTTATTGGTATTTGGTGGGAAATGCATATTGGAACAGGATCGTGGAATTATGCCGATATGAGTTATGTGGATATTAACAATACGGATTGGTTAAAAGTTAAACCAAACGGCAGGCATAGCGCAACAACGGAAAACACTAAACGTTATATTGATTTTGCCGCTAAACACAATATACAAGGCGTGTTAGTTGAAGGATGGAATATTGGTTGGGAAGATTGGGGTGGTTTGTTTAAAGAAAACGTTTTTGACTTTGTAACCCCTTATCCTGATTTTAATGTTGAGGAAGTAGAAAAATATGCTAAAAGTAAAGGCGTAAAAATGATAATGCACCACGAAACATCCGCATCAGTTTCCAACTACGAAAGAAGAATGGATGAAGCGTATAGTTTTATGAAAAAACACAACTACGATGCAGTTAAAACCGGATATGTTGGATATATTATTCCAAGAGGTGAACATCACGATAGTCAGTTTATGGTAAATCATTATTTGTGGGTTGCTGAAAGAACCGCACAAAATAAAATTATGATTGATGTTCACGAACCGGTACGCCCGACAGGATTACACAGAACTTATCCAAACTGGATGGCTTGTGAAGCTGCACGCGGCAACGAATTTAACGCATGGAGCAAAGGCAACAAACCAGAACACGAAACCATATTACCGTTTACACGTTTAATGGGCGGCCCAATGGATTACACACCGGGGATTTTTCAAATAAAATTGGATAAATACGGCAAAAAGGAACAAGTCCATACAACTTTAACTAAACAATTAGCATTGTACTTAACAATGTATAGCCCGTTACAAATGGCAGCAGATTTACCTGAAAATTACGAACAGCATTTAGACGCATTCAAATTTATAGAAGATGTTCCTGTTGATTGGGATGATACAAAAATAATAAATGCCGAACCCGGCGATTACATTACAATTGCACGCAAAGGCAAAAACACATCTAATTGGTTTATTGGCTCAATAACAGATGAAAACGCACGTAGTTTTGAAATAAATTGTGACTTTTTAGATAAAGATAAATCTTATGTAGCAACTGTTTATGAAGATGCTAAAGATGCAAATTGGGAAACTAATCCAATGGCTTATAATATTTATAAAAAAGATATAAAGTTTGGTGATAAAATTAAATTAAATTTAGTACCCGGCGGAGGTACTGCAATTTCAATTATTGTAAAATAATATTATGTCAAAGGGGTATTAACAAAATACCCTTTTGGGTTTATTTTATTACTGTTTTTTGCACTCAAATATTTTTTCATCACCTAAATAAATCTCGTCAATTTTTACTTTTTTGCGTACGGAATTAATTAAATATATTTCGTCTGCAAATTTTATATCTTCAATAGATAATTGTTTTTCAAAAACATTGTTTTCTGTTTTTAGCAGATAAGCTCTGTAAATTCCGTTTAACACACCGGCTGTTATTGGCGGCGTAAAGTATGCATTATCTTTTTTAATTAGTATATTATTAAAAGAACCTTCGGCTACTTGGTTATTTTGGTTAAAAAATAACACATCATAAAAACCTTTTTTTCTAAACAATTTAAAGAGCCTGTCATACATAATTCTGTTAGTGGTTTTAAAATATTGAAATTTATTTATAGAAGAAATATTCTTTTCGGCAATAATAACTTTTATAGGTTCCGCAAAATTGTTTAATTGTTCCACGAACGTGTTTATCTTACCCCACTTATTTAAAACAATTTTTAGTTTATATTGTTTATTATCAAGATTATTTATCGCTTTATTAATCTCCTTAATTAACTCTTTTTTGTTGTAATAAAAAAGAAAATAGTCGGAGGCTTTTCGCAAACGTAATAAATGCTCCTCTAACAAATAAGGAATTTTATTTTCAACCAAAATTGATTCAAATAGTTCAAAATACTTTTCCGGTTTGGTTAAATAATTTCCTTTTAGCTTGACTTCTTTATACTCTTCTTCAGCAGTACTATCCCACACAATTCCGCTTCCTAAACCAATTTCACCGGTATTTGTCTTTTTATCTATTACAAGTGTCCTTATGGCAACATTAAAAATAATTGAATTCTTTTTAATTATTCCGATGCCTCCCGTATAAACACCCCTTGGTTCTTTTTCCAACGAGTCAATTATCTGCATTGTTTTAATTTTTGGTGCACCCGTTATTGAACCGCAAGGAAAAATATTAGTTAATATTTTTGTTAAATTAGGTTTAACCAGTTTAGATTTAATCGTAGATACCATTTGAAAAAGAGATTCGTATTTTTCAATTTTAAACATCTTTTTTACCTTAACGGAACCGAACTTACTTACACGGCCAATATCATTTCGCATTAAATCAACAATCATTAAATTTTCGGCATTTTCCTTTTTGCTTTTTAATAATATTGCTTTATTTGTTTTATCTGTATCTCTGTTATATCCCCGTTTTATAGTGCCTTTCATTGGGGTTACGGTAATTTCTTTGTCTTGAAACTTAAAAAATAATTCAGGAGAAATAGAAATGATAATTTTATCTCCCCGGTTAATTATGGCTGTATATTTTGCAGATTGATTAAATATTAAAGTGCCAAACAAATCAACAAGGTTTTTATTTAATGTAAATTTCCCTTTAACAGTATAATTTACTTGATAAGTATATCCTTGACTAATATAATCTTTTATGATCTTTACATTATTTATATAATCAATTTTGTTAGTATTAAGCTTAAAATTAATAATTGGCTTAGTATCAATTGACTTACTGTTAAAATCGTACTCAATTTTTTTCGAATCGAATTTGATCATTCCTTTTTTGTTAAAAAAAACAAATTTTCCCAGCGGTTCTTCTTTTTTAATTTTATCAAGCAGCGGTTCAAATTTTGACTCTAACTTATAACCCAGTTCATAATTTAGTATAGCATAACCAATGTATTTGTTTTTATAAAAATTTTCAATTTGTTGGAATTTTTCTAAAATGGAGTCGTCTTTATATATTAAATTGTATTTTACTGGGGTGGTAAACAATATTGATTGTGCATTTTTATAAATGGGGGGAGTGTAAAAAAAAGCACTACCAAAGTTGTTTATTACAAAATTAATAATTTCGGAAATTTTATTTAGTTTCATGTTATGATTTAATTAAATGCAAAAACTCTTAATCGAATATAATAAGAAATTAGGATTTAACCCAAAATATAAAACAATAAAAAACGAAGTCTATACAGAAGTAAAAATAATCTTGAGACAACATTAATAGGTTTTTTAAAAAAACCACAGTTGCTTTTGCAGTTTGAAATTAAAAATTTAGAATTCTTCAATCCTTTAACTTAAACTGTTAGTTCTTAAATTAAACGTAAAAAGCGCACGATTTAACAAAAGCAGAGGAATATTAAATTGACATAGCAGGGATAATATTCAATTCTTTTACCATAAAAGCACCCGCTAATACTCGTTTACCAAATTTTGTTAAA
>JAZDHY010000018.1:0-236519 GCA_043805435.1 bacterium
AGATTTTGTGGTTCGTTTTTACAAAGATATAAATTTTTTTATACCTACTCAATACATTTTTTCTTACGGTTTTATTTCGGAGTTGTTATTTACCGTCGGAGCCTGTGGTGTTATTTTTGGTTCAGGCTCCGCCTGCGTATCTATTACAAAAATAGACTACATTAAAGAAATTTGCATGTTAAATTACCCAAATGAAGAAGTAAAAAAGTCTTTTTTGATTCATATTGCAGCCAATTATTTTTATACACCGGTTACTGTTATTAGACCATTATACATTGATCTTCACGATTTTCTTTGTAATAATAATATTGAACGTTTTATTACTATAATTAAAAGTTTAATTGCTAAAATCCCATATCAACTACACATCCCCAAAGAGGCATATTATCATTCCATTTTTTATTTAATAATGGAATTAATGGGAATCAAAATGGATACGGAAATAAGCACCTCAAAAGGGCGTATTGACGGTGTTATTGAATTTGAAAATAATATTTATATAATAGAGTTTAAATATTTGGCAGAAAATAAAAATATTGATGAAGTATTAAATATGGCAATTTCTCAAATAAAAACAAAAAAATACTTTACTCCTTACCTTATAAAAGACAAACCGATTAATTATTTGGCAATTGTTGTTAACAAAGAAATTGTTGAATACAAGATTGAAAACAAATCATAAAATTTTAGTTCAAATATTTGCTAATTCCATTATGTTCAACGGGTATAAAAAAGCCCTTAAATTTATATTTAATAAATCAAAGGGCCTTATAATTAACTAACAACATCTATGAGGGGTTTTATTTAATCTGGGTAACTTCCTTTTCAAGCAATGTAACCAATTCGTCAAATTGACCGCAAACAGCCAAATATGGTTTGGATGTAGTAAGATCCACACCTGCTTTTTTAAGCTGCTCCATTGGATAATCATTTCCACCCGATTTTAACAAATTAAAATAGCTTTGAATTTTTGCTTCTTTTTCTTTTCCGCTAAGGGATTTAATTTCGTTATAAAGCTGTGCGGAAGAAGCGTAACATGTTGCATATTGATATACATAAAAAGGAACTGTGTAAAAATGACTAATCCTAGCCCAAACAGTATTAAACAATTCATCTTGTACTACTGCATCACCTTCATATGTTTTATATAAATCACTCATAATTTTACTTAACAAATCAGCGGTAATCGGTTCCCCGTTTTCAACAAGTTTATGAACCTGCAATTCAAAATCCGCTAATTGCGATTGGAAATAAAAAGTACCGTTAATATTTTCAATAGCCTGCATAATTAAAGCTGCTCTTTCTTTAGGATCTTGAGTTTTTTCCAACATATAATCAAGCAAAAGCCTTTCATTAAATGTAGAAGCAACTTCGGCAACAAATAATGTATAACCAGCCGTTGCATACGGTTGTGTTTCGTTAGCCAGCATTGTATGAATTGTGTGACCAATTTCGTGAGCTAATGTAAATACGTAATTCATGGTTTCATTATAATTTAACATCATAAATGGATGAACTGAATATGCATCACCCGAATAAGCACCGGTTCTTTTTCCTGCATTTTCAAAAACATCAATCCAACCCGATTTTAACGCTTTTCTTACTCTATCTTGATATTCTTTTCCTAATGGAGCAACGGATTGTAAAACTAATTCTTTTGCTTCTTCATAAGGATAAGTTTTATTGAACTCGATTAACGGAATAGAACCGTCATAGTTGTGGTATTCTTTTAATCCTAATACTTTTGCACGTAATTTTAAATATCTCTGCAACGGGGCAGTATTTTGTTTTGCTGTATTTATTAAATTTTCATAAACAGCAACAGGAATATTATTAGTTTCTAATTTTGCCTCAAGACACGATTTATAGTTTCTTGCTTGTGTATTAGCCCAATCCTTTTGGCAAATAGCATTATAAATTGAAGCATAAGTATTTTTGTTTTGTTCATATGTTTTATAATGAGCTTCAAAAATTGTTTTTCTATCCTCTTGATTTCGGTTTGTTCTTAATGTTTTACTGTAATTTCCGCTTGTGGCAGCTAACTCTGTACCATCAGAAAGCGTTACCTTTGGGAAATTAATATCAGCAGTTGAAAGACTAGTATAAATTGAATTTGGAGTTCCGGCAAATTGACCAAAATACGAAAGTAATGTTTCTTTGTCTTCCGTATAAACATGTGCCTGTAAACGGTATAAATCTTCAATGCCAAAACGATATTTTTCCAATTCTTTGTTTTCCGCAATCCATTTTTGAATGGTAGGAAGAGATATTTCCAGCATTTCAGGATTAATCCACGCAGTTGCAGTACCATATTTTGAATATAGAACTCTAACTTTTTGCAGATTTGCAGACGCAATTTGATCTTTTGTGTTAATATCAAAATTTAAAGAAGCATAACGATAAACTTTTTCTGCAAGAATACCTAATGCATCCTGCAGCTGATTGGCTTTTAAAAAAGATGAAGCACCATTTTTTAGGGTTCCTTTAAGATTTGCAATTTCGTCCATTTGTTTTTCAAGAAGATTCAAGTCTTTTTCCCAATCTCCCCAATTTGCATACAGATCTGTAAGACTCCATTTATATTCCTGTGGAATATCTTTTCGGTCTTCAAAATATGTTTGAGCACTTAAAACACCACTTTTTAATAACACAACGGCGGCTAATAGAATAATTGTTGCAGTTTGTTTCATATTATTTCCTGATAAGTTTAAGAATTTATTGTTTAAATTAACTAATTTTTTTATAACCAATAAGATATTTTTAACATAAAAATATTATCCGGTTTTACATCAAACATTGTATTCATAGATCTTCCAAAACGAAATTCGCCGTCAGATTCATAATTTTCTCTGCTTTGTGTCCATACTAAATATAAAGTTGAGCCCGGCATATATTCCCAACGCAATACAGCACTTCCCCTTAATGATATGTAATTAAAATCCGGATTTCCTATTGTTCTTGCTGCCGATGGTCCATCACCGTCAGCATCAATTGTGTAAGTAATATCGCCGGTTTCATAAGTTGTTTTAATTAATGAAGAACCTTCTTCACCATATTTCATATATGAATATTTTTTAGGTTGTTTTAGTGTTTTAAAATCATCATATTTTCCTGAGGCAATTAGCGGCTGCAAATACGCTTGGAAACTTAATTTTGAAGTAATAATCCAATTTACGCGAATATCTGTTGCAAATGTTGTTTGATCAAGATGGGCAAATACATAACGTTTTTTATAAGTATTTTCTGCTGTTAAATCGGAATATGCTGTTATCCATTGTGTATTTATATCATCCAAAGAAAAATTTGGTTCAATATTAATAGTAAGAGTAGGAGTGATTTTTAATTCTATTCCTGTATAATAAAAATATGAATTAGCATCAGTACCTGTTCTAATTGATGTACCGGCATAAACCACGCACCAAAGTCTATTATCTGTATAAGCATTTAGATTAAATGAACGGCTAATTGGATTAAGAGTTAAAGGACCACCGCGAGTTTTTCGTGCATTATATGTTTCGGGGTTATATGAAAACGAAAAACTTGCCCCATATAAATCCGGGAATGTAACATTACTGCTAAAATAATAACCATTGTTGGTAATATTTCCCCCAAAATCATAATTTGCAAATGTTGCAAATGTTAAACTTGCATTTTGATAAAATGAAGTGGGTGTATTCCATCTGTAACCTGTGTATAAATGTGCATTTATTACATCGCTAAACGAATTAAACCCTAGATCATTTGATTCAAATTTTGGGCTAATAAATCCAAAAGCTGCATTAAGGATAAACGGCCCCCTGTTTTTATTAAACATTAATCTTCCTGCATATCCTGTCATGGATGTAGCAGAACTATCAACATCAAGATGTGTTGCATCCGGACGCTGGAAATAATGACCTGAACCCCTTTGCAGAGCAATCATTCTGTTTTCATTTCCGCCTACTCTGGATACTGCTCCCCATCCGTTTAATACATAAGTGCCATCATCGGATAAAAATGTCCATCCGTCAGCTCCAACTACCAAAGCATCTTTATTTATAAAATTTTGTATATTTTCATTATTAAAAAAACGATTTGTAAATGTTGCAAGTACACCAACACCTTGTTTTCCGCCATTAAAATCTCGTTGAGTACGTAAAACTCCATAATATGTTAATGGTTCTATTTGAACACTTGATCGTTCCTTATTATATTCAATATCGGCAAACTCTCTTTTTGTCAACGCATGAATAGTTCCAATCCTCCAATCCTCACCTATTTTACCGGAGATTTTTGCAGCACCTAGAATATGAGTTCCGCTTGGTGCATCAACATAATCGTAATAAGGCAACCCGCCTTGTGGCGCACGGCCAATTCTGCGGCTGTAAAAAATTGTTGGAGACGACCAGTTAAAGTTAACATTATTATTTATTCCGCCCCTGCCAAACTGATAGATTGTCACTCCTTCGGTAAAAAACGGGCGTTTTTCTTCAAAAGTTGATTCAACATCCGTTAAATTAACAACAGCAGGATCAACCTCTACTTGGCCAAAATCGGGGTTAATAGTTGCATTAAGTGTTAAACTGCTTGATAAACCTGCTCTAACATCAATTCCAATACCCGGGCTATATTCTTTTCCGGAATTAAACGGATCGTTTGGGTCACTGCCAATATATTCGGCTTTACCGGTAACATAAGGCAAAAGTTCATAACGAGCCGGAGGTGTTATTCCTTCAATACCTACTAGTTCGGCAAATCTGGAAGTAAATCCGCTTTCATTGCGTGGTGTGTATGCAAGCATGTCCGTTTCGGCATTACGACTTAGAAAACGTTCAACATTTATTCCCCAGCTTTGAGTAGCTCCTTCCTTAAAACGCAATTGAGAAAATGGAATTTTCATCTCAAGCGACCAGCCGTCACTATCTATATGAGCCGCGCCATCCCAAACTGCATCCCAAGTAAGATCATTAGGTTGTTTTACATCGTTTTCAATTAATCCGTCTGCTATACCTCCGGCAGCAGATACATAAAAATAATATCCGTTTCTTTTATCGCCAAACGAATCAAAATATAATACACATCCATCTGATGGATCTCCCCAAATATAATCGCGTCTAACCAAACGCGCAATAATTGAATCGGGATTTTTATCATAATATTTTGCCGCAAAATAAATTGCCTCATTATCATATGCTACCCAAAATTCAGAGTGTTGCGAAGGTTTTACTCCCTGTACGGGTTCTTCTTGTACTAATTCCGTATTACCGGGACGTTGCCAAATAGATTCGGAAAGTACGGCATCTATTGAAATTTTTTCAGTAGTACGTACAGCCCTCACTTGGCTTAAAAATTTTGGTTGTTCAGATATTTGTGCATTAATTGTTAATACCAGAACCATAAAAGTTAACAGTATCATTTTTTTCATTTTAGGCCTTTAAGTTATTTGTTTTAATTAAGTCTAACTTCATTGCATATGTTTTTCGTACATATTGTGTATCGTTAAAAGGATTTTGCTTTAATCTTACAAAACCAAAATTTCTATAAAGTATATTAGCCGAAACAAGGTTTTCACACGTCAGTAGATATAATTCATTTTCTCCGATCTCCTTTACCCAATTAACTGCGGATTCCAACAATAATTTACCTATTCCGCAATTTTGGTGTTTTTTTGTTACTGCCATTTTTGCAAGTTCATATTTATTATTCATATGTTTTATAACTGCACAGGTACCTACTACTTCATCATCAAACAAAGCAAAAAAAATAGTACCGCCATTATTTATTATTATTTCTTTTGGATGGAGAAGGATGTTTTTATCTTTATCTTCAACTGTAAAATATTCTTCAAGCCATTCATAATTTAGTTTTTGAAAATGCTTTTTCATCTTTGGACTATAAAGAAGCACTTTTAGTTGTCCCGGAAGTGTGCCAAAAATATTTTTCCATACACGTTCATAAATGGATAATCGGTCTAATTCCTCTTCAATTCTTCCTATATTTGCCAATAGATAAGGGTCTATTTTATCAATAAGTTCTTTATTTGCCAGTTTAATTTCTTCCCAGATCGGTTCCAATTTTTTGCAAAGCTTTTTTCCGCTTTCATTTATACTTAATAATCTCTGCCTTTCATCTTCATGTCCTTTTACCGAAGTTATATATCCTTTTTTTAACAGTTCTTCCGCTAAGTTGTTAACGGCAGTATGTGTAACACCAAGCCTGCCAGCAATTTCGGTTATTGTCATTGGCGAATGATCACGTAGAATGGAAATAATTGCAAACCATTTTGCTTCAAAATCTATATTCATTTTATTATATAAAAGAGATACATCTTTTGTAAGCCTGTCGCTTAATCGTTTTAATCGTGTTGCAAATGCAAGTTCTTTTAATTCTTTTACGTTATCCAAACCTAAACCTGTCAATTTTGGATTAAGACGGAGAATTATGAAATAAGTTTCGTAATTTTTAATTAATTTTAAAAAGGTATTTTTTTTTGCATTTTTGTAAAAAAAAATACTTTGAAATAAATTTATTGATGGGAATTGTGCTGCATTAGGGCAATTAGGTTTAAAATTGAAAACCTCCGATTAATACAGATTTTGCAATAGAAAGCAACAGAATTGATATTTTTAATCACTCCTGCCTATAAGTGAGGAAAAAAATCAGGGCTGAAGCCTGTTTTTTTGTTTCGTCAACCCCCGAATAAATGCCGGTTTACTAAACTTTAGGTAGGGTTATTTAAACGGGGATAATTAGTAACATAAATGGATTATCCATTATAAGTTATAAGTATTTAAAATAAACACGTCTTTTAGAATGCAGGGAATAAAAACTGCACAACATGGCTTTAGGCCTGCTTTGAAAAATATTATAATTGGATTTTAGAGCCCAATATAAATTTACTTTCATGTATATAATAAATGCAATTAAATTTTCTATAACCTTATATTAATAAAGAGATTACAGAAAATTACAATATCTAATGCAAAATTTGGGATAATACAATCTATACTTATTCTCCTTGAACATGCGAATCATGTTTTTGCACATACTCCAACATAAGTTTCGCGACATCCGATACGAGTATAATCTCGTTATAATCAATATATACACCATTAAAGTATTGCATGATAATAGTGTCACCCATTTTTGTCTCAGGTAAAATACCGGTAAAAACAAATCCCATACTTTCAAGCTGTAAAATAAGAACAGAAGTCATAGGGTCTGACAATCTTAAATAAAGTTCAACAACCTGAATTTCGTCCATAAAAATCTTTCGCATTTCCTGCCTTATAACCGGAATAGTATCTGCTCCATTTTCCAAAATAAACATTTCAGCAAGAGATCGTAACGTGTTAATATTAACTTCGGTAATACATTTTTTATTAACATATACAGGATTTTCCGGAACAATACACTCTACAGAATCACCTATATTATCGTATAACATTTTAATCATATCTTTATGTTGCAATGGCACAAATATCTCTCTTTGTATTGGTTTCTCAAGGTATTTAAAACCCAACACATCGGAATTTCTCTGTTTTAGAGTGTCTTTTATTCCCTTGAATGAAAGAGATTTGGGAGAATGTGCCAAAAGCAATCCACAATCCTTGTACCCTAGTTTCATACAAAACTTTTGAGTGTAAGGATGTGCCGTAACCTCTTTTACCTGTACACCTCTAAGCTGTAACTTTCGTGCCTCCATCTCAAGAAATTCACCAAGCTGCCGGGCAAATCCTTGTCCGCGAAATTTCTTTTTTGTAACGGCAATACCAACTTCCGAAGGTAACTTATCGTAAGAAATCAATGCAAAATGTCCACCCATTTCTCCCTCTTTTGTCATTGCAACGGCAGAACGAAGTTTTCCATTTTCGTTCATTGCAACTACCCTATCGGGGAAATAAATATTTTCGTTTGCGTAAGAATATCCATAACAATCATATATACAACGACACACTTCAAGAGCTTCGTTAGGTTTCATCAATCGGATATCAAAATCTATCTGCTCCACTTGTAAATTTGGTAATGGCGGTTTAACTAATTCGGGTTCAACAGGTATAAGTTGTTCTTGCGCAATTAACGGAGTATTAAAGTATTTTATTAAAACAAGTTCTTTACCTTTAATACCCAAATTGTTAAAATGGTATTCATCCATTGTTTTTTTAATTAAAAATGAACCGAGACCATCGAGATCCCTTTCAAAAATATCAATTGCGGGATCGTAAATGGGTGCTGCTTCCGGGTCGTAAGGAAGCCCCATATCGTGAACATGAATTTCAATACCGTCCAAACGCTGTAAAAAGTTAATATCAAATTCAGCAACTTCATCCTGTACAAATGAATTAGTAATAACATTAAAACAAGCTTCTTCAACGGCTAATTGAACCATTTTACAATCATTCGGCAAAAATCCCGCTATTTCTGCAACTTTAGCAGTATAATTTAAAATTGCGGGAATTAGATTTTGGTCATTAGGTAATCGGATAAATCCTAGCTCTTTTGTGTTTTTCATATATAGTCTATTATTATAATATTAGTAAAAACATTGATTATGTTGGTAATTAGTAATTAAATTATTAAAAAAAAACTACAATTACTTGAACAATTTTTAAAGGAATAAGCTTAACTAAAACATCTGTAATGCTTACTTATCAATCCATGATTCATGTGAATGAATAATTTTCCACTCTTCTTTTTCTTTTTTCCAAATCATTGTAAAAACATGTTTACATTTATTATTTTGCCCATTTTTTAATACGATATCAGCTTTTTCTTCACTCGTCATAAGGGCCAAACTAGGTGTAAGAGCTTTAACACGTATAAATTGAGGATTAATATTTTGAGTTTGTCTAACTGAGAAATAATATTTAATTGAGTCAATAAAGGTATTTCGATTAGAATAAAAATCCGTACCTACAATTGCAGACACAAAGTTTTCCTTACTGTAAAAATTTGACCATTCCTCTACATTTATTTTGTTCATTGCTGATACTAATTGGTTGAATTGACTTTTGATCTCTTTCTTAATGGCATCATTTTCTACATTTGTAAGTGTTTGTGGCTGGGGTTGTTGACAACCAAAAAGAAGAACTAATAAAACGACTAAACTAAATTGATAAAACGATTTCATAATAGCTCCTTTATTTTAATTTAAGGTTAATTTATTTACTTATTAAACCGTTAATTAATATTACTAACCGAATTATAAATTTCGTAAAAGCTAATTTATTTTTATTACATTATTTAACAAATTAGATAAAAAGAAATATAATGTCAAGAAAACAAATACTAATAATAAATTTTGAAGGCCGAATTTTTATAACACTCAATAGAATTATACCAAGTTTTCCCATCCGTAAACAGACTGTGTTAAAATTAAAAACCAAACTCACCCGTCTAACGCCGGGCGTGGCCCCTTAATCCCCTCTCTTAAAAAAGAGGGGAAATATTAACTGGCAAGTTATTGTTCTATATGTTTTTACAATCACTCCCCTTCTATTTTTAAGAGAATAGCTTGTCCCGCTCTTTTTGCGGGAGGTTGGGGGATGAGTTCCCTTTTATTGCAACTATTCCCCAATTTTAACACAGTCTGTAAAAAAATAAACTGTTTGGCACTGAAATTATTTACAGAGATTATTGAATTGATGAAAAAAAATTAGAATTAGGCAAGGGAGTAGTTTACCACTATAATGTTTATGGAAATAGTGACGAAAGAGTTCATTAGCCTAAGGATGGGCTTTTTTAAAAATATTTTAATTACCTAATTGCCTGTTCTGTTTCTTTATCAAAAAAATGTAATTTTTGACTGTTAAACATTAATTCAACTTTTTCACCGGCGCTCGGTTTTTCCAATGAAGGAACACGAGCAACAAACTGATTACCGGCAATAGTAAAATACAAAAATATTTCATTGCCCATAGGTTCTACAACTTCCAATATAAAAGAATATCTTTTTTCTGTATTATCTAAATTTGTTTCAACATTTAATATATCTTCCGGTCTTATTCCTAAAAATATACTTTTATTATTATAGATTTTTAGATTATCCTTATATTTTTCAGGAATATCAAGCACAAATGATTTGTCAATTGAAGTAAATATTAAGTTATTGCCATTGTTAATAGTGCCCTCAATAAAATTCATAGAAGGACTGCCAATAAATCCGGCAACAAATTTGTTTAACGGAAAATTATAAAGGTTTAACGGAGAATCAATTTGGTTGATCAAACCGTCTTTCATTATAACAATTCTATCCCCCATAGTCATTGCTTCAACCTGATCGTGAGTAACATAAACCATTGTTGCTTCAAGTCGTTTATGAAGTTTAGAAATTTCGGTACGCATCTGTACTCTAAGTTTTGCATCAAGATTACTTAAAGGTTCATCAAATAAAAACACTTTAGGTTTACGTACAATTGCACGCCCAACAGCAACACGTTGTCTTTGTCCGCCTGAAAGGGCTTTTGGTTTTCTATTTAAATAATCTTCAATTCCTAAAATTTGGGCTGCGTGCATTACCCTATCTTTAATTTCCTGTTTGTTAAACTTTCTAAGTTTTAATCCAAACGCCATATTGTCATAAACAGTCATATGCGGATATAATGCATAGTTCTGAAAAACCATCGCAATGTCTCTATCCTTTGGAGAAATATCATTTACTAATTTATCATCAATAAATAATTGCCCTTCCGAAATCTCTTCAAGTCCGGCTATCATTCGTAAAGTGGTAGATTTTCCGCAACCCGAAGGACCAACAAGCACAACAAATTCTTTATCTTTAATTTCAAAACTTACGTTATGAACAACTTTGTTGCCGCCTTCATATACCTTAGAAACATTTACAAGTCTAACTTCAGCCATTATTTAACCTATTATTGAATTTAACTGATTATTAAAATTTGGATTAGAAATATTTACACAATCAAAATTGTTAATACTACCACCATTTTCCGAAAGCATTGATAATATAGCAAACGTCATTGCTATTCTATGATCACCAAAACTTTCAAATAATACTTTTTTATTTGTAATTGCACCTTCAACCGAAAAACCATCAGTAAATTCTTCAGTCTTAAGACCCAATTTACTATAATTTTCCACAAGAGATTTTATTCTGTCTGTTTCTTTATACCTTAATTCTTCCGCATGATGAATTTCAAATTTTCCATCAGCAAATAGACCAGCCAAACTTAAAATTGGTATTTCATCAATAATATTTGCAATTATATTTTTATCAATATTTATATTTGTTAATATACTGCTTTTAACAAGTATATCACCGGAAATTTCTTCACCATTTTTATAATAATTAATTATTTCAATTTTTGCACCCATAGCTTTTAATACTGTAATAATACCGGCTCTGGTTTCATTTAATAAAACGTTATTAATTATTAGTTCCGAATTTTTACTTAACAATGTAAAAACAATAAAAAATGCAGCACTGGAAATATCCGCTGGAACAATATATTTATTTGCCGCAGGATAGTTTTTTGAAGAAACAGAAATAATGCTTTTACCGTTTTCTTCAATTACATCAAGCCCAAGCATTTTTTCGGTATGATTGCGTGTTTTTACATGTTCAATTAAAGTCGATTTATCATCTAAATGTAAGGCAGCTAAAATAATTGCACTTTTTACCTGAGCACTTGCCACTTTAAGAGTATGTTCTATTGCAATTAATTTACTAACCGGCTTAATAATAATTGGCAGCCTATTATTAACGGCCGAAATATCTGCGCCTAAAGCTGTAAGAGGTTCAACAATTCTATCCATTGGTCGTTTAGATAAAGATTCATCACCAATAATTTTTGATGTAAACTTTTGTGCAACAAGTAACCCGCTTATTAATCGGCACGTTGTACCCGAATTACCTGCATCCAAAACAACATCTTTATTATTAAATCCAAATTTACCTTTACCGGTAATAATAATGCTATTTGGGGTATGTTCAATATTACAACCTAAAACACTAAAACAAGCCATTGATGATTTAACATCTTCGCCATTTGAACAATTCAAAATTTCAGATTTGCCACCGGCCATTCCACTAAAAATAACCGCCCTATGCGAAATAGACTTATCACCCGGTAAATTTAATTCTCCCTTTATTCTGCCTGTTGCATTATATTGTTGTATCATCGTCTTATACACCATTTATCAATAAATCTATCAAAATCTTCCTGCGATAATTCAGTAACATCGTACATTCCTTTATTATTCCTTTGTCTTTGGGCTTCATATAATGTTACGGCAGCGGCAACCGAAACATTTAAACTTTGTGCCATACCATGCATTGGAATAAAAAATAATTCGTCACATAAGTTTTCAGCACTTTCAGAAACACCCCTATGTTCATTTCCAAACAAAACTGCTACTTTTTGAGTAAAATCTATATCATATAAACTTTTTGCGTCTTTTGACACTTTGCTTACGTAAATTTTAAAGCCTTTTTTCCGCAATTCGTCAAAACACTCTTCTGTCGATTTCGAGTATTCAATATCAATCCACTTATTAGATGATGCGGAAGAAGTTCTGCTTAATTTAGGAAATTTTTCAACATTATATAACAACGATACTTTCGAAACTCCTACCGAGTCACTGCTTCTTAAAATTGCGCTTACATTATGACGGTCGTGAATATTTTCTAAAATTACTGTTAAAGTAGATTGCCTTTTAAAAATAACGTCTTTAATTTTATTCAATCTAGATTCTGATTTAAATTGTCTCAATTAATCTCTTTATTAAAAATCAATTTATATATTGTCTTATTTTTTTCTTTTCTTGCCAAATCAATTTGAATTTTAGAGGCATCTTCAAAATCAAGATAATAACATAACATTTTTAAAGCCTCTGCAATTACATCATCATGTTTATGTGCCCAGCAATCTATCCCTTTAAGACTAGGAATAACAGCCGTATAACCGTCGTCACTGCTTTTAACAACCAAATCTAATATCATTAATAACCTTTATCATTATTCTTTTCGTGCGTTACAATTTTAACGCTTGCGCTGGCTCCAATTCTATCGGCACCGCTTTCAATTAATAATTCCGCATCCTCATACGAACGAATGCCGCCGGATGCTTTTACCCCTACGCTGCTGCCAACCACATATTTCATTAATGCAATATCACCGGCAGTTGCTCCGCCTTTGCTAAACCCTGTTGAAGTTTTTACAAAATCGGCTTTAGCTTCTTTGCAGATTAAACATGCTTTAATTTTTTCTTGATCAGTTAATAATGCAGTTTCTAAAATTACCTTGCAGATAGCATTATGTTTTTTTGCAGCAAGAACAACCTTGTTAACATCTTCAAAAACAGCTTTATAATCACCCTGCTTAAGTTTTCCTATATTAATTACCATATCAATTTCGGTTGCACCATTTTCTAAAGCTTGTTCAGCCTCAAACCGTTTTGTTTCGGTTGTGTTTGCGCCTAAAGGGAATCCAATTACAGTACATACCTTAACAGGTGTATTACGCAATAAGGAATAACTTAAACTAACATGCGAAGGGTTAACACAAACAGAAGCAAAGGTAAATTGCTTGGCTTCTTGGCAAAGTTTAATAACATCATCATCGGTAGCTTCAGGTTTTAATAGAGTATGGTCAATCATTCTTGCCAAACCAATATCGGGTAAATTTGCACCTACACCAACGCCGGCAGCAATACGTTCTGCACCCATATCAATTATTTTTTTAACTGCTTTAGGTTGTTCAACAACATTTTTTTCCCAACCTTTGCAGCTATCTAAACTACAATAAAAATTATGCAGCGATTTTTCAATAAAAACTTGATTTACAATTTTATCAATTTTAGGATCCATTTTTACACTCTATTCATTAATTTTATTTATTCTACTAAATGCGGTTAAAGTATTTTTCATTAACATTGCAATGGTCATTGGGCCAACCCCGCCCGGTACCGGAGTTATATAAGAAGCTTTTTTTGAAACAGATTCAAATTCTACATCTCCAACTATTTTATATCCCTTTGGTAAGGAAGTATCTTCAACTCTGTTAATACCCACGTCAATAATAACCACACCATCTTTTACCATATCTTCTGTAATAAAATTAGGGCTTCCAATTGCAGCAATTAAAATATCGGCACTTTTGGTATATACACTTAAATCTTTTGCAGCAGAATGGCACACGGTTACAACAGAATTTGCACCGGCCTTTTTCTGTAACATCATATTTGCTATCGGTTTGCCAACAATATTGCTTCTTCCTACAACAACACAATGTTTCCCTTTTGTTTCAATATTATATCTTTGTAATAACTCAACTATTCCGTACGGTGTACATGGGTAATAAGTTTCTTTTCCAATAACTAAATTACCAACACTTATGGGATGAAAACCATCAACATCTTTTAAAGGGTTAATTGCTTCAATTATTTTATTTTCATCAATATGCTTAGGTAAAGGCAGCTGAACTAAAATACCATGTATAGTATCAAGATTGTTATAATATTTAATTAACTCAAGAAGTTTTTCTTCGCTCATATCAGAATCATGTTTTTCCAAAACCGAAAACATTCCTATTTCGTTACAGGCTTTCCCTTTCATTTTTACATACGATTGAGACGCAGCACTTTCGCCTACTAATATTGTAACTAAACCGGGTATTAATCCGTATTTTTGTTTAATATTACTTACTTTTTCCGTCAATTCTATTTTAATATCGGCTGATACTTTTTTGCCGTCAATTAAGTTCATTACTCACTCACAATTGTTTTTTTATCAAATTCGGGAATAAAAATTCTTTCAATTTCAACACAATTTCCTGTTTCGGAATCAATTTTTAAACAAACGGCACTCAAATGAAGATTATCAACTGCAGACATATATTTTTGAGGAGTTGCATATAAAAATCTATTTATTGCGGCATCCGTTTTCATTCCAATTACAGAATCGTACGGCCCGGTCATTCCTACATCGGTAATATAACCTGTACCTTTGTCAAAAATTCTTTCGTCCGATGTTTGCACATGTGTATGCGTACCTAAAACCGCACTTACAGTTCCGTTTACATAATATGTAAAAGCAATTTTTTCTGCGGTTGCTTCGGCATGAAAATCTACAATAATAATTTTAGTTTCCTGACTAATTTTTTTAATAGCCGCTTCACCTATTCTAAAAGGACAATCAATAGCCGGCATAAAAGCTCTTCCCTGAAGATTCAATACGCCAACTTTATAGTTTCCTTCATCTAAAATATAATAACCGTTTCCATGTGCACCACGCGGATAATTTAATGGCCTTAAACTTCTCGGTTCGTTTTTAAGATAATCCTGTGATTGAGGTTTATCCCACGTATGATTACCACCGGTAATTACTTTAACCCCCATATTAAATAACGCTTTACCTTCCCTTGGTGTACAGCCTTTACCATCAGATACATTTTCTCCGTTAGCTATAACAACATCAATCTTATGCTTTTTTACCAGCGAAGGAAGAAAAGTTTCTACAATATTTAACCCGGGAGTTCCAACCAAGTCACCGATAAACAATATATTTACTAACATTTTACCTCAAAATTTGTCTCTAAATATATGGAAAAACAACTAATTACGAAAGTTTTATTAAACATTTAAACAATTTTTTATTTTTTTAGCTAAAATTTATAAATCGGAACCTAATACCAATGGGATAATTTAACGAAAAGAGTAAAAACAATAAGAATAATATTTTTAACCCAGATTTTGCATTAGATATTATTATATCCTGTAATCTCTTTATTGATATAAGGTTATGGAAAATTTAATTGCATTTATTATATACATGTAAATAAAATTACTTTGGGCTAAATAATTTAATAATAATATTTTTCAACTAAGGACAAAAGGCCGTGTATTACAGTTTTTATTCCCCGTACCTTAAAAGACGTGGTTAATTATACTCCTTATAACTCATTATAACTAAACTGTATATGCTATTATTTATCCCCGTTTAAATAACCCCAGCATTCATGCTGGGGGCTGACAAAACAAATATAACGGGCTTCAGCCCTGAGTTTTTTCCTCACATATTGGCTTAGGTGATTAAAAATTTCAATTCTATTTCTTTCTAATGCAAAATTCGGGTTTAATTTTTTGTTTACCTAAATTGTTTTGAATTTGGTTAATTGGTATATATTTAGATTCAATAATCTAAATATATATTTTTACAAATCCCAATAATATATACATACATCACAAAATCTTGTATTTTATAGGTGTAATTATTGCAAAAATTAGTTATTATTATAAATTATAATTTAAAGTAAAAGAATTTTTTAGCTATGGAAACACAAATAAATAATGATATTTCTTTTGATTTAATTGAATACTCTCCTATTGGCATATTAATATTTGATGAACATCTAAATATAAAATATTTAAATAGTAATTTTCAACGATATGGTGTAACTAATAGAATTTCAAAACAAAAACTAATTAATCAAAATATTATTACTTGCGGATTGTTTAATCAGGATACAATTCTTAATAATATTCAAAAGATTTTGTCAAATGAACCTTTTGAAAATGAAGTATATTCCAATAAAAAAGCAGATGGTTCTTTGCTAAAAATTTCTATCAAAGGGGCACCTATTTTTCTAAATGAATCATTTAGGGGCGGTGTTCTTATACTGGATGATCTTATTGTTGGTAAAAAAGATTTAACATACGGAGATGAAGAAAAACTTATTACGGAATTGGTAAAAAAAATAAATTCCACATGGTTAATTACTGATTTTAACGGGAAAATTATTTCGGCATCAGATGATCTTCGTCTGGATTTAGCAAATAACAGTTTTTTGGTTTACGATCTTTTTTCTTCAGAATCAAAAGAGGAAATTGAGGGGATATATATTAATTTACACGCAAATTCAGAGCGTGCAGTAAGCAATTTGCATTTTAACTATAATAGGACCCAAGTATTATTTAGCTCCGTTTTTTTGACTTTCAAAAACTATTCCGAAGTTAATAATTTGGTATTTATTTTATTAAAAGATGTTACAAATCAAATGCTGGAACAAAAAGAATTTGAACAACAATTTTCTGAGCTGAATAAATTAAAACAAATTACATCATTTTTAGCAGATTCAATTATTAATTTAGACGATACAGGAACTATTATTTCTATTTCAAAAAACACATTGCAGTTTTTTGAAAACAAAGAATATCTGTTTATCGGGAAATTTATTGGTGAACTTTTTCCAACATTTACAAAAGAATACTTTGAAATTATTTATAATAATTTATTAAAAAACAAATATTGGACAAGTCAGCTTAAAGTTTTAGACAGCACAAAAACACAAAAGATTATTGATTCCAAAATGTTGTTATTTGATGAAGATACTCCTGCAAGTATTATATTAATTTGCACCGATTTTACAGAAGGCTATGAACTTGAAAAAGAAATAAAGTCTTCGGAAGAACATTTTAGAAGTATTGTAACAAACAGTAAAGAATTTATTTGCACATTTGATTTAAGCGGAAACATTACTTACGTTAATCCTCATTTTACGGAAATATTTAAAATCACATTTAATGATGCTTTATTATTAAATATTATAGATCTTGTTGAAAAAAACATTATTCCAATTGAAAATTTTGATTTTAACTATATAATAAAAAATAATATATCTTCAATTGAACTTCCATTAAAAAAAATGGACGGTCGTCAGATATATGTTTCTTCAAATTTTACTCCGGTTTATGATCTGCAAAACAATCCTCAATATTATATTGGTATTTTTTCCGATATTACCATTCAAAAAAAATCCGAAAAAGATTTATTGTTAATCAAAACGGTTTTTGAAGCTTCAAAAGACGGAATAGCCGTTGAATCGGATAATACTCTTCAAATTGTAAACGAATCTTTTGTAAATATTTTTGGATATGATTCTCCTCAGGAAATTATTGGTAAAAGCCCTATTGATTTTGTTGATAAATTGCAACGTAATTATTTTATTAATATTCTTGAAAACTTAATAAACAATAGCGAAGAAACAAACAGGTTTGAAATAACCGGAATAAAAAAGAATGGCGATAAAATTTTATGTGAATTTTCTATTGGTAATTACCAAATAGGTAACGAACATTCAATTGTAATTTTAGTACGCGATATAACTTTAGAGAAAGAATCGCAACAGGTTATACAAATTTCGGAAGAAAGGTTAAGAAGCATAACCGAAAATATAAACGAATTTATTTGGATGGCCGAAAAACAAAACAATAAACTAGCCGTTGTTTTATATACCGCTGCCGCACATAAAATAACCGGTTACTGTGCCGATGAATTTATAAACAACCCAAAATTGTGGTATAAAATAATACACCCTAATGATTTGAGTTACGTTATCTCAAAAATGCAAAGATTATATAAAGACCCAATAAGACTAGCCGATGAAATTGAATATAGAATTATTAATAATGTTGGTAATATTATTTGGATTAAAAATAAAATTACAGTTGTTAGAGAAAAAGATGGTTCAATTACAAAATTGTTTGGTTTAGTTAGCGATATTACAATTACTAAAAAAAATGAAGAAGACCTAAAAAATTCCACTGACAATTTAAAAAAATTAAATGACACAAAAGATAGATTTTTATCAATTGTATCTCACGATTTGCGCACTCCCTTCAGTTCAATATTAGGGTTTACGGATATTTTACTTTCGGATAGAAATCTAAGTGAAGAAAAGCAGGTTCAGTATATTTCTTTTATACAAGAATCATCTAATAACATGCTGGCACTTGTTAATTCGCTACTTGATTGGACACGCATTCAAACCGGCAGAATTGAATTTATACCCGAAAGATTAAACGCAAAATCTATTGTAAATAAATCTATTCAAGCACTGGCGGGTGCTGCTTTACCTAAAGGTATAAGCATAATTTCAACAATTGAAAAAGATATACATGTACATGCCGATGAAAACTTATTATTCCAGGTTTTTAATAATTTAATTTCAAATGCCATAAAATTTTGCAAAAAAGATGATACTATTACAATTTCGGCAGTTAGAGTTATTGATAAAAAACAAATAAAATTTGCTGTTAAAGATACGGGTGTAGGAATAAAAGAAGAAAATTTATCCAAATTATTTAAAATAGAAACCAAGTTTACTCTTCAAGGCACTTCAGGAGAAAAAGGCAGCGGCCTTGGGTTATCTTTGGTTAATGACATTGTCCAAAAACATGGTGGAGATATTTGGGTAGAAAGTAAATTTGGTGAAGGAACAACTTTTATTTTTACTTGTCCTGTATCTTCTACAAATATTTTATTAGTTGATGACGTTAAATCGGACAGAATTTTGTATGCTAAACTGTTAAAAAGTGTTTTGCCTGATTATAATATTTTAGAAGCATCAAACGGTAAAGAAGCATTTGAGTTGATTAAACAAACTTACCCTGCGTTAGTAATTACCGACCATGATATGCCGGTTATGAACGGTTACGATTTAGTGAAACAAATTAACCAAAGTAAGTTAAAATATAAACCACCAATTATAATACTTAGCAGCGATTTAACAAATTCTTCAATTGATGAATATAAAGAACTGGGAATTGAGTACATTTTTCATAAACCGGTCAATCTTTTAACATTTAAAATGTCTATTGAAAAATCGTTAAAAAAAGCTATTTTTAATTAACCTGTTTTATAACAAACCTAAATAATGAAAGAGTATAACCAATATTTAATAATAAAACCTTAATAAATAATAATCAAATTTTAATTTTAAGTACTTACTTCTAAATACACTTAACCAATTTTAAACTCTATTGGCCTTGAGCGGTGCATTACTACCCAATCGGCATTTTCATTTAACGCCTCTTTACCAATCTCTAAAATCAGTTCTTCAAGTTTATTTTCACTTGTTCTCTCTTGTAAATATTTACTAAAATGCATTGCGGCATTTTCAAATATTTCCAACATTTTTCTATATTGATTGCTCTGCTCTCTGAAGAGCCTTTTTTCTGAATATCCTTCAATTGATGCTACTAGTGCAAGTAATAGCGTCATAAAAAAGATAGGAATGAGCCTCCAATGTGTTTCTGAATTAATGGGATTTTCGAGATTAAAAAAAGGCATATTAGATAAAGCTAAAACCATCATAAATAATATATTTACGATACTAATACCAAGAAGCCAGTTTGTGTAAAAACGAAATCGATAATTATTTTTTGAGTCAGCTTTATATTTTGCATTAAAAAAAGCTTTTTGATTATCTATCCAAAAACTTTTAATAAAATCAAATCGTTTCTTGTCATATTCTTGGCCTTCTTTAGTTATTGATGTAGTAGAAGAAACAGTTCGAATTGCATATTTAATCCAATCAAGTTCGCTTGATTGTTTTAAAAGATAATGATCTGAAACTTCTTCATTAATACAAGCAATATCCCAATAACACTGCACTCTTAAACCTTCAGCAAGTGCACGATAATCAAGATATTTTCTATGATATTCTTTTCTTTTACTTTTAAAAATAAGAAAAGCTATGCAGCATATAACCATTAAATATCCGGCAATTGATAGTATCTCAATTTGTTTACTTATCAGTCCGGCCACTTCTACAGATACATCCATATAATCTACAATAAAAGAAATTAACTCGTTATAAAACTCAAACAAAATAATACCTAACGGAATGAATAAAAACAGAAGCTGTAAACTAAAAAGATATTTCTTTTTATAAATTGTTGCTAAAAAATCGCTTATTATATAAAAGTTAAACAGGTTTTTATTATGATAATTAAGTTTATCGGATAAGTCCGGTTCGTTTTGTACTATATTGTTTAATTTTTGGTCAATTATTTGAGGATAAAATTTCTCAATATCTTTATTTATTGAATCAAGATTACGATAAGTTTCAAGATACAATTTATTATTAAATGATTTCTTTTGGGTTACCAAAAAAGGTTCTTTCATTAGCCTTGTATTTTGAAGACGTGGAGTTGTAATAATATAAACAAGTCCTTTTTCCTCAAAACTCAACAGCTTTTTTTGTTTTAAATACTTTTGCGGAATTCCTTCCGATTTAAAGCGAATCATTTCTGCTGAACCACCAACTTTATTATTTTCAACTCCATCCCATAATGCAATTAGTATTTGGGAGTGTAATGCTATGTAAATATTAGATCGCTGATAAGCATAATCTCTTAATTCATTTTTCTCTTCTTTATCCAAATTATTTACAACAAACGACTGAGCGCATTTAGATAAGATATCTAAAAATTCGTTTTGTGATTGTTCACTAGTAAAATCTTTTATATATTCATCAATTGGCAACGGAAGAGGTGCATTAACTACTATCCCCCTTTTAAGTGCTTCTTTAGCTACAAGTCGATCAGCTCCTTCAGCTAATGCAGAAAGTAGAATAAACGAAGAATGAGGATAAAGAATTTCCAGTTCAGAAAATATTAAAGAAACTTTTTTTTGCAAAATAGGAATATCTTTTTCTCTTAAATCACGGTGTCCTGTAACACCTAAAACTATTGGCAACTTTAAACCGGAGGTCATTTTATTTCTTCACCATTAATATCGTAATATACAACTGTAATTTCATTACCAATATTATCGTAAGTAGTTTTCATTACTGCCCAGCCTTCCTTGCAAAGTGAAGGTTTTTCTTTTTCATCATAGCAAGATGTTTCAATTACATTACCAACATGGTCATATTTGTATTTTATAATAGGACTACCAGAACTATACGTAACGGGTTTACCTGATAAATCAAAATAAGTTTGTTTTATTACCCGTCCGCAATTATCAACAACATTACTAAATCCATGATACCCGGTACTAATCATACAAGGCTTTTCATTTTCGTCATAAAATGTTTTTTTAACAATATTTCCTCTATTATCATATTCATTAAGGAAACTAGCATATCTGTCGGCATTACAAATTGGTTTTCCGTCCACTCCAAAAATCATTCCTTTAATTTTATTACCATGATCATCATAATTATATAAAAACCCGCAGTATCCATAAGCACTAACAAAATATGGGTTCCCATCAAGTCCAATATTTGTCACTTTAATTACTGCCCCATTTGCGTCATATTCGTTTAACTGTCCACAAACTCCATAAATATTAATGCAGGGTTTACCATCAACCCCAATTCCCATTTGTTTAATTGAATTGCCTCTATCATCATAAGTATATGAATAGCCGGCTACCCCTTGAAAATTTTTAGATGGTCTATTATCCAGCCCTAAAAATACATTTTTAATTTCATTCCCATGTGAATCATATACTAATATTATTCCAGATATAAGAGCTCTATTCTGTCCGGGATCACCGTTGACATCAAAATATTGTATTTTTGTTTCCACGCCTCTATCGTCATATTCCGAAATCCATCCAGCATACCCAACATCAGCAAGTCGTGGTTTTCCATCAATCCCAATAAAAGTACATTTCGTTTTATTACCACGTAAATCATACTCCACAATTGCTCCTGCCCAACCACGAGTAGATAAGCAAGGTTTTGAATCTACACCCAAATATAAAACTTTGGTTTCATTTCCATCTTTATCGAATTCAGCATTAAATTCAGAAAAACCTTCATTGTTAATACATTTTTGTCCGTCATTTCCATAATAAGTACCCTTCAATTCATGGCCGTCAGAATCATAAATTCTAACATAACTTGAGTAACCGTCTTTATGAAAACAAGGCTTATTATTTTCATCAAAATAAGATAATTTTAATATGTTACCATTTTCATCATATTCCATTGTTTGTTTCGAGTATCCATCAATACAAGTAATAAAATTTTCGTCTGAAGAAATATAAGACCTAACCTTCTCATATCCGTTACTGTTATACTCCGAGATCCAACCGGAAAAGCCATTTTTATGTAAACATTTTTTTTTATCCGTGTCAAAATAATTACGTTTTATCTCCTCTCCAAAAGAATTGTATATTGAGGTCCACCCACATATCCCTTCATTATCTATTGTTTTTTTACCAAATTGATTATAATTTAGATGCTTTGTATTATTACCCCATGAATCATAAAACTTTTTGATAATAGCAACATTACCTTTATCCGGCCATATATTCCCCTTATTATTAAGGAATTCTTTTTTAATCATGTTCCCTTTTTCATCATATTCAAATCTAAATCCTGCCACTCCATTTAAGAGAATTGCTTTTTTACCATTCATATCAATATACTGCACTTCCTCTACATACCCATTTTTAGTATATTTTATTTGTTGTCCAAAAATTCCATTTATATTCCTTGTATTTGAACCAAAGACATTTAGATATTTTTTAATTTTAATTCTTCCAATATCATCATATTCAATTAAAAAACCACTAATCGAACTATAGGAATCATTTATCTCATCAGTAGGATCAACAGAATTAGTTGATTTTTCACCAACATTTTGATTTGAAAATTCGTTAGCTTTTTTTAATTCAATATATTTTAAATTTTCCGAATATTTATGAACCATCATCACTTTATTATTCCGATTCACATATTTGATTTGTTCAATTTTACCGTTGTCTCGATAAACAAATTTCATTTGAACAGATGCCGCCTCAATAGACTCGTTACTTTCCGATTTAAATTTTCCATGTGAATTAATACGTGATATTTTTCTAACCTTACCCTGTAATGACTCAAACAACCACGAATAATTTCTATAACGAACATCACTTTCTGTCAATTCATTTAATCCTTTTGGTACACCCCATATAGCAACAAAATTTGAATAATAAGTTTTTTGAACATTATAATAATAATTCCAAATAAAATAACTTGTTAAAAATAGAAGAAGTCCAAAGATTACACTTCCCAAGATCTTAACTTTTTTCTCCTTTTTTTGTTGCCGAAGATGGCGGTTATAAAGCTGATCAAATTTCAGCCCAAGAATTCCGGCCACAATTTTAAGAAATGCAATTTCTTCTGTAAGTTCACTTACAGAAGCCCCAAGCAATTCGCCTTCATAATTTTTAAGTGAGGATGGATAACATTCCAAAGCCGGATCGGCAGAGTGTGGAGTTCCACCAACAATAAAAGGAATTATTCTATCGCCTCTGTTCAATGATCGGAAATGTTCAATTTCTTGATTAACCCAAGCAGAATTTGCAGAATTTGGCGAACAAATTACAATAAGGAAACGAGAATCTTCCAATTCGCTACGCAGATTTTGGTCGAGCTGCCCAACGCCAAGATCGGTTTTGTCTCTAAATATCGGTCTAATAAAGTCTGGTAATTTTTTATCACTTTCTTTTCTTATGGCACTTGGTAACCGATAATTTTCAAGTTTATTTTGTAACCATTTTGCCCATTTTTCGTCTTTGTGGTTGTAACTAATAAAAGCATAATACGAAAATTTCTGATTTTCCATTTCTACCCCAATAATTTTTATGTTTTATTTTTGGAAAGAGGGTAACCCTCAGTTAATCAATAAATAATAATATTTTTCACTAAATAATATAGACCATTAAGATTTATTTCAACCATTACTTAAAATCTTAATAGTTTTATTTTATCTCAACATCCAATACTGCAAATTTCGACCAACCCTTAAAATCATAATGCCACCATTCGGATTCAATCTCCTCAAATCCGAATTTTTTCATTGTTTCCTGTAAAATTGTTCTATTTTTTAATACATCTGCAGGCAAATCTTTATAAGTTGAATGAGCTTTTTGAGTAAAATCATCATACGGAGTACCCATATCAAGCTCTTGTCCGTTTTCATCAATTAAGGTAAGGTCAACTGCTGCACCTCTATTATGTCGAGATCCCTTTTTAGGATCTGCAACATAACGGTTATCAGGCATAATTTTCCACATAATTTTTTGAACGGATAAAGGTCTATATGCGTCATAAACCTTTATTTTTAAATTATATTTCTCTTTTAAGTATTTATTTGCCAAAACTAATTTTTCCCCAACAACTTTGCGTATATATACATTACCCGTAGGATATAATACTTGTTTTGTAAAATTGTCTTTTGTGGCATATTTAACGTCAAATACAATTGTCGAATCCAAATTTTTCAAAAAAACAATTGAAGTATCGTTTTGTCCAAAAATGAAACCGGTTATTAAAATAAATGCTGTTATAAAAATCTGCTTTTTCATTAAAAATCCTTATTTACGTTTTTTTAATACTAAACCCGTACTTGGTTTGATAGAAAAAGTACCAGATATTTTTTGTAACGATTCAATACCTGAAAGTTCACCATTCACCAAAACATCCCATTTACCGGTTGGCAATGTAATTTTTTGGGTTTTTGAAGTATCAGCATTAAAATAAACAACAAAATTATCTTTTTTATAATCTAATTGATATCCAAGAAAAAATTTATTATTATCATCAAAAAATTTAATGTCAGTTTTTTCGGCATGCCTAAATGCCGCATAAGTTTTACGTAATAAAATTAATCCCTTATAATAATTAACCAGATTTTTATTTATATCGGCAATATTATAATCAATATAATTAACTTCATTATCTTTGTTATACGTATTATGGTCAATCATACCCTTATGCCTGTCATCAACAGTTACATCAAAAGGAATTACTTTGCTGCGAGAATATTCCTGACCGGAATGAATCATTGTTATTCCCTGAGAAGTAAATAAAAACAGCGCACCTAATTTATTAATTTTAAGCTGCTTTTCATCTAATTTCGAATAACTTTCAGCATCACTTATAACTTTACCGGTATCTTTACTATTTAATCCGATACGAACAAAATCTCCAAATGTGTAACCATCATGCGATTCCAAATAATTTACAGCATGTTCTTTTTTTTGGAATAGTCCATCTTTATCACTGATTAATGTGCCATTTACATAACTTTTTATTCTATCAATATCATTATTTCCATACCATTTTCCAAAAATCCATCCCAATCCGTTTAAAGGATTTTCACCTTTTACCCCGTTTCTAATCTGGTCATTCCAGCTTCCCCATTCGCGCAATGAAAAACCTTTAGGGTCATAACCTCCACCCCATGGTTCACATACAATTACAACATTAGGATTAACTTTTTTGGCTTCTCTAATAATTTCTTCAATAGTCTCCCAATCAATCAATTTGGCTAAGTCAAACCTAAAACCATCAATATGATATTCTTTCATCCAATACAATATACTTTCAACAATAAGTTTACGCATCATTGGTCTTTCTGTTTTTAAGTCGTTGCCACAACCGCTTTCAGCCAAATAATTTCCATTTGTATCTAATCTAAAATAATACTCTCTATCAAGCTCTTTTAAATTTCCTGTTTCATACTCCGAAAGGTGGTTATAAACAACATCCATTATAACAGCAATTCCTTCACTATGGAAAGCTTTAACCATATCCTTAAACTGATTAACCTGTTTACCATCTTTTCCCATCCAAGTATTCCATTTTAGATTATCCCAGTCTTCGGAATAATATGCAGCCGGAGCAAAAAAGTTGGAAGTCATGTATCCCCAATGATTTCGCTCATAAGGATTCCACGTGTTAAATCTTGCAGCTAAAGATTTTTTATATGGTATTTCAATATTCCCAAATTCTTGAGAAGGTAATAATTCAACTGCGTTGACACCAAGTGATTTTATATAATTAATTCCGCCCTTAATTCCTTTTTCAATTAATCCTTTATATGTGCCCGGAAATTTTGATTCGGCTGTTTTATGAGCAGTTAAATCGCGCACATGCATTTCGTAAATTATTAAATCACGCCAATCCTTTTGTATCCACTTATCATTGCCCCAATCATAATTTTCATCAATAATTATTGATTTTCTTGGATTCATATATGTATTAAAAGTTGCAACTGCTTTTGCATAAGGATCGACAATTAATGGTTTATATTCGTTGCCGTTATCATTTTCTTTGTATGATTTAAATCCATAGTATTTACCTGTTAATAAACCATCAACAACAATCTCCCAAACACCATCTTCATCTTTTTGCATAACGTAAGCTGTACCAATGGTATCTTCCAAATCCGAAAATACAAATAATTTCAGCTCAATAGTTGTAGGTGCAAATACCCTGAAAAATGTTTTACCACTATCAACAAAAACGCCCAATTTTTTATTCGAATACAATGAATCTAAATTTTTTACATCCTTTGCATTATTAGTTAACTTTTCGGCATAACCAAGTTGATGAATATTCAACGATTTTCCTCCAACATTATTTAGAGCAATACTACAAAATAAAAGAAGCACTAAATATTTTAAATTATTCATTATTTTTTCTCTATTAGTTTAGAAATATAAAATTAAACGTTTACATTGTCATTTTCAAATCTTTTTTTACTTTTTTTTGTTTTTTCATATAAAATTTGATTTTATTGCATAATTAGTTTCAATAAAAGTAAAATACTAAAAAAAATAATTTTTAAGGAAAAACAAAATAAAACCCTCAAAACATACAATATCAGTTATTTGAATATTCCCCAACAATTTTATTTAAATATTGGACGGAATACTTTTCTGCTTCAATGCAATTAACAAAGCCATCTTCCTTAAATTGGGTTCTTAAATCAAGATATAGACCGATTAAAGTTCTTATGGCTCTTACACAACTTTGGACATCATAAGTTGGGATAGTTTCAAGCAAAACCGGCAACTCGGTTTTTGCATCAAATTCAATTTTTCTTACACCGCGTGGAAGTTTGCCGTTTTTAAGTAATAAAAGAGGACCAATTACATTTTGTCGTAAAAATGATATAAATTCAATTGCTTCAAAAATTTCGCCCCTACCAATTTTGGTTGCAACATAATGTATCCAAACCCAAAATCTGTCTTCTATCCATTGTAAGTTAAGTAAAGGGAATTTTGCTTCATTTAATTTTAATCTATCAGTTATTAAATTATCTCTTTCCCATAAAACAACCGGGTCTTCTACTCTATTTTCAATATCTTCCAAAGAAACAAATTTAAGGTCAACATGTATTAATGGCGGGCCAAATAGGCATATCAGTAATCTTGGTTCTCCCACGTGTTCACCTGTAAACATGGCAAGAGGTTCGCCCAACTGTTTGGCAATTTCAAATTTTCCCTCCATTACCGACTTATATTTGTTTGGATATATTGCAATTACAAGGTCAATATCCGAAAATTCATCCATACTATTTGTAATATAAGAACCTCCTGCAGCAATTCCTACTATTCGCAGGTCATTTTTTAATATTTGAATTGCCTTATCTAAAAATTCTTGATGAAGTTTTGGAATCATGTTAATTTCCATATAAATATTAAAAATTAATAATAAATTATATATTTTGGTATCACAATTTAGAACAAAATAATTTTCATAAAAAGATTTATTCTAACAAGTCGCCTTTAAAACTAAACGGTAAATTGATACTGTAACCAAACATATCAATTAACAACTCCCCTTCAGTTTCATAATCAAGTTTTTTGCTTAATAAAGCGTTTAATAACGATGTACCTGAATCAAAATTATCTAAATTAAAAATTAAATTTCCGGTTGCTTCATTTGATTTATTTCCAAAAACTAATGCCGATTCGATATTGCCACGACCGGCGTATTTACCATTAATTATAATTTTGGAGGGATATCCGAGTAATTTAAATTCAATTCCATATGGATTACGAAAAGAGAAATTTATTCTAATTTTAGATTTATTTAAAGTAATATCAACAAGTTCAGCCTTGTTAATTTTAATAATTTCATCATTATCCGCATCGTTTTCCAAAACATTAATAAACAGTTCACGTAAATTAATTTTGATAGGAATATCAATATCAACAGGAATATTTATTGCACTCATTTTAGCGTTTAATTGCCCTTTAAAATTAAACACTAAAGTATCACTTCCGTCTGAAAGTATTTGCGCAAGTTTTTTTGTTGCTATTTCAACAATTAATTTAATTTCACTTGTTGAATCGGATGGAATATTTACATCGGCTTTACCAAAAGCTGTACCTAAAGAATCATTTTTTAAGAATATATTTAGATTAATATTATTAAGTAAAAGTGCCAAACTATTTTTATTTTTTGCCATGGCAGTAATATTAATTAAAATTTTTTCTTTATTTATTTCACAAATCTGAATATCTTTAATTTCTTTTATTTCAGGTGCAAAAGCTTCGGTTGAGCCTACAAACTTATTTACAACTAAAACAGCAACAACTATAAATGGTGCTAAAATTACTAATTTAATTATATTTTTAATTCCAAAAAAAAACATTATAACCTTTGTTTATATTATAAATGGTGTAATAATTATTATAATTACTTTTTAATTTTTAATTTTTATTGTTCTCTTTAACAAATCTTTCCCAAATTGTATCGGCATATAAAATTACACCTTTTACATAATTTGTGGAAGGGTTATACCTGTAAATGGCCTTTGCTCTTTTTTTATCATTAACGGCATATTTTGCATAATTTTTTAAGAAATTAGCACAACTATATATTGCATCAGGAAACGAGAACAAATCCTTTGTACCATTATCATCTCCATCAACTGTTAAATGCAAATTAAACGGCATAAATTGTACATATCCTATTGCGCCACCCCACGATCCAATCTGTTTTAACGGATCCATGTTGTTTTTTTTACATTCACGTAATAATGAAACAATTGAAGCTATTGCAGTTTTTTTAATTTTTTTTAGTCTTTTGTCGGCTGAATTTCTAATTGCAATATCATTCAACGGGTTTATTTCACCCTTTTTCAGTAATTCTTCAACAGTAAATTTTTGGGCTTTTTCCAAATATAAAATCTGCCCTAAAAAAATATTAAATATTTGAAAATTTCCTGTAAATTCACCCAATCCCGATTCCCACATTAATATTGAGACAATATCTTTTTTATGTACACCGTATTTTTTTTCGGCATTATTTAATAAGTAATAATTATCTTTAATAAATTGAACACCTTTTAGTATTCTTTTTTCCTGCATAAAAACTTTAGAATAATCTTCTGCTTCTTTTTCTTGTATTTGTGTACTGTGAGGTGTTGCATATTTAAGTAACATTTTTGAATAAACAGTTTTTGATTCCGGTCTGTCAAATAATTTAATAAACTCACTTTTTGTAACTTTAGAACCATGTCCATTCCTTGATTCTAACAATTGTATAATTTTTTCTATATCCGTATTTTTTGGATTATCATTTTTATCAAATAACAAACTCTTATTTATAACCCAAGTTGATGAATCCGTTAAGGTTATTTCAATATTTGATTTACACTTATATGAATTAGTAAGGAGTATTATAAGCACTCCAAATGTTGCAAATTTTAAAAAATTTGTGCCTTTTATACAATTATGGTTTTTATTTTCGATTTTTATTATTCCTGTTGTTTTATTTACTCTGTTTTTTTTATTTAGCTATTATATGAATAGAAATACAATAATTCATCAGTTTATTTGATTAAAAACATGTTTCATTTTATTGTCATTTAAATAAGTAACATGTAATAAAGGTTCCTTCACTATATCAATTGTATCAGAACTTAATATATTAAATCTTTTTAGCAAAATGTTTATCGTTCAATTAATTAATAAAAAACTTATTTTAATAAATTTAACACACCACCCACTTTTACGGAATTGTACCTGCATTTCCATTCACCTTCTTCGGATTTTTCAAAAATTAATTGTGCTGAAATTTTTTTACCTTCAAATAATAAATATTTTTTATTCAGATCAAAAGTAAAAAATATTATATACTGATTTTCAATTCCATCGGTAAAACCTTCTTTTATTATTTCAAAGTTTTCAGCTTTAAAGTCTGTTCCAAGAATTGTTTTAACATTTGTTTTTACTATTTCATATTCTTCAATAATTAAATCATTTGATGGCGAGGAAGATGAGCAATAAGTAATTCCAATAACAATTAGTACGGACAATAATATTGCAAATATTTTTTTCATAATAATATAAATATATAAATAAAAAACTAAATTTATCCCTTTTGTAGTTTTTATTTTAGCAAGCTACAATTTTTTAACAAATTATCAAAATTTAAATATAAAAATTTATGGATTCTAAATTCAATAATTATTCTGCAATTTGTTTTATTATATTTATTTATAGAAAGTTATCAATAATTTTTGTAATTTTACTAATTTAATAATTAAATAATGAAAAGAGTATTAATATTTATTCCGTTTGTAATATTTTGTGCTTTAACTTATTATTTTGAAGACACAAAAACTAATTTATACAGAGAAAATTTTTCTATTTCGGAAAATTATACCGAAGGGGTTTTAAATTCGGAATATAAAAACATTACCTGTTTTTCCAATTATACAATTTCTACGGAATTAGATACGTCAATTAAAACCCTAAGGGTAGATGAAAAAATAATATGGGTCAATAAAAGTTCTTTCCCAACCAACCAAATATGGTTTAAGCTTGATGCAAACGCACTTAAAAGCAATAATACTGAATATGCAAATAAAAATTTTATTTATTCTCAAGAGCAAACAGAATTTTCAAATATCAACATCTCAGTTAACAATAAAAAATACAAATTAGTCTATCAAAACACATTTACTTCAACATTTGAAGACAGTACATCCGCTAAAATTGTTTTGGATAGCCTTATACAACCAAATGATACTATAAAAATTAATATTACTTATACTTTAAAAATTCCAATACCTACTTATGGAATTGGTTATGCAAAAAGCCGCGAGTTTTATTTATTTACGGATTGGTTTATAAAAGTAGCGGTTTATAATTATGGTAAATGGCATAATTACCCTACTCCAGCATATATTAATTATTTTGCCGAATTTAGCAGATTTAATATTACAGTTACAGTGCCTAAGGGTTATTATTGCGGCGCAAGTTCAAAAGCAATAAATAAAGAATCAAAACAAAATAAAACCACATATACCTTTAAGCAGTCAGGAATTCATGATTTTGCATGGTTTACAGGCCAAAATATTATAAAAGCAGAGTATTTATATAAAAGAACTAATTTACCGCCAATTTCCATTTCAATTTACGCTCAACCCGAAAAAGAAAAACACATAAACAGGTATAAAGATGTTATTTATTTTTCTCTTAAATTTTTAGAATCGGAACTTGGTGTTTTCCCATACCAATCCCTTACAATTGTTGATTTACCGCGTACTTATGCAGATTTAAATAAAGAGTATCCCAATTTAATTGCGGTTAAATCTTCATATATCTCTCCAATTAAAACCCAACAACCAGAGTATGCGATAGCAAAACTAATTGCCGAACAATATTTTTACGGAATAGTTGCAAATAACGAAATTATTGAACCATGGCTGGATGAGGGATTTTCAAAATTTTATGCTTCAAAAATTATTGAAAAATATTATGGTAAAGGATACTCAAATTTTAATTTAGTGACGTATATGCCCGTTTTTGGATTAAATATTGTTTCTTACAACGAAATTCCTTTAATTTATAGCCTTGGTGATTTTCCATATTTACAATGGGAATCTAATTTATTAAAATATTATAATAATAATTCCGTAGGTGCTATAAGTAACAATGTTTATGAATTTCCATCTAAAACATCATACGAAGTAATGTCAACAATAAAACCCGAATTAATGTTACTTGCTTTGGAAAAATATTTAGGTAAAGAAAAATTCAGCGATGTGATATCAACATATTATAACAATTTTAAGTTTAAACACCCTATTGGTAAAGATTTTATAAAAATTGTTAAAAGAAAATCGAACGAAAATTTGAATTGGTTTTTTAACAATATAGTTGATAACTCATCTTCGTTTGATTATAAAATTAAATATGTAAAAAAGGTTAAAAAAAACGAATATGAAGTTTATGCAGAAAGACTTAGCGATGGTGTGTTTTATAATAAAGTAGCATTATATACAACAAAAGACACATTGTATGATAAATGGAATGATGATAAAAAATGGAAAATTTTCCGTTTTACAACAAACAATGAAGTAATTGGTGCCGAAATTGACCCCGATAGAATAAACTTTTTGGATATTAACTTTGCCAATAATTCATATTTAATAAGTCCTAATTATTTAATTACATTTTCACTGGCAGTCCGGTGGTTTTTTTGGATTCAAAACGCATTAATGATTATGGGAAGTATTGTGTGAAAACAATTCTTAAAGATACTTTTGTTACTAGTGTACGAGCAGTTTTGTTCAATTTTAAATTTGTTTTTTTATTATGGGGTGCAAATTTTGCCGCAAGTTTTATAGTTAGCATGCCTATATACTACATAATAACAGATCACTTAAGTAATTCTGCAATTGGAAGTATAGTTTCCGAAGAGTTTACTATTAACTGGCTTATGCAATTTAAATATTTGTATCAAAATAATTTAGGCCAAATTCCATTAGTTTTAATCAGTACACTAGGAGCGTATTTATTGATTCAGTCATTTTTTTCGGGTGGAATAATTGCAGTTTTTAATTTACCCGATAAAAACCACTCGGTTGATTTTTTTTACGGTTGTGTAAAATATTGGTATCGTTTTACAAAAATAATGCTTATTTCACTTTTCTTTTTTGCATTAGCTTTTAAACTTAACGATCTATTAGGAGATTTGATTTCATATATATTTTTAAATTCCGAATCGGAACTTGCAGATTTTATTTTACGTTCATTACGATATATTTTGTTGATTTTTTTAATTGGAATTGTTACTATTATTTCCGATTATTCAAAAGTTTCCATTGCTTTATCGGATAAAGAAAAAATATTAAAAGAAATGGGAAATGCTGCTGTATTTATAAAAAATAATTTTAGTAAAACTTTTATTGTTTTTTTTATTGTTGCGGTAATTGGTGCACTTGGCAGTATAGTATATAATATTATTGCAAGCACAATACCACGTTCGCCATATTATTATTTAATTATTTCCTTTATTCTTCAGCAAATGTTAATTATTTTTAGATTTTTAGTTAGGATGTTGTTTTTTGCTACAGAGGTTTATCTTTACAAAGATTTTAGTGCTGATGTAGTAGTAATTGATAATCAATAATTTTTTATGGAGTTATTATGGCAATTTTACCTGTTTCTATCTATGGTGATAAAATTTTACGTGAAAAAACAAAGGATATTACAAATATAGATGGTTCAATAGTACAATTAATACAAGATATGTTTGAAACAATGCGTAATGCGGATGGAATTGGACTTGCCGCTAATCAGGTTGGTATTGATAAATCATTAATTGTAATTGATTTAAGCCCTGTTGAAGGTTTTGAAAAATTTAAACCGATTGTATTGATTAATCCTCAAATTATATCAAGATCGGAAGAAACTATTAAAATTGAAGAAGGTTGTTTAAGCCTTCCTTACTTACGTGCAAGCGTTGAAAGACCTAAGTCTATTAAAATAAAATATATGGATACTGATGAAAAGATTCAGGAATTGGAGACTGATGGTTATTTTGCTCGTGTAATACAGCACGAGTTTGATCATCTTATTGGCAAAGTAATTGCCGATAGAGTTGATCCGCTTGTAAAAAAGCGAATAAAAGATGAATTATTAAAAATTAGACGCCGTCAAATTGATGTTGATTACCCTATTACGGAATAACAAATGAAAATAGTTTTTTTTGCCACACCCGATTTTGCAGTACCCATTTTAGATAAATTATTAAAAAGTAACCACCAAATAGCTGCAGTAGTTACAAATACGGATAAAGAACAAGGCCGCGGGAAAAAAATTGTTTTTTCTCCTATTAAAGAATATGCTGTAAAAAACAATATCCCAATTTTGCAGCCGGAAAAATTTAAAGACCCCGTATTTATTAATCAATTGACGGAAATTAACGCCGATTTATTTATTGTGGTGGCTTTTAAAATTCTGCCAAAAGAAGTTTTTTTGCTTCCAAAATTTGGTTCGTTTAATTTGCACGGATCAATTTTACCAAAATATAGAGGTGCCGCCCCAATTCAATGGTCGCTTATAAATGGCGATACCGAAACAGGGTTAACTACATTTTTCTTAAAAGAAACCGTAGATACCGGAAATGTGATTTTGCAGGAAAGGACTGAAATTAAACCTGAAGATAATTTTGGATCATTACATGACAGATTAAGTTTATTGGGTGCTGATTTAGTTTTAAGAACTGTTGAATTAATTGAAGCCGGCAATGTTAAAACATACGAACAAGATAACAGTATAACTTCACCAGCTCCTAAAATAACCAAAGATATTTGTAGAATTGATTGGAATAAACCGGCAAAATTTATTCACAATCTAATTAGAGGTTTATCACCATCTCTGGGTGCGTTTTTTGAAAGAGAGAACAAAATTTATAAAGTATTTAAATCGGCTTTATGTGAAGATACTAATTTAAGCCCAAACGAAGTTTTTACAACAAAAAAAGAAATATTTATTGGCTGCAAAAATTCCACCTTGCAAATTTTAGAAATTCAGCTTGAGGGCAAGAAAAAAATGACCGCTGAAGAATTTTTGAGAGGAAATAAAATTTAACATTTAGTAAAATTTTACATGCTGATACTAAACAGACATCAAGTTAGGCAGTATGTTTAGTTTATATTAAGCCGGATAGAAAACCAGACTATGTTATAATTGGGGATTTTATGCAAAATCGTAAAATAATATCCTAATAAGTTGAACACTTCCGGAGTTCTGGTTTTTGTGGTGTTACGGATGGTTACAAACATTGCACGGCACGTCTGTGCTGCCAAGTAATAAATACACGTTAATGCCTTATAGAATAATACTTTACGTGGTATCATACAATTCCGGAGGGATGACATGATTATAGCAAAAGCAGAAAAATAAACACAAAACCCTAAAAGGGTGACATTGTTTTTGTTAACAAAATAGCCATTTTTTTATTTTTACCCAAATTTTAATACGGTCTGTTTAACTTTAGAAACAAAGAAATATTTGTATTAAAAACCGAACTGGCAATATTGCCAAATAACTGTTTTCCCAAATATCTTGTTATCTGTTTGGCATAAGATCATAGTTCAGACAATTTATTTTTTACACAGATAACATCAATTTGGCAGATAACCACAGATTTAAGAATTATAAATCAGTGTAAATCTGTAATATCTGCGTTATCAGCGTTCTATTTTTTGTTTTTTAACACAGATAACACAAATTTGGCAGATAACCACAGATTTAAGAATTAAAAATCAGTGTAAATCTGTAAAATCTGTGTAATCTGCATTCTATTTTTTGTGAAAACAATATCACCACCTTCGGGGTTTTTATCCTTGGTTTTTTGTTTTGCTATAAAAATGTTATCCCTTGGGGATTAACAAATATACCATAATATGCTACAATAAAGAGCCTTACAATATGTTTATGTCATGTCTGTAACCATACACACCACCACTATTCCAATGAGGGGCTGTCTCAAAAGTCAAAATATTACATATTAGTATTTAGTAATTTACGGTTGATTATATGTTTAGCGAGAGAGGATTATTGTAGTAGGGGATTTCAAAAATCAGACTCATGCTACATCCACTAGCGGAGTTCCACGTTTTTTTATCATAGTCTTCTTGTTTTCTCAATTTCAAAACAGTCTGTTTTCTAGCATTCTATCAAGTAAAACTATATCCTATTTTAACCATACTTAAAACTAAACATTCACACCCCCAGCCAATAACAATTACCCTTAATTATAAATAATATAACCGGTTACACTTTTTTGTTAAACTGAATTCTCTAAAAATATCAAATAATTACAAAATTAAGTAATTATTATTTTCTTTGTATATTATTTAACTTGTGGTTATCCAACAGAAAAAGAAAATCCTTTAATTAGTTGTATTATAATATGTTATATACTTTATCTAATATTATTTTTATTTTAGTTCCTTAACGCTATATTTTTCATTAAATTATAAAAATTTTTCAACTGTTGTGCTCCCAAATATTTGCGTTTAATTTTGCAAAAAATTTCAATATTATCACTTAACTTATTATATTATTTTTAGTTATAGCAATCACTAAATAATATTGTTCGGCAATTACACTTAAACTTTTTAATTATAAATAAAAAAGCCACATTCAGTTTTAATTGAATATGGCCTTAACAGTTAAGTAATAGTTATAATTTATTTAATTAATTATAGATACCGGCTTCCATATAAATATATTTATAATTGGGTCAATTATTAAAAATTATCTTACTAAAATCATCTTTTTTGTTCTAGTAAAATTCCCTGTTTTTAATGTATAAAAATAAACACCACTGCTTAATTCTTTACTATTGTTTGCAGTTTTAGCGTTAAAAGTAACTTGATATGCTCCCGGAGCTTTCTCTTCATTAATAAGTGTAGCAATTTCTTTTCCAAGTATATCATATACTTTTAATGATACTAATCCTGATTCGGCTACTTGATAATTTATAACAGTACTAGGATTAAAGGGATTAGGGTAATTTTGAGATAATTCATAATTGGCTGCAATACCATGCTCCCCTTCTTTAACGGAAACTAGCGTAGTATCGCCATAAACAATACTATTAATTACACAGCCTTTTAAAGTTGTATAACATTCGCCAAAATCCCAACTTTCGTATTGGGATAACAATCCAATACCCTGAACTAATTTTTGCCAGCTAATACTAAGTGATTCATAATTAAATAATTTAATTCTACGTAAATCATCAAACATAACTGTATCTTTTTCTCTCACGGAACTAAGTCTATAACCATCCTCACAAAAGTAGAAATCACCATCAACTGCCGTTAAATTATATATAAGATGTTCATCTGCACTATAATTGCTTTTTTTAAAAACTTTCCCGGCTGTTGAATCAATTCTTATATAACTGCTATCTGAAAATTTATAATACCATAAATTATTAATAGTCGATTTTTCTAATATTTTTAACTCATAATTTCCGCTAAAATAGATTGGGAATAACTGCCCGTTAATGTATTCAGCATTATACCCTGAATTGTTATAAAACCATCTATTACCAACTTTAAGCGGGAGCATGCTTAAAAAACCTCTTACAGATTTTTGATTAACTATTTCTAAACCGGTATTTGATAATTTAACAATTGAACTAGCAAATGCAATATACAAACAGTCCATTAATGGTTTTTTATAAATACCCTTAATAATTTTCTCAAATTCTTTAATTTGAGTAAAAGTTACGCCATAGTTTGTACTTTTATATAACTTTCTCCCTCCGGCAATGTAAACCAATCCGGGGACTTTATTATCAATAGATATTGATACGGGAGCATCAAAAGTTTGCACTTGCTGCCATGTATTAGGTTCTCCGCCATTTGCAGAAACGAACAGAGTATTATCGGACAAAGCATACATATGTAAATTATCATTATTAAAAAACATTTTTGTATTCCAGGCTCTCCAACCATAAGTTCCTTCAACAACTATATTAGTTTTCCCTGTATCTACTGATTTACATAATTTCATGTTTTCTTCACCAAAAATCATCCCGGCGTGATATGGATTGCCACCAATATAATCAAAACTTAAAGGAATACCGATTGGCGCATAATTAGGACCGGGCCAAGTTAAACCCGAATCGCTGCTTACAAATATTTGATAATCGGCAGCAAGATAACACATATTTTGCTTATTTTTATCAATCCAAAAGCCATCCATTACAAACGCCCAAAAAACAGGATATTCCGAATTATAACGATATAGTCTTCCGTCAGGATCATAACTGGAGCATTGGAGTACATGCATATGTCTTTGCGGATCATTGTTAAAAAATCCGAAGTCTTTAACAATTTCAGTCTCTTCTCCGGGGAAAAACAGTTGTCTGCCACCCATAAAAATAACAGAATCAGTTTGATTAAAAGTATTAAAATGGTAATAGTTATAAGAAATAACGGAGCATTGACCCCAGCCAATACCATCTTCAGTCCCATAAACTAACTGAGTATGACCATCAGGCGATTCAAAACCGCTTAAATTTGTAATTACAAGACCGTTCTGAGCAAAAATAAAACTTGTACCTAATAAAAATAACACCAGTAATATCCGTTTTTCCATTTTTTACTCCTTTACCTAATTAAAATCATTTTTTTAGTTTCAGTAAAATTCCCTGTTTTTAATGTATAAAAATAAACACCACTGCTTAATTCTTTAACATTGTTTGCAGTTTTAGCGTTAAAAGTAACTTGATATGCTCCCGGAGTTTTCTCTTCATTTACAAGTGTAGTAATTTCTTTTCCAAGTATATCATATACTTTTAATGATACTAATCCTACTTCTGCTACTTGATAATTTATAACAGTACTTGGATTAAAAGGATTAGGGTAATTTTGTAATAATTGGTATTCCCGGGCTAACCCCTGCTCCTCACCCTTCACAGATACGCGAGTAGTTGTATCGCCATAGGCTTTTCCATTAATAATGCATCCTTTTAACATTACTTTATTTTCTCCAAAATCCCAGTACGAATCTTTATATACCAATCCGAGACCTTGTGCAAGATTATGATTCATTCCATGAAGATCTGTAAATGAAAATAAAAACTGATTTCTATTTTTTCCAAATAAAATTGTATCGCTTACCGTTAAACTGCAATTACCACCATTAGCAAAATAAGTGTAGTTTGCAGGCAAAAATAAATCGTATAACAATGTTTCTTCACTTTTATAGTCATATCTATCGTAAATTTTTGCGTTTATTGTATCAATTCTATAAAAATGTTTTGATTCATACGGTGGATAATCAATTCCCTGCATTTTTTCATATACCATCACAAAATATTTTTTACCGTCAATAATTTCAGTTTCATCAAGTATTTTTGCATTAAAATATTCCGAATAAAAATTATACCCTGTATCATACCAATCTCCCGAAGTATAATATATCCACTTGTTGCCAGGCTTGAGAGGAAACATGTCTAAGGTGTTTTGTATTCCTTTTTGCAAAACAACTTCACTACCAAATTCGCTAAATTTAATTATTTTGTCTCGTAAAGCAACATATACAATATTTTCACCCGATTTTTTATATATCCCTCTAATTATTTGTTCAAATTCTTTAACAAAAGTTATTGATTGGCCATAATCAGTACTTTTATACAATTTATTACCATCAGCCAAATATATTAAACCGGGAGTAAATTTATCATTTGAAAAAAGCGGTGCTTTATCAAAAGTTTTAACATATTGCCATGTATCACCGTTATTTTTTGAAGTATAAAATTTATTTCCTCTAATTCCATACATACAAATAGTGTTTGCATCAAAATATATTTTATCCTTATATTCCCAATAATCAGTTGAAACAACAGTATTGGTTTTTCCTGTATCTATTGATTTAACGAGCTGATGTAGATAATTATAACCAAAAATAATATTTACTGCTACCGGAGAAGCTGAATAAAAAATAAAGCCAATTGAAATTCCATTTGGAGTAGTCCAATCCGGCCACGTATAACCACCATCTGTACTTTTAATAATAGACCGTCCATCTACAGCATAAATATTATTAGTATCACTCCTTTCAGTAAATATATTATCAATATAACTTGAAGTCCAGAATACCATGGGATTATCATATCTTCTTATAGCTCCATAAGCATCAGCAGAACTACCCGCTACAGAATATATATATTTTTTAGGATTATTATTAAAAAAGACATAACCGGTAACACTTACAGCATCTACGAAAGGATAGGTGACATAATATTCATAAAAGTCCGGAAATATTACTGAATCGGAATAACTATATGTATCAAAATGATAATAGTCACCTCTATGGCTGACAAATGAAGTGCCCAAATTCCTATAATCTATTTGATAAATTAATTGGGATGTTAAATCCGTTGATTCAAAACCGGACAATTTGGAGATTAAACTATCGGTTTGTGCTAAACAAAAATTTGCCAGAAAAAGGAATATATAAAGTAAATAATTCTTTTTCATCAAAGGACCTCCCTTATTATAAATCATATTAAAACAATTTAATTTTTACTAATTTATACTTGGGTAATAAATTAGTAAAAACAGTGCTAAATGTCAATAATTATTTTTCACCCCCTTATTTGTGGTGACAGCAATCACACTATCAACCGGTATAGAATTATTAAGTTTCAAAGACTTTTCCATCATCAACATGTAATTTTAATTATTTGCAAACTAAATTGGAACCTTAAAAAAATGAAATGACAAGTAAAAGCCTCCTCTTCAAGCAGCAGCATCATTTATTATTAAATACTCCAAAGTTTTATTTGAGTGGTTACAAAAATTGTTTGATATAAACAAATTTCTACTTAATCAACAAAATGAATTGATGTTTTAGTAAAATAAAATAATAAATTTGTTAAAAATAAACGTTTAAGTAGATTAAAAGTGTAATTTTAATTAATTTAAGTTTTTAATATTAATTAATATTTATCTATTCAATTTAACGGGTATTTTTTATGAAAAAACCAACATACCTTTTTATCTCACCTATTAAAATAACATTATTGTTTATTCTTTTTTTTGCAGTAGGATTTTCTTCCATTTTTGGAGAAACGATTGTATTAAAAGACGGTTCTTCGGGTGTTGATGTAAGGATTCTTTCGACTGATGGAAATTCTACAAAAGTTGAATTTAATTTTTATAGTTACAATACTGAAAAAGTTTTAATTAAAGGAAAAGAATATTATTCTATTTCGGCTTTAAATTCTCATCAATTATTAGAAAAAGGAAACCCTGATTTACCAATTTTACGTAAAAGTATAATAATTTCGGATGATAAAGCAACTACATACCGCGTATTATATACTGATTATGTTACACAAACATTAACTTCATTAGCACCTTCAAAGGGTAATTTTACACGAAATATAGACCCCGAATCGGTTGAATATACGTTTTCAAATACTTATAAGACTGATGAATTTTTCCCCTCTTCAAATTTTTTGTTAAGTCCGCCTTATGTAGTACGCAATTTACGCGGCGTTACAATGCAGTTTAATCCTATACAATATAATCCTGTTCAAAAACAGCTTAAAATATGTACTCGTTTAGTTGTTGAAATATTTAACGATAACAGCCGGACCGCTGAAAATCCTTTAATACGAAATTCTACATTTAAAGGAGTTACTAAAGAATTTAACGATGTATATCAAACATTATTTGCCAATTATGGTAATAATGGTTTAGAATATAATTTTATTCCTGAACCGGGCAGATTATTAATTATATATAATCAAACTTATGCCGATCAAATAATTCCTTTTTACAACTGGAAAATCAGCAAAGGTACACCAACTTTATTAGCAAAATACCCAACCGAAACAGGAACAGGTGCAGCGGCACTAAAGACGTATATACAAAATATTTATAACTCAGAGGAAAGTGTAACCTACATTATTCTTATTGGAGAAGCTTCGGAAATTCCTTATTTAAGCGGTGTTTACGAAGGAGCTCCATCCGATCCTTGTTATGTTAAATTAGCAGGAACTGATGCATATCCGGACGCATTTATTTCCAGAATCTCCCCTAAAAGCGCAACTAATTTAACTTATATTTTAGACAAAATAAAACGTTACGAAACTTCTCCATACACAGGCACAAACGCTTCGTGGTATTTAAAAGGTGTTGGCATAGCTAGTGATGAAGGTACACCAACCGACTGGCAACGCTGTAATGAATTACGAACTATGTTGTTAAATGATATGCATTTTACCTCAGTTGATCAAACATACGATCCGGGTGCAACAAGTTCAACAGTTACAACAAATGTTAACGAAGGAAGAAGTATTATCAATTATATTGGACATGGTTCGGGTACTTCATGGAGCACAACAGGATTTAGTGTTTCTTCTGTTAATGCTTTGAATAACGGCTACAAAAATCCATTTATTTATGATGTTGCCTGCGTAAACGGTGATTTTACTTTAACCGAATGTTTGGAAGAAGCTTGGTTACGCGCCGGTGACATGACTACCCCCAAAGGTGCAGTTGGTGCTTTTGGTGCATCAACAAATGCAAGCTGGGAACCTCCCTGCGATATGCAAAAACAATCGATGGTATTATTAACTACCCGCCAAAAAATGACTGTCGGTGGTGTTTGTATAAGCGGTTTAATGTACGCAATGGATATAAACGGCGGCAGTACGGGTGAAGGCTTAAAAATGATGGAACAATATCATATTTTTGGTGACTGTTCTACATTATTGACTTTTGGTTTAAATCCCGATTCAACAGCCCCTACTCCAATTACAAATTTAAATACAATTGAACCGTTATCAGGCGCAATTTCAGTTTCTTGGTCTGTTCCTATTGATTCTTCAATTGGAGGAATAATCAGTTACGATTTACGTTCTTCAACTTCACCAATTACAAACAGCAATTTTGATGCTGCTTCATCAACAATTATTTCCGGTGACGGAGATGTTGCAGGTTCTTTAAAAACTTATGAATTTAATAATTTAGGTTTTAATGCTACACATTATTTTGCTATAAAATCAGTTGATATTTGGGGAAATGTATCAGATATATCAAATGTAATTTCAGGAACTACTTTAGCAGCCCCGCAAATGACTTGTTCAGCCGATAGTTTGGTTTATACTTCCATAGCAGGCAACAGTTTAACCGATTCGTTAATGGTAGGTAACGGTTCAGCCAATGCTTCTACTTTAAGTTTTTCTGTCGAGATGACCAACAGCACTTTCCCTGAAAATGTTATAAAAGTAAATATAACACCTGCAATTAACAATACTGCCGCTATTGAATCTTATAACAAAGAGAATCCAACTGAAGTAAGAGGAATAAGTATTGAAGCCCATGGCGGACCGGATACTTTTGGTTACGAATGGATTGATAGCGACGATTCCAACGGACCGGCTTTTGAATGGAATGATATATCAACAACCGGAACTGAAGCTACAAATTGGGTTGCAACCGGAACTTATAGTGCAAAAGATGAAGGATATACAACTATTAATTTAGGATTTAATTTTAAGTTTTATGGAAATATTTATTCAACCGTTTATGCCAGTTCCAATGGTTATATTACATTTAGTTTACCAAGCACTAGTTCTTATTCAAATGTAGCTATTCCGGGTTCTGCTGAACCAAATAATTTTATTTCTCCATTTTGGGATGACCTTGACGGTAAAACAACAGGTAAAGTTTTTTATAAACAAGAGCCTAACAAATTAACAATTCAATATTATAATTGGGAAAAATACGGTACATCTACAACAGGCGTATTAAACTACCAAATAGTATTGTACTCAAACGGTAAAATAATGTACTACTACTCAAACTGTACTACTACATTAAATTCTTGTACTGTTGGTATAGAAAACCATATAGGAACAGACGGATTACAAATTGCTAAAGATGCAAATTATGTAAAACCAAATTTGGCGGTTAAAATTGGTGCCGAACCGGAATGGTTATCTATTAATTATCCAACCGCATTAGTTTATAACGGAAATTCTGCAAAAGTAAACTTAAATATTAGTACCGCAGATTTGATTGACGGTGTTTATAAAATGGATTTGGTTATTAAAACCAATGATCCAAATAGTGTAAACCATATAGTTCCAATTAAGTTAACAGTAGGGAGTGTTGTACCTGTTGAATTAACTTCATTTTTAGCAGTGCCTAAAGGAAATAATATTCAACTATCCTGGTCAACAGCTACCGAAACCAATAACAATGGTTTTGAATTACAACGCAAATGTGATAATGAAGATTGGAAAAATGTTGTTTTTATTAAAGGTAATGGAACATCTACCGACAGTCATACTTATCAATATTTAGACAATTTAACAAACGTTAAAGGCAGTAATGTAGTTTACAGACTAAAACAAATTGATTTTGACGGAAGTTATGCTTATTCTAAAACTATTGAAGCAACTTTAGCTCCAAGTACTTTTAGTCTCGAACAAAACTATCCTAATCCGTTTAATCCTAGTACTACTATTAATTTCAGCATACCTGAAAAATCTAACGTAAGTATTAAAGTATTTAATTCACTTGGCCAGATTATTGAAGAATTGGTTAATAGCAGTTACGAACCCGGATTTTATTCAATTCAATTTAATCCTGCTAATTATTCCAGCGGTGTTTATTATTACCAAATGCACGCAGGAAGTTTTATACAAATTAAAAAAATGATGATGATAAAATAATTGTGAATTATAAATTGTGAATTATAAATTAAAAACCGTGGTTAAATAAAATTAACTGCGGTTTTTTTGTTTTAAATAAACTACAATTTAAAAGGATTATTTTTAGAATTGATTATTGATACATTACTAAATATATTTAAACAAATAATAACTTTGGCACAATATGAATAAAAATAATAACCTACAAATAAAAAAGCTCAATTCAATAGCCGAGGCAGAAATTTGCGCAAAAATGATGGCAGATACTGAACCATGGATTACATTAGAAAGAAATTATGAATCAGCATTAAAAATAATAACGGATTCCTCACGTGAAGTTTATGTTACTACTATTGATGAAACCATTGTTGGATTTTCCATTCTCAATATGCAAGGCGCATTCATTGGATATATTCAATCTATTTGTATCGACCATAAGTTTCGTAACAAAGGAATTGGCACTAATTTAATTGACCATGCTGAAAAAAGAATTTTTTCGGAAACGCCAAATGTTTTTATGTGTGTTTCTTCTTTTAATAAAGATGCACAAAGACTTTATTTACGCAATGGTTATGAAATTATTGGCGAATTAAAAGATTATATTGTTACAGGCCATTCCGAAATATTATTACGAAAAACTATTTCTTCATTAAAGGATTTTTCTATAAAATAAAAACAATAAAAAGTTTAAGATAAATGGTTAAATGTTTAGTGGATGCCATAATTGTGAAACCGGATAATCTTTATATATATATTGATAATTCACCAAAAGAATTTGTTCTTTCTGCTAAATTATATTTCTAACAGATTTTAAAACAAGATACAGACATTAAATATTTTTTTTAGAGTGAAAAACAATGAGCAAAGAGCTAGAAATTAATAGTCTTTTATTAGTAGTTAAACAGCTTATTGAACAAAGCAAACAAGAACTTGCGCTATCGGTAAATGCCTAAATGAGCATGTTCTATTGGCAAATAGGTGCTAAAATTAATGAAGAAGTGTTACAATATAAGCGGGCAGAATATGGTAAACAAATTATTTCTTCATTGTAGCAACAACCGGAAAGCGAATACGGATCTTCATTTTCCGAGAAAAACTTACGTAGGATAATGCAATTTGCCACAATATTCCCTGAATTTGAAATTGTCGTATCAGTGATACGACAATTTATTTTAGTATAATACACAGCATCAGGGGTGAAAAACAATTAAGACATTGTATGCAATTGCCACTAATTGTGCCTTAAGAAATAATTATCTATACACAGTGTAGACAAATGGGGGGGGTACATCTAAAAACAAGTAACTATATTGACGATCCAATCAAACGACCATTTAACTTTACCAAGAATATTAACCCGCAGATCTTATTGCTTCAATGCTTTCACAGAATGCTTTAATAATCTTTTTTTTATGCTCAAAAGACATATCATTTTTCATAATATAATCAGACAAATCATTTTCGACCTTTTCACCATGCTTAGCCAATATAAATGTTATAAGTGTCTGAAACAAAGACCAATCTCCTAAATTAAATGCAAGGACTAATGCATTAAATTGTGCTTCTGTATCATTATCCTGAATTATTCCAGTAATTAAAAAAGCTAGCAAAGCTTTTTCATACTTTTCTTGTTGATTCAAGGCTACCCCTAAATTGAACCATGCTCCTCCATTAAGAGGATTGAGTTCAATAGAAGCTTCTAGGAGAATAATTATTTCCCCAATATTACCATCCATTGTTGTTAAAGTATATGCTGATTCAAAAAACTCCATAGATTTAAGTTCATCGATTTTTTCTTCGTTAAAACCTAACTCTATAAATTTCAAGCAAATACTATTTTTAAGCAACCATTCAGAATTATTTGAATTTGTGATATTAAAATATTTAGAGAACCAATTATTTGCTTCTCTAAATTTACCTTGGAAGAATAAACAATCACCTAAAAGAGCTAAAACTAAATAATTCTCTTGTGGTGAAATTTTTTCGATTCTAATGTATTGTTCTTCAGTTGTACTTTCTTTAATTTCTAAAGATTTTAGATAGAATTTTTCAGCACATTTGTAGTGCTTCTTAGAGAATAACAATCCTGCTACTTCTTTCCACCAATAGGCCCTTTTTTTATAATTAGGATAAATTCTTCTTGCCTTGAAATAATGTTCTAAAGTATTAAAACCATCTGATTCTGTTTTAAGTATATTACCAATATTATAGTGACAAAGCCCTTTTATTTCTATCTCATTAGATTTTTCAATTAATCTGGTAAGGTTTTCCACACGATATTTTTTAAATTCTTTTGACTCCGGATCAACTATAAAATATGCCAAATCAAAGAAAAGATAAAAACTATGAAGATTTTTATCAATAATTTCTTTCATAATTGCATTAAATAATTCAATTTCTCTTTTTGCTTTTGCTTGTTGCAACAAACCAACTGGATCAAGGGACATATAATCATCGTGAGAAATTAGCTTACCATAATTGATAAGATTTCGTAAAATCAATAATGAGCCACGAATATCATATTTTGCAAAACAAATTGCTATGATTTTTAGTATATCTTTATTTATTTCATTTATATCATTTTCATTAAACACTGGTCTATTTATATAAAGATTATCTTCCTTAATCACGCCGATATTTATTTGTTGTGAGAAACTATTTGACTTGATTTTAAAACTTAACTCATTGTTTTTCGAGGATGAATAAATAAATTCAATTTGATTTGGCATGTATTGATTATCAATCAAGAATGTATTTTCATAAAAATGTTTTATCCATTTAATTATATGTACATTCAATAATTTTTCAATTTCATTCTGAGCATGGATTATTATTCCAAATTTATTCACAGAGTTCAAATCATTTTCTAGAGTCACGAAGGAACTCTCATTAATAAGATAGTTCTCATTTAATGAGACAATAACGCTTTTTTGTTTATTTTTAATTGTATACGATTCTAAAAGTTTATTGGCCCAAATTGCCCAAATTTGTTCAGTTTCAATTGAGACAAAAACTATCAGTACAGGCAAAGTAAGTGACGCATAATATTCAAGACTTTCTACCGCAAATTGCTTTTTAAAGGTATCATTTACAATTTTCTGCATTGAACCTTTAAGTTGAACAAAAAAGAATTTACCAGTTGTTTGTTTATTTTTAAATATTTCTAGGGAATAATCGATACCATAGTCAATTTGCATTTCATGCGTAACCCATTCATTTGGTACAATTCTCTCAAATAATTTCTTTGATTGAGTTTCAATTATATGCTGCTCTGGTCTTTCCACTATAGACATCCTAAATTTCTTCTAAACTTATAATATGAAACTGACACATTTTTTTATTAAGAAACAATTTATATTTTCAATAATTATATTAATTACTTTTTTAATCTAAAAATTCAAAATTCTTTTCCCACTTAAACTTTAACCTTAAACACTCAAACTTGTTTTCTACATTTTTTCCGGTGCGGAAACCGATAAAATATTTAGTCCGTTTTTAATTACCTGCTGAACGGCAACAATTAAAGCAATACGCGCTTGTGCCAAGTTTTTTTCGGAACCGATAATTCGGTGTGCGGCATAAAATCTATGGAATAAAGCGGCTAATTCTTCTAAATAATTAGAAATTTTATTCGGTTCAAAATTTATAGCAGCAAATTCAACTTCATCACCAAAATGATGCATTTTTTTTAATATATCTTGTTCTTCATTTTCCTTTAATAAATGCAAGTTTTCAAAAGAGGCTTTTAATTCTTTTTCGGCCGTCATTCTTAAAATTGAACAGATACGAGCGTGTGCATACTGCAAATAAAAGACAGGATTTTCATCGGTTTGTTTTTTGGCAAGTTCAATATCAAAGTTAAGGTGTGTTTTTAAATCGCGCATTACAAAAAAGTATCTTACAGCATCCCGTCCGGCTTCGTTTATTAATTCATCCAAAGTAATAAAATTGGCTTTTCTGGTACTCATTTTAACAATTTGTCCGTTGGCAACAACGGTAACAAACTGATGAATTAACACTTTAATTATTTCGGTATTGTAACCTAAGGACTTAAGAGCAGCCAAAACATCGGGATAAGTTGCATTATGGTCGCTGCCAAATAAATCAACAATTAAATCGTAACCGCGTTCATATTTTGTAATATGATATGCAATATCAGGCAGCCTATATGTAGGTTCGCCCGTAGATTTAATTATCACTTTATCTTGTTCGTTTCCAAGTTCGGAAAGTTTTAACCAGGTAGCTCCTTCACTTTGGTAAGAAAGGTTTTTTGCTTTAAACATTTCCAATACTTTTTCAATTCTTTTTTCGGTATAAAGATCATTTTCATTATAAAACGACTTCATCTTAATACCAATATTGCCAAGTGTATTTTTAATATCGTCAAAAATTATTCTTTCGGCATAATCCTTAAAAATTCCTTCAGGTGATTCGTCAATAAGCTTATCTCCATTATCATTTAATACCTGTTGGGCTATATCTTTAATATATTCGCCCTGGTAATGATCTTCGGGAAATTCAATTGTTTGTCCAAGTAATTCCAAATAGCGGAATTTAACTGAATTGCCAAGAACACGCATCTGTCTTCCGGCATTATTAAAATAATACTCGCGTGTAACATCATACCCTATTGCTTCAAGCATATTAGCAAAAGTATCACCTACAACCGCATTTCTACCATGCCCAATTGTTAGAGGGCCGGTAGGATTTGCAGAAACAAATTCAACCATTGCTTTTTTACCGTTGTATTTTTCACTTCTGCCAAAATTAATTCCGGCTTCAGCTACTTTTTTTACAACGCTTGCAACAAAACCGGGTGTAAAAAAGAAATTTATAAATCCCGGTCCTTCAATTTTTACGTCTGCTAATACATCCTTGTCAGCTAACACAAGCAAAACATTAGTGATTTCAGTAGCAATATCTCGGGGATTTCTTTTAAGTTTTTTACTCAACCGCATAGCAATATTGGATGAGTAATCACCTTGAAGACGATTATTGGGCACGTTTAAAATTAAAATTTCTTCTTTAATATATTCTAATTTATTGGAAAGTTGTATAAACAAATTTTCAAGATAATTTTTCAATTTTTCACCACAGTAAAAAGATAGGATTAAACTTAATTATTCTTCGTCCTCAATAACTCTAACAGGAGCATCGCCCCAAAGCTTTTCTAAATTATAAAAACCGCGTGCTTCTTTTAAAAAGATATGCACAACAACGTCAATATAATCTAATAAAACCCAATTTAACCCTGTAAAACCTTCTTTATGCAAACATTTTATTCCTTCTTCGTCTGTTAATACATCCTCAATGCCGTCAGCAATGGCTTTAACATGCGTGTCGGAATCTGCCGAAGCAATTATAAAATAATCGGTAAATGTAGTAACCGTCTGCAAATCAAGCACTTTAACGTCGTGCCCTTTTTTTGCAAGAATCAGTTCGCCAATTCTATTAACTAAATTTTCTGAATCCAATTTTATTCCTATTTTAGTGGATTTAAAACATTACAATCTTTCCCTATAACTACAGTTACATCAACAAAATAATCGGTATTAATTTGTTGAATAACATGCTCCTTTTTTACCCCAAGCAGCTTAGCCGTTTTTTCGGCATTTGCTCTGTTGCCAATTCTATCAATTACAATTGTATTATTCATATCAAACGAATTGTAATTACTTACATTAACAACATCACAGTTATTATTACGTAAATAATCGGTAAACCTATCAGCCACACCGGCCAGACCACACCCATTAAGCACCTCTACCTGGATGATTTCCGATGGAGCTAAATTTTCGGATTTGTTTACCGGTTCATTTCCGCTAATTTTTATAAATATTGAATACATTAGATAAATTATTACCGCGGCTAAAAAGAAAATAATTACATTAAGTGTAATATTTACCGTGCTGGCTTTAAAGCTAATGTTACTGCTGTTATCTTGGTTTGTATTTGAACCCTTTACCAAATCTATTCTATATTAAATTATGAAATTATCTATCAAAAAAATAATCATCGTCATTATAAAACGATGAAAATCTGTTAAAACCATAAGGACTATAATAACTACTATACGGAGATTGAGAAAATCTAACCGTAAACCTAACATCATCTGAGGGTTGGTAGTTAATTTGAGCGCGGCTTAAATATATACCGTTAATTTGTTTTGAAAACTCGGTACCAAACGAACTATATGGCGAGTTAACTAAACTTGCATCAACCTGAATATTAAGTTTATCATTAAATTTGTACATCATACTATTGGTATAAACTCCCATACTTATGGCATTATTACCAAAAGTTGCATAACTTAAACCAATAGAGTGTTTCATTGAAAAATTATTAGGATTAATAAAACCTAAAAAACTTTGAGAAGGATTATTATTAATAATGCTTCCTCTAATATCTACTTTATTACTCTGGTCGCGAAATTGAGCGTAACCTGAAATAGAAAAAAGAATAAAAACTATTAGAAATAAATTTTTCATAATTAACCTTTAGGTATTCTGTTTATTTTATACAAAAGCTAAAATAAATATGTTTCCTTTTCAATCAAACACTCTAAAATAATTACTTTAATTTAACAATCATTTCAATTTCAATAGGTGCATTTAATGGTAATACATTAACACCAACAGCACTACGTGCATGTTTACCGGCATCACCAAATATTTTACCTAACAAATCGGATGCACCGTTAGTAACTTTAGGTTGATCTGTAAAATCAGCCGGACAGTTAACAAATGCAGTTAATTTAACAATCTGATCAATTGCGTCAATTGAACCAACTGCTGCTTTAATAGCACCCAAACAATTAATTGCACAAGTTTCAGCTGCTTTTTGAGCATCTTCTAACGAAACTTCTACACCAACTTTACCTGTAAATTGTAGTTGGCCTGCAATAAAAGGAAGTTGACCGGAAGTAAATACATACTTATCGCATACTTTTGCCGGAATGTATGATGCTAACGGTTTAGCAGGTTCCGGAATTGTAATTCCTAATTCTTCAGCTTTCTTTACAAAACTCATATAATCTCCATATATAAATATTTTTTAATGACATTACAAATATAAGGCATTTTACACTAATAATAAATTTATATTTAATTTTAATAAACATTCTGCTATTTTTACATATTAACTTATTTGGATTATAAAATATGACCGGCAACAAATTTAAAAATTTAGTAGATATAATGCGTAAACTACGCGAAGAGTGCCCTTGGGATAAAGACCAAACTAATGATTCTATTAAAGCCGCAACTTTAGAAGAAGCTTACGAGGCTGTTGAAGCAATAGATAAAAAAAACTATAACGAATTAAAATCGGAACTTGGTGATTTGTTACTGCACATTGTATTTCATTCGGCAATTGCAGAAGATAACAACCACTTTAATATAAATGATGTAATTGATTCCATCTCGGAAAAACTGATACGTCGTCATCCGCATGTTTTTTCGGACACAATTGTAAACAATAACGAAGATATAATGCGTAATTGGGAATTTATAAAACTCAAAGAAGGAAGAGATTCTGTTTTAGAGGGTGTTCCCAAAGCTCTTTCGTCTTTATACCGTGCATATAGAATACAAGAGAAGGTTGCCAAAGTTGGTTTTGACTGGAGCAATAAAGATGATGTTTGGGCAAAAGTAAAAGAAGAGCTTAACGAATTAAGAGAAGCCGAAGCAAGCGGTGATGAAAATAAAATTGAAGAAGAAATGGGTGATTTATTTTTTGCTTTAACCAATTATTCGCGTTTTATAAAAGTAAATCCCGAAAACGCCTTACGCCGCACTAACGAAAAATTTATTAAACGTTTTCAATATGTTGAAAAAAAGATAAAAGAAACCGGAAGAGATTTAAGCGATTCAAATCTGGAAGAGATGGATATATATTGGGAAGAAGCTAAACAATTTGATTAGCCGTTCCCATTTTTAAAATTATCGTATGCCTCTATAATGTCTTTAACAAGCTTGTGGCGTACTACATCGTTTTTGTTAAAATATATAAAGCCAACTCCATCAACGCTGCCAAGCACGCTTTGTATTTGAACTAAGCCGCTTGTGACGTTATCGGGCAGATCTATTTGAGTTATATCACCGGTTATTATAGATTTTGAGTTTGGACCCAATCGTGTTAAAAACATTTTCATCTGCATGCTGGTAGCATTTTGTGCTTCGTCAAGAATAACATAAGCATTATTTAATGTTCTGCCGCGCATAAATGCCAAAGGCACAATCTCTAAAACTCCTTTGTCAAGATAATTGCCAAGTTGTTCTGCCGGCAGCATATCTTGTAAGGCATCGTACAATGGGCGCAAGTAAGGATCAATTTTTTCTCTAAAATCTCCCGGTAAATAACCTAAATTTTCACCTGCTTCAACTGCCGGTCTTGCTAATACAATTCGCTTTACAATTCCTTTTTTTAATGCGGCAATTGCAAATGCAACCGCCAAATAGGTTTTTCCGGTTCCGGCCGGCCCAATAGCAAAACAAATATCATTTTCCATAACCATTTTATAATATTCTATCTGGTTAGGTGTTTTAGTTCTAATCACATCTTTTTTAGTATATAATACAATATTGTCATAATCTTTAACAATAGGTGCTTTACCATCTTCGGCTAAGTCTAAAATTGTTTCAACATCAGCAGTACGAAGTTTGCCTGTGGTATTAAGAATATAAATCATTTCTTTCAAGGTGCGTTCAACAGTATTTACTTCTTCAGTTGTACCTTTTATGTAAACATTTTCGCCTCTAAATGTTAAAGAAGTGCTAAATCGACTTTCAAGAGGTTTAATATTACAATCATTCATGCCTAAAAAAGAGAGCATATCAATTTTTTCGAGCTTTAAAATTTTTTCTATTTGCAAGTTACCTCATATAAAATTAAAAAAGCCCTAATTAATAAATTAAAAAGGGCTTAAACTCTTAAATACAATTAGAACAAAAATTAATTAACTGTTGTCTGTTTTGGAGGAGCAGGTTTATAATTTTGTTTAATTTTGTCATATTTAGCTTTTTCTTCTTCAGTCAAATTAGGAATTTTGAAGATTTGTTTAGGATAAATCAAATTAGGATTTTTAATTTGATCTTTGTTTGCTTCATAAATTTTTGGCCATGCAAAAGCATTTGAATAATGATCAGGTTTTTTAGCAATGTTCCATAAACAATCGCCTTTTATAACAGTATAATTAATTTCTGTAGGAGCTTCAACCCAAGCTTCTAATTTTCTTGGTAATTCGACATGAACTTTATTATAAAATTCAGGAAGGGCACCAATTTTGCTTAATTTAAGTTCATTTAATTCAGCAACTCTATCATTTTTAGGACCTTCTTGTTTTTCGATTTTACCATTTAAAGTATTAACTTTGGTTCTAAAATTATCAATATCAGATTTTGTTGCACCAATAATAGTATAAAGTTCATCCATACAATTTTCGTATGTTTGCAAAGCTAAATCTTTAGCTTTTAGTTCTTTAACTTCATTTTGTAAAGTAGTAGCTTCGTTAGTTAAAGTAGTTTTCTTTTGTGTAAGACTATTAACTTCATTCTGCCATTCTTCTTCTGTCATTTCACGTGTTTGAGCAACTAAATTAACAGAAAAGAATAAAATAACCAATAACAAACTTTTTAGTATTCTCATCATATTCTCCTGTTAATTTCCTATTTTCTGCAAGTTAGCTTTTGTTTCAGCTTTTTCTTTTTCGCATTGATCTAACTTTGAATTCTTTTCAGCAATTTCTCTTTCGAGTTTTGTTTTTTCGCTTTTTAAAGAATTATTCGATTTTTCCACTTCTTTTACTTCTGCTCTCAATTCATCAAGTTGGGCATATTGTTCTTCGGTAACACCACCGCATGCAACCAATCCAGAAAGGAATAAGAATATCATTCCTAATTGGAAGAATTTCCTTATTTTAGTCATTCAGACCTCCGTTATTTGTGAATAATTATAAATTATAATATAATAAATTTTTTATTAAATATGTACCAATTTATATAAATATGCATTTTTTTACGTAAAAAAAATGCATTAAAACACCTTTTTATCTTTCAAACTAACAAAACTATTACCTGCAACAATAATATGGTCAACAATCGAAATTCCTATTATATCCCCAGCTTCTTTAAGTTTGCAAGTTAAAGAAACATCCGGTTGACTTACAGATATACTTCCGCTTGGATGATTATGCAATAAAATAACTTTTGCGGCATTATTAATAATTGCAGACTTAAAAACCTCTCTGGGATGTGCTACAACTTCGTTTAAAATACCGGTACTAATTTTTTCGTATTTAATAATTTTGTTAGCGGCATTTAAACAAACAACCCAAAAAGTTTCTTTAATTTCATCTTTTAATAAGGGAATAAAAAAATCGGCTACTATCTTGGCATCAACAACAATCCTATTTAACAATACATTTGTTTTGTTAACCGATCTTCTTCCAATTTCGAAGGCGGCTAAAATTGTAGCAGCTTTATCTTTCCCTATTCCTAAACAATTTGTCAAAGAATCAATACTCTGTAATGCTAAATTATTTATCCCGCCAAACGAATTAAGAAGATCTTGGGAAAGTTCAACAACATTTTTCCCTTTTAATCCGGTGCGTAATATAATTGCAATTAATTCGGCATCGCTTAAACTTTTAACGCCCTTGATAATAAGTTTTTCTCTCGGTCTATCATCATTGGGCAGTTCTTTAACTTTTAAAATAACTTCCTCTAATATTTCTAACCAACAAAAATATTTATTAGTTCCCTACTTTTAACCTGTTTTCAATTTTTTGTTTATTTTGTATAGCAATTTGATTTAAGGGGTCAATATTTAAGCTTGTTTCAAAATAACGTAAAGCCACATCAATTTTATTTAATTTGATATTAACCATGCCGAGATAAGCTGAAATTTCAGCATCTTTGGCATCGCTGTTAAATAGAGGAATTAAAATATTTTCAGCTTCTTTATATTCGCCCATCTGATAATTTATTTTTGCGGCCCAAAACAATAATTTAGTATCGTTATTTTTAATTTTTATTGCTTTTTTAATTGAATCGTTAGCATGAAAAAACATTTCTTTATAATAATAAATTTTTGCGGCAGTAAACCAAACTTCATAATTATCCTGTCCTAATTCTTTAGCTTTTTCAATATATTGTATTGCTTCGTTCAATTCGTTTTGATTTAACGAAATATTTGCCAAATAAGAATAAGCCTCAATGGTATATTCCGAACTTTCAGTAAGCCTGATAAACTCACTAAAATTTATCTTTGCAATATTTAAGTCGTTCAAACCGTAATTAGCAATTCCCAGCAAAAAATACAATTCCGGTCTAATTTCACCGGTAAGCTGCGAGATATTTTGAATTGCCTGACTGTACATTCCAATTTTAATCATTAACTCGCTGCAAAGAAGCCGTATTTCATCATCGCTACCGGCAATTTCTACCATATATTTTTCAAGAATAGAAATAGCCGAATTTGTTTTTTCCATTTTATCGTAAACAGTAGCCAATCTAATTACCGCAAGTTTTCCAAAATCGGCATCCTCAATAAGGTTTTGATATAATTGAACAGAGTGTAAAAATTTCCCTTCTTTTTCAAATTCGTAAGCTTTACTAAATAAGTACTCTTTTTGATTCATACTATTCCCATTCTATAGTTGAAGGAGGTTTTGAGCTAATATCGTAAACAACTCTATTAACACCTTTTACTCCACGTATAATTTTATTAGAAATATTATCCAAAATATTATAATCAAATTTATACCAATCGGCTGTCATACCGTCTGTTGAAGTAACTGCACGCAGCGCAATTACATTTTCGTAAGTTCTGTTATCTCCCATTACACCAACCGATTGAATTGGAAGATAAACGGCAAATGCCTGCCAAATTTCGTTATATATACCAGTTGCTTTTAATTCGCTTATAAATACATCGTCTGCATCGCGCAGCATATCTAATTTTTCGGTAGTAATATCACCAATTATTCTAACAGCCAAACCCGGACCCGGAAAAGGATGCTTAAATATAAAATCATTCCAAATGTTTAATTGTAAACCAATACGGCGTACTTCATCTTTAAATAATTCCCTAAAAGGTTCAATTAATTTTAAGTTCATTTTTTCGGGCAATCCACCAACATTATGATGTGTTTTTATTGTAACCGATGAACCTTTAACAGGTACCGATTCGATAACATCAGGGTATAAAGTCCCCTGAACAAGAAAATCAACATTACCTATTTTTTTTGCTTCCCTCTCAAAAATTTCAATAAAAGTATTACCAATTATTTTACGTTTTTTTTCGGGTTCGGTAACACCGGCAAGTTTAGAAATAAATTCCAACGAGGCGTCAACAGAAATTAAATTAAGGTTGTGATTATTTTTAAATTCTTTAACAAATATTTCCGATTCGTTTTTTCTCATCAAACCGGTATCAACATGAATGCATGTTAAATTATCACCAACTGCCTTATTTACTAAAATAGCAGCAACAGTGGAATCAACACCACCGCTTAAAGCACAAATAACTTTTTTATTGCCTACTGTAAGTTTAATATTGTTAATACTTTCATTAATAAAATTTTCAGCATTCCATGAACCCGAACAATTGCAAATATTATAAACAAAATTTTTAATAATCACTTCGCCTTGTTCGGTATGGGCAACTTCGGGATGAAATTGCAGACCGTAAATTTTTTTATTTTTTACTTTAATAGCGGCAATGGGAGAATCTGTTGTTGAACCGATAATTTCAATTTGATTTGGAACAGAAGTAATAATATCCCCATGACTCATCCAAACGCTAATTGTTGAAGATATATTGTTAAACAACTCGTTTGCAGTTGTAACATTAAAATTTGTTTTTCCATATTCTCTTTGAGCGGCCGGTTCAACAGTTCCGCCAAACAAACTGGTTATTAACTGAATACCATAGCATACACCCAAAACAGGAATTCCCATCTCGAAAATTTCTTTGTTAACAGATAAAGAGGCATCATCGTAAACACTCATAGGTCCGCCGGAAAGAATAATTCCAACGGGATTAAGTTCTTTTATTTTTTCGATAGAGAAATTATTGGGGTGAATTTCGGAATAGACATTAATTTCCCTAATTCTGCGTGCAATAAGCTGTGTATATTGCGATCCGAAATCTAAAATTAAAACAGATTGATTATGAAGCATTTATGGATTAACCCAACAACGCTTTATAGTCATCGGCACTTAAAAGTTCATCCAAATCGGCAGGATTTGTTATTTCTATTTTAACAATCCAACCTTCGCCATAAGGATCGGTATTTACCAATTGAGGATCATTTTCTAATACCGGATTAATTTCAATAAGTTTACCATCACAAGGAGCAAGCATATCGCTAACAGTTTTTACAGCTTCAATTGTACCAAAGGTTTCCCCTTTAACAATTGCAGTAAGATCAGATTCGATACTGATAAAAACAATGTCGCCTAATTCCCCTTGAGCGTAATCGGTAACGCCAATATAACCAATATTGCCTTCAACTTTTAACCATTCATGGTCTTTTGTGTACATTAAATTATCTAAAACGTTCATTTTTTCCTCGTTTATTTGGTTAATAATTTATCTATAAAGGAAGTATCATAGTCAGCTTTAATAAAATTTTCATTTTGTAATACCATCTGATGAAACGGAATAGTTGTATGAATCCCTTCAATTTTGATTTCATCAAAAGCACGGCGTGCCCTGCTTATAGCATGCATTCTATCGGTTCCCCAAACAATAATTTTAGCAATTAACGAATCATAATAAGGGGGTATCACATAATCATCATAAATATGTGAATCTATTCGAACACCAAAACCTCCGGGGAAATGTAAATAATTAATTTTTCCGGGTGAAGGCCTAAATCCATTTTCAGGGTCTTCTGCATTAATTCTAAATTCAAAACTATGTCCAACAGGGTTCTTGGGTAAAATACTAACGCTTTGCCCTGCGGCAACTAAAATTTGCTGCTTAATTAAATCAATATTATTTACCATTTCCGTTACAGGGTGTTCAACCTGAATTCGTGTATTCATTTCTATAAAGTAAAAATCTTTATTTTTATCAACTAAAAATTCAACCGTACCGGCACCTTCATATTTTACGCTGGTAGCACCCAAAATAGCGGCGTCACTCATTTTTTTTCTTAAAACGGGATCCACAATTGGAGAAGGAGATTCTTCAATTAATTTTTGATGTCTCCTTTGAATTGAGCAATCTCTTTCACCATACGAAAAAACATTACCCTCTTGATCACCTACAATTTGTATTTCAACATGGCGGGGATTAACAATATATTTTTCTATATATAACTCAGGATTTCCAAAACAAGCTTCAGCCTCAGCACCGGCAGTATTAAAAGCAGCCTCAAATTGGCTTTCATCATTTACAATACGCATACCTTTTCCACCGCCTCCGGCAGATGCTTTTACCATAAGCGGATAACCAATTTCGTCGGCAATTTTTTTTGCTTCTTTAATATCTGTTATAGCTCCATCCGAACCGGGAACAACAGGTACCCCGCATGCTTTCATTGTACGTTTTGCTAAAGCCTTGTCACCCATTTTTGTTATCATATCGGAGGAAGGACCAATAAACTTAATATTGGAGTTAAAACATATCTCCGAAAAATCGGCATTTTCTGCTAAAAAACCATATCCTGGGTGTATTGCATCGGCACCCGTAATTATTGCCGCAGAAATTATGTTAGGTACTTTCAAATAGCTGCTTTTACTTGGAGGGGGTCCAATACATACAGCTTCGTCAGCAAAAACAGTATGCAAAGAATCTCTATCGGCTTCCGAATAAACTGCAACTGTTTTTATACCAAGCTCTTTGCATGTGCGAATAATCCTTAATGCTATTTCGCCTCTGTTTGCAATAAGTATTTTTTTAAACATATTAATTTTCCGGTCAGTCTTTTTGAATTGAAAATAAGGGTTGATTATATTCAACCGGAGACCCATCTTCAATTAAAACTTTAACAACGGTTCCACTAACGTCAGATTCTATTTCATTCATTAGTTTCATAGCTTCAACAATGCATAAAACCGTTCCCTGCGAAATTCTATCTCCAACCTTTACAAATTCCGGTAAACCGGGAGAAGGAGATCGATAAAAAGTACCTACAATTGGGGATTTAATAGGATGAAGTTTATCATCCTGTGATATTTTAGCAATATCATCCAAATTTTTCTGCTCATTAACAAAAGCAGCATTAGTTGAACTGTTTGGAACAGTATAATTAGCAAACGGAATTTGCTGTGTAAGAACATTTGAATCTTTATTCTTGGAGATTTTAATTTTTAAGTCTCCTTCCTGCACAGAAAATTCCGTAATGTTACTATCTTCAACCAACTTAATTAGTTTACGGATTGTATTTATGTCCATATATTTTTTTCTATTTAGTTTTTAACTCTTTCAACGTAACTACCAATTCGAGTATCAACTTTTAATAAGTCGCCTTCATTAACAAACAAAGGAACACTAATAATTGCCCCTGTTTCAAGTTTGGCCGGTTTTAGTACGTTTGTTGCTGTGTCACCGCGAAATCCGGGTTCTGTTTCAATAACAGCTAAATTAACAAAAATAGGTATATCGCCGGAAATAATTGAGTCGTTATCATCAAGAAGCAATTCAACTTCAAATCCTTCTTTAAGATATTTAGCTCCATCACCAAAAACAGTTTCTTCAACTGTCAGTTGATCATAAGTTTCATTATCCATAATTACAAGACCGGATCCTTCACGATATAAAAACTGATATTTTCTTCTTTCAACTCTAACTATTTCAATTGTTTCACCAGAACGGAAGGTATTATCTAATACTTTACCTGTTCGTAAATTTTTTAACATTGTTCTTACAAATGCGCCGCCTTTACCCGGTTTAACATGTTGAAATTCAACTACTGTATAAAGGTCTCCTTTAAATTTCATTATAAGACCATTTCTTAATTCTGCTGTATCCGCCATTTAGTGCTTTCCGTTTTGTTATTATTTATTACTTTTTTGGTTTGAAAGAACCTGCTATTCTTTTACTAACACAGCATATCTTTCTATTTCACGCATAACATCAGAAGTTTTATATTCTTCTTTAATTGTTTCAATTAATTCTTTTGCTTCAGCTTTTTTATTAACTTTTAGATAATTAATAGTAGCCCCTAACAAATATTGTGCGTTAGATGGATTTTCTTTTGAAACAAATGCGGCGTCTTTAAAACTTCCGGCAGCTTTTTCATATTCTTTTTTGAATTCATAATAACCGGCAATTCCAGCTTTTGCAGCCGCTTTATATAAATCATTATCACCGGAATAATCGTTATAGAATTCATAGGCTTGTTCAACTTTGCCTAAGTAAAAATAGGAATTTGCCAAATAAACTTTTGCAATTTCGCCGTATTCAGTACTACCATAAGAATCAACTATCTGTTTAAATCCAACAATATTAGTTCCTTTTTTCCCATCAACTGCTTCTTGATAAGAGCCAGCCTCGTATAGAGATACAACACGAGCTAGTTCAATGGACGCTTTATCGTTATCGCTATTTGTTTTAACCATATACAAATAAACCAAAATTGCCAATACTGCAACAGAGCCGGCAACAATCAAAATTGGTTTCATATTGTTATCAAAATATTTTACAGCTTTATAATAAAAGGTTACTAAGGTATCTTCTTTTAGCTGCTTTTTGGTAATTTTTTTCTTCTTTGCTAACAAGCTTACTCCGCTAATTATTTTTAAACATTACTTCAAAAAATTATAAATTTTAATTTAATAAATTTTATTTTTTTATCCTAATATGATTTGAAAATATCCAGGCTTTATTTTCTCTAAAAACCTCAATTCTATATACCCCCGAATTAAAAACAACAAACTCGGCATCAATATTTTCAACCTCGGCTATTTTCACACCATTATGGATTAACTTAATCAAACAGCTATCGCTAGGAAGTAAAACCCGTAATTTAACTTTATCCTTAAATAGAATTGTATCTCCCATTTGGTAAGTTTTTTTACCGTCTTCAGCAAAAAACCTAAAACCTTTTGCTTCGCCATAATAATAGTTGGAAATAAAACATCTCCCCATACTAAGAGAATTGTATAACTTATGTTTTGCAGATTCCAACAATTCAGGATCTGTTGGTATTTTTGTATTTGTTATTATATGAGTACGAATTGATTTAAACAATACTTTATAAGGAAAAACTTCAACTTCAAAAAATCCTAAAAGATTTAGTTTATGCGCATGAGCATCAACTCCGCCAATACCTACAACTTTTCTATATCGACTTAATTCATCCCATTTAGCCAGTGCTTCTTCGGTTGGACCAACAATTGAACTTAATGGATGAATAAACGAATTGTATTTGTTTTCTTCTGTAAGTCCTTCCATCCATTCAGACATATGGTTCCAAATCTCAATTCCTGTAAAATTGTCAATTTGCCATTCTGTCCATGGATAAGGAGGATGCTCTTCCATTGAAGAGCGTTTTTCAAACGGATGGGCTAAAAATCCTATCCCTCCTGCTTCAGCAACTTTTGTAACGTATTCTTTAGCCGGCATACGTGTCGAAAAAACTTCATCAATGCCAAAAGCTAAATAATGATTTTTATTTTCTTTATCATTAATTTCGGTACCAACAAGCAGTAGGGTATTGTTGTACCAACCTTCATACCCCTCTTTTAATGCTCTTAATGTATTATGATCGGTTAAAAATATATAATCCAGACCTACTTCACAAGCAGCATCTGCAATATCTTTAACTTCTCCTGATCCATCAGAAAAGATTGAATGAATATGAATAGCACCAACATATTCGAACATTAAATTAAACTTCTTTTCAAATTAACAACAAATTAAACTTCATAAAGAGTTGAATACTCTGTTGTTTGTTCTTTAATTATATCGCTTAATTTTGTCATAAGAATTTCCACACGTTCATTTTGAACGTCATCAAAACTTTCATAAGCTTCATAATTGTCAAAGTAATAAACTTCTTCAAATTTGTTTTTTTTGTTTTTGTGTTCAAAAACACGGTATTCCGAAAGAGTTTCCGCTTTAATAAGATTTTTTAATTCTCTTATTACATCAAGATACTCTTCTCTTCTTTCCGGCAAAATGTCATATTTAATTGAAAAAATTACTTTTCCCATTATTTCCTCATATTTATAAATGAATATAACCGGTAAAAACTTCTTTTGCCGGTCCGATTAATGCAACATTGTTAAAACTGTTTTCTTTATATTCAAATTCAACTGTTAAAGTTTGACCACTTAAGGTAATTACTTTTACAGGTGATTTTAAATTATATAATAACGATGATATTAATGCTGCTGCTGTAGAACCTGTTCCACAGGCAAAAGTTTCATCTTCAACGCCTCTTTCAAAAGTTCTAATATAAATAACATCGTTTTTAATTTGTATAAAATTTACGTTTATTCCTTTTTCAAAATCCTTTAAAAATCTAATTTCTTTTCCAATTTTATATACAGGAAGTTCATCAATTTCGGTATAAAATGAATTTTTATCGTCCGGATTGGATAAAATTTCCTCCACCCTAATTACAGCATGCAGCGAACCTGTATCAACCGAAGATATATTAATACTCTGATTATTTGCATAGATATTATAATTAAGTTTTAATAGCTCCGGTGGTGCCAAAAAAAACTTCACCATTCCGTCTTCAAAAACCTCGCCTTTATATGCAACACCACGGCACAAAAAGTTTGTTATGTTGCCTATACATTTTTTTGCACTATATGCGTATTTTATGGAACACCTTGACCCATTACCACATAAAGTACCCAACGATCCGTCAGAATTGTAATATTCTAATTCGTAATCGTAATTATCGGATTTTTTAATAAATAAAATTCCGTCTCCACCTATTCCATTACGTCTGTCACAAATTTTACGTATAACTGAATTCTCCAAATTAAAATCGGGATTCAATTCGGAATCTATTAAAATAAAATCGTTGCCTGCTCCACTAAATTTCGAAAATTGTATTTTATTCATATTATGTAAGTTATTTTAATCTAGAAACTTTATTATAAAAAAAAAAATTGTTAATAAAAACTATTATTTAAAGAAAATTTTATTAAACAAACTGAAATACCTAAAAATATAATAATTATTACCTAAAATAGACATATAAATTTAATATTCCTTATTAAAAAAATATTAATCCTTTTTGCAAAAGAAGAATTCTATTTTTTAATAATCATCGTCTTCATCAAAAAAGACCTCATCATCATCAAAAGTAAAATCATCTTTAATAGCCGCCGAATCCGGTTCTCCGTCAAAATCTTCTGTTAAACCTTCTTCTTTTTCATCAGTAGCAAAGTAAGCATTAGTACTATACTCTTTATAATAATCACCTTCTACTCCGCCCATCTTATCCATTACTCGGTCTAAAACTTCATTAGTTAAATCCTCTTTCATCTCCTTATCGGTAATTTTATCTGCCAATTTAAATTTTTCAATTCCTATTGCAGAGTCTTCCCATAAACTTTTTAACAAATCGGTATCTAATTTATTAAGTCTGTCCAAAATTTTGTTTTCAATAATTGCTAATTGGTCTTTTTCCCACGCACCGGCATCACTAAGCTGATCAACAAAATTATCCCATACGCTTTTTGAGCCGTCTTTTAATTTTTCTTTTTGTAAATCACTTACAACATTTGAAACTATTTTTTTGATTGTTAAATCCACTACTACACCTTACAACATTTTAATGATTTTTAAAATTTACAATTTAAATATTTGTTTTTTTTCTTTTTTTTCAAAACCATTTTTTACAATTATAAATAATTTAATACTTGCTTTTTTAGTTTAGTTTTTTAATATAACTTAAAAGCATTTAAGCATTATTTTTATTTTTTAAAATTGTTACCAATATTTATCAGTTTATAACACTAAACAAAATTTTTGTTTCTATTATTATTTATAATTTTACAAATTCAATATCATTAACTTTACTTTCCAACGGCAAACAAACAGATTTTATATTTCCATTGTCATCTAAAATAAAGCTTAATTTTAAATAATCAAATACATATTCATTGTCAATTTTAAAAGTATCGTAAGTTTGATGAATTAATTTTGCCGTAATGGAATTAAAAGTTAAATATAATTGAACATTTTTTTCTTCAATTTTAATATTGCCATATGCTTTATTATTATATGAACCTGTATAATCGATAAGCTTATGAGTAGGAGAAGTTCCTTTTACAAAATTTTTATCCTCTTCGTTTTCCGATTCTTTAGCCTTCTTTTCGGCTTCAGTTTTTTCTGCCAAATATCTTTCGTTCCAATCTACAGGTTCCATTTTATTTAATTTATCATAAATATATAATGTAGCGGCCATTGTAAAAGAACTTGCATAATCCAAATTTGCAATAATAATAACCCCATAACCTTTTTGCGGCATAAAAGTGGTTAAAGTGGAAACTCCGTCAAGCGCACCGGCATGACGCAACATCATATTCCCCCTGTAAACCGTTACATACCATCCTAAAGCATAGCTTGAATAAAATAATTCGTCATATTTTATTGGTGTATGTACCGTTGTAGCAGGTTTTTGTATAAAAGCCAATGTGTTTTCATTAACAACTTTTTTACCTTTAAATTTACCTTTATTTAACTGCATAATAAGCCAATTGGACATCTCATTTACACTTGAGTTAATTGCACCTGCCCCGCCCAAATTATCTGCATTGTAATGGTCTATTTTTAATAATTCTCCTTTTTCAAATCTATATGCGCTTGCAACGTCATTATATTTATTTAAATCTTTAACCGTAAAGTTAGAATTTTTCATCTCGAGCGGAATAAATATATTTTCTTTTACAAACACTTCCCAAGTTTTGCCGGATATTTTTTCAATAAGTTCGCCGGCTGCCATATACATTAAATTATTGTATTGAAAATAAGAGCGGAAAGATTTGCTGTAATCCAGATATCGCATTCTTTTTATTAATTCTTTCCGGTCAAAACTTGAGCTGTACCATAAAAAATCATGACTCGGATAACCGGATCTGTGTGTTACTAAGTCAATTGCGGTAATATTTGCAGTAATATACGGGTCATTTAGAATCAATTCGGGCATATAATTATTTCTCGGTTTAGCCCAATCAAGTTTCTGCTGATCAACTAAAATGCCAAGGGCACAAGTTGTAAATGCTTTTGAACACGAAGCAATTCCGTATATTGTGTTTGCGGTTGCATCTTTTTTTTGTTCTAAATCTGCAAACCCGTATCCTTTTGAATAAATAAGAGCAGAATCTTTTACTATTGCTATTGAAGTACCCGGAATTTTCCAGTCCTGCATTAATTTTATAATATATTCATCAACTTCCTTAAAATTTATTTCCTGAGCTGATAATAATTGAGAAAATAAAAAGAAAAATAAAATTTTTGTAAAAGTATTTCTAAACATTTTCATAACTTTACCTATATATTATATTCAAATTACTGTATTTTGTTTTATAACTGTTAAAATAAATAATTTTGTAATTAAATTTAGTATAAATATTAATTTTTGTTAATTATAACAAAAAAAATATTGATATAAATACAAAATCTTCCAAATTGATGAAGGATAATTAAGCGATGGATGAATTATTTGAAAAATTAGCTTTTTGTATTGAAAGAGGGAAAATTGATCTCAACTCAGTATATCCAAAAGATTTAAACGGATTAATTGGCGTTGTGGAATATACTCAAAAATGTATTGATTTGGGCGTAGATGTAAATGATATTTTACAAAAAGGTTTAGTACTGGGGATGCAAAGAATAGGCGAAAGATTTAGTTTGGGTAAAGCATATATTCCGGATCTTATGATTGCCTCAAAGGCAATGAATGCTGCAAGCAAATTATTGCAGCCTTTTTTTGATTCGGGAGAAGCACAAATTAAAGGAAAGTTTATTATTGGTACTGTTCAAGGTGATCATCATGATATTGGCAAAAACATTATACGAATGGCATTGGAAGGACACGGTTACAAGGTTATTGATTTAGGCACAAACGTTACAACAGAAAAATTTATTTCTGCATGTGAAGAGAATCCAAATACGCCGGTTGGTATGAGTGCCTTATTAACTACAACAATGCAAAATATGGAAAAATCGGTAAAAATTTTAAAAGAGAAATATCTTGGAATTAAGGTTTATATTGGCGGAGCACCTGTAACAATGGAATTCAGCAACAAAATTGGAGCAGATGGTTATTATCCTACTCCACACGAATTAATAAAAGCTTTAGAGGTTTAATAAGATAAATTATGGATATTTTACCAAATTCGCCTATGGTTTTTAATCCCTCTTTTGACGATGTAACAATAGAATGGAAATTAATTGCCAAATCGATGGGTTATCCGGACACTAATATTTCAGAATATATTATTGAATTGATTAATTTTGAGATTAATAAAGCAAAACAGTTTTGTAAAATACAAACAAGTTTTGTTATTTTTGAAAAGGAAAATTATTTATGGGACAGTGAAAAAATATACATTAAGTGTATTGAATTTAATACAGGTCGTATTATTGCCTCTCAGTTAAAAAAAAGTGAAGGGGTTATAATTTTTACTGCAACAGTTGGACATTATTTTGAAATTGAAACGAAAAAATATTTTGATATGGGAGATTCGGTTTCCGGTTATATTGTTGATACTATTGGCAGTGAATTAGTTGAAAAAGCAGGTGACTGGATTGAAAACAAGATATCAAAATATTTTTCCACTACTTCAGATAAAAGGATAACCCATCGTTATAGCCCCGGTTATTGCAGTTGGAATGTAGAAGAACAATTTAAACTTTTTTCCTTATTACCAAAGGAGATTACGGGAATTACGTTAACCGAATCCGCTTTAATGCTGCCAATTAAATCAATTAGCGGAGTGATTGGATATGGAAAGGACGTAAACCGCGTGGATTATCCTTGTAAGATATGCGGAATGAATTATTGTTATAAAAGGAAATAATTAAAAATTTATTTTTTGTAATTTGTATAAAATTATTTTCAGTTTTATATTATAAAATTTATTATATTACTTAAAGTAATATTTTAATGGAGAAATAATTTTCTAATTCAGTATCCTATTGAGCATTAAAATACAAATTAAATATAATTTTGGTACAATAATTGAATTTATTATTATTAAAGACTAAACGGATGAAATTTTGAGTTGAAATACTGTTTGGATTTAAATAACTTAAATAATATAAAAAAATAAAAAAGTCATGATAAAAAAAATAATAATTTTGTTTTTCGTAGTTTTTCAAATTCAAGTTGCCGCACAAGAACTTGATTGCACTGTATTGGTAAATTACGAACAGTTGGATAATGCATCCAAAGACAGAGTAGCCGAATTTGGTCAATTGGTTCAAAATTATATGAATACAACCAAATTTAGTGAAACTGAATGGAATTGGGATAAAATAAAATGCTCTTTAAATATTTTTTTCACAGGTGCTTCTGAAGAAATAAACTATTCTGCACAAGTTGTCATTTCAAGCCAGCGAAAAATTGAAGGAACCGATAAAAACACTTTGATGCTTACAATTATGGACAACATGTGGAAATTTACCTACGAAAAAAATCAATCATTATTTTTTGACAGGACAACTTTTCATCCATTAACTTCGTTTTTGGATTTTTATGCCTTTATAATATTGGGTTACGATTCGGATAGCTATGAAATATTAGGCGGTTCCGAGTTTTTCCAAAAAGCATACGATATTTCTATACTTGGCGGTACCACAAAATACTCTGAAGGTTACCAATCGGCAAGTACTGCCTACAACAAAAGAGGACTTGTTGAAAACTTAACAAACGGAAGATTTCAGATGTTCCGTCAAGATTTTTACAGTTACCACTATAACGGTTTAGATATGGCCGCAAAAAATCCCCAAAAAGCAATATCTCCAATGGTTCTTTTAGTTAAAAACTTGTATGATATTAGAGATAAAGTGGATAGAAGAAGTCCTATACTAAAAGTTTTTTTTGATGCTAAATATAACGAACTAATTGAATATCTTAAAAAATCACCTGATAAATCTGTTTTTGAACTATTAAAATCTATTGATCCATCACATATTTCTAAATATTTAGAAGCAACTGATAACAAATAAAATAATAAAAAACCCCTCACAAAGTATTATAAGGGGTTTTATTTTATATCAGTGTTTAATTCTTTATATATCCAATTCAAAAATTCTATATTTTTTATACAAAGTGCCTCTCATGGTAACAGCACCTTTATTCATCATTTCGTTATCCTCTAAAATCCAGCTTGCTTCGCCATGGTACCAACCATGTTCGGCGGCTTTATTTAATATGTAATAATAAAATGCGGCATCCAATCCTTTCTTTTGAAATTCGGGAACCAGACCAAGTATAATAATACGAACCCATTTAATTGCCTTTTTACCAAATAACAGATGGAATATTCCTGTCGGAAATAATCTGCCGTTCATCTTCTTAAAAACAGAATTATAATCAGGCATTACCAAAGCAAAACCAACAACTTTATTTTCAATTTCACCAAATATTACCAAATCGGGCTGCACAAGAGGTTTTAAGTCATCGGCTAAAGCATCCATTTCAGCATCGGTTAAGGGAACAAATCCCCAATTTGGCTCCCATGCCTTATTATAAACATATTTAACTTTATCTATTTCGGACTTAAAATTTTTCATATCCATTGATCTTAGAACCATCCCGGTTCTTTGCATTGCAACATCACCAACTCGTTTTATCTTTTCGTTTTTAAGCATCTCGTCATGGAAAATATCATAGGCGTATAAATCTTTAATTTTAGTAAAACCGTAATTTTCAACTAAGGTTCTATAATATTCAGGGTTATAGGTCATTAAAATACGCGGCGGATCGTTAAAACCCTCAATTAACAAACCGTTTTCGTCGTTTACTGATGGATTATAAGGGCCTCTTAATTTATCAAGTCCTTTGTCTTTAATCCATTCTTTCACGGAATCAAACAATTTATTGGCAACTTCCTGATTATCAAAACATTCAAAAAAGCCCCAAAATCCAACTTTATCATTATGCGTAGAATTATGAAGATCATTCTTAATGGCCGCTATTCTTCCTACAATTTCATTCCCGTTGTAGGCCAAAAACAACTGCATTTGTGCGTGTTTAAAAAAAGGATTTTTTTCTTTGTTAAGTATTTTATATCTATCCATCAATAAAGGTGGAACCCAATACAAATTTCCATCATATACTTTCCATTGAAATTTCACAAAATTTTTTATATCGGATTTACTGTCGATTGGAACAACTTTAATATCACTCATTTCTACTCCCTACAGAACAAGGAACAAGTTTTACAAAAAAAACAAGGCGGAGTTTTTACCGCCCCATTAAACCATTAATAATATAGACCTAAATAAGACCTATTTCTTTACCAATTTTTTTGAATTTGTCAATAATAAAATCTAAATGTTCATCTTTGTGTGAAGACATATACGAAGTCCTCATCATCTGACGACCTTCGGGAACACCGGGAGAAATGAATACATTAACAAACACACCTTCATCAAATAAACGTCTCCACATTGCAAACGCAAGAGGATCGCTGCCAACAATAACAGGAACAATTGCTGTTCTGCCCATAATTATATTAAAGCCTGCAGCACTTAGTTCAGTTCTAACTTTATCGGCATTACGGATCAATTGTGTTACTCTTTCCGGTTCAGCTTCCAAAATATCTAAAGCAGCAATAGCAGAAGCAACAGAAGCAGGAGTTGGTGAAGCGGCAAATATTAAAGCAGCAGCATGATGTTTTAGATAATCGATTACTTTTGCTTTACCTGTTACAAAACCGCCAAGCGATGCAAAAGTTTTACTAAACGTACCCATTGTCATATCAACCTGGTCAATCAAGTCAAATTCACTTGCCGTACCGCGTCCGCCTTTACCAATAACACCAACAGCATGAGCATCATCAATTAAAGTACGTGCATTGTATTCTTTAGCAAGTTCAATTAATTTTGGTAAATTAACAATTTCGCCGCCTGTGCTGAATACCCCATCGCTAATAATTAATTTCCCGGCTTCCTTTGGTACTTTTTGTAATACTCTTTCCAAATCGGCCATATCGTTATGTTTATAACGCAATAATTCGGCTGTAGCACCACGAGCCATTAAATTACCGGCAACAATACAAGCATGGTTGTCCTTATCCGAAATAACATATTCACCCCTATTTACAAGAGTGGGAATAATTCCTTGGGCCGTTGTATAACCGGTACTAAATAATAAAACAGATTCAACGCCAAAAAACTTTGCTAATCTTTCTTCAAGTTCAATGTGCAAATCTAATGTACCTGTCAAATAACGTGATCCTGAACAACCTGTTCCATATTTTTGAATAGCTTTTATAGCTGCTTCTTTTACTTTTGGATGTGCTGTAAGTCCTAAATAATTATTAGAACCTGCCATTACTTTCTTTTTTCCTTCAATTGTTACAACAGGTCCTTCGTTTTCTTCAATTGCACGAAAATAGGGGTAATACCCGGTAGCTTTTATTTCATCAGCCCTTGTAAAATCGAAACATTTTGCAAATAAATCCAAATTATTCCTCCAATATCTATTATTTTTTTTTATTTCTTTTATTAAAATTATATATTAGTTATTTTTAAACATTAAAAAATAGAGTTTAATCTTTTTAAAATCAAATATTTAGAAAATAAATAATATGAATAATCAAATAATATCAGTAGTTACCGGTGGTTCCGGCTTTGTAGGCAGCCATTTAGTCGATTTATTATTATCAAAAGGACATACCGTTAAATGTATCATTCGTAATACAAGTAATACCAGGTGGCTTGACGGTAAAAATGTTGAATTAATTAATTCCGGTTTATACGATAAAACGAAACTTAAAGAGATATTGAAAGATGCCGATTACCTTTTTCATATTGCCGGAATTGTAAAAGCAAAAAGCTGGGAAGATTATTACAAAGGAAATGTTGAAACAACAAAAAATCTTCTTGAAGCAGTTCAAGAATCAAATACTACAATAAAAAGAATTATTATAACAAGCAGTTTAACAGCAACGGGACCTTCAAAAATAGGTAAACCCAATAACGAATCTACAACGCCAAATCCTATTACCAGATATGGAAAAAGCAAATTGGAAGAAGAAAAACTTGTTGCAACTTTTATCCCCAAACTTCCAATTACTATTATACGCCCGCCTGCTGTTTATGGGGAAAGAGATACAGAAATTTATTTAATTTTTAAGACATACAAAGGCGGATTATTACCTTTAATAGGTTTTAATAAAAAAGAAGTAAGCATTGTAAATGCAAAAGATTTGGTTCGCGGAATGTATTTGGCGGCAACAAGTCCTAAGGCTGTTGGCCAAACATATTTTATCGGCTCAACCGAATATTATAACTGGAATGAAATGGGAGACTGTATTGCCAAAGGAATGAATCGTAAAGCAATTACGCTGCGTATTCCGCATTTTTTAGTTTATACGGTTGGTGCGGTTGCCGAGTTTTTTTCGTGGTTTAGCAGTAAAGCGGCAACATTTAATTTTGAAAAAGCACGCGATTTTGTTCAAGAAGCACAAACCTGCGACTGTTCCAAAGCTAAAAACGATTTTGGTTATGTGTCACAAATTCCGCTTGATAAAGGTATGAAAGAAACCATTGAGTGGTACAAATCCGAAAAATGGTTGTAATCTATTGGCTTAGCCGAATACAATAAATGTGATACACATTTTTTACAATCCGTATTTCCAAAAAATTTTATAGGATGAAGAAGGTTAAAACCTTCTTCAATCTTTTTACACAACTCGCACTCAAAATCTTTTTCTTTATTTTCAAATACCGCAATTGATTTTATTATGGAGTATTTATTGGCCGTAATTTGATCAATATGCCAATGGATGATTTTTTCCTTTTTAATATGCCTGTTTAGCCTATGGAGCAGATTTTTTTGTGCACTTCCTATATAATAATAAAAACCAACCGATAGCTGGCTGTCACCATTTTTAGAAGTTTTTATAAAAATCTTTTGGGGCACATAAATTTCTAAAATATAAATTCCCTGGTCAGTTATTTTGTGCTCCCTCATTAATCCAAGTTTTTATTCCTTTTTCCTGAGTGGAAGTTACCGCAGTTGTATATGATCCTAAAGGAGGCATTATTGGAGGTACTTTTCCTGTTATGCGTAATATGATAATACTGTTTTCAGCATCACCCGGAATTACATTTGGATAATCGCGTGTATTTGTCCAGCTGGTTAACATATAACTTGTGTTAACACCATCGGCATGACAGCCCGAAAAATTACATTTATAATCAAAAATAGGCTGTATATCTTTGGCATAACTAACATTTTTAGCCGGAATTGATCTATCATCAATATCGGTATCATTAATTTCGTCTTTGCAAAACATTAATAAAAAAGGCAGAGCTAATAAAACAAAATACAACTTATTTATATTGCCGCTAATCATTATTTTCTCCTGTCATATATCGTAATATGGTTTCTTGGTCGGCTTCATTTCTTAAAAATTCTTTAACTATTTTACCATTAAACATAACTAAAATTCTGGTTGAAAGATTAATAACTTCGGGCAGTTCCGAAGAGATTAAAATTATTCCTACTCCTTTTTGAGCAAGTTGGTCTATTAAATTATGTATTGCCGTTTTAGATCCAATGTCAATTCCGCGAGTTGGTTCATCAACTATCAAAATATTAGATTTACGTTCCAACCATTTTGCAAGAACAACTTTTTGCTGGTTGCCGCCGCTTAAATTTTCAACATTTTCATTAAAAGAATTAGTTTTAATATTTAACATCTTAAAATAGTGTTCTGTTTCCTTTTCTTCAATACCTTTATTCAGTACTCCATAGCGGCTAAAATCATTTAAACTTGGCATGGAAAAATTTTGCTTGCAGCTTAAACCTAAAGCCAATCCTTGTATTTTTCTGTCTTCAGGAACTAATCCAATTCCCGCAGCCAGCGATTCTTTAATGTTTCCCGGTTTTAATTCTTTTTCATTAACAAATATTTTTCCGGTAATATTTTTATCCAATCCAAATAAAGACAAGGCAATTTCACTTCTTCCCGAGCCAACCAATCCGGCAAAACCAAGTATTTCTCCCGCTTTAAGTTCAAAGGAAATATTTTGGAATTTATTAGGTGAATTTAAGTTGTTTACGGTTAAAATTGTCTGGCCATTTTTATTATTTATATGACCGGGGAAATATTCATCAATTTTTCGCCCAATCATCATCTCAATTAATTTTTCTTTTGTAACGTTGGAAGTATGGGCTGTATTTATATATTCCCCATCTCGCAATACTGTTACTTTGTCACATATTTCAAATATTTCATTCATCCTGTGCGAAACATAAATAATGGTAGTCTTTTTTTCTTTTAATTTATTAATAAGTTTAAATAAACTAATAACTTCTTTTTCGGAAAGTGAACTTGTAGGTTCATCAAATATAATAATTTCCGAACCGGTTGATACGGCGTTTGCAATTTGTACCATTTGATTTTGTGCAGTTGACAAATTCCGCATTATTTGCATCGGGTCAATATCTGCATCAATTTTGTTTAACATACTTGCTGCATTTTGAAACATTTTTTGCTTATCTATTTTAATTCCCCATTTTTGAGGATATTTACCAAGCATTAAATTTTCAGCAACAGTTAAGTCCGGGCAAAAAGCAAGTTCTTGATGAACCATACTGATCCCCTTTTTGTATGCATCACGAGGCGAATTAAAAACAACAGGCAAATTGTTTAATAAAACAGTTCCGCTATCGGGTTTATGTATTCCGGCAATTATTTTTCCAAGTGTAGATTTACCGGCTCCGTTTTCACCCATTAAAGCATGGCACTCCCCTTTATTAATTATAAAAGAGACATTTTTTAAAGCAGTAACACCACCAAATGTTTTAGTAATATTTTTTATTTCAATTAATTTATTAATCATTAAACTAATTTGTACCTATCCATTTTTTCCAATTATTTCTATATTCGGCACAATTGTTTTTATCAACAACGGTCAACTGGTCAATAATTACAGGATTTTCAATTTTTGCTTTATTAATTATCCTATCTAAAAGTATTTCTACCGATTTATATCCCCAGCTGTAACAATTTTGAGCTAATAACACCTGTACATGACCACTTTCCAAATAATCCAATTCAGGCGGTAAAGCGTCAACAGCAACAACTTTAACTTTACCCGGTTCCCATTTTAATGCATTTTTGGTAAATAAATGCCAGCCTCCAACACAAGCCCAGCCTTCAATTTGTGGATTTGTTGTTTGTGCTCTATTTACAGCTTCTGCCGATTGTTCGGGAGTTTCGGGATGATAAAAAATACCATTTTTAATTAATTTAATATCGGGATGGTTTTTTAATTCTTCCAATACACCCTTTACACGATTTTGCAAATTTGGAGCAGATTGATTTCCGGCTAAAATTGCAATATTGCCTTTATTATTCATTTTTTCGGCAAGATTTTTCATTACAAGCCTGCCGCATTCAAAATCATCAGTACCATAATAAGCAAATCGTTTACTTTTTGGTGCATCACTATCAAAACACATAACGTTGGCACCCAAATTTATTGCTTTATCTATTGTGGATGTTAAAATATTAGCGTCACTACACGAAACCGCAATGCCTGCAGCACCACTACGTGCAAGCTGTTCAATTGCTTCTGCCTGTTTTTGCGGATTTTCATCTGTCGGTGTCTGCCAATCAACAATTACTTCAATACCGTATTTTTTACCAAGTTCTATTGCTGCATCTTTTGCACCTGTATAAGTTGCCTGAAAAACAGGATTGGTTTGATTTTTAGCTATTAAACCTATTACAATTTTCTTTTTATTGTTTTCTTTTTTATTACAGCCGCTAAAAAATATTGAACAACCTAAAACCATAACAAGTATAAAACATGGTAATGTTACTTTGTTAATTAATTTCATAAAAACTCCAACGTAATTTAAAATTTAAATTTTTAATTTTTACTTATTAAAGCTTAACTTTTGATTTTTTCTTAAAAGAAGAACTGAATCTATCAATTGCAACAGCAGCAATAATAGCCAAACCGATAATTATTTTGCTATATTCTTTTGATATATAAATTGAAAACAGACCAAAATTAACTTCTTTTAATATATCAATTCCATTTTCTATCAGCTTAATAATTAAAGCACCCAATACTGCACCCAATGCAGTACCTCGCCCGCCTAACAGACTTGCACCACCAACAACAGCGGCTGCAATTACTGTAAGTTCATAACCTTCTCCGGTGGCTGTATTGGCACTGCCGTAATATCCTGCCGAAATCATTCCCGCAAGTCCGGCAGCAAATCCGCTTAATACAAAAACTCGTATTTTAATCAATCCTACATTTAATCCGCTGAATTTTGCAGCCTCTTCATTACCTCCAACTGCATATATTTCTCTTCCCCATTTTGTGCTTGTAAGATAAAATGCAGCCAGCAGTACAAAAACTATCATAATTATCATTGGTACAGGCTGTAATTTTGCCCAAGCCAAAGGACCGTAATTCATTTGGTGAGAAATAAAATTGTTTGTAAATGCTGCCGGAAGAGTTTTTCCAAAAGCGGGTAATGATTTTTCGGTAACCGTAACTAGCGCAATACCCCTTAAAATACTCATCGAACCAAGAGTAACAATAAAAGGGTGCATCTTTAAACTAACTACTAAAGCACCATTTATAAACCCAAAAAACATTCCTATTGAAATAGGTACTAAAAATGCAATTGGCAATACAATCCAAGCACTGCAATTTTCCGGCAAATTTTGTAATACGGCAACAGTTCCAAGTGCAGATATACCAAAAATCGATCCTACCGAAATATCAATGCCGCCGGAAATAATTACAAAGGTTGCCCCTATTGCCATTATTGCCATCCACGACATTGGAGTAGCTACATTTGGAATTATATTATCAATTCTAAAAAAATTATTTACATATTCCCCTGCTACAAAAATTGTATCACTTGCGGCGGTTAAAAACACACAAAGCAGCAGAACAACAATTATTAAACCGGTTTCCTGTTTGCCGCCTTTATAAAAACCGAATAGTTTTTTTAAGGATTGCAATTCAATCATATTTACAATCCGTTTACAATTTTAGCAATTTCAGCAATATGTTTGGGCGTGGTACCGCAGCATCCGCCAATAATATTTGCTCCAGCCTTTATAAGTTTGGGAATTATTTCTTTAATTTTTTCAGGTGTTTCGGGATAAACCAAATTTCCATCCAATATTTCCGGAAGCCCGGCATTAGCATGTACAAGAATAGGAATTGAAGAATTAAATTTTCTAAATTCATTAACAATTTCCACCATATCGGCAAATCCGTTTCCGCAATTTGTACCAATAATATCAACACCAAGCGGAACAATGGCATTTATCATTTCTTCGGCATTAACACCCATCATTGTTCTAAACTCGCCATTTGCTTTAACTTCAAAAGTAAATGTGCATATTATTTCCAAATCTGTATTTTCTTTTACAGCTTTAATTGCACAAACTGCCTCATCAACAGCATAAAAAGTTTCAATACAAACTGCATCAGCCCCGCCGACTTTAAATGCCAAAGCCTGTTCTTTAAATGAATTATATAATTCTTCTTCGGTTACATCACCGGTAAAAATAAACTTGCCGGTCGGCCCCATTGAAGCTATTACATAATTGTTTTGGCCGGCAGCTTTTTTACTTATTTCAACAGCTTTTTTATTAATTTCAAATGCCTGATTTTGCAAATTGTAATCGGCAAGTTTTATGCTGCTTCCGCCAAAACTATTTGTCTCAATTAAATCCGCACCGGCATTTATATAACTTTTGGCTACATCAAAAACATCATCGGAATTGGTTAAATTCCACAATTCGGGACAGCTGCCAATTTCTAATCCTTTTGCTTGCAGCATTGTTCCCCACGCACCATCGGAAACTAATATTTTCCCGGTTTTTACTAATTCACTAATTTTTGGTTTCATATATATTTGCTATGGTTTAATTATTAATTACTCTTCAGTATATTCAATATTTGCTTTATTTACAGCAATAGCTAAAAATTTAATGCTTTTGTTTTTATGTAAAAACGGCTCAAAATATTTTTTACTTTTAATCAAATTTATCTCGTTTTTTAATGAATTTTTACTGCCTTTCGATTCAGGCAAATATTTTAATTCAATAATATAAATCAAATTTTCAAATTCAAAAACACCTTCAATTATACCGGTAGATGTTGATTTTTCTGCTTCAATATTAAATTCCATCAAATCTAAAATAATATAAAATAACGATTGATAATACATCTCTTTTTCAACATGTAAAGTATGAGGAATTTTTGTAAAAAAACTTTTTAACGTTTCAATAAAGTTATGAATATCGTTTTTAGCCAAATAATTTTTTAGTTCAATATAAAGCGGTTTTGTTTTTGGCAGCGGAATATTGCTGAAACTTGATAATAAATGAATCAGCAAAGATTCTTTTACTTCTCTATTTGGGTAACTTAAAGCGCATATTTTATTTTCGTAATCACAATCCGTTATTGTAATATAACCTTTTTGAAACAATAGCGCATATGCCTTTAAATTTTCAGGATCAAGAGATTCAAATTCCTCAAATTCCAGCATTAAATTATTTATTTCCGAAATTTTTAATTTTTCAAATTTTATTTTTTCGGCTAAAAAAGTCGGGGTACCCGTAGAGAACCAATAATTATTAAAAACTCCGTCATCAAAAAAATTAAATAAGGAATAAGGGTTATATACTGTTGTTATTCCGTCCCAGCTATAACCATTGTACCAATATTTAACATTAATTTTAATATTTTCAATATAATCGTGAAATTTTTCGGTTACTTTAAGAAGTCTGTCTTTAAAGTAAAACTCAAGCTCTTTTTGTGTGCAGCCGCATAAAGTTGAATAAACCTGATTTAATGTAATATCTTTTAGATCTGGCAGCTGTAAAAAAAGTAATGAAGGAGATACTTTTGACAAACCGGTTATAAAGCAGAATCTAATATATTGATCGTTATCGTTTAACGAGCTGTAAAATTCGCTTAACACATCTCTGTTTTCTATTGCTTTTTTAACAAAAGCTAAATAATCAGTTATTGGCTTATCGTAATCATCAATTAAAACTACAACCTTATTTGTTTTTTGCAATTCAAATATCAGCTCTGAAAAAGCTTCACCAACTGAAGTTTTTGTAATGGTAATATTATATTTTAATGCAGCAGTTTTAATATAATTAACAATATTTAATTTAAATTCCTCAGAAGTGCCTGAATGTTTTATTGAAGAGAAGTTAAAATGGATTACAGGATAATTTACCCATTCAATTTTATCATAAATATATAAATTTTTAAATAGTTCTTTGTTGCCCTTAAATATTTCTTTTAATGTTGATAATAACAAAGATTTGCCAAAACGCCGGGGCCTTGAGAACAAATAATATTTACCTTTATTAATCAGGCTTTCTATTTGTTTGGTTTTATCAATATATAAAAAATTATTGTTTATTATTTCGCTGAAAGTCTGAATACCAAGAGGTAATTTACGCATTGCAATTCCTTAATATATATTATTAAATATAATAAAATTTGCGGTAATTAAAAAGAAGCGTTGGTTTTCAATTTGTAAAAACAAATTAAAAACCTAACAAAAGGAAGGGAATAAATTTAATCTCTAATAAATTATCTAAGCAGTTTTCAAACAAATCATAAAATTAAATAACAAACAAATTTAATATAAGGCTTTTTATTATTTCCCTCTAATTTCTTCAACTTTTTTCTTATCATTACGTGCGCCAACATAATCACCAACTTGGTCGCGGCAGTAAGCACGATTAAGATAAGCACTAATATCTTTTGGATTAAGTTCAATTGCCTTGTCAAAATCAATAATAGCATCCTTAAACTCACCCATTATTTTAAGTTCCAATGCCCTGTTATAATATGCAGGTGCAAAGTTGCTGTCAAGTTCAATTGCTTTATTAAAATCTTCAATCTCACCAATAATGTCACTCAAGTTCTTTTTGGCTAATCCTCTGTTAAAATACGCAGCCGTATAATTAGGATCAATTTCAATAGCTTTAGTAAAATCATTTATTGCACTTTCGTAATCTTCAACTTTCTTTTTAGCAACACCCCTATTATTATATGCAGGGGCATAATTTGGTTTTAGTTCAATTACTTTTGCAAAATCTTGAATTGCACCGGCATGATTGCCTAAGTTTTGACGTGAAATTCCTCTGTTATAATATGCCGAAACATTATTCTGGTCAACTTCAATTACTTTAGTGTAATCTGCAATTGCACCTTTAAAATCTCCCAAATCGTATTTTTTAAATGCACTGTCAAAATAATCGGCTTTGTTAAAAACAGGTTTTTCGTATATTTTTAATTCCAAAGATTTATAAACTAAATCAACTGCGGCTTCAAGTTGTGCTTTAAGTGTATCTATTTCTCCGCCGGCGGGAATAATCAGTTCTAAAAAGGTACGATATTTTTTAGATGGTGTTTCTTCACTTGTTTCAATATTTTTTAATAGCTTAATAAATAATTTTTCCGGATCATCGGTTTTTAAAAACCCTCTTGCTCTTCCGCTTAAAACAAATTTTAATCCGTCAACAGGAAATTTAACAAATTCTTCAAATATCTGTTCGGATGTGCTTATATCTATTTTGCCATATTTTATCGGCTTTTCAAGTTTTATTTCAAAATTCTTTTCGTTGTTTATAGTACTTTCCATTGATAACTCGTTTTAAGATGAACAAATTGTAGATTTTTCAATAAATTAAGGATTGAATGTAATAAATCTAGGTATTTAAATTTAATAAATTTCTTATTAATAATACAATAAAAATCGATATACACTCTTTAATTTACATTTATTATTGCAAAAACTGAAACTCGTACAAAAATTAAGTCAATTGTAGTGATAAAACAATTCTGATGCAAAATTATATTAACCAATTTTTATTGTTTAACGGTATTAATTTCATATGATATTGAATATATTATCTATAATTTATTAATTAGCTTTATTTTTTGCAATGTTCTATATTTGTTATATAAATATTGTAAGGAGTTAGTTGTTGAGATTTATTGATTTATTTGCTGGAATTGGTGGCATTAGAATTGCTTTTGAACGTAGTGGTTGTCAATGTGTTTTTACATCCGAAATAGATAAAAATTGCCAATTAATGTATGAAACAAATTTTGGGAATAAACCTTTTGGTGATATTACTAAAATTAGTGCAAAAGAAATTCCGGATCATGATATTCTTACAGGTGGATTTCCTTGCCAATCTTTTAGTATAATTGGTAATGGACTAGGTTTTGAGGACATTAGAGGTACTTTGTTTTTCGAAATCGAAAGAATTTTAAGAGAAAAAAGACCTAAAGCGTTTTTATTAGAAAATGTCAAACAACTAACAACACATGATAGTGGAAGGACATTTAAGATTATAATTGAACATTTAAAAAATCTTAATTATTTTGTACATTATAAAGTTTTAAATGCATTAAACTTTGGGCTTCCCCAAAAAAGAGAAAGAATTATCATCGTAGGTTTTACTGAAAACTTTCCTTTTACCTTCCCAAAGAGTGATAATAAGAAAATTAGATTAATTGATATTTTGGAACCAAATGAACTTATAGATAAAAAACATTTTTTAAGTGATTATTCAAGAGAAAAGTTTAGAAACAAACTTATCGAACAAGGAAAGTCAGACACAATTACACCAGCTATTTGGCACGAAAACAAAGGTGGCAATATCGGAATACATGATTATTCGTGTGCTTTAAGAGCTAACGGATCATATAATTATTTAACAGTAAATGGAATCAGAAGACTTTCACCAAGAGAAATGTTTAGATTACAAGGGTTTCCGGATACTTATAAAATAGTTGTTTCTGATGTGCAAGCACGAAAGCAAGCGGGAAACAGTGTTGCTATTACCCTTATTGAAGCTGTTGCTAAATCAATGCTTGAAGCAATGCAAAAAGAACCAAATTACGAAATAGAACATCCAAATCTTTTTAACTTTAATTTACAGGCTTCTTCATGGTAAAGATTTTCAATCCTAAAGAGAGATTAGACAGTATTATTGCTAAATCAAGAGTACATCTTTATAAACCAATTCAAATTGCGGAAATTCTATATCACCATCGAGCGGAAAACGATGTTGATTTTAAGGACTTAGCCTCTTTCCGCAATATCTCAAAGAAATGGAGAGACGATGTTTCAATTTTACTTGTTGGTAAAAAAAGCACATCAAGTCAAAAATTTCAAGATAATTTATTCGATGACAACGCAATGCCACTTGAAGCTTTAGAAGAATTGGGTGAATTTAATAAAACAAATGGAGGTTTAGTTGAAGCCTACATTTACAATTCATTATTGGAAAGATTATCTTCTGTAAACGATATTGCGAAATATATAAGTAATTCCTCAGCAGAAACTTTTTCTTTAATCAGAACTGTTGACACTTTTATAAACAGTCCAGGTCTTCATAGAAGTATTGACAAAATGTATGAAATTCTAGTCTATGCTCTTTTTGATACTATTGTTAGGACATTAAGAGCAAAAGTAACAATAGAAATTGAAAACAAGGATACAGACATCTTAGAAGATTTCGATTTATTTATAAAAACAGTTATTGGTATAAGTTCACAAAATCCTAAACTGTCTATGCCTGCTGCACTATATAGAGTTGGGGTTACCAATGCAGCTGATAGAGGGATCGATATGTGGGCAAATTTTGGCCCAGCTATTCAAATCAAACACATTTCACTTACACTAAAAATAGCCGAAGGTATTGTAGATAGTATTTCAGCTGATAAAATTGTAATAGTATGCATTGATAGCGAAAGAGATGTTATTATTACTTTATTGGATCAGATTGGATGGCATGAAAGAATACAAGGTATAATTACTCTTAGTAATTTAGATGAATGGTATAGATTATGCTTAGGGGAAAGATATCGTAATTCTTTAGGGTTAAATTTATTAAGCGATTTAAGAAAAGAATTTAATGCTGAATTTCCTTCCATTAATGAGCTAGAGCCTTTTATGAAAGAACGCAAGTATAATGAAATTATTATTCCTTCAAATTGGACTGTCGCCTAAATTTTTAATTTACACCTTAAAATTAAATGAGCTATTTATCTCTAATCAACTCTCTAATTTTACCTTTTACTAAATGAAACAAGTCACACCTTTCAATTAAGTTATATTTTTTTTATATTTATTATAGAAATGTAGTTATTTGTTTAAATGGATTGTAAAATATGTCATTATTAAGACCAAAATTATTTGATACATTAAAAAATTATACTAAAAAACAGTTTATTGCTGATGCTACCGCCGGAGTAATTGTAGGTATTGTTGCATTACCATTAGCCATTGCGTTTGGTATAGCAAGTGGTGTAACCCCGGAAAAAGGAATTATTACGGCAATTATTGCAGGTTTTTTTATTTCCGCATTGGGCGGAAGCCGAGTGCAGATTGGCGGACCTACCGGTGCTTTTATTATAATTGTATATGGAATTGTTCAAACCTATGGAACAACCGGACTAGCTATTGCAACAATTATGGCGGGAATAATATTAGTAATAATGGGATTTGCTAAGTTCGGTTCTTTAATTAAATTTATTCCGTACCCTGTAGTGGTTGGTTTTACCAGCGGTATAGCATTATTAATATTTTCAACACAGGTTAAAGATTTTTTTGGACTTCAGATTCAAAAAGTGCCTTCGGAATTTCATGAAAAATGGATGGCTTATTTTGGAGCATATTCATCTGTTAATTATTATGTATTTGGAATTGCACTATTAGCTTTATTAATAATGATTTATTGGCCCAAAATAACACACCGCGTTCCCGGTTCGCTTGTAGCAATAATTGTAACTACTGTATTGGTAATAGTTTTTAAGTTACCGGTTGATACTATAGGAAGTCGATTTGGCGAAATATCTTCCAGTATTCCATCTCCTGCTTCTTTTGAAATAAATTTAAGTGTAATAAAGAATTTAATTGGCCCGGCAATGGTTATTGCTATTTTGGCTGCAATTGAATCGCTTCTATCGGCTGTAGTGGCAGATGGTATGATTGGGGGCAGACACAGAAGTAATATGGAATTGATTGCACAAGGTTTGGCTAACATTATAACTCCAATTTTTGGCGGAATACCTGCAACAGGTGCAATTGCAAGAACTGCTACCAACATTAAAAATGGCGGAAGAACACCTGTTGCCGGCATTATACACGCCCTTACACTTTTGCTAATTATGTTGTTTTTTGGAAGTTATGCAAAATTAATCCCAATGGCTACATTAGCTTCTATACTTATTATTGTAGCTTATAATATGAGCGAATGGCGAACATTTAAGTCGTTATTAAAAAGTCCCAGAAGTGACGTTGCAGTATTATTAACAACTTTCTTTTTAACGGTTGTGTTCGATTTAACCGTTGCTATAGAAATTGGAATGATTTTAGCAGTATTATTATTTATGAAACGAATGGCAGAAGTAACTAATGTAAGCGTAATAACCAGAGAGCTTGAAGACCAGGAAGATTTACCTGATTCCAACTCAATAGATAAAAAACAGATACCTGAAGGTGTTGAAGTATTTGAAATTAACGGACCGTTTTTCTTTGGTGCTGCAAAAAAATTCAAAGACCAAATGTTAAAAGTTGAAGAACCGCCAAAGGTTAGAATTATTCGTATGCGTAACGTACCGGCAATTGATGCAACGGGATTGCAGACATTAAAAGAATTTTACAAAGACGCAAAAAAACAAAAAACTTTTATGATACTTTCGGGAGTACATACACAGCCATTATTTGCAATGACACACGCCGGAATATTGGATCTTTATGGAGAAGATAACATTTTTGGAAATATTGACGATTCACTTGATAGAGCAAGAGAATTAATAGGATTGCCAAAAATTGGAAGACCGGAAGATTTTACACCAACAGTAAAAAGAGATTTAACCAAGTTATAATTTTTAATAAAACTCTTAAGGAAAAGTAGTGGATTTAATTACAAAAGATATTTCTCATTTATTAATAAAAACCGAAAAAGAGATTCAACAGTTAATAAAAAAGAAAGAAATTCCTTTCCAACTTATTCAAGATAAAGTAGTTTTTAACAAACAACAAATAATTGAATGGGCATTAAGCAAAAACCTTCCAATTAACGTTTCAGGTCATAAAAAACTAAGCGAATATCATATTGAAACAGTAAGCACTCTTCTTGATAAAGATTCTTTTCATTATAAAAGCGATCTGGATGAACTCTCTTACATCAAACAAATGGTTTTGCAGATTAATTTGGACAAAAACGTTGATAGAGAAATTATTGTTCAATTACTTAAAAGCAGAGAATCCATGATGAGTACTGCTATTGGAAATGGAATAAGCCTGCCTCATCCTCGAGTTCCTTTAATGGTAGGCAAAAACAAACCGATAATAAATTTCTTTTTTGCTAATAAACCACTTAACTTAAATTCTATTGATGGTAAACCGGTTCATACTTTTATTCTTCTTATTTCCCAAACAATTAAACAACACCTAAGTTTAATTGCTCATTTAAGTTTCCTCCTTTCAAATGAAACTTTTCGTTTTGCCTTGGAAAATAGGCTTGATTACAAAGAAATATTAGTTATTATAAAAAAAATTGAGGAAGGCAGAAGTAAAATTAATGAGTGAGTTATTTCAGCAGGGCAATAATTTATTATTTACGGCATTTGTAATTCAATTATTTGCAATTGCTTTTACTTTTTTTAAAAACGATAAGAAGGCAATATTTGCTACAAATATTGTTTTAATATTTGGTTTGTGTCTGGGATTAATATCTACATTATCCTCTGCTCTTTTTTCTTCCGGTTTAATTTCCTCAAATCAAATCTTTTCAAATTGGATTCGTTTAGACGGGTTAAGTTTATATTTTTTATTTATTATTCAGCTTGTTGCAATACCAACAACAATTTACAATTTATCATATCTCCCTTTTTATATCGAAAAAAAACGGTCACTTAAAAGTTTTATGACCTTTTACATTTTGTTAATAATTTCAACCCAAATTATTGTAATTGCAAATCAATCGATATTGTTTTTAGTAAGCTGGGAAATTATGAGTATTACAGCATACCTTTCAATGCTTTTAGAAAAAGAAAAAGAAGAAGTTCAGCATGGCAGTTTTTACTTTTTTGTTGTTTCACATGTAATAATATTTATTTTGTATATATTATTCTTTTTACTTCATAATCAAACTAACAGCTGGTTTTTTAGCGATTATCATATATTATTTTCTGAAGGATCTGTTGTTTCATTAATTTTTATATTATCATTTTTAGGGTTTGGTATTAAGGCCGGGTTTATGCCTTTTCATTTTTGGCTGCCTCAGGCACATCCAATTGCTCCTACTGTTATCAGCTCTTTTCTTTCCGGAGTTTTAATAAAAGCAGGTATTTACGGTATTTTTAGAACATACTTATTTATTAAACCCGTTCCTGAATGGTGCGGCTGGTTAGTGCTTATTATTAGTATTATAAGTGCAATTTTTGGAGTTTGGTATGCTCTTGCCCAACACGATATAAAACGGCTGCTTGCGTATCATTCAGTAGAAAATATTGGAATTATAGGGATAGGTATTGGTATTGGTTTTATCGGTTCGGCAAATAATTTACCTGCTGTTGAAGTACTCGGTTTTGGCGGGGCATTATTACATACTCTTAATCATGCAATATTTAAAAGTCTTTTATTTATAGGCAGCGGAATCGTTTATCAAAATCTTGGGACAAGAAATATTGAATTAATGGGTGGAATAGTCCATAAGGCTAAATATATTTCAATACTTTTTTTGATTGGATCCGTTGCAATTTGCGGACTTCCTCCGTTTAACGGATTTATTTCGGAGTTTGTTATATATATGGGATTTTTCAAAACTGCAAACGAGTTAACAAATTATTATCCAATTATTATGTTAATGTTTGTTGTTGGGCTGGCATTTGTAGGTGGTTTGGCAGTTGCTTGTTTTACAAAAGTTAATTCCATTATGTTTTTAGGTACGGAAAGAAAAGAAATTAAACATTTTTCTACTTCGGTTTATGATTACATATCGCTTGGTATTTTATCATTTTTTTGTGTGTTTATAGGCTTTTATCCCCAGCCTTTTGTTGGAATTGTAAATAAAGTAATTATTTCGGATTTTATTACAGGCACTCAATCCCCTGTTTTAATAAACATTAACTGGTTCTATTTTACAACAATATTTTCAGTTATTACAATCAGCGTTATTATTTTATATTGGATAAAATTAAAAATTGAAAAAAAATACGGCAGAAGAACAGCAGATGCGTGGGGTTGCGGATATGAGAATCTCAACTCCAGAATGCAATACACAGCATCGTCATTTGCTGATGAATTAAATTCTATATCACAGGCTGTTTTGGTATATCATAAAGATGTTGAAGTTTCGGAAACTGCATTTCCAAAAACGTCAAAGTTTGAAAGCCACTCCAATGATTTTGTTGACAGCAAAATTGTGTTTCCATTGTTTAATATTTTAAAGTATATCACATCAAAATTAGATTTTTTAAGTCAAACCGATATACGTTATTATGTTGCTTTTATTTTAATTAGTATAATATTTTATAGTATAATAGCTTTTTTATGGGTATAGACATTTTACAAGGAATTTTAGCAGTTATAGTAATATTGGGTGTTGCCCCATTATTTGCGGGAATTGTAAACAAACAAAAAGCCATTTTAACAGGTAGAATTGGTGCCCCTATTTTGCAACCTTATTTTGATTTACAAAAATTAGGTAAAAAAGAGACCATTAATGCAAAAGGCTCTTCTTTTATTAGTCGTTTGGCCCCTTTGTTAAATTTAATTACAATGATAATTGCCGCAGCTATGCTGCCTGTTGGGTTTTGGAGACCACTAATTAGTTTTGATGGTGATATTATTTTATTTGCTTATATTTTAGGATTAGGAAGATTTTTCCAAATTTTAGCCGCAATGGATATTGGGAGTTCGTTTGAAGGAATGGGTGCTTCACGAGAAGCAACATTTGCATTGTTTGCAGAGCCGATTTTCTTTTTTACAATAGGAAGTATTGCTTTTATAAGCGGGTTGACTTCATTATTTGATATTTACCATTCCATTCAGCTTAATAATGTTTTGTACATTGTATTTATTGTAATCTGCTCAATGTCTGTCTTTTTATTGGCAGTTACCGAATGCTCCAGAATGCCGGTGGATGACCCCAATACTCATCTTGAACTTACAATGATACATGAAGTAATGATACTTGATAATTCAGGCATCGATTTATTTATTTATCAATATTCAAGCTATATCAAATTATTTATTTATGCTGTTTTAGAAATATCTTTTTTCTATCCGCTAAGCAGCCAGAGCTATATTTTGGGAATTTTAATTTTTATTTCCGGAAGTTTAGCAATTACTTTTGTGTTGGGTGTTGTAGAAACAATTACTTCAAGATATAAGATGAAAAATATTCCACAATATTTGTTATTTGCAACAGCTATTGGAATATTAAATTTGTTAATTTATACGTTTACAAAATGAGTACTGTATGTACAATGTTTTAAGTATACTTTTTTGTTTAACATTATTTTATGTTGCCATTACTTCACGAGTAAAAGCATATGTAAATATTTTAAGAGTGCAGGGATTAATATTGGCAATTTTGCTTATGATTCCTTTTATTTATAATTTTTCTATTTATGGTATAATTTTACCTGCTACTATTTTGCTTGTTAAAGTTTATCTTATTCCACGTTATGTTAATAAAGTTATTTTAGACCTTGATATTAAAAGGCGTATTGAACCTTCAATTCAGCCGATGGTTTTTTTTCCGCTGGTTATTGCATCTATGATTGTAATATTTATTACTTCAAGCGTTTTATCTAAAAGTACCGAACTTGATGTTATTCCTTTTGCTTCCGGTTTTTCGGCAATTGTTGTTGGCATCTATGTAATTATGTTTAGGAAAAAACTTATTGTTCATGTGTGCGGTTTTTTAATTTTAGAGAATGGAATATTTTTATTCAGTTCGGCTGTTGCTTCAGAAATGCCGATGATGATTGAACTGGGAACTTTACTTGACGTGTTTGTTGTGGTGTTTTTAATGGGCATAGCCTTAAACGGAATCCGCAGTACATTTGAAGGATTTGAAGTTAAGCACCTTGGGAGGTTAAAAGACTGATGTTTGAATTTTCAATTTTAATATTGTTACCATTATTTGCTTCAGGTTTTTGTTACTTAATTAAAGATCTAAAAATTCAATATGTTGTTTCCTTAACTGTTGCTTTATTACATTTGGTATTATCGCTATTAATCTTTTTGGGATTTTATAATACAAATCTACCAATATTTTTTGGAGTTGATGCCTTAAATAAATTTTTCCTTTTAATACTTTCACATGTTTATTTTTGGGTGGTTCTTGTTTCATTTTCTTATTTAAAAAGACCGGTATTACCAGAGGCGGAAAACAGCAAAAAATATTATTTTTTACTGTTAAATTTTTATTTAACAGCAAACTCGGCTGCCATGTTAAGCAACCATTTTGGAATGTATTGGGTTGCAGCAGAAGCAACTACGTTAAGTGTTGCTCCATTAATTTATTTTTATCGCAACGAAAAATCACTTGAAGCAATGTGGAAATATTTGTTTTTGGTTTCGGTTGGAATTGCTTTTGCTTTAATAGGAATTTTATTATTAACCCTTTCTGCCAAAGGGACATTGTTGGAGGGGAAACAATTATTTTTCCAAGATTTTATTAATAACGCACCTCAATTAAATGCAATATGGTTAAAAGCTAGTTTTATTTTTATTTTTGTGGGATTTAGTACTAAAATAGGAATAGCTCCAATGCATTCCGGGGATGTTGATGCAACTAGTAATGCTCCAAGTCCAATTGCTGCATTAATGTCCGGTTCTTTGCGCTTAACTGCCCTTTTGGGCATTATGCGCATATTTCAAATTATCAGCCCTACTCCATCATTAGAGTTTGCAAAAACTATTATTATAATTGGTGCAATACTTTCAATATTTGTTGCGTTTGTATATATGTTTATAGGAAATAATTACAAACGTATGCTAGCTTATTCCAGTGTGGAACATCTTGGGCTTATCACTTTAGGTTTAGGAATTGGAGGATTAGCATTTATTGGAGCTTTATATCATGCTCTTTATAACTCTATTACCAAAATTATTCTATTCTTAATGGCGGGTAATATTCATCGTAAATATCAATCAAGTGAAGCAGATAAAGTAAAATCGGTCTTAAATGTTATGCCAAAAACCGGCTGGATTTTTTTATTAGCTCTTTTTGCCATTTCCGGTATTCCGCCTTTTGGAATATTTTTTAGTGAAATAAAAATTTTTGAAGGAATTCTTTTTTCGGATAAACCTTATTTATTAATAATAGTAATGTTTTTTTTATTATTTATTTTTATAAATATGAGCAAAATAGTTTTTTCTATGTTATACAAAAAAGGGGCTTCTGAAGAACAGCAGTCTTTACCCGAAAAATTTGAGTTAAATCATTTTGTTGCAATTATATTATTGGTTATTTTAACCACAATTGCAATTTTTTCGCCGGACATTCTTTACCAAAACATTTTAAATATAACAAAAGATTTTGGTGTGAATTTATGAAAGCATTAGAAGTTCAAAACAATCAGTTGTTTGATATAAAAACAATTAACTTTTTAGATAAAGATAGTTTTTATAATACTGTTGAGGAATTGCTGCAGCCGGGCTGCAGGATGGTTTCGCTTTCTCCTATTGATAAAAATAATCCCGAAAAAATTGTTGCTATTCTTTCCGATTCAAATTTAGCCAAAATTTTTATTGTTGGCTGCAATTTTAGTGGACGAAAACTTGAATTTGAAAGCTGGGCTAATGAATTTCCTCAAACAAATTATTACGAATGCGAGCTGTCAGAAAATTTTGGCTTCGTACCACTTAATCATCCATGGCTGAGACCTGTAAGAAAGCAAAATGTAATATTAGGAAATAAACCATATCAATTTTTCAAATTAGAAGGCGAAGAAGTTCATGAAGTTGCTGTAGGGCCAATACATGCGGGAGTTATAGAACCGGGACATTTTAGATTTCAATGCCACGGAGAACTTGTTTATAATCTTGAGATTAATTTAGGTTATCAGCATAGAGGTGTTGAAAAATTACTACTGCAGGCAAATCCTAATCAAAGAATAATTATTTCCGAATCTATTGCCGGAGACACTACAATTGGGCATACATTTGCTCATTGTAATGCAATTGAAAGTTTGTCTCAAACAAAACTGAGTTTAAGTACGGAATTTATAAGAACAATTGCCGCCGAAATAGAAAGAACGGCTATGCACTTATCAGGGCTTCTAGGGATAGCCAATGATGTAGGTTTTGCTCTGGCTTCCTCTTCTTACGGAAGATTACGTACACTTACTATTAATAGTTTAGCATTATTGTGCGGGTCTAGATATGGACGTGGATTGTTTGTATATGGCGGTGTTCGTTTTGACCTTAATGATGATATTATTAATGGTATTATAACCAATTTAAAGATCGTTCAGAATGATGTTTTGAAGATTAATGAATATCTTTTTTCTTCAGTTGGCACTTTGTCACGTATTGAAGAGACAGGTGTGGTTTCCACAGAACTTGCACAAAAAGTTGGTTTGGTTGGTTTAGTCGGACGGTCTTCCGGTCTTGAGGAAGATGTTAGGATTCATTTCCCATACGGTGCATATCGTTATAATCCTATTTCTATGATTACTCTGTCAACAGGGGATGTTTTTGCAAGGGCTAAAATACGGGCTTTGGAAATGGAGGAATCTTTACGGTTTATTTTTGATCTTTTGGAAAATTTCCCACAAGGAGAGATTAAATCAGAAGTCAAAAACTCAGCCGCAAATTCAGGGGTTGTGTCAATTATTGAAGGTTGGCGAGGTGAAATTGTTCACATTGCGTTTACAGATGATGCCGGTAATTTATTAAATTATAAAATAAAAGATCCTTCTTTTAATAATTGGTATGGTTTAACTTTAGCTTTACGAAAAACAGCAATTTCGGATTTTCCTTTATGTAATAAAAGTTTCGATTTGTCTTATGCAGGACATGATCTATAAAAAGAAGATTTAATTAAATGGTATTTCCGTTTTAGTAATAATAAAAAATTAAGCTGAAAGTTATTATGAATGATACAATAAAAATAAGAATTCTTCAAGGTGATCCTATAATTCACGATGTGAGGAATGTTCAATTCCCGTCAAGGTATCGTGGTCTGCCCGCCATAGCAGATAAGGAATGTATGAATAACTGCAAAAAATGCGAAGAAATTTGTCCTACAAATGCAATTAAATTAAATCCTGTTAGTATAGATTTAGGCTCTTGCGTATTTTGTCCTTTGTGTGAAGAGGAGTGTCCGGAAGGAATTATTACTTTTACAAACAACTATTTTACATCAGGAAGCAGCCGGGAAAGTTTAATTGTAACAAAAGAAACAACCGCTGTCTCCCCCCAAAAAGCCTCAAAAAAAATTATAGACTATTTTGGCCAATCTTTAAAACTGCGTCAAATTTCTGCCGGAGGATGTAACGGATGCGAACTAGAATTAAATGCATTAAGTAATGTTAATTTTGATATGGGAAGATACGGTATTGAATTTGTTGCATCTCCCCGCCATGCCGACGGAGTAGTAATAACCGGGCCTCTTACAAAAAACATGGCCAACGCAACACAAATTGCTTACCAAGCTGTACCTAATCCCAAAATAATTATTTTAGTTGGAGCTTGTGCAATTTCAGGGGGGATTTTTCAAAACTCAACCGAATTAGAAAGAAAATTTTTAGCAGAAAATAAAATAGACCTTTTTATCCCCGGCTGCCCTCCCCATCCGCTTACTTTTATTAACGGTTTATTGGATTGGCTGGGGAAATAACCCATAAATTACGGTATTATGTTTTAACTATTATTATATAATTTTTATGGTTAACGTGATAGTTTAGTTTTAAAAAGAGGTATTAAAAATCCAAAAAAAACCAGAGGGAAAAATTATTCAAATCCCCATGCAATAAAATTTAAATAGGGGCTTCTTAAGTAAATACCTAAATGCGGTTTATTGTTAAGCTTCCCAAAACAGACTGGAAGCAGCAACCCACCAAAATTAAATTCTTGATTTATTTTGCAAAATTGGCTAATTTAATTTTTTAACAAATGAAAAATAAGGATGTAATTAGAAATTAAATTTGTTTGTAGTTTCATCTTACAAAACTTGGTTAAAAATATTATTTAAGTGGTTTGTAAAAAACAATATATAATGCAAAACCGCATTATATAAAAGCATATATAAAACTGTTTTAAAGGGTTATGATGATAAACACTAAAAGAATAATAATAAGCTTGTTGTTATTGTTAATAAGCTTTACTCTTCCAACCTATGCGCAAAATCCGGAATGGGCACAATATCAACATGTACAAAATTGTCCGCATTCAATTATTGAAGAAGGCGAGTATTTATGGATTATTACAGATGTTAAACTTATTAAATACAATAAATTGACAGCTCATAGCAAACTTTATGATTCTACTAATTCGGGCTTGCCAAGAAATAACTTATTTGCAATTGCTATTGATAACGAGGGCAATAAATGGATAGGGACAAACGGAAGTGGTGTTGTAAAATATGATGGACAAGAATGGACCATTTATGATATTTCAAATTCGGCTTTGCCTCACAACTCAATAAGAAGCATCAAAATAGATAAAGAAGGAAATAAATGGATAGGTACTTACGGAGGCGGTCTTGTAAAATTTGATGGTTTAAACTGGGTGAGTTATAACGTATTGAATTCCGATTTACCGGATGATAGAATTAATTCGATTGCAATAGATGATATGGGAAATAAATGGATAGGTACTTATGGTGGCGGAGTTGCAAAATTTGACAATACTAATTGGACAATTTATAATACAACTAACTCAGGATTACAGGATAATTTTATTACAGAATTAACTATTGATAATGAGGGAAATAAATGGATTGGCACCCGTTTTAGTGGAGTTGCAAAATTTGATAGTACTAATTGGACAATTTATAATAAAAGTAATTCCGATCTTGCAGATAACTTTATACACAGTATATCAATTGACAATGATGGAATTAAATGGATTGGGACAAATGGTTCAGGATTATTTAAGTTTGACGGATTAAATTGGACCAATTATAATAAAGAAAATTCTGATTTGCAAAATAATAATGTATATTCAGTTGCTTCTGATAACAACGGGAATAAATGGGTAGCGGCTGAAGACGGTAGTTTTGCCAAATATGACGGATTAAATTGGCAAGTGTTAGGATCCTTAAATTTTACTGTTTCTTCCAATTGTGTATTAGATATTTTGCCGGATTCCGAAGGAAACATTTGGATTTGTACTAATTACGGATTAACTAAATATGATCAGAACAGTTGGTTTGTATATAACACTTTCGATTTAGGATTGTCTTTTAATTATTATTATTCAATTGCAGTTGACGCACTTGGCAACAAATGGATGGGCACTCTGGGTGGAGGGATTTTAAAATTTGACGGTATAAATTGGATGGTTTATGATACTTACAATTCCGGTCTGCCCGATAATACTATCTTGACTATTGCTATTGATAATGACGGAACTAAGTGGATAGGTACAGAAAATAGCGGTCTTGTAAAATTTGATGATGTAAATTGGACTGTTTATAATACTGAAAATTCAGATATACCCGATAATAGAGTACGCACAATAACTATTGACAACGAGGGAATCAAATGGATAGGCACAAGAGAGGGATTTGCTAAATTTGACGGCGTAAATTGGACTATTATTCCAATATATAGTCCTGATTTAGCTAATGATGATATACAGAAGATTGTGATAGATAACGAGGATAATAAATGGATATGTTCATGTTATTACGGTATTGCTATTTATAATAACGGAAATTGGTCATATTTTAATACCAACAATTCAGTATTACCGGATAATTTCGTAACTTCGCTATGTATTGATAATGAAGGGAATAAATGGATGGGCACAAATAATAAAGGTCTTGTTAAATATGATGGAGTAAACTGGACAGTTTATAATACATCAAATTCAGGATTACACTCCAACGCTATTGTTTCACTTGCAATTGATAAAAATGGGAATAAATGGATAGGTACTAATAGCAACGGATTGGCTGTCTATAAAGAAGGAGGAATAGTAAAGGTTGAGGACAAGCGAGTAGCAATAGTAAATAATTTTGTTCTTAATCAAAATTATCCAAATCCATTTAACCCATCCACTACAATTTCTTTTTCAATTCCTACTTCACAGTTTGTTACATTAAAAATATACGATGTGTTAGGTAAAGAGATAAAAACCTTAATAAATGAACATCTAAATTATGGGACGTACAATATAGAATGGAATGCACAATATTATGGTTCCGGAGTTTATTTTTATAAACTTCAAGCCGGTAAATATAATACAACCAAAAAGATGATTTTGGTTAGATAAACTTAATTAAAAATTTTTAGAGGAGTGATAACATGAAATTAAATATACTTACGGGTTTATTACTTATTTTGCAAACAAATTTGTTATTTGGACAAAATCTAAACCCTTATCATGGAAGCAGTTTTATAGATTCTGCATATTTTTATAGTGAACCGCAAATAAATGGCATAGATATTTTTAACCAATCAAATATTTCCAAGCAATATAAAAACAAAACTTCCACAACATTTAGCAGACCGGTATGTATTAACTTTGACGACAACCAATACCGTGTTGTTTTTACTTATGATTTGAATGGCAATATGTTAACAGAACTGGAACAATTATCAACTGGCTATAACATCACACGTAGTTCACAAATATACGATTCATCCGGTAAACTAGTTCAAAAATTACAAGAAATTTGGCAGAATCTTCATTGGGTAAATCTGTTTCGTAGCACATATACATATGATCCGCAAGGGCATTTATTTTCAGCTTATTATGAAAAATGGTTTACTGACATTTGGGTAATGGGTGAATTTTATACCTATACATATGATGAAAGAGGTAATTTAATATCAAGACTTCTGCAGGGATATCAAAACAATGAATTTGTAAATATCCAACGTTATTCCTACACTTTTGATGAAAACAATAATAAACTATCAGAAGAAAGAGCAAATTGGTCTAACGGTGATTGGGAAGATTATTACCATGTTCAATATACTTATGATGCTCAAGGTGTGTTATTGATGGATTTGACGCAAGAGTATCTAAATAGCCAGTGGAGAAATAGCTATCAACACACTTATACTTTTGGGTTGCAGGGAAATATGTTAACCGACATTTGGCAAATGTGGGTAAACGAAAATTGGACTAACTACGCTAATATTCAATATACATATGATTTTCAAGGAAATTTGTTAACAGAAATATGGAAAAAGTGGCAGAATAATTTATGGGTTAATAATATACTTAGTAATTATACATATGAGAATAATAATGTTATTAAAGCTGAAGGCTATGTTTGGTACAATAATAATTGGGCATCTTCACCCGTTACGTTTGATTTCTACTATAATAATAATAGAGACGTATATACTTCAAGCCACTCTTCTAAATCCTGTACAATAGACTATATACAGTTTACAGAAGTTAGTGAAGAAATTAATAATCAACCGACTTTTGAATTAATGCAAAATTATCCAAATCCATTTAATCCGGAAACTAAAATTAGATATAATGTAAAAAATAATGATTTTGTAAGTTTACGAATATATGATATTTTAGGAAAAGAAGTAGCTGTTTTAGTAGATAATGTTCAAAATGAAGGGAAATACGAAGTTACTTTTAATGGCACTAACTTATCATCAGGCATATATTTTTGCAAATTAAAATCCGGTAATTTAATAAAAACAAAAAAAATGTTATTGTTAAAATAAAACAGACTAAATATAAAAAAAACGAAAAGAAATAATGTGGTACGGCGCTGCCGTGCTGGGGATTGGTGCTGGTGCGCTTGGGTTACAAACATGGCACTTCGCTGAAATGCTTCAGTGGGATAAATATGCGTTAAAGCATTATAATATAATATGTTATGAGGCATTAGTTAATCCCGAAGGGATGAAATGATTATAGCAAAAACAAAAAAACAATCGTAAAAACCCCATCGGGGTGACATGATTTGTTATATCGGAATAACTATTATTTTATATTTATCCCCAATTTTCACACAGTCTGTTTAGGGCGTGGGGACTAGTAACCGCCCAATATGGCCTTTAGGCCTGATTAGAAGAATATTATTGTTAAATTATATAGCCCAAAATAATTTTGATTAAATGGATATAATAAATGCAACTAAATTTTCTATAGCCTTATATTAATTAAGGATTTACAAAATATAATAATATCTAATGCAAAATTCGGGTTTATAACAATTGAAGTTCAACACAAATTTGTATATTTTATACTTAATAATTAATTGGCTTTGGTATTAAACAATATAAGAAGTGATATTATGATAAAAGCATTTGTAAACGGTAAAATATATACATCCGATGAAAATAATTTATGGGCAGAAGCACTGATTGTTAAAGACAATAAAATTGCATTTGTCGGCACTACTAGTCAAGTTTTAAACAAAACAACAGAAGAACATGAAATAATTGATTTAAAAGGCAAACTTGTTGTCCCCGGTTTTATAGATTGCCACGCACATTTAATTATGGGCGGGTTTTATTTATTAAACATAAATTTGGCTGATGTAAAAACAGTTGAAGAATTTAAATTAACAGTGAAGGATTATGCAGAAAAAAATCCGGGGAAACCAATTTTAGGCGGTAATTGGAACCAACAAAACTGGGATATTAAAGAAATGCCTAATAAAAAAATGGTTGACGAATATACCCCTAATACTCCCCTGTTTGTTCACCGCATGGATTATCACTCTGCTCTTGCAAATTCGGTTGCACTAAAATTAGCAGGTATTACCAAAGACACTCCCGATCCCGATGGCGGAACAATTGAAAAAGACCCAACAACGGGAGAACCAACCGGTTTACTGAAAGATAAAGCAATGGATTTGGTAGAAAATAAATTACCCGATCGTCCACAAGAACAATACGAATTGGCCTGTTTAACAGCTTTGGAAGAAGCAAAACGATTTGGAGTTACTTCAATTCACGATGTAGCATACAAAAACGATTTTAGAACATTCCAAAGATTATTAAAAGAAAACAAACTTACTACACGCATATATACACGTCTTCCAATTGAAAAATGTTATAACCTGATTGATAGCGAATTTGAAAATCCTTTTGGAAATGATTTATTAAAAATAGGATCTTTAAAAGCTTTTGCCGATGGTTCGTTGGGTTCTTACACAGCCTTATTTTTTGAGCCATACTCTGACGACCCAAACTCGTACGGTTTAGCAATGGACGTGTTATCGAACGGAAATATACGTAAATGGTCAATAGATGCCGATAAAGCAAATTTACAATTAAGTATTCATGCAATTGGTGATAAAGCAAATTCTATGATACTTGATATTGCCGAAGAATTGGAACAACTTAACGGTAAAAAAGACAGAAGATTTAGAATTGAACACGCACAACATATAAAACGAGAGGATATAAAAAGATTTAAGAAATTAGATGTAATTGCTTCAATGCAGCCATATCATATGTATGATGACGGATGTTGGGCTGAAAGTAAAATTGGCAAGGAAAGATTAAAAACATCATTTGCGCTTAAATCTTTTATTGATGAAGGTGTAAAAGTTTGTTTTGGAAGTGACTGGCCTATTGCTACTTTAGATCCAATACAAGGTATTTATACAGCGGTAACACGTCATACATTAGACGGAAAAAATCCAAATGGTTTTATTCCGGAAGAAAAAATAACCGTTAAACAAGCTGTTGACGGATACACAATTTTTGCTGCATATGCTGCTTACGAAGAAAATATTAAAGGAAGTATTACTGCCAATAAATTTGCAGATTTTATTGTGTTAAGCGAAAATATTTTTTCAATAGCTCCCGAACAGATAAAAAATGTTTTTGTTGAAAAAACAATATTTAACGGAGAAATAATTTATTCAATTTAATTTCCAGTTTTTACGAAAATACAAATAAACGGGCAGTCCGGAAATAATTAAACCCAAACAGGCATATACACCGTAAATAGGGTATGCTAAAAAAGTACCATAAATAAGAAACAACTGAATTAAGATTGAAAGGGCTGCCATAAATTTCCAAACAGGAGCTTTATAAGTTGGTTGATAGTCTTCTCGTTTATGTAAAAAGAAAATTGACCCGTAAACAAGTGTGTTTTGCAAAACATACGACAAGGTAAAATACCCAAGCATATTATTAATATCACCAAGCAAAAACAGAACTACAGCAAAAGTTGCTTCTATCATAATAGAATAATGAGGAGTTAAATATTTAGGATGCAATTTGCCGAATGATGCAAAAAACATTTTATCTTTTGCCATGGCATATTCCAAACGAGGCTGAACCATTATACTTGCATTTAACACGCCAATCATAGAAACAAAAGCAACTATTGCAAACAACGGAGCGGCAAAACTTTCTGAATAAGATAAAAATGCAAAAGGATTAACAAAATCACCTTCTTGGGCAATCAAATCTTTATAAGGTACAATCATACTTGTACCAATAGAAATTAATGTATATGCGGCAATTACAAACAAAACCGAACCGATTAATGCTATTGGTAAATTACGTTGAGGATTTTTAACCTCCCCGGCCATATATAAAATATTACCAAAACCCGCATAAGACCAAGAAGTAGCCGATGTACCGGCTGCAATAATCAAAAATAAACTTGTAGTTTTGTTTTTTAACAATTCGTTTGTAACAAAATAAGTATCATTACTAAACATGGCAAAACCGATTAAAACAACTGCCAAAAGGGGAAGCAATTTGGCAAGTGTAAGGATAATTTGAAAATTTCCGCCTGTTTTTACACTGCGATAATTAATAAAAGCTAAACCTAAAATTAAAGCAGACGCCAATAAACGGGCAGCAAACATATTTTCTAATATTGGAGCAAAGATTGTTAAAACCGAAGCGGCACTTAAAGCAACTATTGTAAGTGTTGGTGTATCGCTTGTTAAAAATGCTGTCCAAGTATAAACAAAAGCTAAAAATGGCGAGCCTGCTTTTTGCAGATAAAAATAACCAAACCCTTGATCGGGATAAGCGGAACCCATTTCCGCTAATAACAAAATGGGCGGTATCCACATTAAACCACCCAGCAGCCATATAATAGTACTTGTAAATGGATCGCCGGCAATTTTGGCAATTATAGGAAGACTAATAAATACGCCTGAACCGATAACAGTACCAATAATTATTGAAACTGTCTGCATTAAGTTCAGTTCTCTTTTTGGCTTTAATTCAGTATTTTGTTGGTCAGTCATAACTTTATATTTTTATTGTTTTAATGTCAATAACTTAAATATCGTTTTTTTAGCAATTTTTAAGGGCTTACAAGCTAAACAGACTGCGTTAAAACTGGGAATAAATATCAAATTACGTCTATTTAGCAATAAAAAATTATGTCACCCCGATGGGGTTTTTACGATTGTTTTTCCGTTTTTTCTATAATCATGTCATCCCTACAGGATTATTTTATACCTTATAACATATTGTAATACAAGTCATTAACGTTTATTTATTATACCTAAGCACGGCAGAGCCGTGCCACATTTGTATTATCAAATTTTTGTTGTTTCCTCAATTTTTACACAGTCTGTTTATCTCGCAGGCCTTTTTTAATCTTTATAAGTTGTTATTATATTCGTGTACCATTTCCAATAAAATCAAATAATTTTTAACCGTTACATAATCCGGTATTGAATTTGACGAACCGATCGACCAAGAACAAGTTCCCGGGATAGTATCCAGGTATTTTTTTATTAATCCCTTTAATTCCAATTCGGTTCCTCTAGCTAAAGTATCCACTTCAATTCCTCCGCAAAATGAAAGCATTTTCGAATACTTATCACGAGTTTCCCAAAAATCCATAGATTTTGGTTCAATGGGATGTAATGCAGTAACACCGCAATCAACAATATCGTCCATAACATCCCAAAGCTTACCGTCGGTATGATAAATAAAAGGAATATTTTTTTGTTTTGCAAACGTACCAATCTTTTTTAAACAAGGGAAAAAATATTTTCTTAAAAAATCAGGGTCAACCATTAATCCCGCTGCAAATGCAATATCATCACTATACCATAAAGCTCCCACCGAATCAAACTGTACCATGTTTTCAAACATACTAATAACTAAAGCACTTACCTTGTCAAAAATAGCCTCAACCAATTCAGGTTGTTCAAAAGTAGCATAAGCAAAAGTCTCAAATCCCATTAATTCCCAAACGAGTGTAAATATATCACCATACTGTCCAATAACACCCATTCCGTCGGGTAACAAATTTTTAACTTGTTCGTATTTGGAATAGTTTATTTCCGAAATTTTGGGCCATTGATATTGTTCAAAATCCTGCCAACAGGTAATCACTCCTGTATCTTCAGTAGCCCAAGCTCTATCCGGTGCATTTTTATACTCATCGTTTGCATTTCTATCAATTTTTTCTTTATCCGGAAATTTAATAACAGGTTGAATTTTTACAAAGTCATAACCCATATTATACATAAACTCAATATCATCTTTTAATGTGATAATCGGTCTTCCTAAAATTTCTTTTTTAATTATAGGATGAACACCAAGTTCAATTAACGGAAGATTATTTCTATATTTATTTAATAAAGTTCCTTGTAAATTTTCAAAGTTATGTTTGTGCTTAAATTGTATCATATATAAAATTAGTATGTTTTGTGAATATTATCTAATATCATTTTTCGCTTAATTGTGCTAGTTTAACCATCAAACTTATATGTATTTTATCAATTTGTGAAGAGGAACCGGTAAAATTATTTGCAATAAAAGAAAATATTATTGTTCTGCCGCTTTTATCTTTAATATAACCCGAATGTGACCTTACACGATTTATTAGTCCCGATTTTATATGTCCGTTAAAAGCTAATTCTGTCCCGACTCCATATTTTGAATAATAACTAATATCGTTAGGATCTCCAGTTACACCAAGCGAGTTATAAAAAGAATTAAATGATTTTTTGGAATATTCCAAAGCTAAAACATCAACCATTAGTTTAGCAGTTATTGTATTGCTGCGCGCAAGTCCGCAGCCATCATATAAATGAAGTCCGTCAATATTTACTCCGTTTGAGCTTAAATACTCTTCAATTCCTTCAATTCCTTTATCAATACTTCCTTCTCCCTTTTTGTTTAATCCAATCGCACGTAAAAGCATTTCCGTATATAAGTTATTGCTTCTTTTGTTAACAATATAAACTATATCTTTAAGCATTGGGGAATATGTAGTTGTAATTAAATTTTTTGAATTGTATTTAATAGGTTTATCAATTTTTTTTGCCGGTTTGGATACTTTAATTCCGGCTTTTATAAGAGCCTTTGTAAAATATTGTGCTGCAAATAAAGCAGGATCCGGTATAGCACCCTTAATTGAGAACTCTTTAACTCCAAGAGGAATTGTCCCGCGCAAAGTAACATTGTATTGATATGGAGCACTATAAACATTACCGTTATCTCCGGAACCTTCTTTACCTGTTTTCATATAGTTGGTAAATGTTAGTCCGTCAATTACAGGTTCGGTGCGTAATACGTCGGCATGATTGCCAACATTTTTACCCGGTTTAAAATAAACGTAATATAAATTATCGTTAATTGTTAAAGCGTTGGCACCCGCACCGTAATAATTACCAATATCTCCATATACCCAGCCATCAGAAATAGGATTATCTTCATACAGCAAATCATCAGCAATAATTGATCCTTCTATTCTTTGAATCCCTTTTTCTTTAAGAATGGTTATCCAAGATAAAAATAAAGTATCCAAATTTAAACTTCCTTTTACAAGACTTGAACCAAGCGTTGGGTCGCCGCCGCCAACTATATAAATATTCCCCTTTAATATACTTCCCTTAATTATAGAACCATCAAAATATAATTTTGTTTGGAATCTGAAATCTTCACCAAGTACTTCTAATGCTGTTGAGGAAGTAAACACTTTTAATCCTGAAGCAGGAGCCAAACTGTAGTTTTCATCTTTGGCATAAATAACATTATTGTTATCAACATATTTGGCATAAACGGACCACTGACCATTTTTCAGCTCTTTTCCCTTTACGGCATCATTTACAATTTCATCTATGCTTTGGCTATAAATATTGCTTATTATACAAAACAAAACAACAGCATAAATCATCAATTTACTTTTCATAATGTGTCCCCGTTATTTTGGTATTTTCAAATAATTTAATACATTTAACATAAATTCGGTTCTATCGTTTGCATTAATAATTGTCTCAAAAGGAAAACCCATTGCAATTATTCCATATTCTTTTTTGTAACCAATACCGGCAGAAAACAGATTATCGTTGTATCTAAATAAAGTTTCACTGTCTTTAACAGGATTAATTGCATCCGGAGATTCAACAGCATATATTTTATCATTTAATTCGGTATTAAACTTAATTTTAGAAAGTTTAGAACCAAAACGTTTATTTATTTCTACATTACCGCTTCTTGAAGCATAACCTGTTGCAATAGTGTATTTTAAAACCCCATCAGCAAATTTCATATCAAGACTGTCACATGTTTTTACTCTAAACATATCAGTTCCAATATAAGCACCGGATACAAAAATATTACCACCGCTAATTAAATATTCGTTAAGTAAGGTTTGTAAAGGTTTGGTAAAGGTTCTAAACATTACCCCTTTTGTTTTATTTTCATATTCCTTTTGATATTCTGTTTCTTTTTCTTCACCAAAAATAAAATCCACAAAGGAGTAATTTTTTAAGTTTACAGTTCCATCTTCCACACATTCATCACTGCATGAAACAAAAGAATAGCCATTATTTTTAAAAGAGTTTCCATGTATATAAGCAAAATCAAAAGTATTGCCTGCTGTTACTTTTGTTTCATCATCAGCACCGCTTGCACCATGTCCCGGTTCATCGTTTGAAATAAATTCCGATTTTGGATTAAAATCGTACTGATAACCTGAAAAACCGAAATCAATTTTATCGGGAACTCCCGCATCTAAATTGCTTAAAAAGCCGCTAAATTTTTCACCATCTACCCAAGTTGGAGCACAAATTCTATCAAATGCATTAACTACCAATACAGGTTTTTTAGAATCCGATTTACAAGCAGACAAAATTTCTGAGGGAAAACTTTCACCGCCATCATTTACAGCTGTAATTTTAAAGCTATAAACTTTATTTTTTTCTAAATTTTTAATTACAAAGCTATTTTCGGTTGTATAAATCCCATTATCAAAACCGCCGTCGTTTATTCTGGTATAAACGACATAACCAGCCGGTGTTGCCGTTTTTTCTATTTTATCAATTGTCTCTTTCCAAGAAAGTTTTAAATCCATATTTTCGGTAAATTGTACTGCAAAATTTTGTACCGGTAAAGGTTGTACAACATATTCTAAATTATTTTGAACAGACAAAAACTTTAACATACCCTTATATATAGCCCTGCTGACCGTAAATCTAAATTTCGGATCTAGCATAAATTTCATGTCCAAGAAATTTTGATGTGATAGCAATTCCAATAATAATGAAGGAACATTTGGCCTTTGCGCTTCGGTATATTGTGCTTCAAGAAGTTGTCGTCTGTTCCAAGCAATATCAAAATCAGATCTGATATCGGTAACAATTTCTGTCTGCACAATGTCTGCTAAATCGCGGCAAGCTAACCTGGAAACACCATTTGGGAAAGTGATAGTCGAATCTGCAGAAAGCATACTGTAAATAGAAAGTGAACCTACGGTAGTATCATTATTGGTTATACCTGCATCCGTATGAAATGCCATTGATAAATCAATTGGAATTGACAACCCTTTTACATTTTTATTTTTGAATGGCCCAAAAGGTGCTCCAAACAAATAATTTGTATATTCGGTTCTACTTTTATAATCATCGTTATAGTCGTTTTTGCCTTTATTTAAATTATAAATTAATGTATCGGGCATACCGGCATATTGCAGATAATATTTAGCACCCTCCACAAATTTTGGTCTTCCGCTTGTATTTCCTTCGCGTAGTACAACTCCCATACCACCGCCAAAACGAACAGCATCGGCACTAACAATCAGCCCGCTTTCTTTTGATTTATTTGTTAATTCAACATAATTATTTTCATCCTTGTTAAATTTAAACTTACCAACATATAACCAAGTAGTACCGCCAATTTTTTGATTAACAATAAAATTGGTAATCCCGCCGGCATGTTTAATTTTATATAAGGCATCGTTAACGTTATTTTCGGAAGCCGTGTAAGAGATATAAACCGCATATTCGCCGGATTCTTTAATATCTGCCGTCCATTTAACACTTGCAGTCCATTCTGTATCGGACAAAACAAACCGACTCGTTCCATGTGAAAAAGGATTATAATTAACCTCGTATGGAGGTGTTCCTAAAGCAAATCCGGATGTTTCAGAATCCAGCCATTTGTTTTTTTTGTTTTTTGCGGTCTCCAAATAATATTTATGCTTAATATCATAACTTGTATTATTATCCACAACAATTTCGTTTGTCTGCCAATCGCGTTCACGTGGAATAAATAGAGTTGCGCCGGCATTTTCCAGCATTGGAGCAATATAAGGCAAAACAAAAGCCAACGGAATTAAATCCTCAACGGTTTGAAATAACCGTGGTCTCTGCCATTCCCAACGTCCCGCATCTTTGGAATAATACCAGCCATGACTATGCCATAAACTTATATTTCTGTTATACAACCCTTTTGTAATTTTAAAAGGCTTATCAATATTTTGCAAAATCGGTAAGGTTCTTTTTAAGTTAAAATCTTGTACTCTGTTATTATCAAAAGAGTTTACAGTTCTATAAAAATTTGGTACCAAATCTTCAATTTTAAACCCCATTGATTTAATAGATACTGCATAATCTTTGTATTCGTCAATAAAATAATTTTTTACATAATCATAATAATTTTTTACATTTTCGAAACGTAAAGGAATGTATGAAAACTCATTTGATAAAAATATATCTAATGTTTTTTTATTTTTATCTACAATTAATGTATCAATTCTAGTATGCGGCGGGATAAAAATGTCTAATTTATGTTGTTTAAATAGCTGCTTAAACTCAGTAATTTTGTCAACTTGTATTACGGTATCTTTATTAACTGTTTCAATTTCTTCTTTTTCTACAATTTCAATTTGTATAAATCTACCACATGCGGTAAACAAAGATAGAACAACAACTAAACATAAACCCTTTAATAATCTAATCATAAATCACCTGACTATTTGCTAAAAAATAATAATAATTAACAAAATAATATAAATAAAAAATGGGAATTATGGAGACGAAATAATTCATTTTTTAATTGTGTGCTGATGATACGGATTTTATTAGCCGCGAAAACCTGTTAAATCTGTGTTTTTGCGTAAAATATTATTGAACGCAGATAACACTGATTGTACTGATTATCGCTTATTTTTTTATCTGTGGCAATCTGTTTAATCCGTGTTATCTGTGTTCTATTAAAAAACACTTTTATTTTAAAAATATCATTTTTTTAACAGATTGAGATATTTCCCCATTAAATTTTTCAACAATTAACGTATAAAAATATACACCGCTGGAAAGGTTTTGGGCATTAAAATTAATTTGGTAATTACCTTCTTGTTGATTTTCATTTACCAATACAGATATTTGCTGACCTAGCATATTTGATACAATAAGTTTTGTTTTACCGGCATTTGGCAAATAATATTTAATTTTTGTAGATGGATTAAACGGATTTGGATAATTATTATACAAGACAATGGAATTCGGTTTTATTTTTTCTTCAAAATCTTTTAATCCCGTTATTAATATTGTATCAACACTAATTAAATAAGCCCCAATTTTGGATTCAAAACTTGTACATAACGGAAAATTTGAACTGTCAGAAACCCGAATAAAATAATAGCCGGAATCTACTGTTGTATAAGAAAGATAATATTGATTATTTATAAAAGAATCAGGACACGCAGTATAGGTTTTTAAATTGATATCTGAACCGTCTTCATTATTTGGGCCATATAACCAAACAAATGGTTTTAAATACAAGTTGCCACGTTCTTCAACATTTATTTTTATTTGAGTACCTTTATCCAAACAAATTTTAAACCAATCGATATCTCCGGCCGGATTTATTTGATTGTAATTATTTTCAAAAGGTAGTTCAATTTTTGCAGCATTTGCAGGTACGTCATTATTATCTTGAAAATTAAGTTTATCAGAAATATTAACAACTATTCCCTCAAGTAATGTAAGATTATAAGGAATTTCATCGGGCAATAAATACCAGCCGTTATATGTTCCGCCCCAGCCGAAATTAAGATGGAAATAATTATTTGTATTGTAGCCGTCAATTACAACATTATGTCCGCTGTTATTATCGGGTGTAAGAATTGCTAAATGACAAACTAACGAATCCATTATATTTAAAGCTATTTGTTCATAAATATTATCATCACCGGGCATTAATAAGCGGCTGTTTACAAAATTAAATTTATTATAAGCAGCATAAGCCTGGTCAACACCAAAAGTTCCGCTTGCCGATGAAGTAAAAACTTGAGTTGCTGCAACAGCACAAGCAAATACTAATGCAGCTTTATCATCATTTGTTACTGTTAAGTTATTAATATAATGACTGTTTAATGTATCTAAAAGTATATTTAATTCGGGAAAAGACGGAAATTGTAATGTTTTTGAATCGTCATCAATTAAATAATTCCGACCGGCATAATTATGGTAATAATCATCATTATCCGTAAACGTTACGCCGTTTATTGTTTTTAAGTGGTTTAATATCATCCCCATAGCAACGGCAGGGCACCCCGCAATACTCCTGCTTCCTGAAACTAAATCAAGCGGACAAAAATTATTATATGGTGAAGTTTGTTTCCAATTTGAATTTAACCAGCCACCCGTTGTTGTGGTTCCCTGTGTTGGCCATTGTGTAAAATCGGATTTATTTTTGTTAACTTTTTCCGATAAATAATTTTTCCATTCGGTATTTCTTTTTTCTATTGTTTTTGCCTGCAATAAAGGAATATTGTTTGTTCTTAAGAATATATCGTACTTGATAAAATTTACAATACTCTGATCTTCGTGCCGAGTATCAAAATTATTTGTAAAAGAATAGGCAATAACAGGAGGAAGGTTTAGATTATTGGAAATAATCATATATCCAACAGGTTTTAAATTAATAATATTAAAACAAACTGAACCTGATTGAGTAGTTATTTTTTCAACATCTTGAATTTGACAATCGTTTTGTTTGTTCAATTCAAACAATTTTGCTTGGCACACTTTTAATATATCACCATCGGTTACTTGCTGAGGATAAATAGAAATAAAGCAAGTAATAGTAATTATTAAACACAATAGGTATTTTTTTTTCATTTTAATAAACCAAATTATTTAATATAATTTAGACGTATAATATATAATTTAGTTCAAAAACAGTTATGTTTCATTTTTTACTTTTGGAAATGCCAAAACAAATCTACTCCCCATACCAAATTTGCTTTCCACCCAAATTTTGCCATTATGCTTATTAATAAGTTCTTTACACAAAACCAATCCTAAACCTGTACCTTTTTCTTTTTTTGTTCCCAATTGCGAAAACTGAACATCTATTTTAAAAAGTTTATCAATGTTTTCATCTTTAATTCCTACACCAAAATCTTGAACATATAACAACATATCATTTTCAGTCTCTGCACAATAAATTAAAATTTCGCTATTTTCAAAACTAAATTTTATTGCATTTGTTAACAAATTACGCAGCACTAATTGCAGCATATTGGAATCGGCAAAAAGTAGGACATCATTTTCAACTTTATTAATTAATGTTATACTCTTTGATTTTGCTGAAGCAGCAAGCAGCTCTGTTGCATATTCAATTTCATAACTACACTTAAGCTGCTTTGGATAAAAAGGCATCCTGTCCGATTCGATCCTTGACCATTCTAGTAAATCTTCCAACAGCCTGCTTTGATTTTTAGCCGACTTATAAAGCTCTCTATATGTTTGTTTTAATTCTTCTTCACCAAAAGCAGCAGAATTATCAACAAGTATTTCCAACATTCCACAAATACCACCCAACGGCCCTCTTAAATCGTGCGAAATAATAGAGAAAAATTTATCTTTTTCGGCATTAACTGTCTTTAACTTTTGTGCATATTTTTGTAATTGAACTTCAGCATTTTTCCTTGCAGTAATATCACGCAACGACCCTTCAAGACCGTAAGGTTTCCCTTTTTTATCAAAAAGGAAATGTGCATTTACAGAAGTAATAAAAACATTGTTAAATTTATCCAACAAACAAAGTTCATAATCAACAACTTCGCCTTTGGTCTCTATCATCTCAATAAGCTTTTCTCTTTCTTGAAAACTTTGGTAAACTTTTTCAACAGACTGACCTATTAAATCCTTTCGAGAAAATCCGGAATATTTTTCTATTGACGGGCTTATGTCAATAATAATTCCATTAATATCAGTCTGGTAAAAAACATCTTGAACATTTTCGAAAATACTTCGGTATTTATTTTCACTAACTCGCAAAGCCTCAAGCGCATTTTTTAATTCAGTTACATCAACCATACTTGTTAACCAACATATAGTATCACCAACCATTATTTTATCGGCAGAAAACAATCCGGTCAAAAATGTATTATCTTTTTTTCTAACAATTATTTCTATATTTGTTACTTTTCCGTTTTTTACGAACATCTCGTTAACTGTTTGGCGGTTCTGCAACTCGTCAAACAAATTAAGTTCATTTGAAGTATGATTAATAATCTCATCCTGAGAGTAACCAAGGACATTAATAAACGCCTCATTAACTTCAATAAATGTACCATCGTCAACTTTAGAAATTGCCATAATAACAGAACCGGAATGAAAAGCACTTGCAAATTTTTCTTCGGAAATTTTTAGTTTAGAAATATCTTTTGTTACACCAAATATTGCCGGTTTTCCATCCCATTCTCCTTGAACAACCCTTGTTTCAACAGGTATTTTAACTCCATTTTTGGTTAAAATCGGAATCGGACAAAAGTCAATTTCCCCTTTAACTATTTTTGTTACTATTTTTAAGGTTTCTTTTTTATATTCCGGAGGATGAATTTCTAAAACGGATTTTCCAATCAGTTCTTCACGTTTAAAACCCAGTCGATTACAAACAGTATTGTTTATGTGCAGCATTTTACCCTCTGTATCAAGCACAAACAACAAATCTTGAATAGTATTAAAAAATAAATCAAAATTATTTCTGGTTTTTATTAATTGTTTTTCTAATTGAACTCTTTCCGAAATATCAATAATACTTTCAATTAAATAAGTTTTACCCTTAAATTGTTGAGTTGAAACAGTTTTATAAATAGGTATTGATTCTTTTTTAACATTAAATAGAACACATTCGGTATTATGAATACGTTTTTTTTGGTCAACAATTGGACAGTTATTAACATTACTTGGGCAAACATACTGGTGGCATACTTTACCAATTATATTTTCCTTCAAATCCCCAATCATTTCAACTGCAACAGGATTAGCGTCAAATATTTGATGGGTTTCAGCATTAATAATTAAAATTGCAGAAGACAGTGAATCGAGAATTGATTTAAGCCATAGCTGGCTATCCATTAATTCCGATTCGGCTATTTTTCGTTCACTAATATTTTGAACAAAACTTAATACAAAGTTTTGATTACCAACATTAATAAGTCGTGCATTTATTTCCGCATTAATATGTTTTGCATCTTTTCGCAACTGAATTGTTTCAAAATTAATACTTTTTTGACTTTTAATAAGCTCAAATTTTGAAATAATACTTTCCGTCATTTCCGAAGGATATAATTCTTCCATCCTCATTTTCAATAGTTCAGAGATCGAATAACCAAAATGTAAAACAGCATTATCATTTACTTCAACAACTTGTCTATCCATATTGTAAACAAGAATTGCAGTATTGGCCTGTTCCATCAAATACTTAAACCGTACCGCATTTTGTTCAGATGTTTGTTCAAATTTTTTATGTGATGATATTACAATATTTGAAATTAAAAAAATAAAAATACTTAATAAAATACCGCTAATTAAAAAATATAGGGGTTCATCAAATTCAACACCCAGCTCAATACCCGGTAATGATTTAGCAACCATTATCCACGTACGTCCAGCAATATTAAGATTGACAACTTTTATAAATCTTGAATTGAAGTCGTCATCAGTGGAAGTATTATACGAATCATACATTAAGTTTTTAGAACTACTTGTATCTTCATCATAAATTGATATCTTCAAATCGGTAAGTTTTTCACCAAAAACGCCAAACATTAAATCATTCATTCTAAATGGGGAATAAATCCAACCGGCAATATTTTTTTTACGTTCTTGAATAGTATTATGCGGAAAACCATTTTTGTAATAGGGCAAATACATTAAAAAACCTGATTGTTTGTCCCTGTCGCTTTCCTGTAAAAGTTCAACCTTACCGGAGATAAAAGTTTTCCCTGATTGGCAGGCCAAATCCATAGCAGATCGCCTGATAGGGTTTGAATACATATCGTAACCAAAAACTCTTAAATTTCTACCTGTAAAAGGCTCAATATAAATTATAGAAGTATAAATCTCTCTTTCACCTGCAGGTTTAATGCTAAAATCAGAAAAACCCTCTTCTCTGATTTTATTAATATGGTCATCTTTTTCAGCCGGTTTAATTATTTTAGAATAACCAACTCCCTGCACACCTGTATAATTGTCTTCAATTGAAAGTGTCTTCAAATAATTACTAAACTCAGTCCTAGTTACCTCTTCAGAATTTATAAATAAGCCACACACGGCTTTAAGCATCTGTTCGTAAGCAATCATTCTATTTTCAATGCTAATATTTGCCTGGCTTACTTTATGTTCAAAATATAATTTAATTCTTTTTTCTTCGTTATTTTTTGAATTTTGCCAAAGAAAAAATGTAATTATTAATGATATACCCAGAATAATGTAAGGTATATAGTGTAAAATCATATTTAAGCCGATTAAAATAAATTTAATCTTTTTTGTTTTCATAATAAATTAATCAATTAAAAAATAAGGGAGTAGATATCAAAAAGTTAATTAAAAGATTAACTACATTTCAACCAATCCAAGTTCAGTTACGGCTTTAATAATTTTTCGCTTTTCAATAGGTTTTACTAAATATGAAGTGCAGCCACCTTTATAATAAGCATCAATAACTTCATGAGCAGTATCCAGGGCTGTAACCATAATAATTTTTGTTTCGTTTTTGGGTAAAATATTCAATTCCTTTTCTTTTTCTCTAATAATTTTTAATGCCTCTTTACCATCCATTTCAGGCATCATAATATCCAGACAAATTAAGTCGTAAGGATTGTTTTCTTCAACAGCAAGCATAAATGCATGCACGGCTTCCAAACCATTTACGGCAACATCGCAAGGGCCAAAAGGGGCTAACATTTTTTGCAGCACAAGTCTGCTCGTAAAATCGTCTTCAACTACTAAAGTTCTCATATATATTATCCGTTAAATTTGTTTTTTTAGTTTATATTTTTTAATTCAATTACAAAATGAAAAGTAGATCCTTTTCCTAATTCACTTTCAAACCATATTTTTCCATTCATTTGTTCAACCATTCTTTTAACCAGCGATAAACCTAATCCCGAACCGGAATATCTGCGTGTTTTAGAATCATCAACTTGAGTAAAACTTTCAAAAACATGAGTAAATTTATCCTTATTAATTCCAATACCCGTATCCTGCACTGCAAAATGGATAAAAAGTTTATTATCATTGGCATTAACAAAATCAGAAAATTTATCGCTACTAATTATTAAGCTAATTTTTCCGGTTTCGGTAAATTTATTTGCATTACCCAACAAATTAGATAATATCTGTTGGATTTTTTGACTGTCTCCAATTAATCTGTTTGGTATTTCATCCCCAATTTTTAACATAAAATTTATACCACGTTTTTTTGCCTGAGTTTGATACGGTAAAGAAATTTCTTCAACAGTACTAACAAAATCAAATTCCGTTTCAATTAAATTATCTTTATTGCGTTCAATTTTAGAAAAATTCAATAAATTATTTAATAAATTAAGTAAAGTATGGGATGACTGTTTAACCATTTCTAAAAATTCTAACTGCTCCGGATCTAATTTGGTATCCAACAAAAGATCTGTTAATCCCATAATTCCGTTTAGTGGAGTTCTTATCTCATGGCTCATATTAGCAATAAAAGTAGATTTTGCCAAACTTGCCGTTTCGGAAATATTTCGTGCATTAATTAATTCTTCTTCAATCATTTTTCTGTTTGTAATGTCAAAGCAGGTACCTAAATAACCGTCAAATTCACCATTTATATTTTCAAAAGGATTTGCAATACACATGACCCAGCAATACACTTTTTTAGAGTTTAGAAGTCTAAATTCAATTTCAATAGTATTTCTCTTTTTAAAGTTTTCCTCAAAAACAGAACTGAATTGTTCCTTGTCTTCAGGATGAATAATATCGTACCAACCTTTAAAGATTTGTGTTTCAATATTTATTCCTGTAAATTCCAGCCAGTGATTATTAAAATAATTAAACATTCCATCTTTATTGGCCCGCCATATTAACACAGGAAATTTTTCAAAAAAATTAAGATAAAAATCTTTAGCCTTAATTGCTGCTAATTGTGCTTCTCTTTGTTTAGAAATATCCCGGATAGTTACAACTTTGCCAATAATTTTGCCCATATCATTTTTAATTGCCGATATACTTTCTTCAACAAATATTTGCGACTCATCTTTAGATATTAATATTTTGTTTATTAAATTTTGCTGAATATATTTTGATTTACTTTCGCGCGATAAAAACACAAGAGCTTCAATAGATAAATCAGGAACAATATTCAAGACTGAATCGATATTTTTATCTATTACTTCACTAGTTGAGTAACCAATCATTCTTTCGGCAATATTATTAATAAATTTAATGTTGTCATTTTCATCCGCAGCAATAACTCCATCACCAATACTGCTTAATGTCGATTTAAACCACAATTCATTTTCTTTTAATTTATTTTCAATTACCCTTTTGTTTAAGGCAATCTCAATGGTACCTTTTAAATCTCTAACCTCGTAAGGTTTTGAAATATAACCGTATGGTGTTGAATCTTTTGCTCTTTGAATTGATCTATCATCAGTTAAAGCACTTAAAAAAACAACCGGTATATCATATTTTTCTTTAACAATAATTGCGGTTTCAATCCCGTCTTTATCCCCTTCAATCATTATATCCATTAATATAATATCGGGGGCGTTATTTTCTAATAAAGCCAAGGTTTGTTCGCAAGAAGATGCAACGCCGGCTACTGTATATCCAAGAGTTTTTAACATATATAATAAAACAGTGGCCGAACTTTTATTATCCTCTACAATTAAAATATTTCCTTTTATATTCATTCTTTAGTTTTCATTTATTACCTGCATTACTTAATTATTAAAAATAATAATTTAGATTATGCAAGTAAAGTTTTTTAATTAATAATTATTTTTTTAGTTGTTTTTTAAACACTGATAAATTACATTTCCTGAAATTTCCTGTAATGGCAAAATCTTATCAACTCCTCCTAATTTTACAGCTTCATTAGGCATACCAAAAACCACACTTGTTTTTTCATCTTGAGCTATATTATAAGCTCCGGCTTCTTTCATTTCAAACATACCTTTAGCACCATCATCACCCATTCCGGTCATAATTACACCGATAGCATTTTTACCGGCGTAACGGGCAGCAGATCTAAAAAGCACGTCAACAGAAGGACGGTGACGACTTACTAAAGGGCCATCTTTAACTTCCACAAAATAACGCGCTCCATTACGTTTTAACAAAATATGATGATTGCCCGGGGCAATTAAAGCTCTGCCTCTAATTACGCTATCACCGTTTTCGGCTTCTTTAACCGAAATTTTACTGTACGAGTCGAGCCTTTTAGCAAAAGCAGATGTAAAATTTTCCGGCATATGCTGCACAACAACAATACCCGGTGAATCTAATGGAAAGGCTTCTAAAAATATTCTTAAGGCTTCCGTACCTCCCGTAGATGCACCAACAACAACCACTTTTTCGGTAGTTTCAATCATCGATTTATTTGTTGATTTAGCAATTATTGCATCTGCTGTTAACTTTGGCTGTACTAACTGAAAATCAATCCTTCGTTTAACATTAACCATTGAAGCAGCTTTGACCACATCACAAATGTGAATTCTGGATTCTTCAAAAAACTGTTTGGTGCCCATTTTTGGTTTAGTTATTATTTCAACTGCGCCATATTCAAGGGCTTTTAAGGCTGTTTCGGAGCCGTTGGCTGTTAAACTGGAACAGATAACAACGGGAATGGGCTGCTGTTCCATTATTTTACGTAAAAAAGTCAATCCATCCATTTTTGGCATTTCAACATCTAATGTAATTACATCTGGTATTATTCGTTCCATTTTTTGAGCTGCAACGTATGGATCTGAAGCAGTACCAATTACTTCTATTGCGGGGTCGCTTGATAGCAACTCTGCTAAAGTTTGACGGACTATTGCAGAATCATCCACAATTAAAACAGTTATCTTTTTCTGCATAATTACTCGTTTTTTTTATAAATAGTTGGTGCTATTCTTTCTAGTGGAAGACTCATCCCCATTATTGTTTCCGAATGGCCAATAAATAAATATCCCTCTGGATTTAATTGTCGTGTTAGTTTAGTTAAAACTTTTTCCTGAATAATCTTATCAAAATAAATTAAAACATTCCTACAAAATATCACATCCATTTTTGCCGGTAAATTATATTCATTTTCCAATAAATTAATTCGCGAAAAATTAATTTGCGACCTAATTTCGGGAATAAACCGAACAAGATTTTTTGTTTCATCTTTACTGCGCAATAAATATTTTGCTTTGTAAATTTGAGGGATAATATCTACCGTCTCAGATTTAAAAATTCCAAGCTGTGCATTTTCCAGCACATCAGTTGAAATATCAGATGCGTAAATATTAAATCCAAACGAATCATTTATTTTTTTTTGTTCATTTAACAAAATTGCCATAGTATAAGGTTCTTCACCGGTAGAGCATCCTGCACTCCAAATATTTAATTGTTTTTTAAATATCCCTTCCGTCTTATGCCTAATAAAGTCTGGCAAAATAGTACCGGTTAAAAAATCGAAATGTGCAGGTTCTCTAAAAAAATCTGTTTTATTAGTTGTTAAAACATTTATTAATAAGGTCAGTTCGGTATTAAGACCTTCTTTAGTAAATAAAAAACTAAAATATTCGTCATATGAATTAAAGCCTAAACTAACAACTCTTTTTTTTGCTTTTCCTTCAACAAATATTTTCTTTTCAATTGGCAAATTAATACCACAGGTATTATAAATAATTCCCGAAAGCCTCCTAAAATCCAAATTGGAAATCTCGTTTTTTTTAGCCATAAGGATTTATTTTAATAACCCAATATATCAATTTTCAATTTTTGTTAAGTTGTTGCTTTCAGTATCTTGCACTATTGCAATTTCTTCACTAGAAAATACTTTATCAATATCTAAAATCATAATAAATTTTTCTTCTCTTTTCCCCATTCCTTTTAAAAATTCTTCCTTAAATTTTGTCCCAAATTTTGGAGCAGGTTCAATTTGTTCAGGTTCCAGTTCAAAAACTTCTTGAACAGAATCGGCTAAAGCCCCAAGAACTATAGTTTCGTCATCCATTTGAATTTCGAGAACAATTATACATGTATTGACTTTGTTTTCAGTTTTAGACATTCCAAATTTTAATCTTAAATCTAAAACCGGCACAACGCTGCCTCTTAAATTAATAACACCCCTCATATATTCGGGAGTTTTTGGAATTTTAGTAATTATAGTATAATCTAAAACCTCACGGACTTTAGCAACTTCAACAGCAAATAGTTCTTCATTCAACGTAAATGTCAAATAAGTTCTAACATCTTCTATTCCTAAAACACTCATAATTTTCTCCATTAATATTTGCTTTATTAACTTTTTTAACTAATAATACAAAATTATTTTTTTCAAAACACCCTCCTGCTTTAACAGGAGGGTAGCTTAGTAACTAATCCTTGGCAAAATCTCCAATTAATTAAAACTTGATAAATTCAGAATCTTGTTGATCTGAAGCAGATTTCATATTTAGTTTAAATCCACCCGATTTTACAGATTTGGTTTCATGTTTTATTAATGAACCTTTTGATGTTTTAATTTGAGTTTTGTTTAAATTTTGTCTTTCCTTTGATGGATTAAAGCCATAATTAGAATCACCGGTATTAAAAAATGCCATTATATTTTGCAATTGTTCAGCTTGTGTAGTAAGGTTATTAGCTGTTGAAGAAAGTTCTTCCGAGGCAGCAGCGTTTTGCTGAATAACTAAATCAAGCTGTTGAATAGCTTGATTGATTTGAGCCGCACCCGAATTTTGTTCATTACTTGCTGCAGTAATTTCTTGAACCAATTCTGCAGTCTTAGTAATATCTGGAACAAGTTTATTTAACATATTACCGGCATTTTCAGCAACTTCAACACTATTAGCCGAAAGTTTATTAATTTCTGCAGCAGCAGTTTGGCTGCGTTCAGCTAATTTTCTAACTTCTGAAGCAACAACCGCAAATCCTTTTCCATGTTCTCCGGCTCTGGCAGCTTCAATTGCTGCATTTAAAGCTAATAAGTTTGTTTGACGTGCAATTTCTTCAATAATAGAAATTTTACTTGCAATTTCTTTCATGGCAATTACAGTTTCAGCAACAGCCTTGCCTCCTATTTTTGCATTTTCGGCAGATTGTTGAGCAATTTTTTCTGTCTGGAATGCATCTTCGGCATTTTGTTTAATGTTAGAGGTCATTTGCTCCATTGACGATGAAGCCTCTTCGGCACTGGAAGCCTGTTTATTTGCTCCTTCCGAAATTTGGTCTGAACTTGAGGCAAGCTCTTGACTGCCCATGGTAACATTTTCGGCGGTTGTTTTAACATTTTGAACAACATCCGTAAGTCCTTTAATCATTGAACTTAAAGCTTTCATCAACTTATCGCCTTGGGATCTTTCATTTGCCGAAACCATTAAATTTCCGCCGGCAATTTCTTCGGCAACCAGCGTAATTTCGTCCATAGATTCAATCAATACATTTAAATTATTTTTAATTTCGTTAAAATCACCATTGTAATTATCGGTAATTTTTTTAGGTAAATCACCTTTTGCTATTCTGTCTATATATTCAGCAGCAACATTTAACGGGCCAATTACAGAATCAAGAGTATCATTTACACCTTGTACAATAACTCTAAAATCACCTTGATGTTTGCTTGCATCTGCACGAGTTGCAAGTTTTCCATCCACTGCTGCTTTTGCTAAAAGTTTTGCATCAGCTACAAGGAAGTTAACTGCATCAATAGCAGTATTTAAGTTGTTTTTAATTTCGTTAAAATCACCATTATAACTATCTGTAATTTTATTTGGTATATTTCCTTTTGCTATTCTATCAACATATTCGGCAGCTACATTTAACGGGCCTATAACAGAATCGAGAGTATCATTTACGCCTTGAACAATAACTCTAAAATCACCTTGATGTTTGCTTGCGTCTGCACGAGTGGCAAGTTTTCCATCCACTGCTGCTTTTGCCAAAAGTTTTGCATCAGTTACAAGGTAATTTATAGCATCAATTGCAGTGTTTAGGTTGTTTTTAATTTCGTTAAAATCGCCGTTATAACTATCCGTAATTTTATTTGGAATATTTCCTTTTGCTATTCTATCAACATATTCGGCAGCAACATTTAACGGGCCTATTACAGAATCGAGAGTATCATTTACGCCTTGTACAATAGCTTTAAAATCGCCCTGATGTTTGCTTGCGTCTGCACGTGTTGCAAGTTTTCCTTCTACTGCGGCTTTTGCTAATACTTTGGCATCAATTACTAACAGAGTTATTGCATCAATAGCTGTATTTAAATTGTTTTTAATTTCATTAAAATCACCATTATATTTATCGGTAATTTTATTAGGTATGTCACCCTTAGCAATTCTATCAACATATTCGGCTGCAACATTTAACGGGCATATTACAGAATCGAGTGTATCATTTACTCCTTGCACAATAACTCTAAAATCTCCCTGATGTTTGCTTGCATCTGCACGTGTAGCAAGTTTTCCGTCAACTGCTGCTTTTGCTAAAGTTTTTGCATCGGTTACAAGCATATTTACCGCATCAATTGCCGTATTTAAGTTGTTTTTAATCTCATTAAAATCACCATTATAACTATCTGTAATTTTATTAGGTATGTCACCCTTAGCAATTCTATCAACATATTCGGCTGCTACATTTAACGGACCTATTACAGAATCGAGAGTATCATTTACGCCTTGTACAATAGCTTTAAAATCGCCCTGATGTTTACTTGCATCTGAACGCGTGGCAAGTTTTCCGTCAACTGCTGCTTTTGATAATATTTTAGCATCATTTACAAGCAGATTTACTGCATCAATACAACCATTTACATTGTTCTTAATTTCATTAAAATCACCATTATAATTATCAGTAATTTTATTGGGTATGTCCCCTTTTGCTATTCTATCAATATATTCGGCAGCAACATTTAACGGGCCTATCACAGAATCTAGTGTGTTATTAACGCCTTGTACAATTTGTTTATAACCACCCTTGAATTTTTCAGTATTTCCTCTTGTGCTTAATTTCCCGTCAATTGCAGCTTTAACCAGTATATTGGTTTCCGTTACCAAATCTCCTATTGTAGCTACAACTTTTGTAAAACTTAAACCAAGTACATCTTTTTCCGAACGGACTTTAACTTCAATATTACTTTCTCCGTTAGCAATTTTATCGGCAATTTTAACTTGGTCTTTAATACTTTCAATCATCTTTTTAAACATACCCATCAAATTACCTATTTCGTCGGTACTTTTTTGTTCAACACTTACATCAACATCGCCAACTGCAATTTTTTGGGCAGCTGCAGCCAAAATATTAATAGGATTACCTATAATTTTAGAAATAAAAATTCCAAGAGCTATAGCTAACAGAACACCAATAATAATTAAAATAGTCATTAAACTAACTGCAGAATCTGCATTTAAAGTATTTTGATCCGATATTTCCTTTGCTCCGGAAATATTTAATTCAACTATTTTAGATAGTAATTCATCTGTTTTACCCGAGGCTACAAATGCATCACCTTTCATTAAATTTTCCGCCTCGGTTTTTTGGTTATTTTTACATAAATTGATGATTTTTATAATAAAATCACTATTTGTTTTATAAACAGCCTTAAATTCTTCATATAATCGTTTATCTTCATCACTTAAAAGAGTTTTTTCATAACCTTTCAACTGTTCTTCAACAATTGTATTCATTTCCTCTACACGTTTTTCTTTTTGATCCATAACTGCTCTATCTGTTGCCATAAAAGCATCACGCATGTTTACTCGGCTTCTTTGGAAAGCAACTCCTATTTTTTGTAACTGCCCTAAAGGAACAGCTGCCTTTTCATAAAGCATTGAGTCAGCAGCTTCAATAGCCCGAATATTTGTAATACCCTCATAGCCAATAACACCAGCAATAACTGCCACAAGAAAAAAACTTAATAAAAGTTTTTTGCTGATATTCATATTGTAGAACCAATTCATTTGTAGACTCCATTTATATAAGTGAGAAAAAATATCAAAAGTTAATAAATGTATTGCAATAATTGCTGCGGTGTCTAATAAAGCATAAGAGTGATCAAATCATCAGCATAAGAAATTATTTTTAATTCAATTTTTGTTAAAACTTAATATATTCCGAATCATGAGAATCCTTAGTTCCTTTTAGGTTCAATTTAAATCCTTTGTTTTTATCTTTTTTTATTTCGTGTTTTACTAGTGATGTATCTTTTGAAGTTTTAAGTTCTCCTTTAATGTTAGGTTGTTTGTTTTTAAATCGATTATTATTAAAATCACTTTCCCCTGTATTAAAAAATCCAATAATATTTTGTAATTGTTCAGCCTGCGATGCTAAATTATTTGCAGTAGATGATAATTCTTCCGAAGCGGCCGCATTTTGCTGAATAACAAGATCTAACTGTTGAATAGCTTGATTAATTTGTGCAGCACCTGTATTTTGTTCATTACTTGCGGCAGTAATTTCTTGAACCAACTCTGCCGTTTTAGTAATATCTGGTACAAGTTTATTAAGTAAATTTCCTGCATTTTCTGCAACTTCTACGCTATTAGCCGAAAGCTTATTAATTTCTGCAGCAGCGGTTTGACTGCGTTCTGCTAATTTTCTAACTTCAGATGCAACAACTGCAAATCCTTTTCCATGCTCTCCGGCTCTTGCTGCTTCAATTGCTGCATTTAATGCAAGAAGATTAGTCTGTCTTGCTATTTCCTCAATAATAGATATTTTACTTGCAATTTCTTTCATGGCACTTACAGTTTCCATAACTGCTTTACCACCTATTTTAGCATTTTCGGCCGATTGAAGTGCTATTTTTTCTGTTTGGTAAGCATTTTCGGCATTTTGTTTGATATTTGAAGTCATCTGCTCCATTGAAGAAGATGCTTCCTCTGCACTTGCCGCTTGTTTATTAGCACCTTCGGAAATCTGTTCGGAGTTTGAGGCTAATTCTTGACTGCCAATTATCACATTTTCAGCCGTAGATTTAACGTTATCTACAACTTCAGTTAATCCTATTATCATAGAACCGAGTGCCTTCATTAATTTATCTTGTCCGGATCTTTCATTAGCAGTTACAAGTAAATTTCCTGAAGCAATTTCTTCTGTAACAGATGTAATTTGATTCATCGAATCAACAAGGATGTTAAGATTATTTTTAATTTTATTAAAATCACCATGTGCTTCTTTCGTAATTTTTTCAGGAATATCTCCTTTTGAAATTCTATCAATATAATCGGCAGCAACATTTAGCGGTCTAATTACTTCTTCCAATGTATCATTTATGCCTTGTACAATTATTCTAAAATCTCCTTGATGTTTACTTGCATCTGCTCTTGAAGCTAAATTCCCTTCAAGCGCATGTTTTGCTAATGTTTTAGTTTCTGTAATCATTAAATTAATTGCATCAATTGCTGTATTAACATTGTTTTTAATTTCATTAAAATCACCCTTATAATTATCGGTAATTTTATTTGGCATATCTCCTTTTGATATTCTATCAATATATTCAGCAGCCACATTTAATGGGCCTATTACCGAATCTAAAGTATCGTTAACCCCTTGAATTATTACTCTATAATCGCCCTGATGTTTAGTAGCATCAGCACGGGCGGCTAATTTTCCTTCAATAGTAGAACCGGATAAAAACTTAGAATCATTGATCAATAAATTAATGGCATCAATTGCAGTATTAAAATTATTCTTAATTTCATTAAAATCTCCTTTATAATTATCAGTAATTTTATTAGGAATATCACCTTTTGCAATTCGATCTATATACTCTGCCGATACATTTAACGGGCCAATAACAGAATCCAGGATATTATTAATTCCTGCAACAATTTCTTTATATCCACCCTTAAATTTTTCGGTATTACCTCTTGTACTTAATTGTCCGTCAGTAGCCGATTTTGTTAATATTTTTGTTTCAGAAATTAAATCTTCAATGGTCATTACAACTTTAGTTAAACTCAATCCTAAAACATCCTTTTCGGAACGAACCTTTACTTCAACATTACTTTGCCCTTCGGCAATTTTATTTGCAATATTTACCTGTTCTTTAATACTTTCTACCATAGTTTTAAAAATACCCATCATCTTACCAATTTCATCTGTACTTTTTTGCTGAACCTCTACATCAACATCACCCAAAGCAATTTTTGCGGAAACATCAGACAGAATATTTATTGGACGACTTATAATTTTTGAAATAAAAACTCCTATAAGTACGGCTGAAAGAAAACCTAAAAAAACAATTATAAATAAAAAATCTATTGAAGAATTAGCTCTATTGTTAGTTTTGGCATTAAGATCGGCCGAAATTTTATCATTAATATTAATCATTTCAGATAATGATTGCCTTACACCCGCTTGCAATAAAAGAATTTCACCGCTCCATAAAGTTATGGCTTCGTTTAATTTATTATCCAAAATTAAAGCCATACCTGCATCACGCGGAACTAGATACCTTCTCCAATAGTCCTTAAATTTGTTTAAATTATCTGTTTGTTCTTTAACAAGGTCGGTTTTTTCATATTTGGAAATTAAAGAATCAATTTGAGATGTTTCTCTTCTGATTACTTCAATTAATTTTTGTCTTTCGGAAGTAGTTGTTACAGATAATAGAATTCTTGCATTAGTTCTTGTGCTAAAAAAGGCTGTATTAGCATAACCAAGGTCTTTGATGGGGATTAATCGTTGGTTATACATTTCAATTTGATTTTCCCATATTGTTTTTATTCCCGAGTAACCAACATAACCTACAACTGCAGTAATAACAGCAACAATAAAAAAACCGAGCTGCAATTTATTACTTATCTTTAAATTATAAAACCATTGCATAAATCTTCTCCGCTTTATATTAATTATAAATATTACATTTTAATTGATTTCATGTTTAATAAACTTGTGTGTATTATTTTTTCAGGATTTTCAGTAATCGGTTTTCCGTGACCGGGGTAGATAATATCAATTTGTAGATGTGCTAATTTTTCAATTGTTTTTATATATTCTTCTGTATAAGTGCCGTCACTCATATTAACTCTTACAGAAGTATCGCCTGAAAAGAGTATTTTTTCTGCTTTCGAATATAAGCAAATCGAATCCGAAGAATGCCCCGGAGTAAAAATAACTTCAAAATAAGCATCTCCCAACATCAAAATTTCTCCATCAACAAACAATCTATCAACTCCGGTAAATGTTGATGCAGCAATAACTTTTGCTCCATATTTTTCCTTAACAGCTATTACGCCACCGGCATGATCAAAATGATTATGAGTTAATAAAACCAAATTAATTGGTACTTTACCAACACCTGTATTTATTTTTTCAATTTCATTAATAATATAACTATCCGATCCGGTATCAATTAAAGCATTAGTGTCGCTTAACTTGTTCCAAGTTCCTAATATTAAATACGAATTACCACTATAAATTAATGGATTAGGAGGAAGAGTGATAACTTTCATCAACTTCCCTCAATTTTACGGTATAATTGTGCATCAGGCACCACTTGCTGAAAAAGATGCGAAAGTTCTTCAGGCATTTTTTGTGTATGTTCTGAGACAAATAAACCATTTACATCCAATGCTTTGTGAAACATTTTAATAACTTCAATTCTCTCATTCTGTTGAAAATGAAGTAATACATTTTTACATAATATTAAACTAAATCCCTGCCCAATTGGATTTAATGTTAACAAATCATGTTTTTGAAATTGTACTCTATCACGAATAATATTTTTTACTTTAACTGCACCCGGTTTTTCATCAGAAGGTTCGAAGTACTTATCAAAAACATCTTTTGGAATTCTTTTTGTTTCTTCATCCGAATAAATTCCGTTTTTAATAATATCACCAAAAGTGTCAGTTTCATCAATATCAGTAGCATATATATATAAATTTTTAAATGAAAACTGTCCCATTGTTTCTGCAAGTATCATTGCCATAGTGTATGGTTCGGGTCCCATAGCACATCCGGCATCCCAAACTCTTATTCTGCTTCTTCCTGAAACTTCAGGGGTTAAAACTTTTGCTGCATGTTCCAGTGTATATGTATCTCTAAAAAAAAATGTAAAGGCCATTTAAATTACTCCGTTAATAGGATCAAACGCTATTTAAGATCTTTTGAAAATAGAACTTCTTGTTCAACTAATTTTCCAATATCAAGAATGAGGGCCACAGTTCCATCACCTAAAATAGTGGCACCCGATACACCTTCAATATTTTTATACAACCGACCCAGTGTTTTAAGAACCGTTTGATGTTGACCAATTACATTATCTACTACAAAACCAACTCTTGTACTATTATATGAGGCAATTACTACTTGTTCAATTTCAGGCCTGGCACCAACAACTCCAAATCTTTCGCGCAAATTTAAATAGGGGACAATTTCGCCTCTAATATTTACAATATGTCGACCGTGAACATTATCAATATCCATTTGTAAAAGCTCAATACATTCCTCAACAGAAGATAAGGGTAAAACATAATTATCATTTGCAATTTTAACTAATAATCCATCAATAATTGCAAGTGTTAAGGGCAATTTTAAAGTAATAGTAGTACCAATTGATTTTTTGCTGGTAACTTCTATATTTCCCCTTAAAGCATCAATTGCCCTTTTTACCACATCCATCCCAACACCTCTGCCGGAAACACTTGTAACTCGTTTGGCAGTAGAAAAACCGGGTGCAAATATTAATGAATATAATTCGGTTTCAGAAAGTTCTGCAGTTTCAGCAATTATTCCGGAAGTGATAGCCTTTTGTCTAATTGCCTCTTTATCAAGTCCGGCACCATCATCGGTTATTTTTATTAAAACATTTCCACCCGATTGTGTTGCGGATAAATGTACCTCACCAACGCGTTTTTTCCCTAATTTTTCTCTTATTTCAGGTGATTCTATTCCATGATCAATTGAGTTGCGAATAATATGAACTAAAGGGTCATTTAATTTTTCAATTACAGTTTTATCAAGTTCAGTTTCTGCACCTTCAATAGTTAAATTTATTTCTTTATTTAACTCTTTTGATAAATCGCGAACTAATCGTGTAAATTTACTAAAGGTGGTACCAATCGGTAACATTCTAATATTTAAAGCGCTGTCTCGCAATGACCAAGTAATTCTTTCAACCTCTTCCGAAACCGTCAACATTGTTGCATCATTACTACTAATGGCAATTTGGGTTAAACGAGCTTGAATTGTTACAAGTTCTCCAACTAAATTTACTAACTCATCAAGCTTTTCAGAGCTGACGCGTATGCTTGAGACTTTATCTGGTTCATGATGAGTTTCAAGAACACTTCTTTTAATATTTTTTTCGGGTATAACCCTTTTTTCAATATTAATTGAACTCTCAAAATTAACAATTGCATTTTCTATATCAAATTTATCATTATAAACATTTTCAATAAAATAATTACCAAAAGCATTAAATCTTTCGGGACTTGTTAAAATGTTTTTTTTATCACAATCTATCACATTAAGTAAACATTGATCCTCAACAAAAATAAAAATATCTTTAATTGAATCAATTCCTTTATTAGTCTTTATAAGAATTTTCCAATCAAAATAACATTTTTCAGGGTCAATATCTTTCAAAGTAATATTATTATCAAATACCGAACGAACAAATATTTCCCCTAAATCAGCCAATTCGGCAATTAAAGAAATTGGATTTGTCCCTGTTAAAAAAATGTCCTTTTCGGGCTTAAAAATAATAAAATATATTTTTAATGGTTTAATTTCCTTTTCAACCACATTAACTTTTTCTTCAACTACTATATCTTTTTCAAAACTTTTTTTCTTTTTTATATCATTAAGAATATTTCTAAATGAAGTTAAGATTTCTTTAGTAATGGTTTCATCTAGTTTAACACTTTTTTCATCTTTAAACAACATAATAGAAATTTGATCGCTTGCTTTTAACGTTAAGTCGATGATTTGTTTTGTAACTAATATTTCCCCGTTTCTAATAAAATCATAAACAGATTCAATGTCATGCGTAAACATTGCAATCTCGTCATAACCAAACATCCCCGAAGAACCTTTTATTGTATGTAATGCTCTAAAAATTTTAGCAATAATCTCCTTATCAGTTGGATTCTCTTCCAATTCAAGCAAAGATTTTTCCAACTCTGCTAAAAGCTCAACCGCTTCTTCTATAAATGCCTGCCGATGAACGTCCATCATCCAATCACCTTTTTGACAACTGCTAATAGTTGTTCTTGTTTAAATGGTTTTACAATCCAACCTGTTGCACCTGCTTGTTTTCCTTCCATTTTTTTTTCATTTTGCGATTCTGTTGTAAGCATAACAATTGGCACAAACCTAAAAGCTGCCATTTGCCTCACTTTTTTGATTAATTCGATGCCATCCATATTAGGCATATTCAAATCGGTAACAATAAGGTGAATTTGTTTATTATTAATTTTCGAAAGAGCGTCTTTACCATCACAAGCCTCAATTACGTCATATCCGGCTTCTTTTAAAGTGAAACTTACCATTTGCCTTACACTTGTCGAATCATCAACAGTTAGTATTGTTTTAGTCATTAATGACCTCGCTTATTAAATCATTTTTAATTTTTGGTCCAAACCATTTATCTTCATTAAGTCCCGATTTTTTTAATAAAACACGAAATTGTTCAGAATCGAAGGAATCTAATACAATAGTTTTGTTCAATTTGATTGCAGTTTTTTGAAGTGCTAAAAGTAATTGCAGATAAGTCAAATCATACTCATCAGCTTCATTATGATTAATTTTAATGTTATCAAATTTGTCGATAGCACTAATAAGTACTTCTTTAATCTCAACTGCATGCTGAATAGTTAATGATCCTTTGAAAAACAAAACCCTGCAATCAGATTCTTCATTTAGAGTATAATCAAACATATCAATTCCTAAAATAATTCTACATTATCACCTAAATCGTTATCGTTTGATTTAGAGGTTTTATTTAATTTTGTTTTTGCGGAATTTTTACCGGCAATAAATTTTCTATGTATTTCTCTTTCGCTATGCATAGTATATTTATTTAAAATAATATGTTCATCCATCTTTCTTTTATTAGTATGCTTTACTAAAGGATAAAGCTCTGTTACAATGCTTCTTAAGCCTAAAATTACATCGTTTATGGTTTTAATTATTTCGTTATGAAAGTTTATACTACGAATTGTAAGCTTAATTTCTTGTCGTAAAGATAGAATATCATTTTTTAAATGTGCAAATATTTTTTTAGTTTCGCCTTCTACGTTAATAATTGAGTTAACCATTAAATTAATATTTTGATTGGTAGCAGTTATAGTATCAGATTTTTCATCGGTTGTAGATTGCTCTAAGTTAGCACGTAATAATCGAGTAGCATCATTAACAAAGCCAAGTTTTTTTGTAATTGAGCCGGTTTCAAACTTAGCTTCTATTGATAATTTTTGAATAGCTTCGGCTAAAATACCCAAAGCAGAACCTTCATTTCCTACATGCGCTGCTTTAATTATTGCGTTTATGGCAATAATTTCAATCTCATCACCAATGTTCTCAATTTCTATTACAAAAGCAGACAAATCGTCCACAACTTCAACAACCGACTTAATAGATTCATTTAGCTGTTGTTCCACTTTGGCATTTTTTTTAAGTTCTTCAGAAATTATCAGAAGTTCTTTTCTCATATTTTCTAAACAATTACCTTGAATTTTATTATCACCGGAGAAAAGAAATTCAGTTTCTTCAAAAATGGTTGTTACACTATTTTCTATACCACCTAAACTAATAATAATTTCTTCAACAGCATTTCCAAATTCACTAATTGAATTATTTAATTGTACTGACTGTAGCTCACAAACGTCATAAATCATTCCAAAAGAATCATCTTCGTTTTCCGATTCATCAAAATCTATTTTATCTTTAAGGTCTGCGATATTAGTAATTACGTGTTCCATTTGTTGTCTGGTAATATCGTGGAATTGTATGGCAACAACAACATCGCCAATGCCTTTAGTAATATTTTTCGAACTATTAAAAATATTTTCAATATGTATTGAATTCCCGTTATATTGCTCCTTAAAACCTTGTAAAGAAAGCAGAGCAGAACTTAAGACTATTGTAGATTGTTTTTTTTGTTCTTTTTCAAGCTTTTCAAGGTCTAAAATAGTCCTTGTAATTTCGGATGCCAAAAAATTTGCTTTGGCCGAAATATTTAAAGCTTTAGTTTCTATTACATCCGATAACCTGTCTACATTCTGCACAAGAGCAGAAAAACCTTTATCATCAGTACCCAATCTAGCTATCTCAATTTTAGTTGAAATACCTAAAACTTTAAGATGTTTTACAATTTTCTTAAAACTACTAATTTCATCAATAATTATTTCAATTTTTTGAAATATCGAAGACAATTCTCTTTTATCTTTTTCAATTTCGCTAATAGATTCAGAGAAATGATGTTCCAATTGTTCTAATAATATTGATATTTCCGAAACGCCTTTTTTTAAGACCCTTTCGGAGATTGAAGAAGCGGCTTGTGAAGATAATTCGGTTATAGTTTTAGAACTATTTAAATAATTATATAATTTTTGGCCAATTTCCAAAAACATTTTTTCCGAATTTTCATCGGTATATTTTATTTTTGTCCTAAAATCATTCAATAACACAAAAAATTTCTTTATACTAAATGAACCCTCAATTGCCTGAACAGAAGTTTGGTTAATTAGTTTTTCCATTGAGTCCATATCAATAAAGTGGAAAAATATTTAATTAGCTTGCTTTTACCTTTGCATCGTAACTTAATGGAAAACCAATTTCAATAATCGTAAATTTATTTTCTTCACTATCGATATTCATATAGCCATTATACAAGTTAGTTATTTTTTTGATTATCGTCAAGCCCAGACCAAGACCTTCTGTATTTTTTTCATTAGAATTAAGAAGTGTAAAGGCATTAATATTTTCAATTTTACTCGTTTTAATACCAGATCCATAATCGGTAACTTTCAAAATATAATATCTGCCTTTACACTCAACACTTATCGTTATAGGTGTTCCCTCAACTGAAAATTTAAGTGAATTTTCAACTAATTCTGTTAATATTAAATTTATTAATTTTGCATTTATTCCAACTTTTCCACTCTGAATACTGAAACTTAAATCTTTTTCTCTATCATATTCAGAGGCCTTTTTTTGCACTAAATCCTTCAGTTCATCCGGATCTGTATCGGATATTTCCACATCAATGGATGATACTTTGTTTTCCGAAAGAAGCTCGGCATATAACATAAACTTTTCAATTCTATGATGTAATTTTTTTCCTGATTTATTAATACTTTTTGCAATTTCAATAATATCATCTTTGGTTAAACCATCAAATGTTTTTTCAATAATTTCAGAAAATCCAATAATACTAACTAATGGTGTTCTTAATTCGTGGGCAACATTTTTAACAATATTATTTTTAAATTCTTCAAAAATATTTATTTGATTATTTTTCTTTCTTAACCTCGATGATATAGTATTAAGTACATCGTCAATTTTAAAAGGTTTAGTGATGTAATCATCTGCTCCCAAAGCCATCCCTGCCCTGATGTCCTGTAATTCTACCTTTGCAGAAAGAAAAATAAATGGAATAAAAGAAGTTATAGAATTTTCTTGTAATTTTTTCAACAATTCTAAACCATCCATCTGCGGCATTCTAATATCACTAATTATAATATCAGGCTCTTTTACCAATGCCAGTTTGTACCCTTCATAACCATTTTTTGCCGAAAGTGTATTAAACCCATTAAATTGTAAAATATCTTCAAGATTCATCCTTAAGTTTTGATCGTCTTCAACTATCAAAACTGTTTTTGTGGAATCAATCATTACAATTTCCTTGCATTAAATTAATGGATGTAACTCACTTCTATAATCTAAATATTTTATTTATTAATTAAGGATAATAATTTTATTATAAATTAATGAGATATAAATTGCAAGCGGGCTAATATTTGAGTAAGCGGGCTCTAAGTAATGAGAAATGTAGCAGACTTTGATATTAATTAAAAAATTATTTTTCAAATCTAAGTTTAGTTGCAAAACGTTTACTAATTAAAATTGGAGTTGGTATTTGAGAAAGGTAAACACGATATGAATTGTTAAACCAATTTTCAATTTTAGAAATTTGGTCAATACAAATAATAGTGGAGCGATGAACTCGCAAAAAATTTTTAGCAGGTAATTTCTCTTCCCATTCTTTCATCGATTTATGCACTAAAACTCCTTTACCACCATTTAAATATACTAACGAATATTGATTAGCTGCAGTAATATATTTAATTTCAGCAATTTTAATAAAACTAATTTCATCTTTTTGTTTAACAAATAATTTATCGTCTAAAGTGTAAATTTCTTTATCATTATTACTAAAAACTTCGTCTTTTTTAACATTACCGGCTTCCTTAAAAAACGATATTTTTTTTAACCTTGTTTCAATTGCAAAAAGCAATTCTTCTTTTTTATAAGGTTTTAATAAATAATCATCAGCACCTAATTCCATTCCAAGCCTAATATGTTCTCTTTCTATGCGGGCCGATAAAAATATAAATGGTATTCCTTTGGTTTTATCATTCTGAAATAATGTTCTTAAAACATCATATCCATTCATTCCCCGCATTACAATATCACATATAATAATATCAGGATAAAATGTCTGTGCCAACTTTATCCCTAATTCTCCATTGTTAGCAGATTCGACTAAATAACCTTCTTCGGTTAACAAAGTAACAATATTATCCCTTAAACCATCTTCATCATCAATTACAAGTATTTTTGTGTCCATAATTAATTCTTTTTTTTAATTGGAATTATTAAAATAATTTTTGTTCCAAAGTTTACTTTGCTGTCAACTAAAATTTCACCTTCATGTAACTCAACATATCGTTTTACAATTGACATTCCCAGTCCAGTACCCGGAATTTGATTTACATTAGCTCCTCTATGAAAAGGTTCGAATAAATAATTAATATCTTCAGGGGCAATTCCTATTCCATTATCAATAATTTCAATAATAATATTTACATCATTACTTAAAACATTCAATACAACTGTTTCACCCACTTTAGAATATTTTACAGCATTAGACAATAAATTTAATAATATAGATCTGAAAAGTCTTTCATCAAGAAAGAAATACTTTTTTGCGGACTTAAAAGCTAAATTGATTATGTGACTTTTTGCCAGTTCATTTTGAAATTCTTTTACAAGATTAACGCAAAAATCTTCAAAATCAAATTCACGTGGTTCATATTCAATTTTTCCGGCCTCAACTTTGCTTACTGAAAGTACATCATCAATTAAATATGTTAAATTTCCAATCGAGTTTTTAATTCTTGAAATATGCTCCATATATTTTTCTATGTTCCATTTTCTACCATATGCTTCTAATAATTCTGTTGAAGAAAACATTGTAGCCAGAGGGGTTCTAAATTCGTGTGAAGCAGTAGAAATAAACCTTGATTTAAGGTCACTAAATTTTTGAACCTGATCCAAAGATTGTTGCAGCATAAGTTCAATTCCTTTTCCTTTTTCAATTTCCTCTTTTAACAATGCATTAGTTTTATTTAATTCCTGTGTTCTTATTTTTACAAGTTTTTCTAAGTTCTCTCTATAAATTTGTAATTCATTTTCTATTTTTTTTCTATCGGTTATGTCTCGTGTAATAGTAAGCACACATTTTTCTTCGTTTACTTCAATAACAACAGCCGAAATTAAGCCTACAACCAACGAACCATCTTTCCTTTTAAACTCACCCTCTCTATTCTGTACAATACCCTTTTTTTGCAACTCGGTTTCAAAATTAATTTTTTCTTCTTTTACTCCCCAAACATTTATTTCTTCTGTAGATTTGCCTAAAACGTTTTCTTCAGTATAACCCATCATTTTTGTAAAACCATTATTAATATCAACATAGCAGTTATCTTTTAGTCTTACAATATTAATTGCATCCGGGGACGTATAAAACGCTTTTGAAAACTTATTTTTTAAATCAATAATCTCTTTTTGTCGTTTAACTTGTTCCGTAACATCTGTATCAGCACCAATATAACCCATAAAATTTCCGGCATTATCAAAAATTGGTGAACTGGTCTTTTCGAGAACAACAATACTTCCGTCAATATTTAAATTTGCATTATTCCACTTTTGAATATATTTCTTTTCAAAAATATCAGTCGCTGACATTTTATTAAAGTCTTCCATTGTTTCATTAGTAAAAAGATCATAAAAATGTTTTTTACCAATTAATTCATCTGCATTATAGCCAAGTATTTTTTCTACTGACGAACTACTAAAACGAAACACCCCGTTTTCGTCAACTTCCCAAATCCAATCGTTAGTATTTTCGGCAACCTGCCTAAACCGTTTTTCACTTTCTATTAGTGCGTTTTCTATTTTTTTTCTTTCTGTAATATCTTCAAAAATTACAGCAAAATATTCTTTTTGATTACTAAATACCGATACTCTAAAATATTTTCCAATTTCCGCACTGTAATTATCAAACTCTTTATAATCTCCACCAAGTGCAACCCTGCCATATTCTTCAACCCAATATGGTTCGAGTTTGGGTAGAATTTCTTTAGCGGTTTTTCCAATTATTGCCGAACTTTTTAATCCGGTTAGTCTTTCAAAAGCCGGATTAACTTCTAAAAATCTATAATCAATAGGTATTCCATCAGGATTGCAAATAATTTGATGAAAAGCAAATCCTTCTTGCATCCCTTCAAATAACGAACGATATCTTTTTTCATTTTGAATTAGCTTTTCTTCTGCTTCCTTTGTGAGAGTAATATCTTCAATTGAAGCAACAGCTCCTTCAAATTCATCTATATTAGAAATTAAAGGTGAAATGTTCACACTTAATAAGATCCGTGCATCGTTTTTAATAAATGACTGTAATATTCCTTTAACAGGTAGATTTCTACTTTTAACAATGGAAAATGGTTTATTTTCATCGCTAATAATATTACCATCATAATCATTAATTTTTAATTCCGATAACAAGGTTTTTTCTTCATTCAACTTAATCCCAAAAATACTTTCGGCGGCTAAATTCCCAAATATTATCTCACCATCCTTATTTAAGTACAATAGGCCGACGGGAATTGTAGAAAGTATCCATTGCAGCAGATTTTTTTCCTTTCTTAATTCTTCTTCTGCTTTAATTTGTTCTGTAATATCAACTGAAAAACAAATAATTCCTGCAATTTCTCCGTGTTCGTTATACCAAGGAACCTTATCTGATCTCAGACTTATAGTTTTTTCAGCAAGATGTAAAGTTTCAATTATTCCAAATTTTGGTTTCCCTGTAAAAATAACCTCAAAATCATCTTTTTGATACTTGTCAAATCCATTTGGATAAAAATCTTTTGCCGATTTTCCTTCCAGCTCTTCTACAGTTGAGTTTGCAGTTAAAGCTGCCGCTTTATTTACACGAATATAGTTATTTTGTTTATCCTTAAAATAAATTGCAACTGGAGATAAATTGATTATTGTTCTTAAGTCTTCACGTTCTTTATTTAATAGTTGTTCAAGTTTTTTTTCTTGTGTTAAATCTGTCAAACTGCCGGTAATAATAAATTCGCCAACATGATTAAGAACTGTTCGTGTTGATGTTTTTACGTGGCATATTTCGCCGGATTTTTTTATTAGTGTAAGATAATTGGTTTTTATTTCTTTTGAAAACAGTTCTTTGGAATTTATCAAAAATCTATCCATATCAGCTTTACAAATAAATTCGGTAAAGTTTTTTCCAATCATTTCATTAGGAGTATATCCAAGTATATTTTCAATAACCGGACTAATATAACTTATTATACCCGATTCCTGAACCGTAAATATAACATCATTTATGTTTTCAACTAATTCTTTATATTGTTCTTTGCTTTTAAATAACCTTTGTTCTGCAATTTTTCTATCTGTAATATCTCGAATAATTGTTTGATAGTACGTATTCCCTTCAATTTCTATTTGTCTAGCACTAATTTCTGCAGAAAAAACAGTCCCGTCTTTTTTAATATGCTCAGACTCAAATACATAACCGTTAATTAAGTTAATATTTTTAAGATTATTATTTATTTCTTTATATTTTTCCTCTTTCCAAATATCAGCCATTTTTAGTTTAACTATTTCTTTTCTATCATAACCGTATATAGAAATTGCTACATCATTAACTTCTACTACCTGCTTTTTGTTGTCAAATAAAATTATTGCGTCATTTGCATTTTTTAATAAGGCTTCATATCGTATTTGAAAAGCTTGTTTTTCAATCAAAATATTATAAGCGTCTTTTATAAGTAATATCTTGCTGTAACGTAAAGCAAGATATATCGAAAGACTAGCAATCATAAGAAATAATAAATCGAAAACAATTATTGCTAATGCAAAATTTTTTTTGTATATATTAAAAGATGAGAGGTCTAATTTTGTAATCAGAAGCCAATCGGAACTAATTCCTTTACGAATTTTTGCCATAATTGGTCTGCCTTGGTAATCAGGACCCTCGTAATCACCAAAATTAACTTTCAAATTTCGATAATCAACATATGGTATGTTGGAAACGGCAATTTCAAAAATATGACTATTTTCGTTGCTAAATTTAAGCTGATACGAAGGTCCATCAGATTTTTGTTTAGGTAAAGCAAAGACTGTTTCAAATTGTTGCTCTCCTTTTTTTGTAGAGTTCAATAATTGGAGTAAACCTTGTCTTAAATTTATCGAAAAAACTAAAACAGCAAAGGTTTTGCTATTTTTGCCTAAACCATGTGTAAGGGAACAAGAAATTATAACATAAGGATTTTTTAATCCTTCCTCAAATTGGAAATCCGAAAAATAAACCCCTTTCCGGTTAAACGATCTTTTTATAATTCTTTTTGAAGAATCGCTCAAAAGAAGTGGTTTTCCTGCTAATAAATATTCCTTATTGGTTGAATCTATAAGAACAATACTTCTATATCTGGCCCCTTTTGTTAATAAAGTAAACGTTTCTTTAGAGGATTTATCTAACACAAAACCTTTTTTATTATTTAATAAAGACTTAATATTAGAAATGAATGGATAAACATTTTGAAGATAATATGCATTACTAACATGCTGAGAACGCCAATTATAATATGTGGTAAATTTCATACGCGATATTGATTGGAGTTCTGAATAATACTCATTCTTTAATGCCTCGATATGCACTTTGTAAACATAAAAACTTACAATAAGAACGCTGCTAACAAACAACAATAAGCTAAAAATTGTTAAATATAACCATTTGTTTGTATTATTTTTCACAACCAAAACTCCTAAACATTACAAAATGTAAACTTTATTCATTTTTTATTAAAACTTAGTCAAATCATTAAAGAAAATCAATTTTTTATATTAAAATCTTAATATAATATATTTGTCTTTTATTGTTCAATGTTTTTATATTTTTGCTATTAATTTATTAATACTTTATTTATTTTAATATTAAATTATTCCAAAAAACTTGTAATATAAAATAATATGAATATAAATAGTAAAATATTGCCAATTTCAAATTCGTTTTTAATGATTTTATTTTTTTTTCCTTCAATATATTTTTTTGTTTTAACTCGTTTTCTTTTGCCATATTTAAATGATAATTCGGGTCTTTTATTTTCTATTAATTGGTTTATTTGTGGATTTTTAATCTTTATTCCCTTGTTTGTTTTGGCCACTTTTTTGATATATAAAGACGGTTTTACTAATAAAAAACAGATTATAAAAAGACTAAGATTACAAAAAGTCACCAAAAAAGACTGGAAGTATATTATTATTTCTACTATTTCGATTTTTGTTTTAATGTTATTAATTATGGGTGCTTCAAAAATTCTAAATCAAATGTATGGAATTAAAGAAATTCAGACTACACCTCCTTTTATGAAAGCTACAGTTTTTATCGGTTGGGAAAAATTATATTTACTAATCTGGGCCGTCATGTTCTTTTTTAATATCTATGGAGAAGAATTATTATGGCGGGGATACATTTTAACAAGGCAAGAAATAACAATGAAAAATAAAGGCTGGGTAGTAAATTCGTTATTGTGGTTAGTTTTTCATTTTAGCTTTGGATTAGATTTATTAATTCTACTACTTCCAATTATTTTTATATTACCATATTCGGTTTATAAAACTAAAAACACCAATGTTGGAATTATTATACATGCATTAATTAATGGTCCATCATTTATTTTGATATCTTTGGGGATAATTGGCCAATAATTTTAGAATTAAGGCGCATATTGTCTAATTATATAAAAAACTTTTCCCTTTATTTGTAATAACAAATTTTTGCTTGGAACTACGCCGTATTTCAGGGAAAAGATACATTAATAGACCCATAGCCAACAGCTCGGTTAGTGCGTTTTTAACATTTCTTGTTATAACATCATAACCCAACCTAATAGATATTTCTAGAGTAGACAAATTTTGATACTCACACATCGTTAATATTTCTGTTTGAATATTATTTAATTTTATGCTATTCCTAAAGGCAATTGATTTCCTTTGGTTTTGCATTTTATCATTTAAATTTCCATCCTTTTCTTGTTCAAATAATTCTCTATAAGATAATCTTTTTTTCAATCCTCTATTTGGTTGTATATCATTTATATCAGAAAAATAATAAGGTGGTACGTCTTCTTTAGCAGACATTATAAAATGATTTATTTCTTTATTTTCAACACTTTCCGGATGAATAAAAATTGTAACCAAAAAATAATCCCTCATTGCATTTGTTTCAAATAACGGTTCAGGCGACCCGTTATTTTTTAATGCCATTCTTATTTTTGGTATTCCGGTGCTTCTTCCTTCTGTGAGGTCAAGTTCTTTCAAAAAATCACCTATTCTTCTATTTCTGTAATTTCTTGCTATAACTTTATTTTTTTTCAATTCAATATTATCTACCGGAGGTAAAGGGCCGGGGAAAGATAATATTTGAATTTTATCCGGGAAAATACTTATTTCAATCGAGTTTAGATCTTCATAACTTCTATGATAAACAGCATTTACCAGGGCTTCCTCAACTGCAATAAATGGATAATTAAAATATCTTAAGGCTTCGGCTTTGTAAGGCACTTTGACAATTTCTTCCGTAATTACAGAATTTTTTATGTGCAAAAGAGCAGCTTTTATTTGATATTGCAATGGTCCCGAAAAAATATTTTCGCTAAATTTATCTCCAATAGAATCTTTGTAATGGACTATTTCTATTTTTGCACCTTTAAAATATTTTTCGGGATGTAAATAAAAAAAAAGTAATCCGCAATTTATAGGTTTTAGGTATTCATCCGGTCCTCTTACAATATTCATCTGTTTGCATAGGTCAACAAATGATACTTTTTCAATATCGTTATAAAGTTCACTTTTAACTTCTTTTAAAAAAGAACTTATTAATGATTTATCTAAATTTTCTATATTTGAATTAATATTTATTCTGTCATCAAACGGTAAGCGCGGAAAAACCTCGTAAAGCGTATTTTCGTCTTCCCGTTTTGCTTCAACTGTTAACGCACCTCTTCTTACATATACTTTATATTCGTTTTTTTTACCTAATTCTTTGGGAGCTTTATATGGTCTGGCTTCTCCGCCCGGGCACCAAATAATAAGCAATATTTTATCTTCAAATTTTTCTATCGATGAAATAGGAAAGTAATTTGGTAAAATTTTATGGCTTAATTCGTACAATTCTTTTTGAATTTTATCAATCTCGTTTTCATTTAATCCAAGATTATTGTTGTTTAATAGTCCGTTTTTTTCATCAATTCCTACAACAATATATCCCCCTCCAAAATTATTTATATCGTTTGCAAAGGCACATAAAGAGTGAATAATATCTTGCGGATTCCAGCCTTTTTTTAGTTCTAATCTTTCAGTTTCAATAACTTTTGAATTAAACAGCTGTTTAATACTTATTGGCAATCTCATTATAACTCCTTAGTATTTTGATATACCATAAATCAGTTAGATATGGTATATGTTCTTATACCATCTTTTCTAGTTATTAAGTTACTAAATTAAAAGCGGTTTGTCAAGTTTTTTGTTTTTTTCTTATACCACTTATTATAAAAGTATGGTATATGTATAATTGTGCTATAAATTATAAGATATGCATTTTAGGATTATTTTTTTAGCGGGTAATTTTTGTACCCAGATATTGCCCGCAAAAACAGCCATAGTAGTTATTGGATAAGTTAACAAACCAAAACCGATGTGTAAATATATCCAAAAAAAAATACAAACAGAACAGGAATATGAATTGATATAAACCGATTAGAAGAAAGTTTTTAAAATTGGGACTCAAAAAAAAGAGATTTATTAAAAAATCGGTACAAAAATAAATATTATTAAAATTAGTTTATTCATTTATTATAGTTTGAGCATATATAATATTGTTCATATATACCCAAACTAAAATATCTTAATTAAACTGTTTTGTTAAAATTTCTTTTACTTTTGCAGGTGTTACTAATCCTCTATCTCCAAAATTTTTCCAACCTCTTTTTTCAAAACGCTCTGCCATTATTTCAATTGAGGCTTTTGGAATATCATAATCCGATAATTTAGTTTTTATTCCAACGGTTTCAAAAAATTCTACTGTTTTTTGAATTATTTTAGATATTTTTTCTTCATCTGTCCCTTTATCAATACCCAAGACTCTTTTACCATATTGCAAAAGCTTTTCTTTCTTTTCATTTTTGAACACTTCCCAAACACCTGGTAAAACAATTGCCAAAGTACGTGCATGATCTAATTCATGTAAAACAGTTATCTCGTGACCTATCATATGGGTGCCCCAATCCTGAAGTACCGCTGTTCCAATTATTCCATTTAATGCCATAGTTGCTGACCACATTAAAGTACTCATAGCGTCATAATCAGCCGGATTTGCATATACTTTTGGTGCAACTTCTATTAATGTTTGCAAAATAGATTCGGCAAATCGGTCTTGTAATGGTGAGTTAACAGGATAGTTCATATATTGTTCTACTACATGAACAAAAGCATCAACTATTCCATTAGCCACTTGTTTTTGTGGCAAAGTGCCAGCTGCATCGGGTAATAAAAAAGAAAATTGAGGAAAAGAAAACGGAGTCATAAAAGCAAATTTTTCTTGCGTTGAGTCTCTTGTTATAACTGCCCCCATATTCATTTCCGAACCGGTAGCTGGTATAGTTAATACTGTTCCAAAAGGTAAAGCTTTTTTAACTTTTGCATTTTTTACTAAAATATCCCATGGATCGCCATCTTCAAACAAAGTTGCTGCTGCAATAAATTTGGTTGCATCAATTACTGAACCCCCTCCAACAGCAAGTAAAAAATCGATGTTTTTTTCTTTTATCAGCTTCACAGCTTTCATTGATGCTTCATATCTAGGATTTGGTTCTATTCCACTAAATTCAAAGAGTTCATACTCTTTTAAGGCTTCTTTCACCTGCTGATAAACACCATTTTTTAGTATGCTACCGCCCCCGTATATTAAAAGAATCTTTTTATTTACAGGTATCAGTTCTGTTAATTTATGTAATTGGTTTTTTCCAAAAATTATTTTTACCGGATTATAAAATTCAAAATTGTTCATTATTAACCCTTTATATATATTATTAAAATTATTTATTTAAAGTTGTCATTCGTTTACTATCGTAGCGTGTACCCACAACTAATTCACCCAAAACATCCAATTTGATTATTTCTTCTTGAGTAAGAAAAACATTAACTGATTCAATGTTTTCTAACAGATATGTTTTTCTTTTAGTCCCCGGTATTGGCACAATATCTTTTCCCTTGTTTAACAACCATGCTAAAGCAATTTGTGAGGGTTTGATTTTTTTATTATCAGCAATTTCTTCAATAATTTTTACAATCTCTAAATTTTTATGCAAATTTTCATCATTAAACCGGGGTTGATTTTTTCTAAAATCATTCACCTCTAAATCTTCTGTCGATTTAATTTTCCCCGTCAAAAAACCACGCCCTAACGGACTATAAGCAACTAAAGAAACATCTAAATTTCTACACTCGCTCAATACACCATCTTCCACATCTCTTGACCATAAAGAATATTCGGATTGAACTGATGTTATAGGATGTACTTTATTTGCTCTATTTAAAATCTCTGCGGATATTTCCGAAAGTCCAATATACCTCACCTTCCCTTCTTTTACTAATTTTGCCATTGCTTCAACTGTCTCTTCTATAGGTGTGTTTGGATCAAGTCGGTGCAAATAATATAAATCGATAACATCCGTATCTAAACGTATTAAACTTTCCTCGCAACTTAGTTTCACATATTCCGGTTTTCCGTTTAGTCCAACTATATTAGCTTTTTCATCGCGCATAATTCCAAATTTTGTAGCAAGTATTACTTCGCTTCGTTTTTTTTTAATAGCTTTACCAACAAGAATTTCATTATGTCCCATTCCGTACATGTTTGCAGTATCAATAAAATTTATTCCATTATCCAATGCTGCATGTATAGTTTCAATCGATTGTTTTTCGTCCGTACTGCCATAAAATTCGCTCATTCCCATTGTTCCAAGCCCAAGGGAAGAAACCATTAAATCACTTTTTCCTAATTTTCTTTTTTCCATTTTACTGCTCCATTTATTGAGTGATTATTCATTCATAATGATAATAAAAAAATATTTAACTTTTTATTGCATCCCAACATACTTGAAAAGTAATTTCAATTGTCTTTTCATCAAATTTAAATTGTCCGTTAATTTGCTGACGAATCAGATTACTTAACGGAGAAAAAACTTGAGCATAAATAATTTCGTTAGGTATATTTTTAATAATTAATTCCCTTTTCGCTTTCTCAAATATCTCTATAACCGGATAAAAAATTCGCAAGCCCTCTTCCTTAGTCAATTTATCGATGTATGGCGAGCTTGTAAATTGTTCAAAAAAGCGAAATTTTGGTTTATTTTGAAGCATAAAACTAAGATAATTTCTGTACATTAGTTCCAATGCAACCCGAATTGAAAGATTTTTAGAATAACCGTTTATTACAGCAAAAGTCAGCTGTTCCTTTAGTTGTAAATACAACTCGTTTATCAAAGTCCGCTTATCTTTAAAATATATATAAATTGTACCAGAGGCTACTCCCGCATCCTTTGCTATTAGGGAAATTGGAGTGGCATCAAAACCGTTTTCAGTAATTAGTTTTAAGGTCGAATTGAATATTATTTCTTTTTTATCACATTTTTCTTTATCCATATTTCAAATATATATGAATGTTCATTCATTGTCAATACCGAAACTAAAATTAATATTTTAAATATTTCAACACTTTATGAACTAAGCCGAATGTTTCATTTTAATACAGTATCTCAAATAATTACAGAAAATAATATTTTTTACTAATAAAACAGTAGTAAAAAGCCATAAAAACATGGCTTAGTATTTGATTTATTGAGTTTTTAAAAGAAAAAATAAATTTTTCATTAAATAAATAGGAGTATCAAATGAAACTACCCTTATACCATGCTACTAAGTTATGGATTTATGGGTTCTTTATTGTATTTTTCGGTTTTTCAAGTCTCTTTGCTCAAAATACAATTTATGTATCTTTGAGTGGAAGCAACAGCGCACCCTATTCAAGCTGGGCGACCGCAGCTACAAATATACAGACTGCTGTAAACGCAGCAAACACAGGTGATGTAGTTCTTGTAGGTGACGGAACATATACTTTAACAAGCAATATATCAATTACAAAAGGTATAACTGTTAAAAGTTTAAATGGTTCTTCTTCAACTGCCATTAATGGAAATAATGCAACCCGATGTTTGTATGTAAATCATACCAACGCAGTTATTGAAGGTTTTACCATTACACAGGGATATAATCCCGGCGGTTTTGGCGGAGCTGTAAATATAGTTTCCGGTGGAACAGTTCAAAATTGCATCATCACAAGCAGCCAAGCCAGAGATGGTGGTGGCGTTGCGATTGATAATTCAGGTTTAGTACAAAACTGTTTAATTTTTGGAAACACAGCCAACAATAATAGTGGTAGCGGTTATGGCGGTGGTGTACGAATGCTAAACGGCGGTATAACACGAAACTGCCTTGTGTCTGCAAATTCATCAGCAAACTATGGCGGAGGAATTAACATCTGGGAATCAGGTTTAATTCAAAACTGTACCATTGTTAATAATACAGCTCCAAATGGTGCAGGAGTAAGATTACGAAATAATTCTGTAATGGAAAATAGTATATCTTATTTAAATAATGGGTTAAACTGGCAAACTAACGGTTCCGGTTTTAGTTTTCAATACAATTGTACAACTCCGGCTCTACCTTCAGGGATTGGAAACACAATCAGTGATCCGCAATTTGTAAGTTCTACAACTGCAAACTATCGTTTGTTATCAACTTCACCACTTATTGATGCCGGATTAAATCAGGCATGGATGACAACAGCAAAAGATCTTGATGGTAATAATAGGATCTTTGGCGGCTTAGTTGGCATGGGTGCTTATGAATTTTGGAACGTAGATCCCCCGACTTTAATTTCTCCGACTAGTATGTCAAAAAACATTTCTATTAATCCCGTTTTAAGTTGGGATCCAACTTCCGGTGCAACAAGTTATACTGTAAAACTTTCACAGGATCCGGAATTTACTTTTAATGTTTTAACTTATTCAGGAATAACCTCTACATCATTTGCATTGCCAAATCCTTTAAATTATAACCAGTTATATTTTTGGCATGTAAAATCAAATTTATCGGAACCGATTTATAGCGAATCTTGGATATTTGTTACAAGTCTTGCACCGCCTACTTTAGAATATCCCGGCGGAATTTATCCTACTCCTATTTCTATTCCGACCGATTATCCAACGTCTATTACATTTAGATGGCGAAATGCACCCGGTGCTTATATGTATAAATTGCAAATAACCTCTTTAGAGGATACTGCATTTTCTGCACCAATAGTTGATACTTGGGCTGGATATGGAGACACAAGTTATACTGTTACAAATCTTCAAAATTGGACAAATTATTTGTGGCGCGTTTATGCCGATAACCCGGCTACCGGTCAAAGAAGTGATTGGTCATCTAAATTTATTTTTATGACAAAATTGGCTGCGCCTGTTTTAATCACTCCCGCAAATAATTCAACTTCAATTTCTGTTAATCCAACATTAATTTGGCATAATGTGCCCGGTGCAATGTTCTATACTGCTGAAATATACTCGGATGCGGCATGTACAAATTTAATTGCTCAATATTCCATTAATTCTACCGGGCCGACTGATACCACTACTGATGTTCCTTTTATTCTAAATAATCTTACAGAGTATTACTGGCGGGTAAAAGCATCGCATATTGTTTCTTCAAGCAATTATTCAGCAATTAGTAAGTTTACTACAATTCGTAAAGTATTACCGGTTTTGGGTTGGCCTCTTGGTGCTGCGCAAATGAATACCGGTACAGTAAATTTCACATGGTATCTTAACGATTACGAACCAACAGTAACTTACGATCTTTTATATTCAACCGGTATTAATTTCACATCTCCCGCAATTATTTCTAACATTGCCATAACTACTTATTCAACAAACAGCTTTTTAGACGGAACTAAATATTATTGGAAAGTCCGTTCAAAAATTGGAGGAATAATTTCTGCTTATGCTGCTGTTGATAGTTTTATTACACATGGAAATACCGAATTATTAGAGCCAATTCCTTCATGGCCTTGCGGAGGAAATATTGTTTATACACTACAACAGAATTTAAGCTGGTATTTAAATAATTTTAGTTTTGGTGCTACTTACGAAGTTGAATTTATTGCAGGTGCCCCGACTTCTTTAACAGGAACACCTACAATATTAAATATTGTAGGAAATACTGTTTTAGTAAATTTGATTCAAGGGACGCAATACTCTTGGTCTGTTCGTTCAAAATATGGTGCACTGTATTCTAACTGGTCAATTCCGGCAACTTTTACAACAGTATCAATTCCTTCTGTAGTTGTACCTACTCCTTCTTGGCCTGTTGGTTATCCTACTGTATACACTTGTTTACCTACTTTATATTGGTACTTGGGTACTGTTGCAAATGGCTTAAAATATGAAGTCGAATATGTTGAAGGGTTAAATACTCCATTTACAAATATCCCGACAATTCAAAATATCACGTCATTATTTGTTCAATTGCCAATATTATCAGCAGGTAAAAGTTATAAATGGCAAGTTAGATCAACCGATGGAGTAAATTATTCAGTTTGGTCAAGTATGGCTTCCTTTGTAGTTGAAGGTGTTGTTACACCAAGTCCTATTGTTCCTACTCCTTCATGGCCTATTGGCAACGCTACTGTATATTCAACTGAAACTATTTTATATTGGTATCTGGGTGCTTCCGGAGCTGGTTTAACTTACGAAGTTGAGTTGACAACAGGTAATTTAACCGGCACAGCTAACATATTAAATATAACCGATTTATTTATCTCTACCGGTCAGCTACAAAGCGGAATAACTTATACTTGGGCTGTTCGCTCTAAACTTGGAACAGTTTATTCTGTTTGGTCAGATCCTCAAACATTTACAACAATAAGCAATACCCCAACTGCGGCAGTTCCTATTCCTTCATGGCCAATAGGCGGTACAACGGTATATACAGACACACAGGTTCTTTCCTGGTATATGAATTCTGCGAGTGCCGGATTAAAATACGATTTGAAATATTCCACTTCACCAAACGCAAGTGGAGGCTTTATGTTTAGTAATTTGACTACTACACAATATACTATTACAAATTTGCAGTCGGGTATTACATATTATTGGAAGGTACGTTCTTATGATGGTACCGTTTATTCAAATTGGAGTAGTCCTGTTAGTTTTGTTATAAATGCCGGTAACAGCCCCGCAATGCCAATATCAGGAAGTCCAATAAATGGTGTTCAATTAGTTACAAGTGCTCCCGTTCTTTCCTGGTTTCTACCAACAAACAGCTCCATTGAAAGTTATGAAGTTCAATACGATACAACTCCCGAAATGAATTCTGCTGTTTCAAATACTTATACTTCTACTTCGGCTGTTGTTAATAACCTTAAACCAATGACTGAATATTATTGGAGAGTTCGTTCCAAAAATTCCGATGGCACTTATTCCGCATATTCAAATATTTCTTCATTTGTTTCCAATTCTGTTACAGCTGTTGAAAACGATGAAGTTACTCCAACGGAATTTATTTTAGCACAAAATTATCCTAATCCATTTAATCCTTCTACTACAATAGAATTCAGCATTAAAGAAGCCGGTTCTTATTCATTAGAAGTATATAATACATTAGGAGAAAAAGTAACAACATTATTAAACGGTAACTTAAACGTTGGTAATTTTAAGGCTGATTTTAACGCCTCTAAACTTAGCTCGGGAGTTTATTTTTATAAACTAACCGGCACTAATGTTAATATTATCAAAAAAATGATGTTACTCAAGTAGGATTGAATCAATTTATATTAAAGTGATTAATTAATTACTTATCAAAAAAAGGCTGCTCTGGCAGCCTTTTTTATTATATTAAGTTTTAAAATGATTTTTTTAAGTAATTTTTTTGATTATGGATTATTCATTTTCACCCATCGGATATTTACATTCCGAGCAAAAATACAGATATGAAACTCCCCGTCAAGGAGTATTGGCCGGAGATACAATATCGGTAATTAAATTGAACCCGCAAAATAACTTTGAGCAGGCCGTAATTGAACTAAACGGTTTTGAAAGAATTTGGGTGATTTATTTATTCCATTTAAATACTAATTGGAAACCGATGGTTACTCCCCCACGCCATACGCGCAAAAAAATAGGCGTGTTTGCAACACGTTCGCCACACAGACCCAATAATATTGGAATGAGTTGTGTAAAGCTTGAAAAAGTGGACGGCCTTAATATTTATATTTCACAATCGGATATACTTGACGGTTCGCCAATAGTGGATATTAAACCTTACCTCCCTTATTCCGATTCTTTCCCCAATGTAAAAACAGGCTGGGTAAAACCCGATTTTGAAAACAAATATACAGTTATTTATTCCCCTTTAGCGGAATCACAAATGGCATGGTTAAAAGAAACAGCAAATATTAATCTAAAAAACTTTGCAAAACTTCAATTGGAATTTAAGCCAACGGATACTTCGCGTAAAAGAATTTCGGAAGATATTATTGATAAAAAAACAATATATACACTTGCTTACAGAACATGGCGTATTTTATTTACTGTTAATGACACAGAGAAACAAATAAAAATTTTTAAAATTACAACAGGATATACTTTAGATGAATTAAATAATTTGTTGGAAGATAAATATTCCGATAAATTAATTCACCTAAAGTTTAATAAAAATTTTACTTGAGACACTATTTTATTTAATTTACTTTGCTTTTATAATACTCATCAACTTTTTGAATCATTTTTTCTTTTTCTTCAACACTTAAAAAACTTGCATTAAACGAGTTTTTTGCAAGCATACAAAGGTCTTCTTTAGTTAAATTTAACGCCTTGGCTATTGCAGAATAATTATCATTTATATACCCTCCAAAATATGCGGGGTCATCGGAGTTAATAGTAATAAACAAACCTTTATTTATCATCTCTTTTAATGGGTGATTTTTTAGGTCTGTTACAACTTGTAGTTTTAAATTTGAAAGAGGGCATACAGTAAGCGGCATTTTCTTTTCAGCCAATACTTTTAATAATTCCTCATCTTCCATAGAACGGTTTCCATGGTCAATACGCGATACTTTAAGGTTGTTTAATGCACTCCATACATATTCTGCAGGTCCTTCTTCCCCTGCATGGGCAACAGTTAAAAAACCTTCTTGAATAGCTTTTTCAAAAACCTTTGTAAACTTTTCAGGCGGGTTACCCACTTCTGCCGAATCCAGCCCAACACCAATTATTTTATCCTTAAATTTTAAAGCCTGCTGTAATGTTGTAAAAGCAAAATCTTCATTATCATCGCGTAAAAAACACATTATTAATTTAGTGCTTATTCCAAATTCATTTTCAGCATCTTTAACTGCATTGGATATACCATTAATAATTGTTTCAAAACTTACTCCCCTTCCTGTATGGGTTTGAGGATCAAAAAATATTTCGCAATGCAATACATTTTCAGCAGCTACTTTTTTTAAATATGCATATGTTAAATCGTAATAATCGGCTTCATTTATTAATACGTTTGCGCCTTCATAATAAATGTTTAAAAATTCCTGCAGATTATTAAAATTGTACGCTTCTTTTAATTCTTCCACAGTTGAATATTTTGTTTTTATATTATTACGTTTTGCAATTTTAAACATTAATTCAGGTTCAAACGTGCCTTCTATATGTAAATGTAATTCCGCTTTTGGCAATCCTTTAATAAATTTTTCCATATTTTCTCCATAAAATTATTAAAACAAATTAAAATAAAAATATCTATATAATTATTTTCAATTCAAATTAACTAGAGCCCAATATAGTTATTTTTATTTTATTCGTGAAATACTTTTTTTACACAAATTTTAATTAGGATTTTTTTAAGCATTTTCTTATTTTTTAATTACTCATTTAATGAGGGATTTAATAGTACTTTGGAAAATGTTTAATATATTAATGCTATTTTTGGTTATGTAATTTATTAACAATAAGCACTGAGGAGAAAAAATGAAAAAAAAACTTATTTATTTATTATTTATTATTATTCCAATGATTTCATTTGGTCAAAGTAACACTATTTTTGAAACTTATGGAATACGTACTTTTTCAGCTTACAATTTATATTTAACAGGACAAGATTTTTTTGGTTATTCAAAGTCAAACAATCTGGATGAAGGAACAAATCAAACAAATATCCGTTCATATTTTGCTTTAGCAGGGAATTATTTATATCAGGGTGAAAAAGCAATTCATAAAATTACTGCATCAACCTCATTTAATTATGATTACACCAAACATAAATATACTGCAAATGATTATTATCCTGAAACAACAAACGAAAAGAGTGCCGGATCATTAAATGTTACTTCCAAAAACAGCTGGTATTTAATGGATAATAAGGGGTTTTTTGCTTTTACAGATCCATCAGTTTCATTTTCGTATAATTTTAGTGAAGAAAGGAATTCAAATATGGAGATTATTCCTGTTGGATTTGGATATGGGCGAATAGTTAATGTTAAAACAGTTGTTCAAGCCTCAATAATTAATGACGAATTGGAAACAAACCTTTCAGAAGAAGAATTATTACAACTTGCAGAAATTATTGAAAAAAATTCTCAAAGTTATTATTCATATAAATTTAAGGATAATGCTGCTATTGAATTTTATAAAGATATTGCTTCTATTACAAAAAAACCGGATCAAACTTCAAAAATTGCACAAATATTAGGTTCATCGGTTTATAAAACAAGCGTACGTCAATTAGGCTGGGAGGCTAAATGTGGTGTAACCTTTACTTTATTTAATAAGTACCGCATTGGTAATTATACAAACGCTAATGATTTATACGCTTCCTTTGATTACGCTTTGCCAATAGAATTAAACAAACAATTTATTGCAAGTGTCAGCTATTCAAAAAATCTAAAAGAAGACCAATTAAGAACTCCAAAATTTAATGCAGGTTTAATGTTTAGTATTGAACATACCTATTTTTGGACAACTTATTTTACTGCACAATACGCAAGCATTATGCCAAAAGATGAAATTCCAAGAGAAAATTATTCATTTGCTGCAAAAACAAACTACACATTAATAAATTCTTTATCAATTTATTTATCGGCAAATTATGATAAACGTGCATTTTATGAACTTTCATCAGAATATAATTCCTTTGCATCTTTTGCTGCCAAAACAGAAGCTTTTTCAACCCACTTTGGTTTTAATTATTATATTTTTTAGCAATACTTAATACATAACCGCCTAAACCGGGCGGTTATGTATATCTCACCTTCCATTATTAAATTAATTATAATTTAATTTGACTTTTTATAAGAATATAGTTAACTTGTATTTATTATTAACTAAGAATTATTCTCATTTAGGACTTTTTACTAATGCAGACTACTAACCTTTCAGAACTAATTACAAAAAGTGGATTAAAAGTAACTCCACAACGAATTGCAATATTAGATGCAGTAATTAAATTAAAAAATCATCCTACTGCCGAAAATGTTATTGACTATATTAAATCTGCTTATCCTAATATTGCAATAGGTACTGTATATAATATTCTTGAAACACTGGTAGATAAAAAATTAATTAAAAAAGTTAAAACTGAAAAAGATATTATGCGTTATGATGCCGTTTTGGAAAAACATCATCATTTATATTGCTCCCAAACACAGCGCATAGAAGATCTTTACGATGATAATTTAACAAAATTACTTGAAGATTATTTTAATTACAATAAGATACCTAACTTTTCAATTGAAGATATAAAACTTAATATAATTGGGCATTTTGAAGATGCTGAGGAAATAATTAACAATAAATTATAAGGGTAGATATATGGACAAAATAAAACTTACAACAGCATCGGGTGCTCCTTATTTTGAAAACGAGGATAGCAAAACAGTTGGCCCAAGAGGCCCTATTCTTTTAGAAGATTATTATCTGCATGAAAAATTAGCACATTTTAATCGCGAACGAATTCCCGAGAGGATAGTACATGCAAAAGGTACAGGAGCATTTGGGAAATTTACCGTAATAAACGATATAACAAAATATACACGAGCTAAAATATTTAGCAAAACAGGAAATGAATGTAAAATTTTTGTTAGATTTTCTACTGTTGGAGGTGAAAAAGGAAGTGCCGATAGTGAAAGAGATCCAAGAGGATTTGCTGTAAAATTTTATACGGAAGACGGTAATTGGGACTTGGTTGGAAACAATACTCCTGTATTTTTTATAAAGGATCCTAAAAAATTCCCCGACTTTGTTCATACACAAAAACGAGATCCTAAAACAAACCTAAAAAACTCAACAATGATGTGGGACTTTTGGAGTCTAAATCCTGAAAGCTTACATCAAGTGATTATACTTTTTAGCGACCGTGGAACACCGTATAATTTTCGTCAGATGCATGGATTTGGAAGCCATACTTTTTCAATGATAAATGATCAAAACAACCGTGTATGGGTAAAATTCCATTTTAAAACTGAACAGGGAATAAAAAATTTTACCGGTTATGAAGCCGAAGAAATGCGGGGCAAAGATCCGGACTGGGCACAGCGTGATATGGTTAAAGCTATTGCCGGCGGCAATTTTCCAAAATGGAAATTAAAAATTCAAGTTATGACAGAAGAGCAAGCAAAATTTTTTAAATGGAATCCTTTTGACATCACAAAAATATGGCCTCAAGGCGAATTTCCGTTAATTGATGCCGGAGTAATTGAATTAAATCAAATTCCACAAAATTATCATGCCGATGTTGAACAAGCTGCTTTTGCCCCTGCACATACTATTGACGGCATTGCCCTTTCGCCCGACAAACTTTTACAGGGACGAATTTTCGCTTATCCTGACGCACAAAGATACAGACTTGGTGCTAATTATGAACAAATACCTGTTAACAGGCCTGTATGCCCCATGCATAACCACCAGCGTGACGGACAGATGAGTATAAATGGAAATGGCGGAGACAGTCCCAATTATTATCCAAACAGCTTTGATAATATTATTGCAGATGAAAAATATAAAACTTTTACCGAAACCCTTGATTCAAATGTGGCCGCTACTTACCCACGCAATGAAAATGATGACGATTTTTATACACAGCCCGGAATTCTTTTCCGTAAGGTAATGAACGAGATAGAACAAAAAAATACAATTAGTAACATTATTGTTGCAATGAGTGGTATTGAAGGTCCAAAACGCGATGAAATTATTAACAGACAATTAAGCCATTTTTATAAAGCAGATAATGAACTTGCTATAAAAGTTGCCAAAGGATTAAACGTTATTTTTAAACCATAAAATATATTTTTATATAGGAGACATATTATGAAAGAAAAAAGTATTGAATTATTAAACAAAGCAATAGCTGACGAGCTTTCTGCCGTACACCAGTACATGTATTTTCATTTCCAATGCGATGATAAAGGTTATGATTTAATATCTAATCTATTTCGCGTAACTGCAATTCAAGAGATGATGCATGTTGAAAAACTTGCCGAAAGAGTATTATTCTTAAAAGGCGAAGTTGAAATGAAAGCGGCTGAAGATGTAAAGAAAATACACGATGTAAAAGCTATGTTAGAAATGGCCGCAGAAATGGAGACTCAAAGTGCAAATGATTATAACAAATGGGCAAACGAATGTGCACAAAACGCAGATTCTATGTCTAAAAAATTGTTTGAATTATTGGTTGAAGAAGAAGAACGTCATTTTGACCAATACGATGTTGAATTGGATAATCTTAAAAAATTCGGTGATAATTACTTAGCTTTACAATCTATTGAAAGAAGTAAAACAGTATCGGCAGGACGGCCGGTAGTAGCATAATTTATTAATAAAATATAAGGTGAACAAATGGAAAACACAGAAATAACAACAATGCCAAGAATTGGAGACAAAGCTCCTGAATTTAAAGCAATAACTACACAAGGTGAAATTAATTTCCCATCCGATTTTTCCGGAAATTGGGTTATTTTATTTAGTCATCCGGCAGATTTTACACCGGTATGTACCAGCGAATTTATGACTTTTGCAACATTAGAACCAAAATTTGCTGAATTAAACTGCAAACTTGTTGGTTTATCAATTGATGGTTTATTTAGCCATATAGCTTGGCTGCGAACTATTAAAGAAAAAATTGAATTCAACGGGATGAAAGATGTAGAAGTTAAATTTCCTTTAATTGAAGATATTACTATGGAAATTGCAAATAAATACGGGATGATTCAACCCGGCGAAAGCACTACAAAAGCAGTTAGAGCTGTATTTGTTATTGATCCTAAAGGAATAATTCGTACAATAATTTATTATCCTTTAAGTTTAGGACGTAATTTTGATGAATTATTACGTGTTCTTGCCGCATTACAAACTGCAGACGCTTTTTCTGTTGCTACTCCGGCAGATTGGAGACCGGGTGACCCTGTAATTGTTCCTCCGGCTGGTTCATGCGGAACTGCAAAAGAGCGTATGGAAGGAAAAGAAGATATGAAATGTTACGATTGGTTTTTCTGCACAAAAGAAATAAGCAAAGAAACCGTACTTAGTACAATTACAAAAAAATAGTATTTGATAGGCGGCATAGTTTTATGCCGCTTGTTTTTTTACTTAAAGCTATACACACTTAAAATATTTAATTCGTCATTAACCAAATATATTTTGTTATTTGTTTCATCAAGGGCAATACCTTCGTATTTATCCACAATTAAATCATATTGCTTTAGTTTTCCGGAGGATTTATTCCAATAATATAAACACTTGTTTTCATCGCTTACTAATAAAAAACAAGAGTATTTTTTTGAATAAGTAATATCCGATAAATCTAAAGCAAACGAAATAATATATTCGTTTTTAGTTGTTTTATCCCAATTTAGCTCCAGTATTGCTACAGGAATTTGTTCATTTACAACAAACAAATTAGAACTGTCATCAAAACAAACACCTTCCAAACCATGATTTAATTCACCCGGATAATCAATTGTGTCTTTGCTTATTACATTTCCATTTAAATCCAAATGAACTAAAACACGTGTTCGTTCCTCTGTAACCCAAAGAGTAGAATCGGAACTATCATAAACAATACCTTCAAGATCCGAACCTGAATAATTAAGCGTTTTTAGAATTGTACCTGTATTATTAATTTTATAAATTTTTTGAGTTTCACCGCTGACAACCCATAATTGGGTTGCATCGTTATTTATTGCCAATCCCGAAGGTTCACCAAACGATAGATTATATTCGCCCAATAATGTTAATTCATCTTTTTCAGTATTATTTTCACCGCTGTTACTACAACTAATAAAACAAAATAAACATATAAAACTTAATAATATTTTTAACATTCCAAATTCCCCTTTTGTAATAATATTTATATATTAAATATGTTCTTCATCAAAAAATAAATTTATATTTTTTATTCCTGATAAAGCAGTCAATTCTTCAATAAATTTATTGGCTGATTTGTTTTTTTTGAAAGAAACATAATACGAATATTCTGCTTCTTTATTTTGGGCAGCAGTTTTAATATTAATTAATTCATAACGAGTACAATATATTTTGAAAATATTAATAATTGTTTGGTTATTTACATCGCTTAAAGATGAACCGAACTGAAGTAAAAACTGATCGTTTCTAAGTGTAAACAAATTAGTTTTAGAAAAAACAAATAAAATTATTCCAATCATTAAGCTGCCAACAACCGCTAATTTGTGGTAACCTACACCAACAGCCATTCCAACAGCCAAACCAAAAAAGATATAAACTATATCAAGCGTATCCTTAATTGCAGTTCTGAACCTAATTATTGACATTGCACCAACCAAACCAAATGCGCGTGCTAAATTGTTGCCAATAACCATAATTACTAATGTTGTAATTAAAGATAAGAACATTATTGAATTAACAAAACTATCGCTAAAACCGGGACCTTTGTAACTAAATCGGTATATTATTGTTATAAAAAAACTACAGCATAAACTTAATAAAAGATTTATAATTATTTGGGATACTGTAGGAGCAAAAACATTAAAAGAGTGTAAGTTTTCAAGCATAACTGCATACTACCTATATTTGAAATTTTCGTTTGTGTTTATCAAAACAAATTGCATATTTAGAAACGGAGGTTCTTTGTAAATTATATTTTCTAATAATTTTAGGTACCCAGTCCGGAATAACCATGTGAAATTTAACCTCCAAAACAAAATAATTAGGCATAGAGCATACCAAATTATCATCATTAAATAAACCGGCACACGAATTTTCAACCGAGCTGCGCAATTGTCTATCAAAAGTAATACGTAGTGAACTTTTAAATTTACACTGAAAAGCTTCTCTATTATACACAATTAATAATACAGGCGATAATTTAAGAATATAATAATTAAACATAAATTTTGTAATACAATCTTTATTGTGTTGTATTTTTTCGCTTTCACTAAAAAGTAAATCAATATTTTTATTTTCAAATAATCCGCCTAATTTATTATAATAAATTAAACCTCTGTCTTTTGAAATAATATTTTCATTTTTTCTTTTTATTTCGAGAAAAACTTTTGAATCATCATTTAAATAATTATATCCTCTTATGCGATATTTATTACGAACTTCTTTACCTTCCAGTTTTTCGTAATAACACTTAAATTTTCTTGTATCGTAATAAATGCTTCTAACAACATATTCTTTGTTTTCCATTTTTGCAGCAAACGGATCATAATCCAGATAAGGGATTATATCTTTTCTTAAATGTTCTAATTTATCGTTGCTAACCAAATACTTATACTCTAGGCGCGCTTCCAATTTACCACCTTAATTAAAAAAAAAGTTTTTTAATTGTTGAAGTGCATTAATAGGCTTTAAAATAATTGAACCTTCGCTTATCATTCCGGAAAATAATTTTCCATTGGAATTGTCAACCAAAATTGAAACGCAAAGTACTTGTTCATAATGAAGCATTTTGACTTCTTTAGATACTGACAAAACTTTTCCCTCAATTATATCGTCAACATTATTTAGATTAATTTTTACAATGTCGCCTTCAATAATATCGTTTGAATAATTAAGTTTTAGCGGAAATTTAATAACAACTTCTTTTAGATTAATAACAGATAATATTGTGTCCTGCAAAAAAGTTCTATTTATTTCACCATCAATAGGTGAAACCAAAATAAATTTTTCGACCCGTTTTTTTAGGACATTTAAATTAGTTTCGTACGATTTAATTTGCTCTTCCAAAAGACTAAGCGATTCCGGTTTAGCACCGGTTTTTCTGCTGTCTAAAATGCTTTTATTTATCTCAATTTCAGTTTCCAACTGTTTAACTTTGGCAAGTTCAATTTGATAGTTCTCTAATGAGGAATAACCTTTTTTATATAATTGTTCTGTTCTTAAACAAATGTTTTTTTCCTGCTCCAGCTGAATTTTTGCAAGTTCAATTCTTTTAATATACTCTTCAACAATTGGCTTTTTTTCACCAGCTTTGTTTTCAATAAATTCTGCTTTGGCAACATTCCAATTACCGGTTATTTCTGCAATTTTTTCATCCACATAACTCGAATTAAAATAACCAACCGTATCACCGCTATGCAGTCTATTTTTAAATAATAAATCAGGAGATAAATTAAAAACCATAGACTCGCCACGTTGAAATTGCGTCACTCCAAAATTTGTAGTCAACCCGGTTTTATAATTAATTACGCTGCTAATCAGTTGTCCATCTGTTCCTTTGCAGATAATCCATTTTTCACTTGGATTTATTTGGCTGAAAATATTTAAGGAGTGAGGAAATTTAACATCACTTAAAATTATTATCATTAAACCAGCTATAAAAAATAAAAAAACAAATAATGCCCGTTTAGCTTTATGTCTATTCATGTTTTATTTAACCATGTACCATATTTTATTTAATTAAATATAATTTATTAAATCCCCAATAACAATGCTTTAATTTTAAGTGCAGCCACATTGTGATTTAGAACATATTTCATTCAAGGCTGTTACTTTTAATAGTACTATTTATTTCTTAAAAAAATAGTTAACCAAGTTATATTATTAATGTTTTACAACAAATATACTTGGTTAACTATTAAATAACACATATCACAATCGGTTCTTAGATATTGAACACTTTTCTACTATAGAACAAAAGGCAAATATTAGACAACAATAAAAGTTTTATGGTTTAATGAAAATTAAATAAATATAATAATAGCACCTTATTTAATTTTTTTACCGCAATATTTTATTATAAACCTATTTACTCAATCCAAAACTATTTGACAATTGTCATCTTTTTAATAGAGTTAAAATTCCCTGCCTTTAAGCAATAAAAATAAATTCCGCTTGAAAGACCTCCCGGAATTGAGGATGTGTTAAAATTAAAACTATAAGTTCCGGCCTGCTTTTCTTGATTTATCAAAGCGGCAATCTCTTTACCTAAAATATCATAAATTTTTAAAGCTACAAAACTTTGTTCAGGTATAGAATAGTTAATAATAGTCTCCGGATTAAAAGGGTTTGGATAATTTTGCGCTAGTTCAAATTTTTCAGGCACGGGTAAACCATCTTCAACACCAACTGAAATAAGTTCAAACTTAACATTACTTAAATTAAATCCGCCATTAAAAAAATTTAATACTAATGTATGTGCGCCAACAGGAAGATTTATATCCTGAACTACAACATTACTCCAGCTTGTCCAGCCGCCCGTTGCAGGAATATCAATAAAAGTCCCCAAGTTTAAGCCGTCCAAACGCATTAATATTTTTCCTGCACTTGTATTTGCAGCAACACGGAACGTTAGTTTATAAACTCCTGTTGCAGCTATATTAATTGTGTAAGTTAAATATTCGCCTGTATTTATAAATCCTACACCATAACCATTTGTTTGACTATCGCTGCATTTTTCAATATCAACACCGTCGTTACGATATTGATAACCGCTGTTCCATACTCCGTTATTGCCGGTATTTTGGTAATCATTATCTTTATAAGCAAATCCATTTTGACCATAATCATAATTTGAAGCGTAAATAGTACCCGGAATTGTATTCAGACCGAATGGCAATGTAGCAGTTGAGTTAACTTGACGGAACATTGCGTCAATAACACCATCGTTCATTTTACAGTTTTCAATTTTTAAGCTTTCGGCAAATTTATTTAACGCATTAACTGTATAATCAACACTTGGTTTAGTGGCTGTACCGTTCCAATATCTTAAAAGATAATCATATTCTGCCGGTTTATTAACATACATTAAACTATTATTCCCTTCAACTTTTTTTATTGTCCACCAAGCCCAGCCTATGTTATTTGTTTCCATAAGTTTGATACAGTCGGTAAACCATTGATTTGAATTTTCACCCGATTCGCCCAACCATAACGGACAATTTGTATTGTTGCGTAAAGTATTCAAATAACCTATTGAATTATAATCCGTACCATTCCAGTACTTATGAAAACTATAAGCCATATTTTCATCCCAAGCAGGACTTAACAAACCAAAATCGGTGGCATACCAATTCCCTTCAATAAAAATAAGATGATTTTGGTCAACTAAACGTATTTCGTTAGTAATTGTAACAAATAAATCGCGTAGCGGTTGGTTGCCCGCTGTACCAAAATCGTAAGCAGTTTCGTTTATTAAATCGTAACCGCCAATCCATTGTTCGTTTGCATAACGGGCAGCTATAGTTTTCCACAAATAAATTGTACGTAATTTTGCAACTTCATCTTCCCATAGCGGCGGGTAGGCCGGATTATAATCGGCAATATTATCTTTGCTTTGTCCGCCGGGTGCAGCGTGAAGATCTAAAATTAAATAAATTTGGCTTTCTTTACACCATTGCAAAAGGCTGTCTATTATTGCAAACCCTTCTTCGGAATAACTGAAGGGCTGATCCTGCGGGGTTAATAAATTAAAGTGCATTGGCAGACGAATTGAATTAAAACCCCATTCCTTTAATTTTTGAACATCTTTGCGGGTAACAAAATTTTTACGGTATAAAGTAAAAAATTCATCGGTTTTTTGTGTACCTATTAAAGCTTCAATTTTTTGGCGAAACTGCCATGCAGCATTGGCAAAGGATGAAGTTTGCAGCATATACCCTTCGGGTACCAGCCAGCCACCCAGTCCAATACCACGCAGCAATACAGAGTTACCAGTTCCGTCAACAATGTTTTTACCCGATCTTTTTAAAAATCCTTCTGCAAAAATGGTGTTGATGGAAACTATTGATATTAAAATTATTAATAATATTATTGTTGTCTGTTTTCTAATCATTGGATATAATTCTCTTTTTGTAAAAAAATCAATTTAATATAATTATTAATTAAGTATAGCAAAAATCAATCCAAATTAATTATACTTATAAACCTATATTATTGGCATTTTTGTGAAAAATAAGGAGGTTTAATTTATTAGATTAATAATTAAAAATTATTGAATTGATAAATATCTTAAAACAAGCAAAATTTATAATAAAATTATAATTCTTCTAATTGAATAATATAAATTTAATATTGGCAGTTTATTAAATTAAAGCATAATTTTGTAATTAAATGTTATTTATAAATAACTAATTAAATATAATTACACGAGGAACCAAATGGATCTATTTAATTTATATAAACCGATAATTGGAATGATACACATAGAGGCCTTACCTGGTACACCCAAATACAAAGGTAGCGTTAAAGCCATAATTGAAAAAGCCAAAGAAGAAGCAAAAACTTATGCAAATCTTGGTTTAAATGTTTTAATGATTGAAAACATGCACGATACCCCTTATCTTAACAGAAATATAGGGCCCGAAATTGTATCAAACATGAGCATTATTATGTACGAAATCAAAAAGGAATTTGGACTACCTTTAGGCATTCAAATTCTTGCCGGAGCCAATAAACAAGCTTTAGCTGCTGCACATGCTGCCGGAGGTGACTTTATACGTGCCGAAGGTTTTGTTTTTGCACATGTTGGAGACGAAGGTACTTTTAACAGCGATGCGGGTGAATTGCTTAGATACAGAAAACAAATAGACGCTGAAAACATTTTAATATTTACGGATATTAAAAAGAAACATAGCTCGCATGCTATAACAGCCGATACCGATATTGTTGAAACTGCAAAAGCAGCCGAATTTTTTATGAGTGACGGTGTAATAATTACGGGCAGCAGTACCGGACATGAACCCTCATTAGCTGAAATTCAAAATGTTAAAGATGAAGTTACAATTCCTGTTTTAGCCGGCTCCGGCATTAATGCAACCAATATTTACGATTATAAAGATTACTGCGATGCTTTTATTATTGGATCGTATTTTAAAGAAGCCGGCAACTGGCAAAATCCAATTGATCCGGAAAGAGTTAAGAAATTTCTTAAAGCTTTTGGAAAATAATTTTTAGATGTTATTTAACAGGCTGCCACATAATTAATAATAGTTCTATGCTCCCGTTATTTTAAAATAATTAATTAGTTATGTGGCCTGCTCCCAAAGAATTGTTTGTTTTTCGTTATCGATTATTCCCGCAGTATAGCTGCTCCGCCAAAGCTTAAGATTTATTTACTTAGATTTCTAAATTGAGGACGTTCAACATTTATGACCGTTTAAAAGTATACTACAATGCTCCAAGAAAACATAATATTTTTTTCACTGTGCGGAGCATGCCCCTCATATCCTTCTTTTTTGCATTTTTTTGATTATATCTGTTATAAAAACTAATATAATATGTTATATTTTACATTAATTAATTTCTTTAAGGAACTATTATAATTAATGTTACAGTTGATAATAATTCCATAGAATTACAAAGCAAGTACTAAAAATACATAATTTTTATTTGTCAATTATTTTTCTATACTTCTCAATAATTTTTATTGCTTTTCCATTAATTTTACCAAAAAGCCATAATATTTAAAAACTAATTATAAAATAGGTTCTATTTACTTATTTGAACCCCAATTTGTGATTACCATCACGAATACTTTGTTAACCGGAATTTAACTAGGAAAATTAATTTTCGTTCAATAAATTTCATTTATGAATTTAACAAATTTTTTAGGGGGAATAGTGAAAAAACTATTTTTAATTGTTTTAGCAGTTGCACAACTTATTATGTCATCCTGCAGCAAGGATAATCCGGTTGAAACGGAATTAATACCTGATGGTAAGATCGAGATTGTTATAAACGATATTCCTTATCAAACTGACAAATTTTTAAGAATACCATATACAATAAAAATGTGGGAGTTTGAAAATGAGGATTTATATTTGAAAGAAATAATAATTTTTGATTTTGATACTAAAGCTGAATTGCTAAGACTTAACGAAAGTGAATTACCATTTATTTACAAAAATCCGCTTGATCAAATTCCGGGCGTAACAATGGATGCAATTTCAAGCTATTATCTTTCCATACAAATTCCAATACCTTTAACAAGTACAAAACCCGCAAAAATAAGTCATCGTTTTATATTTAAAAAACCATTTAACAGCAAAGAAATAACACTTGAGGGTGGTGTTTTTTCTCCTCGATTTAGCGAAACGCCATTAATTATTTCATCTCCAGTAAAGGGGAAAAATTGGGTATTTATAAATCAGTCGACCCTAGGTTATCATTTTTATGTTTTGTTTTTTGTTAACGGTAAAATATCAAGAAGCGAAAGATTTGCCTTTGATAATTTACGATTGAATGATGATTATTCGAATATATACCAAGGAGATCCTAAACTTAATACTTCATATTTTAATTATCACGATACTCTTTATGCGGTTGCAGATGGATCTGTAATTTCGATAAAGGATGGGAGACCCGAAAATAACGGCGATGCTCAGGATGTTCAAATGAACGATCTGGATGAACTAGCCGGAAACTATATAATCCTTAAGATTGGAGAAGGCTGTTATGCATTTTATTGTCATTGTGCACCCAATACATTTAAGGTAAATGTTGGCGATGTAATTAAAAAAGGAGATCCAATTGCATTATTGGGTAATTCGGGTAATTCAACCGCACCGCATTTGCATTTTCAAATTACCGATGGACCTGATCTTTTCTTTTCAAACGGAATACCATTTGTTTTAAAAAGCTATACAAAAATTGGTGAATATGGCGTAGGAACAAATACTCCAACTCCTATAAATAATTCTATGATGGAGGAAGGTGTAGTTGTAGATTTTGGTTTGTAAACACTTATAAATATTGGGGCAGAGTTATTATTTTGCCTCAATATTTATACTTCATAAGGTTTTGCATATAGTTGCGCTTTATTAACTCCATTTTTTTTTGCCTGCTCAATCCATCCGTGTGAACCTACTTTTTTAAATATCCAACGCCAAACACTAAATGACACTCCGGGAATTGGTATTTTAATAATCTTGTCTTGAACAATTTTTGAAACAGTACGACATTCGGCTAAATCCTTTGCGGCAATATCCAAACCTTCAATTAAAGCATTTACAGACAGTCCTTTACGTTTTGGTTCTGTAAGTGGTATTCCGTTGCCAAAAGCTTCTCCGGCACCAATAGCTAAGCCTCCGGCCCATGTAATACCACTTTGAACTGCAAAAGAATTACAAATAGCCAAAGCTAAGGCATTTTGTTCATATTCCGGAAAACCACAATTTACAATTGTATAAATTGCTTGTGGTTTTTTATCCGTTAAACTATTTTTATGACCGGCAATTATTTCAAGGGCTTTTGTTGCCATGTAAGGTAACGAGTCGGCATAAAGAGGAAATGCAAAAATAATAATATCATTCCTATCAACTGCAGCACATAAATCAGCCTGTCCGTTTTCTCTATCTATGTTTCGTTTTAGTGTTATAACTTCAGGTACCCAGCCATAATAATCCATCTGCCTTGTTAAATATTCTCCAAACAAACTTGATGAAGATCGATGAGTTACTCTTGGACTGCCTATTAGCAGCAATACCTTATGGGAGCCATCAGGTTTAATATTAAAATTCACAGTTTCTGTTTTTGGTAAATACTTCATTGCTTCATCCATTAAAGGAAAAACATCAATACGGGTAAAAACATCTTTAATTTTTGCTATTATGGTTTCATTATTATCTTGTGCGTTAATCACTTCAGCAGCATAAGAAGAAGCATTAAAATTGATTGCATTTCGGCCTGCCAATGTTTTAAATATACCGGCTTCAGTACTTTTATATTGCTGTTGCACACCAATACTTATTAAACGAGGATATTTTGCATAACGGGGTTCGTGATGTATTTCATCACCATACTTCTTAAAAAACGGCAAAATTAAAACTATAAATCTTTCAATAATTATTTTTAATATAGATGAATAACCACCAAAAGTAACTGGAGTAAATAAAATTGTAACATCACTTTGTATTACACTTTTTATAATTTCTTTTCCTTCATCGGAAGATGAACACTTGCCCGGAGTTTTAATGAAGCACCCAAAACAACCTGTACAATGCGCCAGTTTGTAATCTCTAAGATTATGGATAATAACTTCCGAATCCGCATAATCCTGCTTTACTGCTTCTAAAAGCAGACTAAACGGTGCATCTAAATAACTATCATTAATACCTGCACCATTTAATATAACAATTTTATTTTTTGTAGTTTTCATAATATTGTTTTGGCCATGTTTAATAAACATAAATAAAGAAAAAATTGATTATTATTTAAATTAAACAAATTATAAATTATATACAAATAGTATATTTTGTAATCATTTTTTCGAGTTTTAGGCATTTTTTAACTATTTATTCGAGTAAAAGCCTTTTTGTAATCATTTATTCGAATATATACAGTTTTATAACTATTTTTTTGACTTTTTCCTGTTTTTTAACTATTTTTACTACAAAATAATCATTTATTCAAGATATAAGAGTTTTTATGAAACCTGCCGGATATAGTTTCCTGGTTGAAAATCTAAATCTAAAAGTTTTACCTAATTGGCATAAATCTTTTATATGGGATAAAACAATTTTATTTAACGAAACAGAAAATGATACAGTTATAGATTATTTTCCACAAAAATATTTATTAGATGATAAAATAAGCACACATCTTGAGTTTGCTTTAAGATATGACGGCATTAATTTAAATTGTTTGGCTTTAATATTTGCCGCAATTGAAGAAAACACTATTATTGATTATATAATATCAAAACCAACCGGTAAATATGCCCGGAAATTATGGTTTTTATATGAGTTTTTAACCCACAAAACACTTCCTATTAGCGATTTAACAAAAGGTAACTATGTAGAAATTTTAGAACCGGATAAATATTATGCAGTTAAAAATGGTATAAAAATAAACAGGCAGAGAATAGTTAACAATCTTTTAGGCCCAGTTTCATTTTGTCCCATTGTAAGGAAAACAGACCTTTTATTAGAGGAAAGAATAACTGAACTAAAAACGAAATGCGCTAATATTATAAACTCTTATCCGCCCGAATTATTAAAAAAAGCGGTTTTATATTTCCATAACAAAGAAACTAAATCTTCCTTTAAAATTGAGAATAGCTCACCCGATAACGCACGCACCGCAAAATTTATTGGACTATTGGAGCTTGCGGACAAAAAAGATTTTTGCACAAAAGAATTATTAATAGAATTACAAAATAAAATAGTTGACCATAGATTTAGAGAAAACGACTATAGAACCAATCAAAATTATGTAGGCCAGTCGTTTATTTATCAGCAGGAAACTATTCATTATATAAGTCCAAAACCAATAGATTTACCCGAACTTATGGAGGGACTTATTTTATGCAGCCATAAAATAAAAGAAGGTGATATTTTACCCCTTATTGCTGCCACAGTTATTGCTTACGGTTTTGTGTATTTGCATCCATTTGAAGATGGAAACGGAAGAATACACCGTTTTTTAGTGCATAATATATTAGCAATGCAGGGATTTACTCCCAAAGAAATTACATTACCAATTTCTGCGGTTATGCTTAATGATATTAACGAATACGATAATTCGTTAGAAGTTTTCTCAAAACCATTATTAAAACAAATAAATTACAAATATGACAAAGCAGGCACAATAGATGTGTTAAACGATACATCTGTTTTTTATAAATATATGGATTTAACCCGGCAAGCCGAATATTTGATTCAATTTGCAACAAAAACCATTGAAATAGATTTACTTAAAGAACTAAACTTTCTTTCTGATTTCTTTAACATAAAATCAAATCTACAAAATATTGTTGACATGCCCGATAAATTATTAGATTTGTTTATTCACTTATGCCAACAAAATAACGGCAAACTCTCCCCTAAAAAAAGGATATCTCATTTTAGTTTTTTAACAGAAGACGAAGTTAAAGAGATGGAGGAGGCGGTTAGTGGTTTTTATTTTAGCAAGGAATAATTTACGATTTAGAAATCCAGATCGTAATTATTTAGATTATACCTACTGAGCAAGTTTAACCAGGCTTCAGTCTTAATTTTTTTCCCTAGGATTTCATGATCAGTTTTCTATAATTTATAAAATTTCTATTGTTAAGGTTCTTTTATTTTATTTCGTTATTATTTTATTTCATAATATTAAAAAACATTAAAAATTTTGTACATTGCTGATTTGCTTTGTGGTGGGGGTGGCTCGTGGGTTTATTAACGGGTTTCCCCTACGGGGAAAAATGATAAAACATAAAATATTTTCTGTTGGTTATTTGTTGTTGGGTTTGTTGTTTTATATATCTCTATTAACGGGTTTCCCCTAACGGGGAAATTTATAAAACATAAAATATCTTTTGTTGGTTATTTGTTGTATGATTTGTTGTTTTATATATCTCTATTAACGGGTTTCCCCTAACGGGGAAATTTATAAAACATAAAATATCTTTTGTTGGTTATTTGTTGTTGGGGTGGCTCTTGGTTTAATATATCTCTATTAACGGGTTTCCCCTAACGGGGAAATTGGTAAAATATAAAATATTTTCTGTTGGTTATTGGTTGTTCGGTTTGTTGTTTTATATATCTCTATTAACGGGTTTCCCCTAACGGGGAAATTTATAAAACATAAAATATCTTTTGTTGGTTATTTGTTGTTGGGGTGGCTCGTGGGTTTATTAACGGGTTTCCCCTAACGGGGAAATTGGTAAAATATAAAATATTTTCTGTTGGTTATTGGTTGTTCGGTTTGTTGTTTTATATATCTCTATTAACGGGTTTCCCCTACGGGGAAAAATGATTTTTGTTAGATTGGTTTTTGCTAATTAATTTTTTATCATTTTTTCAATTACCACAAACCAACAATCTGCGAAATTTTGGTTCAGACAATGTTTAAGTACCCTGCCCGCCGTTAGGTGGGCTCCGTTAATAGACCCGAAGAAATGGAAACAACCCCAATGGAAACGTAATTAAACAACGGTAGAATTTAATATAAATTTTTATAATTATAAAAAAAATCAAAATTATAACAATTATTTAAATCAATCAAATCACAGTTCAGACAATGTTTAAGTTCCCTGCCCGCCGTTAGGTGGGCTCCGTTAATAGATTCCCGGAAATAGAAACAACCCCAATGGAAACGTAATTAAACAACGATTGATTTTAAATATAAATATTCAAAATAATAACAATAATCAAATTCACAAAAATCAATCAAATTCATAATAATCATTTCAATCAAATAAATCACAGTTCAGACAATGTTTAATTGATGTTACCCCCTTTTACACAATCCCTGTTTAATAATTTCTTTTAACATTGTATTATTACCCAATTGCACACATTCGATGGAAGCTTGGATAAAAGAATTTTCTTCACCATCGTATTTGAATTTTGTGTAGTCTATATAATTATACCCATTGGATACTGCAATCATATCAAAAAATAAACGGGTAGTACGCCCGTTAAATTCCCAAAAGGGATGTATTGCAATAAGTTCGCCCATATAATAGGCAATTTTTTCGGCAAATTCATCAAGGGGTTTATTGTTGTAATTTTTCAGGTAATTATCGGCTTTAAATTTGTTAAATAAATCAATTAAAAACTCTTGTATATATTTAGCCTTACAAAAGACCGTATCCCCTTTACTAACATCCTGACTGCGGTATTCGCCTGCAAATTTGTATAATTTTTGAAAAGTATCGTAATGAAGCTGGCGAAAATATTTTTCGTCAAAGATTGTTTTTTTTGTTAGGTATTTGTTAAAAAGATAATACGATTTTAATAATAAAGCTTTATCGTAAACTTGTAAAATTGAGGGATTTTTTATAAATTTTTTATTAATCGGAATTTCCGTACCCGGATAATATATTATATATTCATTTGAATATAAATATTTAGACATTATTTGCTAAAAACAAAAGCTTTGGCTTTTTTAATTGTCTCTCTATCGGTTGAAGGTTTGCACCCTTCTATTTCCATTGACTGGTTAACCGCAACAACAATACTTTTTAACGATGAATAAGTATTGTTCTGGTTAATGTTTTTTGTCTGTTTTGGGTTGCTATTTTTCATAAATTCAATACTAAAATACAAATTTTTAGGAATAAAAATTAAACTCTGTTAATAATACTCCGCTTAAAGTGGAGGTGGCGGGAGTCGAACCCGCGTCCGAAATTATACACCAATGAACTTCTACACACATAGTCTATCTATTTTTGTTTCGCCCTCGCAACCTCGTTAGACAGAGTTTGGTTGGGCTATCTTGATTTCGATCATCGTCAAGTATACTCAAGAACTTTACTTAACTATTGTGCCTAAACGGCGTTTGTAAAAACACGGCACACTAAGTAGTTACAAACGAGCTCTTAAATCTAATTAAGCAGCTAAAGCGAAATTATATTCGTTATTTCTTTTTTTTACCGGCGTTTAACGTGTCTCCAGTAAACACGGTGCGCAATTCAAAGATCCAATAACCCCGTCGAAGCCAATTTCACCCCCATATTTTTTAACTTATATTGGGAGTTCCATTAACATAATTTTCAAATCGGGTTAAAGCTAAAAATTAAATTTTAACCTATACAAATATACAAAAATATTAGTGCTAAATCAACATATAAATTTAGTATTATTACTTTAACGTATTACTTAAACTATTTTATTAAAATGATTTATTGCAACTACCCTCAAGCATAACTACAACTAATAAAACTAAACAGCCAAATTATAAATGGAATAGATCATTTAAAATAACTGGTCTTAATTGTATAAATTAATATTTTTTTTCTTTGTTAAAGCGTGCTCAAACAAAAATAACAATTAATTTATTATTCCACTTTTTTCCATTTTATATCCGAAACACTGTTTACAAAATTTTCAAATCGGGCTAAAACAAAAAACAAATCGGAAAGTCTGTTTAAATAGATTAATACATTTACTCCTAAATCAACTTCTTTGGTAAGTGTAATAACCTTTCTTTCAGCTCTGCGGCACACTGTACGGCACAAATGAAGCAAAGCCGAACCTTTTGTACCCCCCGGAAGAATAAACTCCTTTAACTCAGGTATTTTACTGCTAAAATTATCAATATCTTTTTCACATTCCTCAATAAATACATTATTAACACGTTGTATCTTCAAACTTTTTTCAGCCGGAGTAGCCAAATCGGCACCAACTGTAAACAAACGGTTTTGTATTTTTTGTAAAACTTCAATCACATCTTCATAAACTATTTCAGTAATGGCAACCCCAATTAACGAATTTAATTCATCAACCGTACCATAAGCCTCAATTCTTAAATCATCTTTCCAAACCCTTTGTCCGCCAAAAAGGGATGTTTGCCCCTTATCCCCTGTTTTTGTATATATTTTCATATTTAATAGGTAACTCCGTAATATAGGCTTTTGCAATAATCTCATTATTAACTATAACATCATAACTGCTTCCAAGTTCCAAATAATCTTTTTTAATAAATCCAAGGGCAGCATATTTATTATACAACTCGGATTTAACCAAGCTGGTAATAAAACCAACTTCTTTTTTTTCGGAATTTAATAATTTAAGCTCTTCGGTAATTCCTTCAAAATTTGCGCCGTTTTCAAATAACAAACCGGTTAAACTACGCTGAACTTTATCGTATGTATCCAACCTTGCAATCACTTCCTGACCAATATAACAACCTTTAGTAAAGCTTACGTCGTTTAGTATTTTAATTTCATGCGGATTTACTCGTGAACTAATTTCATTTGGTGTAGCCGGGATACCGTTTTCAACTCTAAAAATATTATAAGCGTCTTCACCAACAAATTTCAAGTCAAAAAAACTTTTATTATTCATAAAAAAGTTATAAGCCATTTTTAAATCGTTTGACCCAAAAAGAATCCAATATTTTTTAAATCCATTTACTTCGTTTTTTCTTAACGCTAAAAATTCAACGCCTTCAACATTACATTGTAAAATATTTTTTTCGTTTAATGTATCAAATTTATCATCTATAAGTAAACTAAGAAAAGATTCCGTCTGTTTACCTATAAGTTCAAAAATCATAATTTTGTCTGTAACATCATCAATAGTAATATCTTCATTAATAATGTATCTATCAATCCAAGTATGTAATTTTTTATCGGCCAAAAAACCACCAACCAATATATTGTAACCATTTAATTTTAATAAAGTGGTTCTGTCGATAAGTCTTCCTTTTTCATTTGTAAATAGAGTATTTATATGTTCAAATTCCTTTAAGTTCAAAACGGAATTAGTGGATATTCTGTTTAAATAATCAAAAACATCATTTCCTTTTAATAACAACTTATTATTTAAATAGCATACTTTAACACCAACACCATTTTTAAGTGCAAGGTATTCATCTTTAATTGTAGTGTAACTTTTAATTAAATCGCCTTCAACGTTACAATTTTCATATTCTGCAATAATTGAATCTAAATTGAGCATTAATTTACCTTATTTTGTTAATACTTTCTAAACCATCTTTTGTTTTGTGGACTAATATATAAATGTTTTACTGTATCCCATAAAAACGGGATTGAATCAATAATAGAAATAATATTATTTGTTTCATTAAATCTATATTCAAAATAATCGGGATATTTATCGTTATTAATATTTGCCATAGTACGTTTATGCACCAAACCTTCATAAGTTTCAAGCAAATGAGGAGGATTTCTTAAACCGTCAACCATATAAAAATTATAACTTCTATTTCCCGAAATTATTCCATCCATATAATTTAAGGTTAAGTACATACAGTTTTTAGGCCGCCAGTTATTAATTTTAATTTTATTAAAGCCGCCATGTATTGGCACTTCACTTTCCCAAATAAAATTAAAGACTCCATCTTTATCACACTCAAACAAAGTAAGCCAAAAAAAAGCTGTACCAAGTTTAGTACTGTCCAAGTTAATAAATGAAGAAGAATAACCTGTAACGTTTTTGGTTTCAATAAATCTTTCTCCAGGTTTTGATTTTGCTACTAAAGCAAAAATAAAAGTAGAGTTTTGAGCCTTATAATATACCACGGCAGCTTGTGGTACATTTGTAGTATATGTTTGATCAAAATTGACCAAATATGTGCCTGCAGGATAGTTATTTAGAATAAAATCCTTAAGTGAAAGGGTATCACATGGAATTTTATTTGCAGCCTGCTGCTGTTCAACAGATAGGTTATAACTTCTAATTTCAGCCTCTTTTGAAGCCGAATTAGTTGCATCACCACCGCTGCCGCCTTTTTCATCGCCTGAACATGCTGTAAAAACAACAATAACACTAATAAATATTAAAGTTAATATTTTTTTCATTTTTCCACCTCTTGTGAAAAATCAACGAGTCTGCACAATAAATAAAAGTGCAGACCATAATTCTTTTCAAATTTAATAACAATAAAATATTAAATTAGTTCACATTATTTTATTTTAGAAAACTCATCTAAAAAATAAGCCGAACTATACAAACCATATTCAAAATTTTTAATTAAAAAATGTTCGTTAGGAGAATGAATATCATCAGTATCAAGACCCAGTCCCATTAAAATAGTAGGAGCTTTTAATACTTTTACAAATTCAACAACAATAGGAATAGAACCTCCTTCGCGCGTAAAAACAGTTTTTTTCTTAAATGCTTTTTCAACAGCCTTTGATGCTGCCACAATTGCGGGATTATCAATAGGTATAACAACAGGAAAACCACCGTGCATAGCAGTTACATTTACTTTAACGCTTTTGGGAGCCAATGATTCAACATATTTTTTAAACTCCTTAGCAATTTTATTTGGATCTTGATTTGGTACCAAACGCATGCTTATTTTTGCGGTTGCTTTACTTGGTAAAACAGTTTTAGCTCCTTTTCCTGTAAATCCGCCAAAAATTCCATTACAATCTAATGTTGGACGAGCCCAAATTCTTTCTAAAGTAGAAAAACTGGCTTCACCTTGTAATTCTTTAACTTTATATTCTTTTGCAAACTTTTTATCATTAAACTTTAAGTTTACTATATTTTCTTTTTCAGCTTTGGTTAATTTAAGAACATCCTTATAAAAATTAGGAACAGTAACTTTTCCGTTTTTATCCTGCAGTTTTGATATTATTTTTGCAAGTTCATTAATAGGGTTTGCAATTGCACCGCCAAAAGAACCGCTGTGTAAGTCTCTATCGGGTCCTATTAATTCAACTTCCATATAACATAAACCACGTAAACCGTAATTAATAGTTGGGATATCTTTATCATATAAACTTGTATCGCTAATCAAAATAGCGTCGCATTTTAATAACGCACTTTTTTCTTTAATAAAAGTATATAAGCTGCTGCTTCCAATTTCTTCTTCCCCTTCAAAAATAAATTTAACATTAACCGGGGTTTTGCCGGCGGTTTTAAGATAACTTTCAACAGCCTTAATATGAACAAAATTTTGACCTTTGTTATCATTTGCACCACGAGCATAAATCTTTCCGTCAATAATTTCCGGTTCAAACGGGTTGGTTCGCCATTCTTCAATAGGATCAACCGGCTGAACATCGTAATGGCCATAAATTAACACTGTAGGCAATGTTTTATCCACTATAAGTTCGCCATAAACAATAGGGTGTCCTTTTGTTTCAAAAATTTCTGTTTTAGGAATACCTATTTTTTTCAATTCACTTTCAACAAAACCTGCACATTTGTAAATAGCCTCTTTACTTTCTTCTAAAGTACTGATACTTGGAATTCTTAAATATTCTTTTAATTCTTCTAAGAACCTAGTCTTATTTTCATTAATAAAATTAAGTACTTGTTCCATATTTTCCTCACATTTGGATTAATATTTTTCAACAAACTATTAATTTATAATTATAATTTGAATCAATCAATAGCATTTTTGTTCTAAATGAATATAATTGTCACTTTTTTTACAAATTTTGAATTTAAATTTAACAATACAAATTAAATTTAAGCAATAAGCCACGAGATATTTATTATTGTAAAATTTTTACTATGATAAACTTAAGTAAATTTTTGTTATTTTTGTATATAATTTTTTATAAAAATAATGATAATATACAGATATATACTTCGCAATCATATTGCACCTTTTTTATTTTCAATAGTAACATTAATTTCTGTTTTTTTATTGCAGTTTTTAATGAAATTTGCGGATAAATTAATTGGTAAAGGGTTAGATACTTGGGTAATAGTACAACTAATATCCTACAATTTGGCATGGATGGTAGTTTTAGTTGTTCCTATGGCTGTATTAATTGCCACGCTAATGGCTTTTGGCAGTATGGCTCAAAATAACGAAGTAGCAATTTTTAAAGCTTCCGGTTTAAGTTTGTATAAAATGATGATTACTCCTGTTTTAGGAGCTATATTAGTTGCATACTTACTTGTTTTGTTTAATAATAATGTTTATCCAAATGCCAATCACGCGGCTCGTATTTTAGGAAATGATATATCGCGTAAAAAACCCACATTATCATTGGTCCCCGGTGTGTTTAGTCAAGAAATTCAAAATTATGCAATACTGGCACGCGCAATTGACCCTAAAACAAACGAATTAACCGGAATAACATTATACGATTATTCAAAGATTTCCACTATAAATATTGTAACGGCAAAACAAGGGAAAATTTATTTTTCAAAAGATCAAACAAAACTTATTTTGGATCTCAAACAAGGCGAAATTCATGAATCGGATGTAACAAATTTTTTACCCTATAGAAAATTAGTTTTTGAAAAACATAAAATTGCAATGGACGCCGAACAATTTGTTTTCCAACAATCGTCCGAAGCCGGTTCGCGAGGTGAACGTGAAATGGGTGCCGCCGAGATGTTGGTTATTGTTGATAGTTTAGGAGCAATAGATTCAAATTTTGTTGCCGAACTTAACAAAAAAGTAAAACGTTCGTTTCAAAACGATAGTATTTATGCACTTAACAAAGCTGCTAACCGTATAATAAATTTACGTGGTGTATATTTTAGAGTAGAAGACCGAATTAAAGCAGTACAAAGCAGTATGCTTGTTTCTGTTAAACAAATTTATTATAATAAAAAAAACATGAATGCTTATTGGGTGGAAATACATAAAAAATATTCGTTACCAGTGGCGTGTATAGTTTTTATTTTTATTGGTGCTCCTCTTGGCACTATGCTGCGTAAAGGCGGGTTTGGAGTTGCTGCCGGCGTAAGTTTATTCTTTTTCTTAATTTATTGGGCTTGTTTAATAGGTGGTGAAAAACTTGCCGATAGAAATCTGCTTTCTCCTTTTTGGGGAATGTGGGGTGCAAATTTTATTCTTGGTGCGTTAGGAATTTATTTGACCTATAAAAGTGCTAAAGAAAGTATTACAATTAATTTCGATTTTATAACCAAGTTAATTCCAAAACATTGGAAACAGCAAACCGAAAACGATGAAAATACTTGACAAATACTTAATAAAAGAATTTTTACAAACTATCCTTTTTGGTCTGTTTGCGTTTACAATATTATTTGTATTAATAGACTTAATGGAAAAACTTGATGATTTTATAGATCAAAGCGTACCTAATTTTATAATTCTTCAGTATTATTTTGTATTTATACCGGAAATAATCCGTTTAATGATTCCGGTTGCCGTACTTCTTTCGGCATTATTTACTGCCGGTAAATTGGCTAACCTGAACGAACTTACCGCAATAAAATCTGCCGGAATAAGTTTGTATCGTTTTATGCTTCCTTTTATTCTAACGTCTTTTTTAATTTGTATTTTTTCTATCTATTTTGGCGGTTATGTTGTTCCAATTGCAAATAAACATTTAGTTTATCTTGAACAGAACTTTATGAATAAGGGGGTTTATAGAGCCGGCAATAATATTTACTTTCAAGATACTAATACCCGTATTGTATCAATTTCGTTTTACGATGTTGTTAATAACCATGCAAACAGAATAAGCATTCAGGAATTTGATAAAGCAGATTTAATAAAAATGGTATCGCGTATTGATGCAATACGAATGAAATACAATTCTAAAAACAGCAGTTGGGTATTATCTGATGGTGTTGTTCGCACCTTTAATGACAATAACGAAACTGCAACTCCATTTGTGGAAAAGAATCTTACTAATTTAAATTTTTCGCCCGATGATGTTATAAAAAAACAAAGGAAAGCCGAAGAAATGACTTTACCGGAATTAAAAGAACAGGCAGAAGATGAATTTAAGGCCGGAAATGATTCAACCCGTTCATGGATTGAATATCATTCGCGCATAGCTTTTGCTTTTTCTAGTTTGGTTGTTGTTTTATTTGGTCTGCCAATATCATCAAGTAAGCGTAAGGGCGGTGTTGCAATGCAATTTGGCGTAAATCTGCTTATTACCTTTGTATATCTTGTTTTTATGAAGATAAGCCAGGCTTTTGGGAAAAACGGAGTGATGAACCCAATATTAACCGCCTGGTTTGCAAATATTGTATTTTTTATTGCTGCTTTAATTAATATTTGGAGAAATAGAAGATAGTTAAGGTTATCATCCCCTGCACTTGTTAAGTATTCAATTTAATATTGAGGAAAAAAAACAACACCGCAAGATAAATCTCGCTCTACAATTAGGCGTTAGTGAATTATAGAATGGCCAGATCAAATATTTTTTCTGCTATTGTTTGAAATTGCAACTTAAGATTGAGTGGTAAAAAAACAACACCGCGAGATAAATCTCGCTCTACAATTAGGCGTTAGTGAATTATAGAATGGCCCGATCAAATATTTTTTCTGCTATTGTTTGAAATTGCAACTTAAGATTGAGGAAAAAAAACAACACCGCGAGATAAATCTCGCTCTACAATTAGGCGTTAATGAATTATGGGATGGCCCTCGTAATTAATCTTTCCTCAGTTGTTTAGAATTGCAGCTTGAGATTCAGAGATTTTGTTAAAATTGAAAAATTACCGCAAATTCGAAAAAAGTAATAATTTTAGACATGGAACGCCGGAGTTCTTTTACGAAAACATATTAATATAATGTGAATTTGTACAACAAGTTATACGGTTTTAAATAACACCGGCATTTATGCCGGTGGTGTAACTAAACCAAAATTGGGTTTTAACCCAAGCATAATAATGTTCGATTGCAACACAGATAAAATAACGAGAATATTATCACCCCCCAGTTTTAACACAGTTTGTTCAGCTCTAAAGCTTTGATAATATTAACCCAATTAATTTTGTTTCAATCCGCGCGATAAATCTCTATCTACAATTACGCTAAGAAGAATTATTTTTAGAATAAAAAAAACCCGCTTAAAAAACAAACGGGCTTAAAAATTAATTAAAAACTAAAAATATTTTTTTTATAATCTCCATCTAGAGCCAAAGGCGACAGAAATTTTGGTTGCATCATTAGCCTGCATTAAACTTCCAAAGTTGTAAGCAGCAAAACTAAATTCAAACACATTCCAATCTACACCTGTACCAAACGACCAAGAAACAGAATTATCCCTGCCGCCGGCAGAAAAACCGGTTCTAATAGGAAATATTTTCCATGGTCTCCATTCAAAACCGAGAGAAAATCTTGGTTTTTTACTATTTCTAGCTTCGTCATTAAAGCCTTGGTTATAATCAAAGGCAATAAGCAAAGTACCGGGAAAAGATTTAATATAAGGAGCTTTATCTAATTGATAAGTTGCACCAATATGCAAAGCCGTAGGCAAATCAGTTGAGTATTCATCTACATATTTACCTTCACCTGTAATTAAATCGGCTAACGAATCTCTTGTAGCTTGATCAGTGATATCATCAATAACAAGTGCTTTGTTTGAAGAATATTCGGCAACGTTTTTATCCCAGGTTACGCTACCAATACCCGTAACAGATAACCCAAAAGACCATACATCATCTAATTGTGCTGCAAAACCAATATCAACTCCAAATCCGCTGCCTGCAGGTTCGGGTGCAAATCCCATATTTTTGTGTGCATCAGTAGAATCAAAGTCGTATTGCACGCCAAAATCAGGTGAAAATGCAGCATATCCTAATACATCACCCGTAGCACTAATATAAGAGCCGTCTGCAGCTGTTGTTAAAACTGTGTTCATCCTTTCTGAACGCACCATTGCATAACCGGTAATTAAATTTAAGGTTATGCCTGCAGAAATTCTCTTAAATATGTTTTGTTTTAATTCAGGAATTTCGCGAGCATAAGTTAAACTATAAGTACGCAAATATTGGGCATTAATTTTGGAATCACCAAAGTTATAAACCGATCCCGCAGGATTTCCTTCTAATGCAAGATCCGACAATTGTGCAGGAAGGTCGGCATAAAAACCAAAATTATCTGACCATTTAAATCCAATTGACCCAATTTTAGGATCTAAATTAACAACAACATTCAAATAATCAATTGAAAAATCGGCTTGAACAAGACCACCATCAGCAAATAATTTTTTAAGTCTGTCTTTATCTGCTTGATTTAAATAGCGGCTTACGGTTTTACCGTTTTCTTCAACACCGCCAAAAAAATAATTATACTCGCCAATAGAAATAAAATCGGTACCCCCCAAAAAGGTTATATTAGGAAGAGGTAAAACTGTGGCAAATTCAACTTTATTATTATTTTGAGAAAAAACTAAATTAGCAGGATTTTTACCCACCGCATAAATGCCGCTAGAATGAGCAGTGTAAGTATTACCCAAAGCAGCCGAAACAGGATCAAGAATTCCAACCGAACCTCCCTGCCCAAACATAGCTGAATTTAATATTAAAAATAAAACCACTAAAAATTTATTATAAGTTTTCATATGTCATATCTCCTATTTAGTCCTTTTCGGTATCAACTTTATAATTAACAGAACCATGAAGTTTATATTTGATAAAATCTTTTGCACGGATTTTAACAAAAGTACTACCCCATGTTGAACTAGTCGAGCCGGTTGACTTAATGAAAACTTCTGCTATAACATATTTTGCTTGCGAAAACAAATCAATTTCGTTTTTTGTTAATTCAAGCTTTATACTTTGAGTTGTTGGAGTTGAAGCAAACCCTGTACTGCTATTAACTTCTGAAGGTGGCACATCAATTTCAAAAGCTCCTTCATCTGTATGAACTTTAAACAATAATTTGTAATTTTTATCAACAAATATGGCACTGCCTTTTAAACCCATAGGAATATGATTTTCCACTTCAAGAGTAATACTGGCCGTATTAGCTTTTTGGACTTCAGTTCGATTATCTGCCGACATTTCGATCTCTAAAGTATCTTTATAAGTAGCATTTTTAGATTTGATACTAACAGGAGCATTAATTGAAGTAACTATTTTAAATGAATCCCTATCTGAAATTACTTGTTTTGTATTGGGTATATTGGCTAAAGAAAACTTACTTCCCATTTTAATTACTTTAGGTAAGTGTAATAAGAAATTTGTAACATTAGTATTGCTTTTATCAAAAGTACGAATAAAATTTTCTTCGGTACTTAACGAATCACGCAGATAATTTTTGCTATTAAATTGCATTGTAAGAGGATCGAACAATGAACCGTTTTTATGCTGGTCATAACCAATTAAAGTTAAAGAGTCCATAATAATACGAATATTCTTCATTTCTCCAAAAACACCTGCATTTAAAGAAACAGTAATATTTTCAAAATCCAAAGCATCTTTAAAGTTAGTTATTTCGTCACCAAAACCGGTTCCAAATTGTTGGAATGTGTATGGTAAAGTTGTGCGTTTAATTTTTCCTTCCATTCTGGAAAGTGTAATTGCGTCCGATTTAATTTTTGAGACAAAACTTATATCAAAAGCACCGCTTGCGCTAGCCTTTCCTACAAAATAAAACCCCGGTGCAGCTTGAAATGTATAAGGTTCAACTAAATCGTTAGCACCCTCAATAATGTCAAGTTCTGTATATGTATAGTCTTTCAAAGGTGTTTCAACAGATTTATTGGTTCCGGCAGACATTGTACCGGAAATTTTTAGCACGCTTCCGTCCGAATTTTTTTTAAATCCCGGTAAAACCAATTCGTAATTAACAGGAAAAGCAGAAGTATTTGCTAAGTCTATTACAAAAGATCCACTTTTAAATTCTGCCTTAAGTAATCGATAATCCTTATCCGGATTATAAATAATTGAACTTCTCACAGTTCCATCAGTAGGAGTACCGCTTAAATTTAAGGTATCAGGTATTAATTTAACCCCTAGCTTTAGCGAATCAGTAACAGTAGCTTTTGTTTCCAAATTGCTTACATATATAAAATATAAGCTGTCTTGGCCGGCATTAATTCCAACATTCGGGTTGTTACGTGTATCCAATATTTCGTTAAGCGTTAAAGTTTTATTAACCAGAGGAAGATTTAACTCTACATCCCATGTTGGCATAACCGGATCTTTTGGCGCATCAAAACACCCCGAAAGGAATGGAATAATTACCAAAAGAAGCAAAATGAATCTTGTAAAAAATTTGTTCATAAAAACCTCATCCATAATTAAAAAAAAGACCGTATAGTAATACGGTCTCAATTTTACATTAAAAAATTTTAAAAAGCAATAAATTTATTTAATTAAAGACATCTTCTTGCTAATTGACATATTATTTTGTTTTAATTCGTAAACATAAACACCTGAAGGAAGAGAAGCAGCGTTAAATGTTACTTCATAAACACCGGCATTTTTATAAGACGAAACTAAGGTTGTTACTTCTTGACCGGTAATATTATATACTTTTAATGATACTAACCCCGTTTGGGTAACGCTGTATTGAATTTTTGTGGTTGGGTTAAACGGGTTTGGATAATTTTGTAATAAGTCAAAACTTGTTGGAACTGAAGCAATAGTTTCTTCTTTTACATCAACAATAGAACCGCGTCCGCCGCCAAATTTTGAAAAATGTGACAAATATAAATTTACATGAGTTGGTGTAACTTCAAAATTTAAGCCATTGCTTAAGAATAATCCGGCTACATAATAACCAAATGTAATATTATCAAAAGAAAGGTTCAATAAAGTAAATAAGTTATTTAAAGCAGCACTTCTAGGCATTTTAAAATATGCAAATTTACCTTGGTTAAAATGGAAAAATTCATTTATAGGTGTTACAGCACCACTTTCGGTAATAACGGTAATACCCATAAACATAAACAAATCAGGATTATTATACTGACCGTTAACCGTACAGTTAAAATCCATTAAATTTATATAAATCGTAATATTTTCGTTTAAGGCTCCGGCATCTATTCCAAATTCGGCACCAACTAAAGCATCATAAAGGCTTTGCCAATTAGCTACTTCTGCCGGCAAAGTGGCAGCATCAATTGTAAAACTTGACCCCGTTAAAAAAGCTCCTGTTTCACTTTGAATTGTATAAACAGTTCCAGTGCAGGGATTGTGAACATTTATCTGGTAATTGACAGTATATTCTGTTGCAGATAAACTTATTGCAAAAAAAGCTATAAAAAAGATGGTTAGATATTTTTTCATTTGTTCCTCCAAATAAATTAATTAAAAACTAAACACAAATCTAATAGAAAAAATTAAAATGTCAATAATCCAAATGATGAGTGTTAGCTAGATCACATGAAATATGTGATTTGTAACAAATATACGAAAAAAAATTACTTATTAATGTGATCTACGTCAAACACTTTATAAATTGCATCTTTTATACCTGTTACAAAGTACATATCCATCTTTCCTTTACCTTTAGCATCAATTTTACCGCGATATTCACAAGTAAAATAATCTTTTACTAACATATAAGTAAATGCAGAAATATTTACCTTTGTCGGTTCGCCCGAGCTCTCCATTCTGCTGGCAATGTTTACTGTATCACCCCAAATGTCATAAGTAAATTTTTTTGTTCCAACAACGCCGGCAATTACCTGTCCAGAGTGAACTCCGGCTCTCATTTCCCATTTAAGTGCAGCCGTTTCATTCCTTTCCATAATAAATTCTTGCATTTTTAATGCTGCATATACAACTTTTATTGCATGGTCTTCCGATTCCGTAGGCAAACCACCGGCAGCCATATACGAATCACCAATAGTCTTTAATTTTTCCAAACCATATAACCCTACAATTCTGTCAAAACCTAAAAATATTTCGTTTAATTCATTTACCAATTTATCTGCGGGTAATATTGAGGCTGTAAAGGTAAATGCTTTAAAATCAGTAAAAAGAATTGAACTGTTTTTAAATTCGCGCGGTAAGACAGTACCATGCGATTTAAGTTCTTGAACTAAACTGGAAGGCAAAATATTTAATAATAATTCATCCGATTTATCTTTTTCTAGTTCTAAGTCTTTAGTTCTTTCACGTACCATATTAGCAAGTTCAATATTCCTTTTTTTCACTTGTTCGGTTTTCATTAAATAAAAACCATAAACAGACGAAATTGAAATAAAGATAAATATAGTTATAGCCCACCATGTTTGCCATATGGGAGGATTTATTTCAAATGCAAAAGTGGCGGGATCCGTATTCCATACTCCATCAGCATTACGAGAAATTATTTGAAATGTATATTTGCCGGGAGGTAAATAAGGATATTGGGCATAAGGTTCTGTACTTTCAACCCAATTAGATTCCAAACCGATTAATTTATGTTTATAAACAAACTTTTCACGAGCCGTAAAGCCAACTGATATAAAGTCAAAACGCAAATTATTTTGTGTATATGAAAGCTGCAATTCATCCTTTGGGATAACATCGCTTATTTTTTCATCATCAATTATTCTAAGATTTTTCAAATAAATAGGTGAGGGTGCTAAATTGGGCTGGTCATTTAGATTAAAATATGTTACACCTTTTGATGTGCCTATATATAAATTATTATGTTTATCTTTATAAACTGCTCCGGCATTCATTTCACTTGAAGCCAAACCATCCTTAGCAGTATATGTTTTAAAAGCATCTTTTTTTAATTTTTCATAGTTTTGATAATCAAATTTAACTAAACCTTGATTTGTACCAATATATAAAAAGTTATTGTGTTCAACGGCAAAATAGCAATTATTACTAGGTAAACCTTCTTTAACATTTATATATGAAAACTTTTTCCCATCATATTTAACCATACCGGCATCTTGTGTGGCAAACCATAAATTTCCAAGTCTATCTTGTGTAGTAGAAAACACAAAATTGCTGCCAAGTCCGTTTTTAGAATTAAATTGTGTTAATCTGCCGCCAAAATATTTAAAAACACCCTTTCCATCGGTTGCAAACCAAATATTGCCATTTGTGTCTTCAAATATATTATAAATCCATATACTGCCAAAAACATTTTTTAAGTCTTCTAAAGTAAATAACTTTTTAAGTTCGTCATCATATTCACTTATTCCGCCTTCCTGACAACCAAACCAAATGTTATTTTTGCTGTCTTGGTATAAACAAACAACCTGATTATTAGCTAATCCGTCAGCAGTATTAATATGTTCATATTTGTTATCCTTAAATTTCATCACGCCATCAAACGAAGCAATCCATATATATCCTCGCTTATCTCCAATAATACTAGGGATATCGTTTCCCACCAAACCGTTTTTTTTGTTTAATATTTTAATAACCCCGTCTGAATTGATCTGACTAATTCCTAAACCGAAATGTCCTAGCCATAAAGTTTCAAAATTATCTTTAAAAATACTAAAAGCAGCATCATCAGCCAATCCGGTTTGCGTATTATATATTTTAAATTTTTCAATGGATAATTTACACACTCCCCCATCTTGGGTACCAAACCATAAATCACCACGGGTATCTTGTAAACTGCATAAAACTCTATCGCTTGTTAACCCGTTCATTACCCCATAATGAACAAATTTATTACCATTGTAAGAAATAAGGCCGTTACCATAACTACAAAACCATAAAATATTCGATTTATCTTCAATAATAGAAGAAATTCTATAACCAAATAAATTTGTCTTTTTTTCAAAGTCAATGAATTTATTCCCATCAAAAAGAATTATTCCGCTATCAGTCCCAAACCATTTATTTCCTTTTTTATCTTCATAAATGGAATAAATACTGGCATTATTTAACCAATCGGGCTGTTCAAATATTGTTATTTTGCTATTAACAATTTTAAATACACCATGTTCCACGGTACCAACCCAAACTACTCCATTTTTATCAGCAAAACAACTACGCAAGGAATCGGTAGGTAATCCATTTTCTTTCGAATAATACGAAAAACCCTTTTTATCAAGCTTCAATAAACCGCTTGAACCTGTTACAAACCACAATACACCTTTATTGTCTTCACAAATAGAATAGACTATTGTGGAATTATTTTCATTTCCGTAAAGGTATTTATAAAATTTTTTCCCGTCATATTTTGTTATACCATCATTGGTCCCAAACCATTTATTTCCTTTACTATCTTCAAATATAACCCTAACGTGATCATCCGAAAGCCCATCTAATTTGTTATAATTTTGGAATGATACACCATCATATTTAGAAACACCGGCTTCACTTGCAAACCAAATAAAACCGTCTTTATCTTGAATGATAGAAATAATAGAATTTTGGGCTAATCCATCCTCAACCGTTAAATTTCTAAAAGATAATATTTGTGCATATGTTAAAGAGCAGACAAAAAAAAGCACAAAAGACATTAATAATTTTATTTTTAATATTTTAGTCAAAATATTCACTATGTTTAATTCCTAGCTGTTTAATTTACTAAAATTTAATAAAATACAACAGTAAAAAAGTAAGTTGTGTAAAAAAATATCTTAAGTTTAATGTTTTTTTATATAAATTTTCATATTGTTGTAATATCCTTTAAATTTACCAGAAGAAATAATACAAATATTTCTTTCTATTAAAAAATTTATACTAAATGAGAATAGTAGATAAAATATCAAAAATTTAAATCAAAAAAATAAAATATTCAATTGCATTTAGTGTAAGGAGGGGAAATAAGAGGAGGAAATTATAGGGAGACCCCCAATATTTGTTATTAATTCACTCTAATATCTTTATCGTTGCCCATAAATCCCGAAAAAGGATTTTGAGGTGCTTCAATTTTAATTTCACCAAATCTAGATTCATATTTTTCAATATTTTCTTTTAAAGCCATCATAAATGTTTTAGCATGTTGGGGTGTAGTAATAATCCGCGCATGAACTTTAGCTTTTGGGATACCGGGCACAATACGTGTAAAATCAATAATAAACTCTGCATTTGAATGCGTGATAATTGCCAAATTGGAATAAATTCCCTCAGCTTCTTTTTCGCCAAGTTCAATATTAATTTGCTGTGGTTTCATTTCGTTTTCGTTTTTCATAACCTTCTCCAAAAAAATACCCGCAACTTAAAAAAATAAATTGCGGGTATAATAGTGTAATCTATTTATTAGCGTAATTTGTCAGCTTTTTCAAATGCATTAATACTTTCTTTTTCCATACCAAGATTAGCATAAACTTTTCCTAATAATTCCCAAAGTTCAGCGTCTTCGGGTGAAAAGATAGCAGATTTTTCAAGTTGAGGAACTGCTAATTTGAATTTTTCAATATAATCGGTATTTTCTTTATTTTCGGCTTCAGCTTTTTCACGCATAGTAACACCCCAGTTTACATAAGCACGACCTAAATAATAAACTGCTTCTTTAAATTCAGGGTCAATATCTGAAGCTGCTTGTAATTGGGCAACAGATTCTTCATGTTTTCCATTACGTAATAAAAGAACTCCATAAGTAAATTTATAATACTTATTTGTCGGGTCTTTTTTAACCAACAGTTCAAGAGAAGCACTTGCTTCATTTTCTCTGTTTGCTTTAATATAAGCATCAGCTAAAATTGTAAAAATTTCACCTTCTTCAGGAAACTTCGATTTTCCAACTTCTAAAACAGCAATTGTTTTATTGTAATATTCCATTGCTGCAACACTATCTTTTAAATTTTTACTGTTTTCAAAAGTACTCATCGATTCAATACCTTTTCGGAAATATAAAGTTCCTAAACGCACATAAGTAGAAGCAATTGGTCTTATTGTATTTAATTTTTCTAAAACAGCTGTTGCTTGTTCATATTCGCCGGCATTCATTAATGAAGCGGAAAGTACGTTATAAGTTTCAGCCGAATCAGGTTCGCATAAAACTGCAGTCTGTAACATTTCTGCAGCTTTCATAAAATACATCTTTGCAGAATCGGGACTTTCCATTTTAATTCCTTTGTTGTAATAATTATTTACAGCATCATTAAATTTGGTTCCCCAAGTAACTAATCTATTGGCATAAATTTCTTTTGAATGTTCTGTGCCCAAAGCAGAAGCTTTGTCATAATATTCAACCATTTTAGATATATCACCTTTACTGCGACTAACTTCTCCTAACAAAAAATATGCATATTCGTTGTTGGGGTCTTGTTGTAAATGTTCTTGTAATTTTCTTTCAGCTTCAGTATAGTCTTGTCTGCCAAGAGCCACTAATGCAGATTCTATTTTAGGCGGGTTACATTTTGCGGCAACCATAACCATTAAAACTAATACTGACAAAAAACTAATGATAAAACGATTCATCGATTCTCCAATTTAAAATAAACTATTAATTATCATTTTAAAAAATAAAGATTTTATTTTGCATTCGCAAGAAGATAAATTAAACTGATTTATTTTGTTTCATTCTTTATTCTTTCATATACAATTATTGCTTCTTCAATTTTATCTTTAAAGCGGTCACTTATATCTAAAGATTTAGAAAACGCAATTTCCATTTCTTTATATTCTTTTTTTTCGGCTTTAACATATCCAAGTAAAAAATACGCTTCGTCACTTTGCGGATTAATATTAATTTCTTTTAATAAATACGTTTCAGCTTCGTCCCACTTTTCCCTATCTATATAATACCTAGCCCCCATAACAAAATCGGATGAACAGGCAAACCCCTGAATTAATACAAAAAACAGGGCGCAAATAATTAATTTAAATTTCATTCCACTCCAAAATATTAAGTATTAAAATTTATTTAAACAAATTAACTTTAGCAAGTTATATTTTAATATAATAAAAATAATAATAGTTTAAGTGTTGTATGTTGATTTTGCAAATTAAAAAGAATATCTTTAAACCTAAAAGAGGAAAATATTGTGAAGACAGAAGATATTATCAAATTAGTTCCTAAGGTTCAATTGCACGACCATCTGGACGGTGGATTAAGAGCACAAACCGTTATTGATTTAGCCAAAGAGATAAAATACAAAAAACTTCCTACAAATGATGCCGAAGAACTTGCAGCTTGGTTTTTTCAAGGAGCAAACAAGGGAAATTTAGTTGAATATTTACAGGGATTTGAGCATACATGTGCTGTAATGAGTACAAAAGAAGCACTTGAAAGGGTTGCTTACGAAATGATTGAAGATATGTACAAAGACGGTGTTTGTTATGTTGAAACCCGCTTTGCTCCTGTATTTCATACAAAAAAAGACATTTATTTAGACGATGTAATTAATGCAGTTTTAACGGGATTAGAAAGAGGGAAAAAGGAATTTGGAGTAGGTTACGGCTTAATTTTATGTGGAATGCGTAATATGCAAAACACATTGGAAATTGCCGAACTTGCCGTTAATTTCAGAAATCAGGGTGTAGTTGGATTTGATTTAGCCGGTGAAGAAGGCGGATATCCTCCTAAAAAACATATTGCTGCTTTTGAGTTTATTAAACGCGAAAATTTTAATATTACAATTCATGCCGGAGAAGCGTTTGGAAAAGAATCAATTTGGCAGGCTATCCAAATTTGCGGTGCACACCGAATAGGACACGCAACCCGTTTAATTGAAGATATGGTTTTAGATAAAGATAACAATATTATTGCTTTAGGTCCTTTGGCACAATTTGTATTAGATAAACGTGTTCCTTTGGAAATATGTTTATTAAGTAATGTGCATACTGGAGCTATTGATAAATTAGAAAATCACCCATTTATAAAATTGTATAAACAAGGGTTCAGAGTATTTCTAAATACTGATGATAGACTTATGAGTAATACTACTTTAAGTAATGAATATTTTACAGCAAGTAAATTTTTTGATATTAATTTTGACGATATTGAAAAATTAAATATCAATGCAATGAAATCGTCATTTTTACCTCATAAGGAAAGATTACATTATATTTATAATATTATGAAACCCGGATATCAAAAAATAAGAGAAAAATTGCTTTCACTAAAGGTATAACTATGGCCAAACCACTTTTTAAAAATTACACTTATTCTTTCGACAAAAACGAAACAAAATTGTTAATTAATTTCTGCAATCAGGCAGTAAAACAAATGCAAACCGATCAACGTTTTGTATTAGATATAAAATCTTTTAATTCTATTGTTGACAAATTACAGACCGATTCAAGTAATGTAAAATTAACTAAGGACGAACAAAAAAGATTAGTTGGACAATTAAAAGAAAATAAAAAATATATTGAATCTCAAATGGCCAAAAGTTGGTTTTTTAAACGCTGGTTATTAAAAACTTTATTAGTACAATATAATAATATTATTTCTTCACATTTTAGTGATTAATATGAGCATTAAAAATATTAAAGCACCAACAGGTAATAATTTAAGCTGCAAGGGGTGGATTCAGGAAGCTGCAATGCGTATGCTTATGAATAATTTGGACCCTGACGTTGCAGAGAACCCCGACGAACTAATAGTTTACGGTGGTTACGGAAAAGCAGCCCGCAATTGGGAAAGTTATGACAGTATAATAAGTTCATTAAAAAAACTTGAAGATGATGAAACCTTGCTTGTGCAATCGGGTAAACCTGTTGCAGTTTTTAAAACACATACAAATGCACCACGTGTAATTATTTCCAACTCCATGCTTGTTCCCAAATGGGCAACATGGGAAGAATTTAGAAGATTGGATGCGCTTGGTTTAACTATGTATGGACAGATGACCGCCGGAAGCTGGATTTATATAGGTACACAAGGCATTTTACAAGGCACTTACGAAACATTTGCCGAATGTGCAAGGCAGCATTTTAACGGGACTTTAGAAGGCAAATTTTTACTAACTGCCGGTCTAGGCGGAATGGGAGGAGCTCAAGGACTTGCCGCTACCATGAACGGAGCTGCTTTCCTTGGAATTGATGTAAACAGAAGTCGTATTCAAAAGAGACTTGATACAAAATATTTGGATATTATGACTGACAATATTGACGAAGCTTTAGCTATAATTAGCAAAGCCAAAACAGAAAAAAAAGCAATATCAGTCGGATTAATTGGTAATGCGGGAGAAGTTTTACCCGAAATTTTGAAGTCTGGTGTTCTTCCTGATATTTTGACTGATCAAACATCTGCACACGATACTCTTAATGGTTATGTTCCAATGGGTTATTCTTTTGAAGATGCTTTGAAGTTGCGGAAATCTAATCCCGAAGAATATATCAAACAGTCTAAACTTACTATTGTTAATCATCTAAAAGCTATGCTTGAATTTAAGAAGCTTGGAGTTATTACATTTGATTACGGGAATAATATAAGAGGTGAAGCAAAAGAAAACGGAGTAGAAAACGCTTTTGACATTCCGGGTTTTGTACCTGAGTATATTAGACCTTTGTTTTGTGACGGTAAAGGTCCTTTTCGGTGGGCAGCTTTATCGGGCGATCCAAACGATATATACGAAACTGACAAAGCAGTTCTTGAAGCTTTTCCGGACGATATTGCTTTAAATAGATGGATTAAATTAGCTCAGGAAAAAGTTCAATTCCAAGGATTACCGGCACGGATTTGCTGGCTTGGTTATGGCGATAGAGCTAAAATGGGTAAAATATTTAATAATCTAGTTGCCTCAGGCAAGGTTAAAGCACCAATAGTAATTGGGCGCGATCATCTTGATTGCGGATCTGTTGCTTCACCATATAGAGAAACTGAAGATATGAAAGACGGCAGCGATGCAATTGCCGACTGGCCGATTCTTAATGCTCTATTAAACGCTATTGGCGGTGCAAGCTGGGTTTCTGTTCATCATGGAGGCGGAGTTGGTATTGGGAAATCCATTCATGCCGGAATGGTTGTTGTTGCCGACGGTACACCCGAAGCGGAACAAAGATTAGAACGCGTATTAACTTACGATCCCGGTATGGGCATTGCAAGACATGCTGATGCCGGTTATGAGCGTGCTGTTGATAATGCCAAAAAATTTAATGTAAAAATTCCCAAAATTAATTATTAATTAAAAGGAGTTGTTATGAAAATGAAAGTATTAATTGCGGACAAATTTCCGGATTTTTACGTACAAAAATTAAAAGATAAAAATGTGGAAGTCATTTATGAACCCAAATTAGGCGAAAATGATATTCCTAAATACTCAAACGACGTAGATACTATCGTTGTTCGTTCTACCAAGGTTAACGCCGATGCAATTGTTAATTCAACGCGTTTAAATTTAATTATTCGTGCCGGTGCCGGTTTTAATAATATTGATATTAAAGCTGCAAATAAAAAAGGCATTTATGTGGCCAATTGTCCGGGTAAAAATTCAATTGCCGTTGCTGAATTGGCTATGGGATTGATTATTGCCCTTGATAGAAAAATTGCCGATAACGTTGCCGATTTTAACAATGGCGTTTGGAATAAAGAAATATTTTCTAAGGCTGAAGGCCTTGCAGGTAAAACACTTGCAATTATTGGATATGGAAATATTGGTAAAGAATTGGCAAAAAGAGCTTTAGCTTTTGGAATAAGAGTATTAGTAAAAGATGTTATGCCTATTACAGATGAAGATGTTGAAGTTTTTGACGATTTTGCAAAAACATTACCTCGTGCAGATATTATTTCGTTACACCTTCCGGCCAATGCACAAACACGCGGTTTGTTTAACGAAAAAATGTTTGGTTATTTAAAACCGGGTACTATATTAATTAATACATCACGTGCCGAAGTTATTGATGAAGATGCACTTATTAAAGCAATTAAAGAAAATAATCTAAAAGTTGGGCTGGATGTATTTAAAGGTGAACCCGAAGGCAAAAATGGTTTTGTAAGTTCATTATTACAGGGACTGCCGAACGTTTATGTTACTCATCATATTGGTGCTTCAACCGAACAAGCACAAAATGCAGTAGCAGAAGAAACTGTAAAAATCATTCATCATTATGTTGAAACCGGAACAGTATTGCATTGGGTAAATAATGCAAAAGCTGCCGATTCTCCTTATCAATTAATAGTAAAACATTACGATAAACCGGGTGTTTTAGCATCTGTTTTGGATGTTTTAAAACAAGGCGATATTAACATTGAAGAAATGGAAAACATTATTTTTGATGATAGATTAGTTGCCAGCTGCACCTTAAAACTAAAAACACAAGCTACCGAAGCAATGCTTAAAATAATTGCTCATAACGTAAACGTTATATCGGTATCACATACAAAAGCTTAATTAAAAAGGCGGGTTAACCCGCCTTTTTTTATATAAATTTTATATCTATAATATTTTCAATCATTCCATGATAATAAGCTAATTTCAGCATTTCCCCTAATCCAAAAGTTTCGCTTTCGGTAAGTTCAAAATATACTGAGCCAATGTTTTCTTTAACAAAACTTTTTACTTCATCCGACAAATCGGAATTTTCAAAAAACAGATCTATTTTTTCATCAATAATCATTTTGGCCGGTTCAATTTCATTACAAAACTGTTCAAGAAGTTCATCATCTTTAGAAGCCAGTACAAAATTTACATAAGGAAAACCGATTATTTCAGCTATTTCTTCAGCAAAACTCATCCCTTTATTAAAATAATTATCCTTAAAACTTTCATCGCCAACAATAATAACATTAGTAGAATATATATCGGGAGGTTTTGTTTCCAGCGAGATTTTTATTTCGGCAGAAAATTTTTCGGGATAAATAATTCGAGGTAAAATAATTTCATTAGAACTTACATCACCAAATAAACCGATTTTACCAATCTCTTTTTTATTAGGAGCATAATAAATATTGGCATTTGAAAGTAAACTATCACAAGAAATTCCAAAATTTTTAGAAACAATAAAATTTTCATGTGTAAGTAAATCAAATGAAGGAATTAATGCAATATCAACATTTTCATTAGTAAGTTCTTTACTTAATAAAGAAGCAGGTTTATAAATTATATCATCTTTATACTTTTGAGGGAAATAAAGAGAAAACAACCTTGCGTAAATATTATTTGGGAGCGCAATTTTCATATAAATATATAAATAAAAAGCCGCAAAAGCGGCCCTTTAGTATTAAAAGATGGGCGAATTTTATCTAATATTTTTATCTTTAATACGAGCAGCTTTTCCTGAAAGTCCACGTAAATAATAAAGTTTTGCTCTGCGAACTCTACCTTCTTTAAGAATTTCAATTTTTGCTATTTTGGGTGTATTATAAGGGAATATTCTTTCAACTCCAACACCGCTAGAAATTTTTCTAACCGTAAAAGATTTGCTTGCACCACCTGCACGGATAGCAATTACATCACCTTCAAAAGGCTGAATTCTTTCTTTGTCACCTTCAATTACTCTCACGTGAACTCTAATTCGATCTCCCGGTTTAAAATTAGGGAAATCAGTTCTTAGCTGATCTGCTACCACTTCGCTTAATAAGTCCATAATTTACTCCAATCTATTTTTGTTTTTCCACTTTTCAGTTAAAACAAGCGATTGCTCGCTTTTCCACTTTTTAATTTCTTTTTCATTCCCTGATAGTAATATATCGGGAACTTTCATATCTCTATATTCTGCGGGACGTGTATAATAAGGGGCTTCAATTATATCTCCATCCATAAATGAATCCAACAATGCAGATTCACTATCATTTAACACTCCCGGAATTAATCGAACAATAGAATCAACAATAACCAAAGCTAAAAGCTCGCCGCCGCTTAAAATAAAATTACCAATAGAAATTTCATCGGTGGCAAAATATTGTCTTACTCTATCATCTATACCTTTGTAATGTCCTGTAACAATAATAATGTTTTGAGCTAACGAAAATTTATTAGCAGTTTTTTGATCATATTTATCTCCTGACGGAGTAGTAAATATTATGTGATCATATTTTACATTTTTTGTTAATTTTTCAATACACTCAAAAAAGGGTTCCGGTTTTAATAACATCCCAGGACCACCGGCAAACGGTTTATCATCAATTTGTTTATGTTTATCGTAAGCATAATCGCGCAAATCGTGAACGTATATTTCAACCTTCTTTTTGTCTTGCGCGCGCTTAACAATACTTGTTTCTAAAGGACTTTTTAATAAATCCGGAACAGCAGATATTAAATCAATTCTCATCATTTTCAAAAATATCACATTGTTCTGTTAAAGTAAGTATTTTATTATTTGCATCAAAGCCGTTAATATAAACTTTAACTGCAGGAATTAATACTTCTTTATTATTAACATCCTTAATTACATAAACATCGTTTGCAGGTAAACTAAGTACATCTTCAATAATTCCAAAGAACTTATTACCTTTAATAACCTTACTGCCAAGAAGATCGTGAATAAAAAACTCGTTAGCCCTAAGCCTAACTTTATCTTTAGGTTTAACAAATAGTTTAGCACCTAACAAAAAACGTACATCTTCAGAAGTTTCAAAATTCTTAAACTTTAAATGAAATACATTTTCAGATAGTTTTACATCTTCAACAAGAAATTCTTTAAATTGACCGTAAATGTTAATTATAACATATTTTAATTTAAAAAATCGATCCGGAAAATCCGAATAAGATTTAATAGTAACAAAACCTTCATATTTTGAAAGAGCAAATACTTCGGCAATTAAAAAGAAATCTGTGTCTTCTGCCAATTTATTTTATTTTAATCCAAAACCTTCAAAATTGACCTTTTTCCATCTTTGGCAGCAACTGCTGTAAGTAAAACTCGCATAGCTTGAGCTGTTTTACCTTGTTTACCAATTACCTTACCAACATCATCCGGTCCAACTTTTAAAGTTAGTTCAATAGTTTTTTCGTCCGGTAACAATTCTGTAACAGTTACACTATCCGGTGAATCGACTAAATGTTTTGCAATAAATTCAACAAATTCCTTCATAAGATTACCTTATTTAAATTAGAATGGGGCACAGTTCAATCTGAACACAACCAACCTACTTACTAATTTTGTTCAGTTTCGGAAGCAGCACCCTTTACTTCCTTATCATCTTCAACAATAACTTGAATTTCTTTTTTAACAGGCTTTGCAGCTACAACTATATTATGTGTTGTATTCCATTCTTCCATTTTAGCAGCTATTTCTTCAACTTTAAGACCTCTTTTTTGTAAGTCTAAAAGATACAAAATACCTTTTTTTGATAATAAATTTTTTACTGTTGCTGTTGGTTGTGCACCAACGCCAATCCAGTACAAAGCTCTTTCTTGATTTATTTCAATCGTAGGTGGTTCCATTCTTGGATTATAGTTACCTATAGCTTCAATAAATTTACCATCACGTGGTGAACGAGCATCTGCGGCAACCAATTTATAAATAGGTTGTCTTTTTTTTCCCATCCTTCTTAATCTTAGCTTAACTGCCAAATTATTATTACCTCCAAGTAATTAATATTCTATCTTCTTTTGTGTTTATTTTTATTTTTGTTCTTATTTTTTTTAGCAACATTTCCCAACATCTTTTTTCCACCTTGAGTTTGAATCATTTTCATCATATTTTTCATTTCATCAAACTGCTTAACTAATCGGTTTACATCTTGTATTGAATTTCCCGAACCGATGGAAATTCTTTTTCTTCTGCTACCGTTTAAGATTTTAGGATTTTTTCTTTCTTCTTTAGTCATAGATTGAATAATTGATTCAACCTTAACTATCTCTTTATCATTAATTTCAGTATCTTTTATAGCAGAACCAAGACCGGGGATCATTGACATTAACGATTTTAACGACCCCATTTTTTTTATCATCTTAATTTGCTTTAAAAAATCCTCAAAATCAAATTTATTATCAAGCATTTTTTTCTGCAAATCTTCTGCATCGTTTTGGTCAAACTGCATCTGGGCTTTTTCAACAAGAGAAATAATATCACCCTTCCCTAAAATACGAGAAGCCATCCTATCGGGATGGAATATTTCAATTGTTTCAAGTTTTTCACCAAGACTAATAAACTTAATAGGTTTATTAACAACAGCCTTAATAGAAAGAGCACAACCGCCGCGCGAATCACCATCTAATTTAGTAAGAACAATACCATCAAAGTCGACTTTTTCATGAAAAGCTTTAGCAGAATTAACTGCATCTTGACCTGTCATGGAATCAACAACAAAAAGGGTTTCAGTTGGTTTTATTTTTTCTTTAATATTACCAATTTCAACCATCAATGTTTCATCAACATGCAAACGACCGGCAGTATCAATAATAATTGTATCTAAGCCGTTTTCTTTTGCATATTTGACCGAATCTACAGAAATTTTTACAGCATCTTTTAAGTCATCAATAGTAAAAACAGGAACATCAATTGTTGCTCCTAATTGTTTTAACTGTTCGATTGCAGCCGGTCTATAAATATCTGCTGCAGTTAAAAGTACTTTTCTGTTTTTATCTTTTAAATATTTAGCTAATTTTCCTGAAAATGTAGTTTTACCGCTTCCTTGTAAACCAACCAATAAAATTATTGTAGGTCCGGATGCGTTAATCGACAACTCCGATCTTACACCTCCCATTAAAGCAGTTAATTCATCATAAATGATTTTAGTAATTAACTGTCCTGGTGAAACAGAAGTTATTACTTCAGTTCCTAGAGCTTTTTCTTTTACATCTTCAATGAACTTTTTAGCAACTTTATAATTAACATCGGCATCTAAAAGAACTACTCGAATTTCTCTTAGGGTTTCCGCTATATTACTTTCGGAAAGTTTACCTTGACCGGTTACTTTCTTAAGTGCTTTTTCTATTTTCTGTGTAAGATCTTCAAACATATCGCAAACTTACAAATTTAATCAATTTTTACCATAATATCAATATTATTTTTTAATTCTCTTTCAAGGCATTAGCACCGGTAACAATTTCACTAATTTCCGTTGTAATTGCAGCTTGTCGAGCTTTATTATATGTTATTTTTAAAGATCTTATAATTTCTTTTGCATTTTCCGTTGCCATATCCATTGCCGTCATTCTTGCGCCTAATTCGGCGGCATATGATTCAAGCAATACTTTCCAGATCTTGGCATTTAAAGCACGAGGTATTAAAGCACTAATTATTTCGGCTCTGCCGGGTTCGTATATATATTCAACATTTGTTTTAACTGCATTAACCAATTCGTTTTTAATTGGTAAAAGCTGTTCCAAATTTAATTTTTGCTGCATAACGGATTTAAATTCGTTATAAACAATATAAACCTTATCGTAATCACCAACTAAAAATTTAGATTTTACACAATTCATAATCTGAGGAGCAACTTCAAATTTCAATCCTGCAAATGCTCCAACAAAAGAATTATTAACTTTGTAATCTCGTTTTGCAAAATAATCGTATCCTTTTTTACCCACACAATATAAGTCAACATTACCCGCTTTGTTTAATTCAGTTAATTCATCATTAATAAAATCTTCGGCTCTACGGATAACATTCATATTAAAACTGCCGCACATTCCTCTATCGGATGTTACAATAATAATTGCTGCTTTTTGCACTTCTCTTTCATCAAAAAAAGGATTAACAAAGTTTAATTCTGCCAACAGCAAATTATTTAACACTTCATAAATCTTTCTTGAATATGGACGTGCATTAATAACATTTTCTTGAGCACGGCGCAACCTTGCAGCTGCCACCATTTTCATAGCTTTTGTTATTTGCTGTGTATTTGTAACGCCAATAATATGTCTTTTAATATCACGTAATGTAGCCATATAAGATTATAATCTATTCACTCGTTTTAAATTTTGTTATAAACTCTGTAACCGCTACTTTAATTTTTTCAATTAAGGAATCGGATAAAGTTTTTGTCATTTTAATTTCTTCTAAAATATCAGGATGTTTTAATTCAACGTGTTCACCAAATTCTTTTTCAAATCTCTGAACATCAGCAACAGGAATCATTTCCAGATAGTCATTAGTTCCCACAAATACTCTTAAAACTTGTTTTTCAACAGGTATAGGAACATATTGTCCTTGTTTTAAGAATTCAAGCAAGCGTACACCTTTAGAAAGTGTTCTTTGAGTAGCTTTATCCAAGTCGGACCCAAATTTAGAAAACGCTTCCAGTTCACGAAATTGAGCTAAATCAATTTTTAACGAACCGGCTACTTTTTTCATTGCTTTAATTTGTGCATTTCCACCAACACGCGAAACGCTTATACCCACGTTAATGGCAGGACGAACACCCGAGTTAAATAAATTGGGTTCCAGATAAATCTGACCATCAGTAATAGAAATAACGTTTGTAGGAATATATGCCGATACGTCGCCTTGTTGTGTTTCAATAATTGGCAAAGCAGTTAAACTACCGCCACCTAAATCGTCATTTAATTTGGATGCACGTTCTAACAAACGAGAATGCAAATAAAATACGTCACCCGGATACGCTTCACGTCCCGGAGGTCTTCTTAACAACAAAGAAAGTTCGCGGTATGCAACAGCCTGTTTAGATAAATCATCATAAATTACTAAAGCATGCTGTCCATTATCTCTAAAATATTCTCCCAAAGTTGCGCCGCTGTAAGGAGCAATATACTGTAAAGGAGCAGGAACACTTGCCGGTGCCGAAACAACGGTTGTATATTCCATAGCACCATGCTCTTCTAATTTAGCAACAACCTGAGCAATTGTAGAATTTTTTTGACCAATTGCCACATAAACACAAAAAACCGGATTTACACCATATTTTTTTGCATCTTCTGTATGAGTTTGTTTTTGATTAATAATAGCATCTATAGCAATAGCAGTTTTTCCTGTTTGTCTATCACCAATAATCAATTCACGTTGTCCACGTCCAATTGGAATCATTGCGTCAATAGCCGTAATACCGGTTTGCAAAGGTTCTTTTACAGGTTGACGTTGCAATACACCAAGGGCTTTTCTTTCAATTGGCATGTACTTTTCAAATTCGATTGAACCTTTACCGTCAAGTGGCTCGCCAAGCGGGTCAACAACTCGTCCAAGCATATTTTTACCAACAGGAAAAGATGCAACACGTCCGGTACGTTTAACCTGATCGCCTTCTTTTATTAACGAGCTTTCACCAAAAAGAACGCAGCCTACACTATCCTCTTCAAGATTCAGCACCATTCCAACTACACCATTAGGAAACTCAACTAGCTCGGTTGACATGACTTTGTTTAACCCATAAACACGGGCAATTCCGTCACCAACTGACAAAACAGTTCCTACTTCATAAATATCTATTTCGTTTTCGAAGCCGGATAATTGTTTTCTTAATATCTCTGTAACTTCGTCGGGTCTTACTTCTGCCATTTTTTATTCCTTAAAATGTCTTATTTAATTAAGTACAAAATCCCCTTGAATAAATTTTTTCTTTAATAATTCCAAACTATGTTTTACCGAAGCATCATAAATTGTGTCTTCATGCTTTGCAATAAATCCACCAATAATAGACTCATCAATTTTAACATCCAATGAAACCTTTTTTCCGGTAATACTTTGTAGCTTAGATTTTAATTTACTCTTTTGTTCATCAGAAATATCAAAAGCAACCTTAACTTTAATATCCGCTAATCCTTGCTGAGCATTTTTTAATTCAACAAAGCGTTTTAATATATTAAGTAATAAGTTTTCTCTGTTTTTTTTGAGAACAAATTTTATAAATTCAAAAGTTCTTTCAGAAACCTTATTTTTAAAAACAGCTTCAAGAATCTGAAATTTCTTTTCCTGTTTAATAATAGGACTTAATATAGCAACTTTAAGTTCTTTTACACTTAAAAAACAATTTAACACAAATTCTACATCCGAAGAAACAATATCAAATTGTTGAGTTTCGGTTGCAAGTGCCAATAAAGCTTTGGCGTATCTAGAAGAAACGTTAAAATCACTCATATTTAATTTTTAGATAATTCGTCAATATACCTATTAACAATTTCTGTTTGTTTTTCATTATTTAAATTTGCTTTTATTATTTTTTCAGCTGTTTTGATAGCTATATCAGCCACCTGCTCTTTTAAATTCATAAAAGCTTCCTGCTGTTTTCTTTCAATTTCCGATTTAGCATCATCAATCATTTTTTTTGCAGTCGCTTTGCTTTGAACTTCAATTTGAGCTTTTAGATTTTCACCATATTCACGAGCTTCGGCAACAACTTTTTGAGCTTCTTCATCATATTTTGCCATATCGGCTTTGTTTTTTGCAATAAGCTCTTCAGTTTCTTTTCGTGCTAATTCTGCTTTTGCCAAAGCATCTGCAATACTGGTTTCTCTTAAAGAAAGACTATTTAAAATAGGTTTCCAAGCCACCTTTTTAAGTATAAGCAGCAAACAAATGAAAGTTACAGTAGTCCATATAATTAATCCGGGATTAACATCCAATGGGCTTCCGGGTGCTTCACCACCTGAAAATAATAACACAAGATACAATTTACCAACCATAATTTATCCTAAAGGATTTTAAAATTATTTTAATGCTAAAAGAATACAAATAACTAATGCAAACAATGAAATACCTTCAATAAGAGCTGCTGCAATAATCATTGAAGTTCTGATATCACCTGCTGCTTCGGGTTGTCTTCCACTGGCTTCCATTGCTGAACTTGCTAATTTACCAATACCAAAAGCACCACCTATAACTGTTAATGCTGCTCCAAATCCTGCTGCTAAATATGCGAAATCCATTTATTTCCTCCGTCTATATAATTATTATTTATTAATGTTCTTGATGAACTGCCATTCCTATAAATAGAGATGACAACATTGTAAATATATAAGCTTGTAACACCGCAACAAGTATCTCTAAAAAGAATATAAACAAAGCAAAAGATACCGAAATTGGGGCTACAAAATAAGTATGCAAAATAAAAATTAAACCAAGCAAAGCGTAAATAACAATATGTCCTGCAGTCATGTTTGCAAAAAGACGTATTGCCAATGCAAATGGTTTTGTAAATAAACCCATAAGTTCTACCACAATCATAATTGGTAAAAGCCAAAAAGGAATTCCATGAGGCACCAAACCTTTAAAATATCCCCACAAGCCGTTTTTCATAATACCGCCAATTTGAGTAACAAAAAACGATATTACTGCAAGAGTAGCAGTTACGGCAATATTACTTGTTGCAGTTGCTCCAAAAGGAATTAATCCTAAAAAGTTACAAACAAAAATAAAAAAGAAAACCGTTAATAAGTATGGTAAAAATTTTTCGTATCCCTTACCTATTGTAGGTTTTACAATATCATCTCTAACAAAAACAATTAAGGTTTCGACAGCATTGTTAAGCCCTTTGGGCACAAACGATTTTTTATACGAATTTGCTACACGCCGTAATATAATTATCATTATAATTGCAGCAAGCCACATAAAAACCAAATGTTTTGTTATAGATAAATCTACTCCAAACAAATGTAATTCGGGTAATTGAATGGTGAAAAATGGCGAAAAATCGAGAGTTTTTGCATCCAAAATATGATGCATTATCCAACCGGTATCTTGTTTAGGAGCAACATGCTGTAAAGTATCAGCGGCACCAATATGTTTTACTGTATCTAAAACTGTTTCAATATTTGTAGTAAACATTTATTTAATCGTATTATTAATCTTTTTAGTATAATAAAAAATTTCGTATGTCAATAAAAAAAAATACGAAATAAAAAATGTAAATATAAACTGATATTTATCAATATTCAAGAATTTTAAAATAATAATGATAGAAATCAGCAAAAAAAACATTCTTGCCCCCATTCCGCCTAAAACATTTATCAAAAAAGCTTGATTCCCTTTTTTAAATGAACGGTTAAACAAAAATAAAGCAAAAGTACTATTTATCAAATTTAGTGAAAGAACAAGCACAAAAACAAAAAAATATGCTTTTGATATAATATTAAATGAATATAAACTCACAAATACAATTACTAAAATACTAAAAAATATTAACAAAAATTTATTATTTTTTATCATTTTTCTGCTTCGGTTTATTTAATTTAAGCACAGTTAAAATAAAATTATAAATACCGCCAAAACCACCCGCAAAGGCAAAAATAATTGTAAACCAAGGTTTAGTATTTAAGTACTTATCCAAATACCAACCTGCAAAAAACATAAGCACAATTGTAGCAGCTAATTGTGTTCCCAAGCCAAGATAAGGACCAACTTCTCTAAGCGATTTAAATTTTTCTTCGGGTGATTGATTTGAAAACACTTAAATTATTTCTTCACTTTTATTCATTGTACTTTTTCCGTCAAAAACGGCACCTTCCTGAACAACTAAAACTTTAGCAAATAAATCCCCTTTTAATACAGCTTTAGATTCCATAATTAATTTTTCCGAGCTTGATAATACTCCTTCCATTGTTCCGCTTAAAGTAATGTTTTTTGCATTAACACCACCTTTAATTTCAGCACCTTCACCAATAGTAAGATTACCGTCAACAATAACATCGCCAATAACCTTACCATCTATACGTACATTTCCGTTAGAATATAATTTACCTTCTATTCTAACTCCATTACTTAAAATGCTTACATCATTTGCCAAAACGTTGTCTTTTTTTAACGACATTATATCTCCTAATTATTAATTATCAATTTTTGCGGGTCAACAACTTTTCCGTCTTTCCAAATTTCAAAATGTAAATGGGCTCCGGAGGTGTTATATCCTGTATTGCCGCTTAATGCAATTAGTTCACCTTGTTCAACAAATTCGCGTTGTCTTTTTAAACATGCCGAAAGATGTTTATAAATGCTAATGTATCCTTCACTATGTTGTATTATAATTGTATATCCATCATCACTAATATAATCTGCAAATATAACTAAACCGCTTGAAGAAGCATAAACAGCTGTTCCGCTTTTTACCCCAAAATCAATACCAAAATGTCCGTTTTCCGGTTCATAAATAGTTATTATATATCCTTTTACAGGCAACCGAAAAGTTGTATTATCTGCTTGTTCATCATTAGTAAAAATAAAATTAACAAAATTTACCAAACCGGCCAATATATTTCCTTCAATACGCTTATTTTGAGTTCTATTTTTCTTAAGTGTATCATATATTTTTTTCTTTTCTTTATCCTGAATAGTATTATTTGAATCTAATGTACCAAGAATTAGCGCATATTTTAGTTTTTTATTTGTAGAAGCAATACTTTCCAGTTCGTTTCGTAAAAAACCGACTTTATGTTCCAATTCGCTTATCTTTACCGATTGTTCAATAATTTTATCGTTTTCAAGAACAAAAACGTAATCTTTTAATGGCGTAACGGCAAGAATAATTATTATAATTATCCACATAATTATAATAAATAAACTTAAATAAAAAAACGCACTCAATAACGAAAATTTATAACGTTTTGTATGCATTATTGGCAGATGGGGCGTTACATATATTGCCGATTCTTTTAAGTCTTTAAGATTTATTTTTTTCATAATAATTTACTAATGTTATATATAACAATTTACAACAATCAAACTAATATTTTGTCAATAGCATTAAAAACCATTTCAGGTTTAAGTTTAACGGCGCAATCAAAAGTATCCACGGGACATTTTTTATATCCGTGAATGCCGCACGGTTTGCATTTTAAATTATCATAACTTAAAAAAATACTTTTTTTGTTATACGGATAAAATCCAAACTTTGCAACGGTTGAGCAGTATAATGTAATTACCGGTACGTTTACAGCCATTCCAAAATGTGTAGGCGCACTATCATTGCATATTAATAAGTTAGACCGTCTAATCAGCTCTATTGTTTCTATAATAGAAAACAATCCTGCGCTTGAGACTACATTTTTACTAAAACATTTTTCAAGTTGTAAGCATTTATTCATTTCTTTACTACTTCCACTAATAACAACCGAATAATTTTTGGAAATACAAAATTCAATAATTTTATTATAATATTCGACCGGATAAACTTTTGTTTCCCAAACCGAACCGGGAGCAATACAAACATAGTTTTTAATCTTATTATTTATTAAAAATTCATCAATTTTTTTTTCAATAGTTTCATTTATGTTTATTTTTGGAAATATTTTCCAATTATCCTCCGAAACAGAAAAACCGGCCAACGTTAAATTTCGCAAAACTTCATGATCTTCAATTTTATATTTAACACTATATTTATAAGCATATTTTAACGATGCGTTATCAAATCCATAAGTTTCTTGAACTTGCGAAAGCAATGTTAAAACTGCACTTCTAAAAGATCTATGGGGTGAAAACAACAAATCATATTTTTCAGATTTTAACTTATTTCCAAGCATTAATAATTTTTTAATTCCCTTATCTTTTCCTCTTTTATCATATACAATAACATTGGCTACAGATGGAGAATGACTAAAAATACTTTCTGTTGCGGGAATTGTCAGAACATCAATATTGCTATTAGGATATTTTCCTTTTAATATTTGAATCATAGGCAGGGTTAAAACCGCATCACCTATAAAAGAAGTTTGGATTATAAGTATTTTAATATTTTCCAATTAATACTTCCAAATATTATGCATCCAAAACCACTGTTCGGGATACAGATTTATATATTTTTCCAATATTTCCATATATTTTTGATTAATATACTTAATACCTTCTTCGGTGGAAGAGTAATTTTCAGGTAAATCTATTTCTTCAAATAATAAATTGTATTTGTAGTCCGGTCTTCTGTAGCATAATGTTACAATAATTGGAGATTTAAGTTTTAGTGCAATAGCGGCCGTGCCCGGATAAGTACAAGTACTTTGACCAAATAACTTTACTCTAACACTCCCTTCTTTTGGTCCACGTTGATCGCCTACAATACCAACAATTCCTTTGTTTAGAAGTACTTTATAAATTTCTCGTACATTAGTACCTAATAATGTTACTTTATTACCAAAGGTTTGTCTCATTTTGTCCATCCAATCCGAGACGTAAATATTTCGTTGTGGTTTTGCCAAAACAGTAATTGGGATATTTAATTGCGATCCAATACTAGCCGCACCAAGTTCCCAATTTCCAAAATGTGCAGTTAATAGAATTACTCCACGCCCCTTTTTGTAAGCATTTTGCATTATTTCAATACTTTCGGGTATTACATATTCGTGAAGCTGCTTTAACGTTAAACTGGGAATAAACATTGCTTCTAAAAAAGTTAATGAAAAACTAAAATAATTATTAAAAGCAATTTCTCTTAATTTTTTACTATCATAAAAAGGAAACGCCGTCTGTAAATTTTTTATTACAACATCACGGCGTATTCGTAATACATGATAAAATATTGCAGCCAAAAATTTTGCAAAATATTTTATATTTTTTAACCCTATAATATTTACTATTTTTATTGCAAATTTAAAAATAGCAAATTCAAAACTGTTTTTATCTTTAAACATTTTAATTTGTGGTAATTCTTCTTGTCCAATTATCGTCTCTTATTTCTCCACGTTTTGTAGAAGAAAGAAGTTCATAATCGTTATAACCGGTTAAATCGCCAAATACAAATAAAACACCTCCTTCAATAGTATTGTAATACCAAACTTCGTAAGGTTTTTTATCTGTTTCGTTAGGATACATATCAACCTGATCGGGTTCACCAAGAATTAAATACACACGTCCTCTATCTGTTTTATATCCCTTTTTATTAAAAGAACTATATTTATTATTACAATATTCAACCCGTGCAAAATATTGGTCTTTAAATTCAAATTTTTCTGTTTCCGGTTCCAAATCTCTTGATTTCCAAAAACGATATAAAAAATCACGTTTTGTGTTTAAGGAATCAAGTTTTTGATATTGTTTAATTTCGCGTTCAGTAGCAATATATTTAGATTTATCAAAAACATCATCACATTCTTCGTCCGAAAACACACCAAATTCGCTACTCATAAATCCATAATTGGATGCTGCTGCCAGTGTAGTATCCTTAAAATTAGGATTATAATAGAAAAACTTTTTATTTGAGAATATCATTTTATTATTAACAGAATCAAGTAAGCTTAAAACCAAATTATAATTATCTGTGGGATATTTAATAAGATTTATTAAACCAACCTCAACAAGAGATTGTTTGTCTCTATAAATAACTTTTGATTTTCTGTTAATTTCTTTTCCTCTGCTATTATATAAAATACGATTTAGCAGTAAAGGTTTAGTTGTATCCTGTACATTAAGATTATACATTTCGGCATAATAATACATAATTGGAGCAGAAGAACTAAACAGTATAGTAGGATTTGGTATAACTTCCAACGTATTTTTGTAAAAGATTGATTCGATATTTACATTATCAGATTTAATACTTTTAGCAAGTTCAATATCACTTACAGAAATATCATGATTCATAAATGGACGAATTTTAATTTTTTCACCCAGCAGTTTAGCTCTAGTCGAATCGAGATCGTCGCGACCAATAATATATATAACATAATTTCCTTTTGCTAAAACAAACCCTATTTTACTTACTAAAAGTTTATTATCAACTGTATTTTGATCCGTAATTATATTAGTAACTCTGTATTCTTTTTGAAATACGGACTTATTAGTTAAAGAATCAACAATATTTACTCTTATTCTTCCGGCCGAAAAAGTTATAGTATCTAATTTTTGAACTGAAAGATTGTTTTGGTCAAACGAATAATATAATTCGACAAAATTAGAGGTACTATCATAGGCAAATTGTGCAAAATCAAATTCAAAATTAAATTTTTGTTGAGCATAAATAAAAGTAAAAGCAAAGAAATAGAACATAACAAACAATATTTTTTTCATTGTAACCTGAACATAAAGTGAAGCATTAATATTTAATTTTATCTAATTAGTAAATTACGTTAAACTATAAAAAAATACAATCCATAATTTAATAAAATTTATTAATAGTCTTTTGCAGCCTTAATTCTGTTCATATAATTACTATCTTTTAATTCGCCGCGTTTGGTTGAGTGAATTAATTCAAACTGAGAATAACCGCTTAAATCGGCAAAAACAAATTCTACTCCACCTTCAATACTGTTATAATACCAAAGTTGATATGGTTTTGAATCAACTTCATTAGGTTTATTTTCAATTTCGTCAGGTTCACCATATGTTAAATAAACTCTACCCCTATCAGTTAAAGCACCATTTTTTTGAAATTCAGTAAAATGAGTACTTGCATAATTAACACGCTTAAAATATTCTATTTTAAATTCATTTTCGGCAGTTTCCGGTTCATAATCGCGTCTTTGCCAAAAATCATACAAAAATTTACGTTTTGCATCTAAAGAATCCAGCAATTTAAATTGTTCTTTTTCTTGATTTGATGCTATATATTTGCAGATTTCATACATCGCGTCAACTTCATCAATTTCAATTGCACCAAATTCACTTGTAAGGAAATCCATATTAGTTTGAACATATTTGCCGGAATCGATAACATTTTTATTTACAAGGAAAAACTTTTTATTGGATGTTATACCAATATTTTTACTTGTATCAATTAAATTTAAAACCAAAACATAATTACCGGAAGGAAATTTCATTAAATTCAGATGTCCTACCTCAACAATAGATTCACTTTTACCGGTAATTGTTCTAATTTTTTTATTAACAATTTTACCGTTCCCGTTAATAATTAAACGTTCCAATACTAAATTATTATTATACATTTCATTATCCAGATTGTATAATTCGGTATAATAAAATAATAAAGGATTATTTTCTCCATAAACACTTACAGGGTTTGGAATTATTTCGAAACTGTTTTTATAAAAATAACTATCTTTATCTGCACCCTCCTGTTTAATATTATTAGCTAATTCTATATCGCTAATTATAAAATTATTACTTACAAATGGCAATATTATAAAATTATCCGAAATGCTTTTTTTGTTATCCGAATTATAAGTATCAGTTACACTAATACTTAAATTATATTTCCCCTTGTTCAACAAATAGCTTGTTTTGCCAATTAAATTTTGGTTCTGTATAGAATCGGTAAGCGGAAAAGAATTAACAACCTGATACATATTATCAACAGCATATTTATTGCTTGTTGAATCATAAATTTTAATATTAAGCATTGTACTAACAAAAACGGAATCGTTTTTAACAACATGGGTAAGTGTACTTTGGCTAATATTATAATATATTTCTATATATGAGGATGTCGAATCATACCTGAACCTTGCAAAATCAAAATCGAAATATAAATTTGATTGAGAAAAAACAAATCCTGAACAAAACAAAAAAACAAAAATAATCTTTTTCATAACATAACCTCTTTAAAAAAAAGCACCTACTACATTAAGTAATAGGTGCTTAATAATTCTTAATTATATCCTATTTACAATAAAGTTAACTTAATTGTAAAAACATGATTTGCATCTAAATCTTTAACAGCTCTGTAAGCATAATCTAAACCAAAGCCAATATTACCGGCCATAGTATATTTTACACCAGCCCCAGCTGATAAGCCATAAATGTACTCCGAGGAATTTTCAAATAATAAATCATATCCGCCGCGTACAAAAAACATATCATTAAATCCATATTCCAAACCTAATAACATTTGGTCTTCGCTTGAGTTATTACTTCTGAATGTACCGCCAAACATAACAGAATTTTCTTTATTCATTTCATATTTGTAAGCCATACTTAAAAGAAAATATGAAGGAACTTGGAATTCTTCTGTAACAGGTTCGTAAGCACCGGATTTAGTATTAGGGTTAGCACCCGGTATAGTAGTTTTTACTTGTAAATCCTGTCCGGAATATTTCATGTTACCGCCAATATTCATAACAGCAACACCAAGAGAAAAATTAGGATTAAATTTATACTGAACACCTATATCAACAGCAAAACCGTCAGCAGAGGTATTCATAATTCCTTCGTGAATTAATTTTGCAGTAACACCGGCAGAAACTCTATCAGTAATAATTTTAGAATATGTTAAACCAACAACATAATAATCCGGTGAATACGTATTACCCGTACCATCAGGTTCTTCGTTTGTTGTAACATCAATATTTCCAAAATCAATTGACTTAAAAGAAAATCCGAAACTACCAATATTGCCCAAGTTAGCACTTGCTGCAAAATAAGAAATATTTATATCGGCAATATAACTCATATAAGAAAATATTGCCTCAGAACGACCGGCAGGATCTAAACCCGCAGGATTATAGTATATTGCTTCAGCACCTAAAGTATTTGAAACAAACGCACCACTAGTAGCAATGCTTCTAGCACCCACAGGTATTAATAATTGATCAGCACCAGTTGTACCTTTTCTGGAAACATCACCAGCATAAGCGGCGGTGACGTAAAGTAGAATAAGGATAACCGTTAACAACTTTTTCATTTTTAATTCTCCCTATAAATTTTTATTATAGGAAGAGCGGCAAGCCGCCCCCCCATTAATACTTCTGCAATTGTTTTTGTGGTTGAATAATCGCAAATTTCAAAGTCTTCTCGCCATATTGAGGAGAAGTTATTAAAGCTATATACATACCTGAAGCAACTCGTAATGAATTTTCGTTTTTCAAGTTCCATCTTAAAAACGGTGAACTTGTACTTCCTAACTTATCTTGTTCTGTTAATGTTTTTATTAACATACCCGACAAAGAGTATATTTTAACATTAACTTCAGTAGGTAAGTTTGTAAAAGTTACAAACGGATCATCAGGATTGCCATTGCTGTAAGATGTAGCCGGGTTAAAAGCAAATAACGGATTTGGATATACATTTACTTTATCAAATATACTTTGTTTATCTGCTTCAGATAATTGACCACCTGCAGCGGTTGTAAACGAATAAACATCTTTATCCGTATAAGGATAGTTTCCTAATCCAACATTAAATTTATCCCCAGGTGTAAAAAATGTTGTTGAATCTCTTCTTTGTAAAGAAATTACATACATTGAATTAAAGAAAGGAGATTTTGCAATTACTTTTTCTTCCGCAGTAACTCCGGTTTCTGCAGCAGGGATTGTAAATCCTTTTATTACGTCACCCCATACAGTAGTACCCGAAAAATCACCACCGGTAAGGAATTTTTGACTTCCTGTAGCGTCGTAATGGGCATTAAAAACAAATATAACTTCACCGGATATTTTTACATCTATACCCGGATCCCATTTCCCGTCAGGGTTTCCTTTAAATCTGCTTTCTCCGGATCTTTCAAGGAAACCGCATGCTAATTGAACAGGTGCGGTTGAGCCGTATCTTTCATCATATAACCATGCTGTAAACGGAACATCAACAAAACCTTCTCCAAATTTACCAATCTCGCCACGTCCGCCTTTACCATCATTAACGGTATCTGCATCTGTTACACCACCGGCATATATATAAGATTGATTACGTTGTAAAAAGCTGTTTCCAATAAATCCATGTAAATATCTATAGGCTTTTCCGCTATTGTCAAAGCGTATTTCTATTTTTCTCAAATCATCAATTTTAATTACTTTTGAAGTTAAAGATGGCCACAATGGATGTAATACTTCATCTCCGTCAGCATTTGCAATATCGGAACCTACATAATAAGCACCGGTATTAAATGCAAAAGCAAAATCAGTAAACCAAACGTTTGCTTGAGGAGTGTACGAGGCCTGCTGATCTGCAAAAGTCATTATAGTAGGCACGCTTTCTCTAACTTTTACTATAAAACCATCTTGAATTTTTCCCGAATAATCAGAAAAATCGTAATTAAATACTTTTGACGAATCAAACATTTTTACACCGGTAGTTTTATTAACTAAACGATGATATGTTGAATATAATGTAGAAGCTGAATCCTTAAAAAATTCCACAGCATAATTATTACCTGTTAATCTTGTTTTATCAATTACAACATAGTTAACAGCTCCTTGCGAAGCACCGGTAGTTTGCGAACCAGCGGCACCAAGCACTTGAGGAGAATACATATTAGTACCATATTCAACAGTAATTAATGCTGTTTCAAATTCTTCATACGCACCGTTAGTAGGATCTAAATAATCACCTTCAGGGCCATATGTATTAGTTGTTCTATTAACAATAACTCTATGGTTTAAAGTATAATTTCCAAGTGCAAAATAATACTCTTTACCTTTTATTAAAGGACCGTTAGTAAAAGGATCTTCGGTTATACGAATTCTTATTCTACCGGATTCAGGGTCTTTGAATATTGTTGAATCCAATAAATTATCAGGTAAAGCTCGTTTTAGAACAACTCCGCCATTACCTTCTCTTACATAAATATTTTTAATAAAGTTATTTAAACCGTATGAAGCAATTTCAGCTTCATTATCAACAGATCCAATGCTTGCAGCTTTAACATTAGTTAAATATTGGCTTACATAATAACCTTGAAATTGTCTATCAATATCAAGAACATTATCAATTGCTCTATAACTAACTTGAGGAGCAGTTTCAAAAGTGATATCAATAAAACCATCACCGGTTACAACATCGTAAGTAATTGCCGGAGGAGGAGGTGGTGAAGGGAAGTTATTATCAAATACTAATTGTGCAGTAATATCATAATCTTTTGCAATACTCAAACTTTGTAATGCATTATCACCACGTCCTAAAACGTAAACAACATAAATATCAACAGGAACACCTTGTCTTAAAGTAAAAGGACCTGTATTACTCATCTGTCTTTGATCGATTGGAGCAGTATTTAACCAGCCGCGACGTGTAACAGGATCACCCGAATACATATAATGAGCAGGTATTCTTGATGTATCTGCACCAAGAGTAGCACCATTTCCAAATGTCCAGGTACTTACATATAAAGAATCGCCATTTTTACCTTTACCGCCAATCATATAGTTTCTTAATTCTATATGAGTATTTGGGTCACCATGTGTTGGGTGAGACTGCATATATTGACTGAAAGAAGATAAAGGCAAATTTGTTGCACCGGGGAATGTTTTAATCCCTTTTACTCTGCCGCCAACATTGTAGGCAGTATCTAAAGGAACATCACCAAGACTTTCATTAAATTCACCGTTACCATCTACATCTTCAAAAGTAATTCCGGGTTGATAAACGATAGGACCTTGGAAAAAGTCCATTAAAAAAGCCGGAGGAGCAGCACCGTATTCAGGATCGTCGCCATCATTAAAAACAAATCCTGCACTTAAGGTAGTATCGCAGCCAACTAAATCGTCACCGGAATCACCCATGTCAGGATCAACGGCTGCTGAAAAAAATACATTATCAAATACTTCGGCTTTAGTTCCGGAATTTACCAATCTGTAACGAACAAACATCATGTTGCCTACTACGCCACGTGAAGCAAATCCGAAAACAGTTTGATGAATTTCAATGCCTTTTGGAGGAACTGCAGTAAATCTTTTTAAAGCAGCTGCAATACCGTCGTTATAAACGCACCATGCAGTCCAGTCACCAATTAAATCAGGTCTGTCTTCATTAGCTTCCCAAGTACCGTTTCCATTTAAGTCAACGGGATTATAAGCACCATCACCGTCTCCATCATAATAATCGGCACCAATAGAAACAGCGTCTCGCCATTCCTGCCATGAATCTCCAAAAGCTCTATCCTGAACTCTTACGATATATACTTTATTTTTTGAATCATTTTGACTGCTTCCAACAGGTCCGGGTTGATAATCTTCAATACGGGAAGCAGATAAAACACCATTTCCCCATAGCTGTCCATTATCATAACCGGAAAGATAAAACCCACCGGAAAATAAAAATACGATATTAGCAAAAGTACCGCCGGCACCAAGTCCATCACCGGGGTCAACATCACCAATAACGCCTTTGTTGTCTAAAGGAATTCTAACATTATTGATATTAAAAATAGTGAATTCCGCAACTTCATTTGGTTTATTTAACCTTTTTCCTCCACCATTCTGGACATCACCTGTCCAGCCGATTGACACTAATGCAACAATGAAGGATAATAAGGTTAAATTTGTTAAGAATTTCGATTTTTTAGTTTTCATTTTACCGCCGTAAATTTCTTCGTTAAAATTTCTAAAATTATAAACTTAAGTTTGAAAAATTAACTTTAAATCCTAATTTAATCAATCTTGGAATACCGTAATTAGTTGGATCTTGTTCTAACGATTTATAGTCAGAAACATAATTAGCACCACCGGTTATAGCTTTTTTTCTTCCTTCTTCAGTTAATAAATAACCGGAAGTAGAAGCACTACCTGTACTACGATAAACAGTAATAACATTATCAGCATCTAATAAATTTTCAACCCAAAGATATGGAGTTAAGAAAATATTATCGCCAATTTTAAATGATTTTTCTAATCTTACATCTATCCTATTTGAACCCGGGCCATAAGAAGAATTTACATACCCTGTATTATCGCCCCAGTTTGTTTCAGCTCCCGGAGTCAAATCTTGTGATTGTAGAGGAGTGTAAGGTCTTCCGCTGTTAAAAGAGATAAGAGCATTTAAAGAGACCATTTCCAAAAAGCCTAATTCGCCTTCAGGTGCATAAAAGTTAAAATTAATTACACCGGTATGTCTTTGGTCAAAATCTAAAGGAGCAATTACTTTTGGAGTTTCACCATTTGTATTTCTAAATGCTGCCGTTACAGCCGAGTTAGTTGCTGAACCGGTTCCTTCTGCAAGAGAATATGTATAATCAAAGTTTAATCCAAAATAACTTAATTTAGATAAAGTTAATGATAATACAACACCTTTAATTGTTCCAAAGTCGGAATTGTAAGGTCTATAATAACGCGATACTTGTCCGCCTTCACTTCTTCTAAAAAATACGGTTTCGTTATTTACTAAACCTTTTGTATTTTTATAAAATGCAGTTAAGTTAAGAGCACCAAAATTATCGCCTAAAACCTGTCTAAAACCAAGTTCGTATTGTGTAGTTTCTTCACTGTCAACATGCCCTGTATTAATACCAAGGTTATCATCTTTAACTAAAGTATTAAGATTAGCTATTGAAGTAACAACATCCTGCAATGTAGGAGGTTGAATAAATTTACCATATTGTGCATGGAATACTGTTGAAGATGTAACAGGAAAACCTAATCCTATACGTGGAGAAATAAATACTTCTGGATCTTTGGCAACAAAATCGCCGGCATCAAATTCAAATGGATCAGTACCGCCTGCAAATGGCAAAGATTCGTCACGTAATATTTGTTCCTGAGAATCAAAATAATCAACACGCAAACCAAGGTTTAAAACTAAATCGCTTAATTCAAATCTATCTTGAACATAAGCATAAATTACAGTAGGATGTTTTGGTTTTGCAGATGTTTGATATTCTCTTTCATCCGGTGTACCAATTTGAAAAGTAGTATAACCATCTTCACTGCTGGTGTTTTTGCCGGTAATATCATAACCAAAATAAAAAGGTGATTGCAAAGCAATTCTTTCTTCAATTGATTTTGTAGTATTATCCAGAGCAATTGCAACAGGAGCTAACGAATAAAAACGCAATGTATTATACTGCATACCACCGCCAACTTCAAGCAAGTGATTTTCAATTTGTGCAGTAAAATCAACATCAGCACTAAATGTAGTATTATTCATTTTTTGATATAAATTAGATACACGTCCTTTTCCAAAAAATAATTGTACGTCATCTAAAGTAACACGGCTTCCTTGTATTCCAAGGTAAGGAGCATTAGCAATAGTATCGCCATAAGCTTCTATATTATCAAACCAAACACCATCACCATTTTCACTTGCATAAACTTTATAACCAAGACTTAAATTCCAAAAAGAATTTGAAGAAAGGTTATGACTTAAACGTGTTGCAAAAGAATAGTTACCGGTTTCATATCTAGGATTATGTTCCGAATTATTTTTTGCATATGTATGTAAATAAGTATTTCCTTCACGTGTGTTAATATTTGCACTTAATCTTAACGTAAAAGGATCAAAGTTATGTGTGGTTTTTGCAGTATATCTCCAAACATTAGCACCATTATTAGGTAATACGTTTGTACTTAAACCCACGGTTGGGATGTTCAATTCAAGTGCAGAAGGATTTGAATCTAAAAACCAACCTCTTTCACCGGAAACAAAAAACGTATGATTTTTGTTGCCCGGAATAATTGGACCATCTAAAGTAGCAGTATAAAGATTGTATCCATAATCATCAGTAAAAGATGATGTTAAAACATCACCAAAAACATTGTAAGTAGGAGAACCTGATTTAGTGGTAACATTGATGATACCTGATTGAGCCTGACCATATTTTGCTTCATATCCACCAATCTGGAATGATAACTGATCAATAGCTGCGTTGCTTACCTGGGAATTATTTGTTCCTGAATAAGCATCGTTTTGAGCAATACCATCTACTATATATAAAACTTCACCACCACGACCACCACGTACGTTGATAGTTGCGTTACCATCTGCACCACCGCTGCCTTCGGCTATTATTACACCAGCCTGCAATGATGCTAAATTAGATACACCTTTTACAGGTAATCTTTGAATTTGTTTTGAATCGATTACTTTTACTGTATTTGTTGATTTTTCTTCAAAGAATTTTTTATCAGTAATCACAATTTCATCCATTGATAAACCGGCACTTAATATTTGGTTAAGCTCGTAAGTGATACCAGTAACAATTCGAACGTCTTTAACTATTTTAGTACCATAACCCACAAAACTTATCTGAACATCATAAGTTCCTGGAGTAATATTTAATATAAAATAATTTCCGTTCAAATCTGCTGCTGCACCTTGCGATGTATTAACTAAAGTTATATTAGCACCCGGTAATGGCTCGTTCGATTCAGCATCCAATATTTTTCCGGCAAGTTTTCCAGAACCTGACTGAGCAAAAATGCTGCTGAATGAAAAAACTATCATAAATAAAATTAGTGAAAAAGTACTCAACTTTTTCATAGCGACTCCGGTTTTTAAAGAGAAAAATAACTTATTTGTCTATTTTTTTTCAATTGGGAATTAAGATTTGTTAGTTAAATAAAAAGGGGGTTCTCCCTTATTCAGGAAGAACCCTTCATTCTAATTTATAGAATTACTTCAATAACATCATCTTTTTAACATTTTGGAAATTTCCGGCTTGCATTTTATAAACATACATGCCTGATGCTAAATTAGCAGCATTAAAGTTTACATTATGTGAACCGGCTGTCATTGTTTGATTAACCAATGTAGCAACTTCATTTCCTAAAATATCATAAACCTTTAAAGTAACAAAACTATTTTCAGGAACTGAATATTTAATAGTTGTTGTTGGGTTAAATGGGTTAGGATAGTTTTGAGCTAAATTAAAACTATAGTTTGCACTAATTTCGTCTTCTACACCACTAATTACAAAAGGTACAGCTGCAATATATATATCATGCGGAGCTACAGGGTCAACTACTGCACCGGTAAAACCGGTTTCGTAATAATACATACTGTAAGCTTCATATGAGTTTTCACCGGTTTTTTTGATGATTGGAGCTAAGTGAGAACCGTTTTCGTTCATTCCTGGTGTTTGAGTTAAGTTCATTGGTTCCGGCAAATAATCACCATCCAATTTTCTGTAATTCATAAAAATATCGCATAATGAATCACCGGGTACGTTTGAAGTTACGTATTGAGCTACAAATACATCACGATCTACGTTAGTAGCCAAATAAACTGAAAAGCCCATTTGTCCTAATCCGGGACCGTCTTGTTGAGTAAATGTAGAATCCCATAAAGCGTCTCCTTCAGCAATAATTTTAGCATCCCAGCCAGCTTCTGTTTCAATAAATTCAACTATAGCATTATAACCATAATCAGTTGAAACTGCAGAATCTATATCTGTTAAACCGGTTACTAAATGAACCATTCCGTTTTTATCAACATTAATATCACCGGTAATAGAAATTGTGTTGCCATCGCCTTTGTTATAATCCCATAATCTGTCATATTTAGCAGTAGCCGAAATTGCACTCCAGTCAACTGTTTTATAATCTGACCATGTTGCACCTTGATCGGTTGATTTACTGTAACCAATTCCCCAACCGCCTACACCAACCCAAGCATTAGGAATTACTGTATCATCAAAAGAACCAACCATACCATAATATTGTACGCCATTAAAAGCAACGCCGCCACAAGTTGAGCCTCCGTTATCACCAAAAGCTGCAGAATTCCATTGTGTAGGAACTATTTTTTCAATAGTTGCCCAGTCATTTGTTCTGTATAAATCGCTGCCTGCATTTCCGTCAACACTATAATCAGATACCCAGAATACATAAGCACTCATATCATCAGCCCAGCAAGGAACTTGTGAACTATATAACGGATCGCCTGTTACTTCGGCTGAAAAATCTGAAGTCATTAAATCTGTTGCTACTCCGTAACCAATACCACCAAAAGCACCGCCAACTAACTGCGGCCAAGAAAAAACACCCGATACACTTGCAACATCGGTACCTTTTGTTGGGTTTGATAAACACATACTTGGGTAACGGCCATTATTTGGTGCCATACCGTTTTGAACTGAAGTTGTACTTTGTGTATATGTAGCACCACCATCGTAAGAATTATTCCACCAGATAGTACCGGTTCCGCCTAAAGCTGCTGTACCTCTGTGAACAACAGAAATAACATTTGCATAAGGATCAAATGCTACCGGATTTAATGCACCGATTGCAGGTCCGTAACAGTTACCCATTACGTCTACATAAATATATTGTTGTGCTGTTTGAGGGGTTACGTGCTGAAGATTTGAATTAACGTTTTCAATAGCAGTACCCTGATCAAATTTTACAGGTGCCTTTTTTTGTTTTTCTTGAGCGAAAAGCAACATTGGCATTAAAGCAATTACAAGAACTAAAGTAACATATTTTTTAAACATGTTAACTCCCTATTTAATTGATAGATGTTGTTAATTAATAATAAAACTTTTTTATTTCTTAAACGTCTTAATAATAAGAAATAGTTTATTATTTACAATAGATGACTTATAAAATAATAATTTAAATTTGTTAAGTCAAGAAGCAAATTAATTCTATTTCCTTTATTTTAGGTAAAACTTTAAAATACAAGGTCTAATAAACAATTTTATTAGTTTTTTGTCAATAACTTTTTATGTGCATTGCACAATTTAGTACCTTTTTTTATATTTATTTTTCCCCTTTTTCCTCCATAAATTCTTATTTTTAATAATTTTTTTACAAACTTTTTTTATTATTATGCAATAATATATAATTTTTTGTATAAATATGCACAATAAAAATATAAAAAGAGCATAATTATTTATTTTTTAATAAAATTATTCAACTTTTTTTTATAAAAATAATTTAACTCAAATTAATATTAAAGAATTATTTGTTAAATTTTTATTTTTTAAAAAAAATGCACATTTTTTTACATTAAATTATAAGTCAATAATTATTTTAATTAATTTATTGGTTTTTATCTTTATATAATATTAATCTAAACGTAAAATATAATTTTTAAAACGAATACAATGGATACACCCGCCCCACAATAATACCAATCAATATTTAATGCCGCTGCGCTGCAGCTCCAATATTTGCGGTTTATTATTAGGCTATATACATTCCTCCCGCTATGCGGGATTATACATACAATTTATTGTTATTTCTTTTTTATAATATTGGTTATCAAATAATATATTATAATTTTTATAATAACATTAAAAAACTGAATATATTTCTATTGCGTTTATCAAATGTTTATAGAAACACAAAATAAACAAACCATTCCGAGCTACAGAGTAGCGATATGTTTGTTAATATTTCGTTAATTATTTATTTTGTGTCGCAGCTACGCAGCTTTTTGTTGTCCGGAGTTCATTTTTTCTATAAACATTCCTCCCGCTATGCGGGATTATACATACAATTTATTGTTATTTGTTTGTTAAAATATTGGTTACCAATTAAAATATTTTTATTTATTTTGAAGACATTTGGCAGAATATATTTCAATCCCGAATGATACCAACAATTTAACATTTATCTGTTTTTAAAACATTCATTACCAAATAATATATTATAATTTTTATAATAACATTAAAAAACTGAATATATTTCTATTGCGTTTATCAAATGTTTATAGAAACACAAAATAAACAAACCATTTTGAAATATTTCGTTAATCATTTATTTTGTGTCGCAGCTACGCAGCTCTTGGTTGTCCGGAGTTCATTTTTTCTATAAACATTCCTCCCGCTATGCGGGATGATATATACAGTTTAATCGTTATTTGTTTGTTAAAATATTGGTTACCAATTAAAATATTTTAATTTATTTTGAAGACATTTAGCAGAATATATTTTCAATCCCGAATGATACCAACAATTTTACAATTATCTGTTTGTTATAATATTGGTTACCAATTATAATATTTGATTTTTAAAGAGGATATTTAAAAACAGAAATATAATTCAGTTGCAAAAAACTGAATCAAAACTTATATATTTCCACAGATGGTTTACTCATTCCGAATTAGCAATATTGTAACAATATTATTACATTCCCCGCCCGATATATCACCACTGTAAATAATATTTAATGATCCTCATCATTACCCGCCGGTATGTTTTGTTTAAACTGCAAAAAGCCTCCCCATATAACGAGGAGGCTTTTTGACTAATTAAAAGCAATATAATTAAGCTAACATTTGAGCAATTTTTTGTTCAAAAACATTTTTAGATTGTGCACCAATAATAGTGTCAACAACTTTACCGCCTTTAAGAAGCAATACTGTTGGAATACTGCGCACGCCATACGTAACAGCAATCTGTTGATTTGCATCAACATCAAGTTTACCTATTTTAACTTTACCTTCATATACAGAAGCTAAATCTTCCATAATTGGGGCTATCATTCTGCAAGGGCCGCACCATACTGCCCAAAAATCAACAACAACCGGAATGCCGGATTCTAAAGCCTCAAGTTTAAAATTTTCATCTGTAAACGTAAAAGGTTTCATTTTATTCTCCTTCTTATTATTTAAATATTTTTCCGTTTTTCTTCAATGCGTCACGGGCAATAATACCAAGCTGAATTTCGTTTGTACCTTCAAATATTCTATTAATTCTCGAATCGCGATAAAATCTTTCAATGGGTAATTCTTTAGAGTAACCCATACCGCCATGAATTTGAACAGCAAAATCTGCAATTTTATCAAGGGACTCGGAACAATAATATTTAACCATTGCCGACTGAGTAGAAATATCTTTTTTCAAATCATAATCAATGGCTGTTCTATAAACAATAGACTCCATATTATAAATCATAATAGACATTTGAGCAATCATATGTTGAATTGCTTGGAAATTGCTAATAGTTTGGTCAAATTGTTTTCTTTGTTTTGAATAGGAAATGGAAAGTTCCAATAATTCCTTAGAAGCACCAAGACAACATGCACCAAGGCCTAATCTTCCGGCATCCAAAGTTTTCATAGCAATTAAAAATCCGCGTCCGTCTTGTCCTAATAAATTTTCTTTTGGTACTCTTACGTTATCCAAGGTAATTGCATTGGTAGTGCTACCTTTTATTCCCATTTTCTTTTCTGAAGGACCGGCAATAAAACCTGGCGTTTTTGTTTCAACAATAAAAGCACTAATACCTTTTTCTGTACGGGCAAAAACAGAAACAATATCGGCAATACCACCATTTGTAATCCACAATTTTTCGCCATTAATAACCCATTCGTCACCATCAAGAACAGCTTTGGTTTTAAGATTAAAAGCATCCGAACCAGCCTGTGCTTCAGTTAAACAATAAGCACCAATAGCCTCACCGGAGGCAAGACGTGTTAAGTATTTTTTCTTTTGGTCTTCAGTTCCGCCAATGTAAATGGCATTGGAACCAATGGATTGATGAGCACCAATTAAGGTTGCTGTACTCATACATCCGCGGGCAATTTCTTCCTGTGAAATACAGTAACCTACTTCACCAAATCCACCACCTCCGTATTCTTCCGGAAAAGCAACACCAAGCACACCAATTTCGGCTAACTTTTTAATTAGTTCTTGGGGGATTTTTTCATCGGTATCAATTTTTGCAGCAATCGGTTTAATTTCGTTATTTACAAAATCCTTAACCATATCTCGAAGCATTTTTTGTTCTTCGGTAAATTCAAATTTTACCATTCTTTCATTTCCTCACTAAATTTATTTAATTGGTTGACTTACTTTATCGCCTATGTAATTTACAATAAATTCGCCGCCATCAACACCTATCACATTTCCACTAATCCAATCTGCTCTAGGGTCGCATAATAACAAAATTGCATTTGCCACATCTTCAGGGGTTGTTAACCTTCCACCGGGATTTTTGCTTTTAGCCGAAGAAAGCATTTTTTCATTTAATGGAATTTTTCTTAATGCCGGAGTGTCTGTAACACCGGCCATAATAGCATTTGCGGTAATATGCATACTACCAAGCTCAACAGCTAGTTGTCTTATATGCGATTCCATAGCAGCTTTAGCAGCAGAAACCGCACCATAATTAGGAATTACTGTTTGTGAACCGGCAGAAGTTAAACCAAAAATTCTGCCGCCTTCGGCAAATAAATCTCTATGAAGTAATCCTTGAGTCCAATAAACTAAGCTATGGGCCATAACATCCAAAGTCATAACCATCTGTGCTTGCGAAATACAATCGTTTGGATTTTTAGCTACATACGGTTTTAATGTTCCAAAAGCCAAAGAATGTAATAATACATTAATATAACATGGCTCTTTACCCGAAAACATATCTTTAATTTCATCCAGTACATCATTTCTTCGTAGTTGATCTGCTGCATTTATATTGTAAAACAAAGCCTTTTGACCAAACTTTTCAATTTTCTTTATTAAAGTTTGAACTTGAGGCATTGTAGACAGTCTATCTAAGTGCACGCCAATAATATTATAACCATTTTTGGCTAATGCCAAGGCCGTTGCACCTCCAAAACCACTGGAAGCACCTAATATTAAAGCCCATTTTTTTTCCATAGAACACCTTCTATATTATTTTGAATATTTAAAGTTTAAAGTTACAAAAGTAATTTTTTAATTCAAATAAGTTATTTTTAAGCAAACCGAATACTATCTTCACCTAAAAGGGTTAATAATTGGTTTATACACTCGTCACATATATCAATTCGTATATCCGAATAAAAATCTCTTCTTGTTGTTTCTTGTCTTAACGAAACATAAACAGGAATAGTTCCTCCATACTTAGCACCAATATTTTTAATACATTTTATAGTATTTTCATCATGTAGTGTATCATCTAAATATAAAATAACTTTTTTGGTAAATTTAAATCTTGCATCGTGAAGATGATATATATCTTCAACATGAAGTTTAATCCCGTCACCGCTTGCTTCAACCCGTCCTTTTACCATTACAGTATTTTCTTCAACAATTAACGAACCGCAAGATTCGTAATTTTTTGAAAAAGTTAAACATTCACAAGAGCCGGAAAAATCGTCCAGCTTAAAAAACGCCATTTGTTTGTTCGATTTATCAATTTTTGTTTTAACATCAGTAATAACTCCGCAAACATTAACAACCGAACCCTCTGTAAATGTTTCCGGTTCGCCTAAACTACCCGCAGAAAAGGAACTATATTCTGTCGAAAAATTAGAAAGCGGATGACTTGTTAAATAAAATCCAAGGACTTCTCTTTCTTTTGCCAGTTTCTGTTTAAGATCCCATGGCGCAATACGCGGTAATTCAGGTTCAGTAATTTCCAATTCGTCATCCTCAAACAAACTGAACATATTATCATTTTTAGAACTTATTGCTTTAGCTGCATAATCCAATGCGTCTTCAACTGCGGCAAAATTTTGTGCCCTGCTGCCAACAGTTGAATCAAATGCCCCCGCAAAAACAAGTCCTTCTAAACCCCTTTTATTTACAATATGTGTATCTACATTACAACAGAAGTCATAGATACCTTTAAAATCTCTCCCAAGTTTTTCATGCGCTCTAATTATTTCTTCAACGGCACCAACTCCAACATTTTTTATTGCAGACAAACCAAAAACAACAATTCCATCTTCAACAACAAAATAGACTGATGGTTTATTTATACTGGGGGGAAGAACTTTAACTTTAAGTTTTCTGCAGTCTTCCAATAAAATTGCTACTTTATCGGCTTTGCCGCATTCACGAGTTAAGTTGGCAGCTAAAAATTCCGGCAAATAATGAGCTTTAAGATATGCTGTTTGATAAGCAACAATACTATATGCCACAGCGTGACTTTTATTAAAACCGTAATTTGCAAATTTATCAATATCTTCAAAAATACTTATTGCAGATTCGTGAGGGATATTGTTTTTCTTAGATTCTTCAATAAACTTAGCTTTTTGTTTAAGCATGGTTTCAGTATCTTTTTTACCCATAGCACGACGTAATAAATCGGCATCCGCTAAAGACATACCGGCAACCCTGTTTGCAATTTGTATAACTTGTTCCTGATAAACAATGATACCATATGTTTCTTTAAGTATCGGTTCAAGAAGCGGATGGAGATATTCAACTGTTTCTTTACCGTGTTTACGCGCAATAAACGAGTTTATGTACTCCATAGGACCCGGGCGATAAAGCGCATTCATTGCAGACAAATCTTTTATAGAGGTTGGCACTAATTTTTTCAAGTACTCCCTCATCGGGGTACTTTCAAACTGAAATACTGCCGTAGTCTGCCCTTTAGCAAATAAATCAAAAGTCAATTTATCATCAAGCGGAATTTTTTCAATATCAATTTCAATTCCCCTATTTTCTTTAATATATGTAATAGCATTACGGATAATTGTTAATGTACTTAATCCCAAAAAATCCATTTTTAATAAGCCTGCTTTATCCAATTCGTCTTTATCAAATTGAGTAACAAGCATATTATCTTCACCAGCCCTTATTAATGGCACATAGTTGCTCACATCCGATGGAGCAATAACAACTCCGGCAGCATGACGTGAAGAATTTCGATTTAAATTTTCTAATATTTGTGCATGTTTTATTAACTCTTTAATAACAGGTTCTTCGCTATTTTTTACCCATTTTAATTCCGGAACCGTATCAATTGCCTGTTGAATAGTGAAAACTTTACCATATTTTGTAGGTATCCATTTATTTATACTATTAACGGTTGGAATAGGTATTTTTAATACTCGTGCAACATCTTTTAATACTGCTTTTGATGATAATTTATTAAATGCAATAATTTGACTTACAGCATTTTCACCATATTTTTGTTTTACGTATTCAATTACATCAGCACGTCTGTCATCAGCAAAATCAACGTCAATATCGGGCATAGATTTACGAGACGGATTTAAGAAACGTTCAAAAAGCAAATCGTAATCCAACGGATCAACTTCGGTAATTCCAAGTGCCCAAGCAACTAAACTTCCCGCCGCACTTCCTCGTCCCGGCCCAACAGGAATACCCATCGCTTTAGCAGCATTAATAAAATCCTGAACAATTAAAAAATAACCGGTAAATCCCATTGTTTTAATTGTGTCTATTTCAAATCTTAATCTATCTTCATATTCCGGTGTAAAATTTGCAATCCGTTTATGTAAACCTTTAATTGCCAGTTCCTCAAAATATTCATCGTAATTAGTTGTTTTGGAATCTGCCGGAATTGGGAATACCGGAAATTGGAATCCCTCAAAATCGAGCTTAAGATCTATTTTTTCTTCAATTTCAAGCGTGTTTTCAATTGCACCTTTGTAATTTTTAAAAAGTGCTTTCATTTGTTCCGATGTTTTAAAGTATATTTCATCGGTTTTATATCTCAATTCTCTATAATTTGTATCCGGATTTTTATCACTAAACAAAAGCATAATGTTATGTGCAATTGCATGTTCTTTTTCAATATAATGAATATCGTTTGTAGCAATTAATTTAATACCCAGCTCTTTAGATAATTTAGGCATACCGGCAAGTATAGGTTTTTCAACATCCAAACCATGATCTTGAATTTCTAAATAAAAATCATCTCCAAATAGTTCACGATAAGTAATTGCCATTTTTTTTGCGCCTTCGTAATCCCCCTCAATCAAAAAGGAAGAAATTGGTCCGGCAGGGCATGCCGTTGTACAAATTAATCCTTCTTTGTATTGTTTAAGTACTTCCAAATCAATTCGCGGGCGATAATAAAATCCTTCCGTATGACCAATAGTACATAGTTTTAATAGATTTTTGTAACCTATTTTATTTTTTGCAAGTAATACTAAGTGAAAGTAATTTCTTTGTTTTTTGCCTGTTACATTATTGTGCAAGCCTTTATCAAATCTCGAACCAAATGGTGCAATATAAGCTTCCATACCAATAATAGGTTTAATGCCAGCCTTTTTGGCTTCTCTATAAAATTCAGACACACCATACATCACTCCATGATCGGTTAATGCAAGCGCATGCATATCATATTTTTTTGCGGTACTAATTAATGCACTAACTGAACAGGCTGCATCCTGTAAACTGTAATGCGAATGATTATGTAAATGTACAAAGTCTCCCATATTATTTCACCAACAATTAGTTTTTTCCTGAATGACCAAAACCGTTTGCACCACGTTTGCTTTTTGCTAAATCGCCTGCAATAACAAATTTGGCTAAACTTACTTTAGATAAAACCAATTGAGCAATTCTGTCTCCGCGTCTAATTATAAAATCATTTGTCCCAAAATTAAACAAAATCACTTTAATTTCTCCTCTGTAATCCGAGTCAATTGTACCCGGAGCATTAAGTACTCCAATTCCAAATTTTGCTGCCAACCCACTCCTTCCTCTAACTTGTATTTCAAAACCTTCAGGAATTTCGACCGATAAATTTGTAGCAACCAAACCATAACTTCCACTTTTAATAATAACTTCTTCAGATACAGCAGCTCTAACATCCATGCCTGCACTTCCGGGTGTTTCGTAAACCGGTATATCAATATCATTATATTCATTAGATATTTTTTTTATTTTAACTTCAACTTTTTTCATTTATTTAGAACTCATTTTTTTTTAACTTTTAATAAGCGCAGAAGTATTGAAAACTCTGCTGTTTTTACAACTTTTAACACAAATAACATTATAATAAAAAATACCAACAAAGCAAATTTATTAACCAATAATAAATTATTAGAATAATATAAGTAAAAATATACAATGCTGCTTATTACAATTAGCCCAATTACCCGTAATACTTTTCCCATTTCATATTCAATTTTATAAAATTTTTGAGAAACAAAATATATTCCAATTGCCATTGCCATATAACTAAACAAAGTTGCATATGCAGCCCCAACCAAACTATATATTGGAATAAGTACAAGATTAGCCACAACATTAATAACAGCCCCAACTAAAGTTATATAGGGTAAATATTTTGTTTTTTCTTCAATATAAATTCCGGCATTAAAATTTACATACATTCCATGAAAAATATAAGCAAACAAAACAGTAGGCACAATAACCAAACCTTTCCAATATGCAGGAGCAATTATCGGATTTCCGCCCGGGAGTTTAAATTTAGCAAAATCATCCACAAATAAAGTCACTAATATCCAAATTACACTTGCAATAATTACAAATAACGTTAATATTTTAGAAAATATCTCTTTTGCGTCTTTTTCTTTTGCATTAACCAAAAAAAACGGCTGCCAAGCATATTGAAACATACTTACAAACAACATCATAAATATACCAAGTTTGTAATTTGCAGTATAAACGCCTACAGTGGCATCATTGGTCATTGCTGTTAATATTGGTCTATCTATTACCTGCACAATTGTGGATGAAATAGCTGCCGGTAAATAAGGCATTCCAAAATTTAACATCTGTTTTAGCGATTCAACTTTAACTTTAAAATTTAAGCTGCGCCCAATTTCCGGTATTAAAAATATAAATGCGGCTATAGATGCAATAAGATTGCTTAAAAATATTGCTTCAATTCCATATTTAAGTTTAATAATAAAAAACAAAATTAAAGAAATATTTATAAAAATAAATGCCATTTTGATAAAGGCAAATTTTCCGGCCTTTCTTTTTAAACGCAAATCCGCAAAAGGAATTAACGCTAATGTATCGAAGAATAAAATTAAAACCACATAATATATTAGATGTTCATATTGATGAGGTACCTGCATCAAAAAGACAAATGAACTTTTAAAAACCATAATTAAAACAGAAAGAATACCCGTGCTAAGCAAAACAAACCAATAAGCGGTGGAATAAACATTTTTTTTATCTTTATTTTCCGCCATTGAAGAATATTTTAAAAAAGCGGCATCCATTCCATATATATATACAATATTAAGAAAAGCAATATATGCATAGATGTTGGAATAAATACCAAAATCGGCCTCTGTTAAATAATGCGTATAAAACGGCACAAGAATAAAGACAAGAAACCTTCCAACAATTGTACTTATTCCATATATAGCTGTATCTTTAAATAGTTCTTTTATCTTATCAAACATTAATTTTTATTCCTTAAAATACGGGCCTAAAATTTCCAAATAAAATTTAGGAGGCCTAGTTGCTTTTTTAGTGTCGCTTTTAATAAAAATATGTTCAGTAAATCCTTCGGCTATAATATCTTCGGTAGGATAACGCCTAATCACATAATCTATTCTTACTTTTGCAGAAGTTAAAGTTTTGTTAATTGCTTCAATTTCCAACTGATCATCATATATCGCCGGCATTTTATATTTAATTCCGGCTTCAATTAAAGGCAGTTGATATCCGTTTTCTTCTATTTGTCTGTATGGAAGTCCAATAGAGCGTAATAATTCCGTCCTGCCAACTTCAAAGTACTCAAAATATTTGCCGTTATACACAAATTGCATTTTATCAGTATCGGCATATCTAACTCTTACTAACACTTTATTAGAAATCATTCAATACCTCTATAATGCTATTCTTCAAAAACGCCAATTTTTCCAAATTTTTCAATTCGGCTATTAACCAATTTATCAGTTTTAATTTTTAGAAGTTTGGCAAGTTCCTCTTTAATAGTTTTTTTTAAGGTAAAAGCCATTGCTTGCGGATCTTTATGGGCACCGCCAAGAGGTTCTTGAATAATTCTATCTATTATTCCTTGTTTTAACAAATCAGTTGGAGTTAGTTTAAGTGCTTCTGCAGCTTGTTCTTTATATTCCCAGCTACGCCATAAAATAGAAGAACATGATTCGGGACTGATTACAGAATACCAGGTGTTTTCAAGCATTAAAACTCTATCTCCAATTGCAATACCTAAAGCTCCACCGCTTGCACCTTCGCCAATAATTATTACAATAATAGGCACTTTTAGTTTACTCATTTCAACTAAATTTTTAGCTATTGCTTCTGCTTGCCCGTTTTGTTCTGCTTCAATACCCGGAAAAGCTCCCGGAGTATCAATTAACGAAATAACCGGTAAATGAAACTTTTCGGCAAGTTTCATTAAACGCAACGCTTTTCTATAACCTTCAGGATTTGGCATCCCAAAATTTCTATAAACATTAGATTTTGTATCTCTACCTTTTTGATGACCAATAATCATTACTTTTTGATCGTCAATATTTGCAAAACCACCAACAATAGCTTTATCATCCTTATAAAGTCTATCTCCATGAAGTTCTACAAAGTCTTTTGTCATTAAGTAGATATAATCTAAAGTATATGGTCTTTCGGCATGTCTGGCAAGTTGAACAATTTGCCATCTGGATAAATTGCCATAAATAGTCTTTTTAAGCTGTAATACTTTTTCCTCAAGGCTTAGTATTTCGTCAGAAATATCAAGATTAACCTGATATTTTTTCATTTCTTCTATTTTGTTTTCTATCTCAATAATCGGTTTTTCAAAATCCAAAACAGTTTTTGCCATTATTACTCCATTTTAATAAATATCTTAGTAAAGGTCTTGCCAAGTATCTCAAGATCTAACCAAATATTTTGATTTTTGGCATAAAAAAGATTTAATTTATCAACCTCTTTTGAATCTGATTGATCAAATAATTCTGTAAACCATAATCCGGTTAAAGCCGGTTTTCCTAAGTACAAACCGGCATAAAAACTTTTATTGTTTGGTCCTACAAAACTTTTTTTACCCGAAACCACTTTAGGGACCTCTAAAACAAAGGAATTGAATAAAGTTTTTTTTCCTGTTATTTTAAATAATAAATACAAAAACGGAAATATAGAAAATAAAATTGATATACCAAGAATAAAATCAAATAGCGATTTAGTAATTTTATGCAGTGAAGACGAAATATTATAATTAACCTTAAGCAAAGGAATATCTTCTAATACCGTAACTGATGATTTGCCAACAAGATAATCGTGTTCTTGCCCTGAAACCAAAAAATCGACATTAATATTTTGACATTGCGAAACGACACTAAATATTTGTTCAAAACTTATATCTTCAGACAAAAAAATAACTTTTTCAATTTTATTTTCAATAATAGTTTTTTTTATATTTTCAATTGACGCAATTACACTAAAACTTCCCTTTTTTAATCCAATTTCCTTTGTAGTTAATCCAACAAAACCAACAACCACATTTAGTAATGATATATTCGATTTTAATTTATTTCCCAACTCAACGGCTTTATCTCCTGTACCAACTATTAAAGTACGTATTTTGTTATGGCTGGAACCAACTCCAATTCTAAAGAACACTTTAAGTATTATTCGCCACAAAGGGAATGATATTATGGAAAGGAAAAAAGTAATAAGTACAACTGCACGACTAAAAGCAAATTGTTTTAAAAAGAACGTTAATGTAGTTATAACAAACAAACCGGAAATTAAACCCAGCCAGCTGCGTAATATGAGGAACGAATTTTTTTTATATGCCCCCGAAAGAGCAGATATTAGAATTTGTACAATAGCAGGCACAAAATAGATAATCGGTTTATATTCATTCGGAAAACCTATCCAATGATCATTTCTATACACATATTCGGCAAAATACACACCAAACGAATAAAAACAAAAATCGACACTAACTGCAAAAATAACCGTTTTGTAAATATATGTAAAAGCAACAAGTTTTCTTAAATAAATTGCTGTTTGCAATATAAGCTGAACTATTAAAGATGCAGACATATGTTTTTTTACAAAAATTTGCATTGCTTCATAAAACATTTTAGTTTCATCAATAGAACTACGTTTTGTGCTTTCACCCTTATAATGTATAATTTCGGTAGTATGAACATAATAAACTTTATATCCTGATTTTTGAACTCTATAACATAAATCAAGATCTTCACCATACATAAAAAAAGTAGTATCAAATCCACCATTTTTGATATAAACTTCCCGCTTCAACATCATAAAGGCACCCGAAATTGCATCAACTTCGTATGTTTGGTTTTCGTCTAAATAAGTAAGGTTGTAATTTGCAAATAATTTACTTTTAGGAAAAAAAGCACTTAAACCGGTTACTTTAGTAAATGATGTCCAAGGACCTGGGAAACCTCTCCTGCAGGCAAGCTGTAAAGTACCGTTTGGGTTTAACACTTTACACCCGGCCATTCCGGCATCCGGTGTTTTGTCAAAAAATTCAAATAATTTACTAAAGGTGTCTTCTTTTACAATTGTATCGGGATTTATTAAACAATAAAACCGGCCTTTAGCTATTTCCATTCCTTGGTTATTTGCCGAACCAAAACCAACATTTATTTTGTTTGCAATTAATTTAATATCGGGATATTTTTCACTAATCAGTTCAACACTACCATCCTGAGAGTTATTATCTATAATAATAATTTCATATTCAAAATTTACGAGTGCTTTTTTTAGTGAAGAAATTAAATTTAGAACAAATTCCTTAACGTTATAATTTACAACAATTATGGATATATCAAGCATATCTTGTATCACTTTAAAATTCCAAGCATATGGAATATTCTCAATTTCCATACCATAAAAACAGCTTCAATAACAATTTTTCTATTCATTTTTGAAGTACCTTGAACGCGATCTGTAAAAATTATAGGAACTTCACCTATTCTAAATCCTTTTTTCCATGTTTTAAAATTCATTTCTATTTGGAACGAATACCCATTAGATTTAATTTTAGATAAATCAATAGAATTTAAGATTTCGCGCTTAAAACACTTAAAACCACCGGTACAATCATGAATTGGTAAACCGGTAATAAATCGCGAATAATAATTTGCAAAATAACTCAATAATAGTCGTCTCATAGGCCAATTGATAACATTTACGCCTGTAATATATCTGGAACCTATAATCAAATCGTATTGATCAAGTTTTTTCATAAACTTATCAATATCTCTAGGATCATGTGAAAAATCGGCATCCATTTGTACCGCATAATCATAACCGTTAGCAAGCATATACCTAAAGCCTGCTACATATGCCGTACCCAGCCCCATTTTTTTTTCGCGCCATAAAAGACGAATTCGTTTATCTTTTTCACCCAAATTTTTTACAAACTGGGCAGTCCCATCAGGTGAATTATCGTCAACAACCAATATATTTGCATTAGGGTATAATTCTAACAGTTCATGAATTAAATTTTTAATATTATCCATTTCGTTATAAGTTGGAATAATTATCAACGTTTTATTCATCTTTTTTCCTTTAATTTAATCATGTTAATTAATAGTGACCTTTTCCGAAAAGCACAACAAAAACTGTTCTAAAAATTATTTTAAAATCCATTCGTAACGACATATTTTCTATATAAAAGAGATCATATTTTAATTTCATCTTTACATCTTCAACAGTTTCATCATATTTATGTTTCACTTGTGCCCAACCTGTTAAACCGGGTCGTACTGCAAGCCTTCTTTTATACAGGGGTATTTCTTTTGCTAATTTTTCAACAAAAAAGGGTCTTTCGGGACGAGGACCCACCAAGCTCATTTCACCGCGCAAAATATTAAACACTTGCGGAATTTCATCAATTCTAACCTTTCTAATAAATTTTCCAACTTTAGTAATTCTCGCGTCACCTTTTGTGGACCACATTGGGCCGGTTCCTTTTTCTGCATCTTGTACCATGGAACGAAACTTATAAACTTTAAATGGCTTCCCATTTAAACCACTTCGTTCCTGTTTATAAAAAACAGGGCCTTTACTTTCTAGTATAATTGCAGCTGAAATAATTACCGTAATAGGTAAGGTAATTATAAAAAACAATATTGCAAAAGAAAAATCAATAATTCTTTTCACCTTCATCTCCCAGTCCGGCATTAACTGCGGCATAATATTAATTAATGGAAACCCGTAAATTTGTGAAGTACGAGCCTGACCGCTGATAATTTCATATAAATCGGGTACAATTTTAATAAAAACGCTTGTATCTTGACATTTGTTAATAATATCAATAACAACTTCTTCCTTATGTTTATCCAAAGAAATAATTACCTCTTTTACTTTAAAAGAAGTAATATAGTCCTGCAGGTTTTCAATTGTACCAACAACTTTAATATCTTTATATTCTTTATTAACATTTTCTTGATTAAGAGCTACGTATGCTACAACATCCAAACCAAGACCTTTATGTTCAAAAATTGTATCGTGTATTTCATTCGATTTTTTATTAAAACCAATAAGTAATGCGTTTCTTCTTCCCAATCCACGTACAAGTAACTTGCGTTGAAAACTACGAACAAATAGTCTGCCCACACCCGTAAAGGTTAAAAACATCCCCCAATAAAGAAAAATTAAAAATCTATTAGATGAAGAAATATTATGAGTAAAATCGTCATATAAAATCAAAAAAAACAGAATGAATATTCCAATTAAAGTTGACTTAAATAATTTTGAAAGCTCATCAATACGAGAAGTTGCAAACCATGTACCATACATACCAATAAAAAAGAATAAAATAAACCAATAAACATATATCACCAAAGAAAGGATAAGATACTCGGGCTGGGCAATTAATAGCCAAAAACTAAATTCCGACCGGTATGCTAAAAATGTTAATAAAGTTATGTTAATTGTAACAAAATCTACAACAAATAATAATATTTTTTCTAATTTTTGATTCAATTTTTACCTAAATTCTTAAATACAATTTTTTCTATTTTTTCAACAATATATTGGCCAATAGCCAGCGAACCGGTTGCAGCAGGTGAAGGAGCATTACAAACGTGAATAATATTCTTATTTTCAATAAAATAAAAATCATCCAATAAATTTCCATCTTCATCACAAGCTTGAGCTCTAATACCCGAACTACCTTTTGTTAAACAATCACTATTTATTTCCGGAACTAGTTTTTGTAACGATTTAACAAAAACATTTTTATTAAAAGAACGATAAAACTCTAAAAAACCAGTTAGCCAATATTTATAAATAATTTTTCTAAAACCTTTCCATACAAAGATATTAAAAGTATCATTAAAACTAAAGTCCGTTTTTTTGTATCCTTCCTTTTTAAATGCTAAAACCGCATTTGGCCCTGCTTCTACTTGTCCGGAAATCATACGAGTAAAATGTACTCCTAAGAACGGGAATAATGGATCAGGAACAGGATATATCAAATTTCTTATTAAATTTCTTTTATTTTCCAATAACGAATAATATTCACCTCTAAAAGGAATTATTCTGAAATTAACTTTTTTATTAGTTTTTTTAGCAATTATGTCAGAATATAATCCACAGCATGTAATAAGATAATTTGTGTTATAAGTAGTTTTTTTTGAAATCACTGCCACTGAATTATCAATAGTTTTTATATCCAAAACTTCGCAGTTAAATACAAATTTACCGCCGGCATTTTCAATTATTCCTTTATATTTTTTAGATACTTCCGTATAATCAATTATTCCTGTTTGTGGAACAAAAACACCTTTTTCTCCTGTAACATTTGGTTCAATTTCTTTTAATTGTTCTTTATTAACAAGTTTAATTCCATCAAGCCCGTTTTCAATTCCTCTTTTGTATAACATTTGCAAAATTTCTGTTTCTTTTTTGTTGCCTGCCACTATTAATTTGCCGCAAATATCGTAATTTATTTTATACTTATCACAAAATTCAAGAAGCATTTTGTAACCTTTTATGCAATTTAAAGCTTTTAGACTGCCCGGTTTATAATAAATACCGGAATGTATTACTCCGCTATTGTTACCGGTTTGATGCTTTGCAATAGTAAATTCTTTTTCTATTATTAAAAGCCTGCTATTTGGAAATTTTTCTAATAGTTTTACTCCTGTTGCAAGTCCAACTATTCCGGCTCCAATAATAATAAAATCGTACATAAAAATACCACTTATCTTTTAGTTGATTCCCAAATTACTGTATGTCGCTTTTTAATAAACTTTATAAAACCAAATACAATTGCCAAATTTGCAACAACAAAAAAATAGGGCAAAGAAAAAATAAAAAAACGTATTTTTAATTTTGCAAGCAAATAACCAACAACTGCTAACAAATAGAATAGACTTTGAATTAATAAAAACAGATTAACTAAACCACTATAGTTTACAAGAATCAGACTAAATACAAATAATAAAATTAAGTTAAACGGTAAAAACCATCTTGATATTTTATGAGAGAAAAATGCATAAAAAATAAAAAATCCTCGCTTAATTAATCCGGGAAGGCATAATACCATAGTCTGAAAATTAGTAGCAGAAAATCTTATTTTCCTTTTGAATTCGGTTTTTACATCTTCTCCTACAGATTCAACGGCTATTGAATCTTTTGCATAAATAAATTTATATCCTTTAGTTATTACAGATAAAGAAATGAATAAATCATCGGTTACAGCTTTTTGAATAGGTATTTCATTAAACAAACTTTTTCTAATAGCAAAAATCCCGCCATTAGCGGCAAATAACAAACCAAGTTTACTTTCAGATTCTTTGATAAAGGTTTCATAAACCCAATATTTTTTTTCTTCTACACTTTCATTTTTATCAATTTCATCATCGGTCAAAACCAGTTTACCGCATACTCCGCCAATTTTTTCATCATAAAAATTTAAAACAAGATTTTTAAGTGCTTCTTTGTTAAATACTGTATTGGCATCAGTAAAAACAACAATTTCGTTTTTTGCTAATTTAATTAAATTGTTTAAAATTGTAGCTTTCCCACCTCGTTCTTTATATAAATGAACGGTTAGCCATGGGTATTCATCCAATTTTTCAGTTAATATTTTATTAGTGTTATCACTTGAACAATCCGAACCAATTATCACTTCAATTAAAGAGAGGTCATAATCCAAATTGGCAATATTTTTTAACCTATCGGCAATAACTTTCTCTTCGTTATAAGCAGCAATAAGTATAGAAACTTTAGGTAAAAAGTTAACCGAATTGTGTTTATCTTTTATAAACAAACTTATTAATCCTATAACACATGGATAAAACACAAAACTGTTAATTGGTAAAAATAAAAAGATATAAAAAAAGTATAAAAGTATGTCACTCATTTTTGTTTAATTTTTAGTAGTCAAAATAATAAAAGTAAAATTATTAAATAAATTAATTTTTCAAATTTTCAAAGGTTTCAATTTCCGCAGATATATTTTCTGCTATTGATTGCCATGAATATTTTTCGGCAATATTTCTTCTTGCAAAATTTTCTTGCTCATTATTAGCTAATATTGCCTTTGGAATAAGATTAATAAAATCTTCTTCTGTTTGGCCAATAAATAAAAAATCCTTAAATTTATTAACTGCCGGAATATTAGTTGATACAACAGGAAGTCCTAAGGCAAAATACTCAAGAAGTTTTAAGGGATTACATGATTTGGTTAACCCGCTTATTGGAAAAGGAATTAATCCCACTGTAAATTTTTCTGCAAAAGTCGGTAGTTCTTTATACGGTACTTCGCCAATATATTTTAGATTATGGAATCCTTCAAAAACATTATTATCAAAAGTGGTTCTGCCAATCAATAAAAAATCATATTCCGGATATCTTTTTACTACTTTTAATAATAATTGCAAATTTATCCATTCAGGGCTTAATAATCCAAAAAAACCAATAGTCGGTTTAACATTTTTTGTTTTAATCAGTTTGAAATGAGAAGTATCTACACCTTGCGGTAAATAAAAAACATTTCCATTTGCCGGAATTCTTGTTTCCATTAAATGCTGTGCAACAGCAAAACACGTACTTATTTTTTTTAGCATCTCTTTTTCAAGCTTGTCAATTATTTTATAGGCACCTTCAAACTGAGTATAATCGTCTTGACAAAAATAATGAGAAGACTTTTCACCCAAATTATTCAAAACATCTCCAATTATTGGTTGTGTTGTTATAATAATAGGATCTTTATAATTTAAGTTAAAAAGAGTTTGTTTTATTTTTTTTATTAGCGTCCTTTTATTCAAGTTTCTAAAAAACGAGAAGTTATGAAACGGAAAAATAAAAGGATGCAGCACAGTTATATTCGGTTCACGAGTATTTTTTTCTTCTTTTTTTATAAATTTATTTATTTTTTCTATAATGCGAAAAATGTCTGCAATTTTTAATTTAGGTTTACGTAAACCCAACGAACCTATCCAAATAAATTTATTGTTTGGTAAAAACCTTTTCATTATATGCTGTAACGTTGTTGGATATCTCCCCCAATCATCACCAAACACAATAAACACTCTATTTTTTATCATAATAAATTATATTAGTTTTAAAATAATATTTGTAATTAACTTGGCTGAATTGCCTGAACCAAAAGGATTAGGACAACAAAAATAATCAAAATTATTAAGTAATTTTTCTTCAATTTCATAAAACTTAGATTTTATCAAATTTTCATCGCTTTCAACTAAAAAGGCATAACCGGCATTAACTGCTTCCATACGTTCCGTAACGTTTCGTAAAACCATTATAGGTTTCTTAAAGATATAACATTCTTCTTGTATACCACCGGAATCGGTTAAAATAAAAAAACATTTACTCATTAAATATATAAACCTTAAGTAGTCTTGCGGAGTTATTAACTTTATGTTTTCAATTCCGCTTAATATTTCATTTACCGGATTTTTTACATTTGGATTAAGATGCACCGGATAAATAAAATTGTATTCAGGTCTGGATTTGGCAATTTCTTTAATTGTACTTAACACTTTATTAAATTCCGTACCAAATTTTTCTCTTCTATGTAATGTAATTAATATATACGGTTTATCTAAAATGTCTTTTCCAATTGATTGTTCCAGTTCATTTTGTACTTTTTTACCCAACCGATTATTTTCCAACATTAATTTAACTTGTAATAATGCATCAATTACAGTATTACCAGTAACAAATATATTATCTTTTGATAATCCTTCATTTATTAAATTATTTTTTGCTTCTTCAGTTGGGGCAAAATTAAAATTACTTATCACCGAAATAAAACGCCTGTTGGCTTCTTCGGGATAAGGACTATAAATATCATAACTTCTTAGTCCTGCTTCTACATGAGCTATTTTAATACGTAAATAATATGCAGCCAATGAAGAAACAAAAGCCGTACTTGTATCACCTTGAACAATTAATAAATCGGGTTTAAAAGTGGAAAACACATCTCGTAGTTTACTTAAAGAATTAATGGTTATGTCAAATAAATCCTGATTTGGCTTCATTAAATTAAAATCGTAATCAATATCAATATTAAAGATATCTAATACTTGTTGCAGCATTTCTTTATGTTGGCCTGTTGAGCAGACTACAACTTCAAAATATTTTTCATTTTTTAAAGCATGAATAACCGGAGCAAGTTTTATAGCTTCAGGTCTGGTGCCGAAAATCACCATTATTTTTTTCATATCAGAATTGTACTAATAATTATAAAAACCCAATTAATAAAGAATATAACTTATAAATATACGGAAAAGTAAGATATTTTACACCCAAACCATCAAAATATCATCTTCTGTTTCAACTGTAAATGCTTTTTCTTTATTTTTGTGCATTATAAGCATATAACCTTTATTTACACCTTCATTAATCATGTATTTTTTTAAGCGTATTTTACCTTCGTTGTGATATTTTTGACCATACCATAATTTTAATTCAATAATAAATTTTTCATCTCTAAAAATTACTATAATATCCAATCTTCTTTCAGCACCTATTTCGACTTCTTTGTACGAAAAACCAACACCGTTTATTATTGGTTTTAAAAATACTAAAAATAACAACCGTAAATCTTTTTCTAAAAATTCATCACTTTTTAATATTTCACTTTGCGAATATTTTTCTTTTATCACTTCTTGAAATTTAAGTAATACTTTATCCATCAACAATCTTCCGTTTTCATCAAGATATATACTTTGAATACTATTTCCAAAGATACTTGAATCGGCATAAAAATCTTTTTTTGCTGTTAGATAATTTGTAATATACTCTTCATATATTTTATTTTGAATTACAACTTTGCTATTTCTTTCACTAATTATTCCAAAAGTAATACCTAAATTAATTAATGGTGCTAATGCTACAAAATTATATTCTCTTCTACCAATAACTAGGTTTGTTATAAAACCTAACAACTCGTTATTATTTTCCAAATTTTTTATTAAATCTTCAAAATTTGTATTTTGTTCATTTAATATATTTTTTACCGCATCATCAACATCTTCAACTACCCAATTTTTATTATCCCTTTGAGGCAATATTTTTTCATCTATTTCTTTACAAACTCTGCTTACTAAAAATGGATGTCCGCTTGTAAAATAATATATCCTTTCGCTAATCCCCTTTTCATCCATTTTTATTTTTGTTTCTTCTTGGTAATCATCAAGCATTGTTACAATTTCTTCAGGTTTAAATGTAAAATCAACATCAACATTGGTTGCAATATTCCAAGGACTGTTGTATTTATGTTCTTCATCCGGTCTTATTTTTATTCTTAGTGTTTTTACATCGTGTACACCTGCCAATATTACACTAAAAAATGTAAAATCTTTACCTTGATTTCTTTTTAAGTATTTATCTCTTAATACACCTAAAAAACTTACGAATAATTGATTATTACTGCTTTTATCTACTTCATCAATAATTAATATTACCTTTTTATTTTGATTTTTTATTATTCTTGTTATCGAACTCGATAAATCGGATAAATTATTACAATTTTCAACTTCATTTAATATTTTTTTTGCTATTTCAGTCCCTTCGTAAAGTTGTATTTGTGCCAGCTCATTTAAAAATCCTTTAGAAAACAAAGCTTCATCTAAAAATATTTCATCTCCCATCCCTTCAAAACTTATACTAAAAACAGTGTATATTTCATCTTTGTTTAATAGTTGTTCAAATAAAAACAATGTAGTTGTTTTTCCATATTGACGTGGTTTAATAATATAAAAATAGTCTCCATATTCAATATATTTTAACATTTTATTAAGTTTTTTATCAGTATTAATCATATAATGCATGGCGGGAACACAGACTCCGGTGACATTAAATCGTTTCATATAATACTCGTTTTTATAATAATAATTAATATAAATATCTGCAATGTACTAAAATTTATTTTACACCCAAACCATTAAAATATCATCTTCTGTTTCAACTGTAAATGCTTTTTCTTTATTTTTG
>JAZDHY010000019.1:0-2160 GCA_043805435.1 bacterium
CTCTAGGTTGATTTTTGATTATTCGATTTTCTTTTTTGAAATATAGTCCATTAATATTTTCAAAGTTATATTTTTTTTCTTGAATAGTTTTGACTAATTCAAAAAAAGTAATTTCACCTTCACCAACAACTATAAAATCAATATTACGATTTTTAATTGTTTCTTCTGGAAAAATAGTTGGGTGAATTCCACCAAGAACTATAGATGAATTTAATTTCAAATCTTCTTTGATTATCTGACAGATTTTTAAAACATGATTGATCGTTGGCGAAAGACAAGTAAAGCCAATTATGTCAGGATTTTCTTTTATTAAATGTTGTTTTATTCCAGAATAATCAAGAAATAGTGCTTCAGTATCAAGAATTTTAATTGAACAATTTATTTTTTTTCTTAAATAAGAAGCTAAATAAGCTAAATTAAAAGGCATGATATGTCCACCTGATTCTTTCATTCCTTCAAAATTAATATATGGAGGATTAATTAGTAAAACTTTCATTTTCTTTTTTAATTTATATTTTTAACATCCCCCAAGCAGCTTTGCTTTTGGTTTTTAATTCTTTAAAGGATGTTAATTGAAATATTTTTTTAAGAATGTATTTTGGTCTAAAATAAAAAGCGCGATATGCTTTTTGATTTAACGAGATTAATTCTTCTTTAGATAAGATTTTTTCCCAAAATGGAGGTGAAAAATCAATAGATGGATTTTCAGCGAATTTTTGCCAATGATCATTAGGCCAAATTTTTCGTTCTAATCCCATGCGATACAGATCAGTAGAAGGAAATGGGGTAGTAATAGTAATATGAGTAAAATCGGGATTGAGTTTTTTAGCAAATTTAATTGTTTCTAAAATATCTTCTTCGGTTTCTGTTGGCGAACCGATCATAAAATAAGCTAAAGTTTCAAGACCTATTTCTCGACTTAATTTAAATGCTTTTTTTACTTGTTCTAAAGTAATTCCTTTTTTTAGAACATCAAGTATTTTTTGAGTACCAGCTTCTACGCCGTAATGTATTCTTTGGCAACCACTTATTTTCATTGCTTTAAGTAATTCTTTATCTACTGTATCCACTCTAGCGCGAACATCCCAATTAATGTTTAATCCTCTTTTTTGTATTTCTAAACAAATATCCAGAACTCTCTGACGATTAACAGTAAAAGTATCATCATAAATAAGTATTTCTTTAATGCCCATTTTTAAACATTCTTCCATTTCATCAACTACATTTTTAGGCGAACGAGCTCTAAATATTTTACCTAAATTAGGGCGATCGCAAAACAGACAATTATATGGACATCCTCGTGAAGTGAACATTGTTGTAATAGGTTGAACATTACTTAATACAGAGGAATATTTATGATAAGGCGTTAATTGACGAGCTGGAAAAGGTAAAGAATCTAAGTCTTTATTAAATTCATCTCTGCCATTATTAATTATTTCTTTTTTGTCTTTAAAAACTATGCCTTTTATTTGATAGAGTTGTTGAAGTTGATTAATATTATCTAGTAAATTTTTAAAAGGTTTTTCACCCTCTCCCAAAACTAAATAATCAATATTCGGCTGGTTTATTGTTTCTTTAGGATAAATATCAACATGTGGTCCACCTAGAATTACTTTGATTTTTGAATTTATTTTTTTTGCTATTTTTGCAATATTAAGAACATCAATTAGGGTAAATGTCATTGTAGTTAATCCAATTACGTCTGGATTTTTTTCTTTAATTTTGCTTTCTATTTGTCCGTAATCCAATTCTTCTACTTGGCAATCGAGTATTTCAACTTGATACTCACTGTATTTTTGTAAATATGCGGCTAAATATAAAATCCCCAAAGGGGGATTATATCCACGAATTTCATCAATGGATTGTGGCAACATCGTTGGGAGCATATTAAAAGTTGTAGGATTAACTAAAAGAATTTTCATTAAATTTTATTTCCGATTATGAACGATTATTTCAGCTAAGAGACCAAAGAAAAATGTTTGTAGAGCTGTAGCTGAAAGAAGAATAACACTAGTATCGTAAAATATATTTTTCCAAACAAAACCATAAATAGTTATTCCGATAGCAATGAGGAATATAAAAATACCTAATGGCAAGAAAACTTTAATTGGCTTAAAAAATAAACTTAATTTTAAAATAAGGTTTATAAAACCAACAAAG
>JAZDHY010000020.1:0-38565 GCA_043805435.1 bacterium
TTTGTTTTAATATAACAATTTAACGAGCCGAATAAATCGTCAATGGAGTAGAATATATACATTTTAACAATTCAAAAAATCTTTCACCTGCAGAGCTGGTGAATATTTGTAACCAAACCAAAATCACCGACCCGCTTTTCAACTACGGCGTAATTGCACATTCTTTAATTATGTACTTGACGAGATTATAAAAGAACATGCAGCTACGCCGTAGCTGTGGGTTGCTTTGGTGTTGGCGTGTTACAAACATGTACCTGCGCTGCAGGTGAAAACATTGTCTTAAACTGTGATTAGTATGATTACAATGATTAACATGATTGATGTTAATGGAATTTAAATTATTGGTTTAATCCCCTCGGGAAAACACGTTAATAGAAGCGTAAAAGCCCATTCGTTTACGGATGGGAAAGGATTACGTTTAATTAGTGGGCATTATCTTCTTTTAAAATTAGATTTAAGCAATTTGTAGTGCGAGATTCATCTCGCAAACTTTTAATTTTAATGTTGTAGTTTATGATCAGAATAAATCCCTTACAGAAGGGTATAAATTAACTAATTAAATTCCTCAACGCGTTTTTATTTATTTTACCCATATCATTCAGCGGGAATTGGTTAACAAATATAAAATGTTTGGGTATCTTAAATGGGGCAAGTTTGGGGCTTAAAAAATCTATAATATCAGGAATTGTAATTATTGAATCAGCAATAATAAAAGCGGCAGGTACTTCTCCCCATTGGTTATCTTTAACGCCTACAAGACACACATCTTTAACGTGGGGCATTTGTTTTAACGTTTGCTCAATTTCATACGGACTAATGTTTTCGCCGCCTGAAATGATTAAATCCTCGCGTCTGTTTTGAATAAACAAAAAACCATTTTCGTTTATATATCCAATATCGCCCGTATAGTATCTTATGTTTATTAACTTATTATTGGTTTCATACGGTTTTTTATAATATTCGTAAAACAGTGTGCTGCTTTCTACAACAATTTCTCCTGAGATATCGGGAGGATTAATTTCCCCTTTATCATTTATGGAATATACTTTATTAGGGCCTATGGCTTTACCGGAAGATGAGGGAAATAATTTTACTTCATCGGGAGTACATATTGTAACCATTGAAGATGTTTCGGAAGAGCCATATACTTTATAAACAGGAAGATTGTACTCCAAGGCTTTTTGTATTAGTGTTGTATCCGTTGCCGAACCGCCAACAATTAATGCTTTGAGATTTTTGTTAACAACATTTCTTTCCAAAATATCATTTAATTGTTTGGGAATAACCGAGATATAAGCAGGTGAGGATAAAATAATTCCATCAATAAAATCAGCGGGTTTTAGCGACTTGGGAATAAAAACTGTGCTGCCGGAAATTAATGCTCTAATAACTATCATTAATCCCCCAATATGATAAAAGGGGAGGGAGACCATAAATATTTCATCGGAAGAACAATTAAATGTTTTATTAAAATCTAATGCCGAATTAATAATGCTTTCAAAAGGTAAAACAACACCTTTTGCTTTTGATGTGGTACCGGATGTAAAAATAATACAAGCCGTATTGGGAATTTGTTTATAACCTTCAAAATTTATGTTATTTAGGTCTAAAATTTTATTGGTAAAACTAAAATCAAAAGATCTATCGGAAAAAAAATCGATACAGTCGGAATAATCATATAATTCAATAATTTCATTATCCGTTAACTTTGAATTAAACAATACGGGAGTTAAACCTAAATTCCATAACGAAAAAATATAATATAAGAACTCAAGGCCGTTGTTATATAAAAGTCCAATGTTTTTAACCGGCAACTCGTTCAAATATTGCAAATCTTTAGAAAAGGAATAAACATGTCCAAAAAACTCAAGGTAAGTTATCTTTTTGTCCTCTGTAAAAATAAAGGTTTTGTAACCATTAGTTTTTACTTGGTGCTTTAACCAATCAACAGGATTAATTATATTCATTGTAATTGACAATTAAATTATTTTGGTTAACTAAATTAAATATATTGTCAGAATTAAAATTAATATTTCCTTTTGTCATGGGTAATATATTGCTTGCGGTATCTGTTTTAAGTATATCAAACGTGCTTAATCCATGTGCTAAATTAGGCGTACATAACGAAGCAAGATATACTAAAATAGGTTTTGCCAAAGATGATTCAAATAAAGACGATATAATAAATTTATTGTTAAAATATTGCGGATTGGTAATAATTTCAATTATTTTAAAAATACTGCCATACAACATTGGTTTAATTATTATTGTGTTTAAGTAACTATTAAATAATAATAATTCTATATTATTTGAGTCGTTAATAACTTCATCAACGGCAATTGGAATACTTGTGTTTTTGGTAAGTTCTGCCATATCAATAATATTGTTTACGGGGTCTTCAATATATTCAATATTAAATTTCTCTAAATGTTTAATGTTTATCAATGCTTCATTTAAAGACCATTTACCGTTTAAATCCAAACGGATTTTTATTTTATTACCAAACTCTTTATTGATATTTTCCAATAATTTCAACTCATCAGTAAAATTATTTATTCCCATTTTAAGCTTAAAAGTATCAAATCCTTTTTTTATTTTAGAATGAATTTGATTAATGATATTATTATTATCGGTTAAACTGATTAACGCATTAATTTTAATGAAGTTTGATTTAATTTTTCCGGTAAAATATTCTTTAGTTTCGGGCTTATTTGCGTAATAAGTTATAATTATCTGTTCAACCGCAAAACGCAAACTGTTTGGTATTTGTAAATCATCTAATTGTTTTATTATTGAATCAAAATCAAAGAGGAAATCAATATTGCTAAGTTTGTTAAAGACTGTACTGATAGAATTTTCTATCTCTTCTTCTGTTTCAAATGAAAAATTAATTAATGGAGCTGCTTCCCCAAAATAATAATTATTATCTGAAAGTAAAGCTTTAATGATAAAACTGTTTTTAGTACTTATGGTTTGCTTTGAAGTAAAAATTTTTTGAGTTAAAACAATAGGAAATTTGACATAACTTAAAGCCAAAAATTTCATATTAATATTCCAATGGCAAATAATAAACCGTAAAGGGCTGAAAGTTTTGCAGTAAGTTCTAAGGTTTTATTCAAATCCGTACCATGTAAGGTAAAAATCATTCTAATCAATTTAACTGCTAAAGGAAAGGAAAGTAAAGGAAGAAAAATATAAATACTTTGTTTATATGTAAAATATACCAAAATTAATATTGCATACGATAAAATCATAAAAGATAAATATTGCAGGCGGGTAAATTTACGACCAAATTTAACGGCTAATGTGTTTTTGCCGTGCATTTTATCTTCTTCAACATCTCTATAATTATTAACAACTAAAATATTTGTAATTAAAGCACCAACCGGAATTGAAGCCCAAACAACAAACGAATTAATTTCTAAGGCTTGAACAAAATAGGTTCCAACCGTACCAACAAATCCAAAAAAGATAAATACAAAAATATCACCCAGGCCGTTATAAGCCAAAGGGTAAGGTCCTGCGGTATAAGCAATTCCGGCAAAAATAGATAAAATGCCGACTAAAAAAATTATCCATCCAGCTAAATAAACAAGGTACATACCAAGCAAAAAAGTTGTTGAAAAAGTAATAATAATAGCCCATTTCATTTCAGTTACCGTAATTAACCCGCTTGATAAAGCTCTTTGCGGTCCTAATCTGTTTTTACTATCAGAACCTGCTAAAAAATCGTATAAGTCGTTAACAAAATTAGTCCCAATTTGAATTGCAATGGAACAAATTAATGCAATTAAAGATGCATACAAATGATATTTATCAGCTTTTATTGCTAAAGCCGAACCGATTAAAACCGGAACGATTGCAGCTAAAAGTGTTTTAGGCCTGCTTGCCAAAATCCAACTTTCGGTTTTTGAGATAGTTTTAACAGCACTGTTTTGCATAACTTTTTATGGCACCCTTGGAAATTTTGAAAAATCCGGTTTTCTTTTTTGATTATACGCGTTTTTGCCCTCTTGAGCTTCTTCACTCATATAATATAACAAAGTTGCATTACCTGCAAGTTCCTGAATACCGGCTTGTCCGTCAAGTTCGGCATTAAAAGCGGATTTTAACAAACGCAGGGAAAGAGGACTGTTTTGTAAAATTTCGTTAGCCCAGATAACACCTTCTTCTTCAAGTTTTTCAACAGGTACAATTTTGTTAATTAAACCCATATCAAATGCCTCTTGAGCATTATATTGACGGCATAAATACCAAATTTCGCGAGCTTTTTTTTGACCAACCAATCTAGCTAAATAACTGGCACCAAAACCACCGTCAAAACTGCCTACTTTGGGGCCGGTTTGACCAAAAACAGCATTATCGGCTGCAATTGTCATATCACAAACAACATGTAAAACGTGACCTCCGCCAATAGCATAACCTGCAACCAAAGCAATAACAGGTTTTGGTATGCTGCGTATTTGTTTTTGAACATCCAATATATTTAATCTGGGGATGCCGTCGGCACCTATGTAACCTTTATCGCCGCGAATTTTTTGATCACCACCGGAACAAAAAGAATATTTTCCATCTTTTGCCGGACCGTTTCCGGTTAATAAAACAACACCAATGCTGCTGTCTTCACGTGCATCATTCAAAGCATCAAAAAGTTCTTTTACAGTATCGGGTCTAAATGCGTTGCGTACTTCGGGTCTGTTAAATGCAATTTTTGCTATTCCATCCATTTTATGGTATGTTATATCTTTATAATCTTTTGCCAATATCCAATTAAACATCAATTCCTCTTTTTAGCTACAACAAAGTTTAGATTTTTATGGTTCTAAGAAATTTAACAAATAATTTCCAAATAAAGAAGTATTTTCTAAATGTGGGATGTGTCCGCTGTTAATAATTGATTTATGTACGGAATTTTGGATCAATAAATTCATCTTTTTATTCAATTCTGTAAATTTAATATCAAGCCGGCCGCTTAACAACAAAGTTTTGATATTAATACATTTTAACAAATCCCATTTTGGCAGCATAACACCCTGGCTAAACCCAACCATAATATTAGATAGGCCAATTGCAGAATTAATTTTTCTTTTATTTATTAGATCGGTAAAATCTTTGGCAGGTAAATTTTGCAACGAACTAAATAACGGCAGATTATACCAATAATTAAAAAAATCCTCAAGGTTATTATTTTTTATTTTTTCGGCTATTTTTATATCGTTTTTAAGTCTTTCCTGTTGTAATATTTTGTCACTTATTCCGGCAGTTGTACTTTCTAAAATAAGTGTATCAATGTTATTCAAATAATTGGAGGCATAAGATAATGCAAGTCTTCCCCCAAGTGAATATCCGGCTAATATTATTTTACTTTTAGTGAGTTTGTTAATTACGGAATTTAGCTGTAAAACTAATTTTTCTTCGGTATAAAAAGAAATATCGTCCGGAGAGCTGCTTAATCCATGTCCTAAAATATCTAAAAAAATAGGATAATAATTTTTAGAATACAATTTATCAAACAGAAATATCCAGTCGTTTGCATTTCCGGCAAATCCGTGTAAAAAAATAATCGGTTTTGAATTATCTTTTTTTTGTTCAGGTATTATACAATTCCAATCAATACCATCAAACAAAGTGTTAATTAATTTTGTTTGTAATTTCATTAATAACTGCTTGTTTATAATTATTACGTGCTATAGCAGAAATTTGCGAATTTGTCTGTATTTCTAAAATTGTATATCCTGTGCTAATTTCAAATTTTGCCAATTCGGTTTTAAGATGTTCCCAACTGTTGATTATACAATAATTTCCTCCAAAACCTTTAACAATTTCCTTAAAGCTTAAATTATGAGGAGTTAAAAAATATTTTTCAAATACATTTTCGTTTTTAGAAATTGGCAGCATATTAAAAATTCCGCCGCCATTATTGTTTATCAATACAACACACAATCTTATATCTTGCTGTTTTAATACAAATAAACTTCCAATATCATGTAAAAAAGATAAATCGCCGGTTATAAAATAAGTATTTTGCAAACAATTAGCTGCAATACCGGCGGCGGTTGCAGTGTTGCCGTCAATGCCGCTTGCACCACGATTACAATAAACAGTAACATTATTGTCAACTGATCCGGCGTAATAATCCAAATCGCGCGGAGGCATACTATTAGCTAATACCAAATTGCTGTTTTGTGGTACATTTTTTAATACTTCTAAAACAATTTTTCCTTCAAAGGGGAAATCAGCATCAATTATTGTTTTGGATTTTACTGTTTCTGCAATATCATCCAACCCTTTTATAAGATCAAACCAAGTACTGTTTGGTGATAAATCAAACTCATTTAAATCGGATAAAAGAGTTTTCAAAAATTTTAGCTCGTCAATCCCTAAAATTAAATCAGCAGATTTGGAAGGATCAAAAAGTCCACCAAAAGTATTAATAAGTATTTTGTATGCGTTACTTTTTCCAAAATACTCCAAAAGATATTTAGCCGTAGGTGTTTTACCAAATTGAATAATTATTTCAGCTTGTAATTTTTCAAATATTAATTCATTAGCTAAAAAAATGGGATAATTATTCAATAAAAATTTATTGCTGCTTTTATAAAACCTAAAGGAAGATAAAGCATCTGCAAAAATGGGAAAATTAAACATTTTTGCAAATAATAAACACTGGTCAAAAAACTCAGTCGAATAATTGCCGGGACCTACAATAATAATCCCTTTTCGTAAACTTTTTAATTTTTCGGCAACATTTGTTATTTTTTTTGATACTAAATTATAATTGTTACTAAAATCAGTAATAGGTTTATTAACACTTTCGTTAATTTTTTCAAACACATCGCTGTTTATATTAGTTGTAAAAGATTCAGGTTCTAATGGCTTATCAAAGGGGAAATTGATATGAACCGGGCCTGAATCAAATCTGGTTGCTATTAAATAAACCTCTTCCGTAATATCAAGCAATTTGTTTAACGATTCTTCGGTTGTATTAAATTGTTTAATATTGTAATACATTCTAATATGATTTGCAAAAATATTATCTTGATTGATTGTTTGGTTTGCGCCGCAATCCAGTAGTTCTGCAGGTCTATCTGCAGTACAAATGATAAGGGGAATTCGATTTTGATAGGCTTCAACAATTGCCGGATAAAGTTCTGCAACCGCAGTTCCTGAAGTTGTAACAATTAATACGGGGGTATTGCTAACTTTTGCGGTGCCCAAAGCAAAAAACGAACTGCTTCTTTCATCAATTATTACAGTTTTTGTAATTTCTGTACATTCTGCCAAAACACAAACCAAAGGTGTATTACGAGATCCGGGTGAAATTAATGCATGTTTTACACCAAGAGCCTGCAGACGTTTAATAAAAACAGAACTAATCAAATAATTTATATTTATATCAATTTTCAATTTGCACCAAATTAATTATAGGAGTAAATTTGCTTTCGGTTTCATCGTACTCTTTTTTATAATCCGAACCTTTAACAATACCGCAACCGGCAAAAGCATATAAAAAGTTCTCTTTTAATAAAGCGGAACGTAAAGAAACGTAAAACTCGGAATTGTCTGAAAGATTTAACCAACCTACTAACCCGGAATATAAACCTCGGGAATCAGTTTCCAGTTTTTTTATAGCTTCCAGAGCTTTGTCTTTTGGAAAACCACAAACAGCCGGAGTAGGAAATAATGATTCAATTATTTCAATAATTGATTTGTCATTTAATTCGGCTTTGATTGGAGTCCATAAATGCTTAATATAATGTAAATCTTTAACTATTGGAGTTTTGCTGTAATTAATAGATATGGCATAGTCTTTTAATCCGGCAATAATGTATTCTAAAACTTGGTTATGTTCGTCTAAGTTTTTTTTGTCATGCAGTAAAATATCGTCCAAATCAGCATCCAATTTCCCTTTATCGGTTATTAATGCTGAACCGGCCAATGCGTCTGTTTCTAAAATATTATTACTTAAATTTATAAATTTTTCGGGTGAAGCACCAAAAAAAGCAGAATTTGCTTTTTTATAACCAAAAATCACACAATCCTTATGATTATAACTTAATGTTGATAAAAATTGTGGTAAATGTTCTAATCCATTATGGGTATTTAATTCAATTTTTTTTATTCTGGCAATTACAACTTTTTTGTATTGATCGTTTTTAATGTCCAGAACTGCGGAATTTACTTTGTTTTCCCATTTTTCCAATGATTCGTTATAAATAATCTTCCCTTTGGGAATTTGTTTAGAGAAGTTTGAATTATTAGTTAAATTTTCTATTTTTAGTAGATAGTTATGAACAATTGAAATATCGTTTGTGTTTGTGTTAATAACTAAATAACATGTTTCATTTTCTTTAATAAAAAGCAGTTTTGGTATAAAAAAGTCGTAATTGCTAAAGTTTTCCCAGTTTTGTGAGTTCTCTTCGTAAAACTTAACTCCGCCTATAATTAACGGTATATTAGTATTTTCGTAATGAATAGAAAAATTCTCTTTAACCGAAATAATGGAATTTTTTATATCCGCAAAATTATTACATCTGCTAAATATTGCTTTATCTAAATTATCAATAGCCAAAAAAGTAAAATCGGTTAAATTATTTTGCCAGTAAAAATAATCATTAATGTTAAGATTATTAATAATATTAAAAAAATTAATGTCCTTAATTTTATATAAAAAACTATTATATAGTTTATTATCAATTTTATTATTAAAAGTATTGCTAATGTTATCTGTTATTTGGGTAAAATTTATCATTTGATAGGAAATTAAGAGCAATTAATTAATGATTTAAAAAATAAATTATATTTTTGATTTTTATTTTGTTATAATTAGAAAATATAAAAACTAAAAATAGTTAAATTTGGATATAAGAACAATAGATATTAAAGATAAACAGATATCAATTTCGGTACGTAAAAGTAAAACCGCAAAACATATAAAACTGCAAATGCATCCGGAAAGAGGTATTGAGGTTGTAATCCCTTATAGAAAGAGCTTTGAAATTGCCAACGCAATAATAAAAGAACATATTGGCTGGATTGAGCAGGTTCATAAAAAATCGAATAGTTTGCAAAATAAATACTTTTATTTAGGAAAAGAAGTTACGTTTGAAACTTTTCCAAAACTTTATCTAAAAAATGAACACGAACAACTTTTTGATGAAACTAAAATAATTTCAGAAAAAAAATACGATAGTTTTTTAAAGAAAAACGGAAAAGATTATTTAGAAGCACGAATAACTTTACTTGCCAATAGTTGTAATTTAAGATTTAATGAGTTAAAAATACGTAAATTAGTTAGCAGGTGGGGCAGTTGCACAAGTAAAAAGGTTATTACGTTAAACTATAAACTTATGAAATGTGAACCGATTTTAATAGATTATGTTATAATTCACGAATTGTTTCATCTTGTTGAAATGAATCATTCTGCAAAGTTTTGGAATTTGGTAAAAAGCATTTACCCAAATTATAAAGAATTAAAATTACAACTGCGCAATTATTATTATTAAAATCTAAATTGAGATGTGATTATGAATGAAAATAATGTAAGTTATATTAATGAAAAATTGCTGGATAACATAAATATTATTACCGAAAAAGTTAAAAAAATTAAGGTTAAATATTTGCAAAATTCAAAATTAACTATACCCCAATTTAGTGTTTTAGAAGCTGTTAAACGCCGGGGGAGTATTCCTTTAAAGGCAATTGGTAAAGAACTAAACGTTACCGGTGCAAACATAACCTGTATTGTTGATAATTTAGAAAAGGAAAATTTGATTAAAAGAGTTCCTTCAAGACAGGATAGACGTATTATACTTGCAGAACTTACCGAAGAAGGAGAAAAAACAATAAACCTTATACTGCCTGTTTATAACACAAAAATAGAGGAACTATTTAGTGTGTTTACGGCTGATGAAAAAGAAAATTTAAATAAATTGTTAGAGAAAATTGGACAAAATAAATAATTTTTTTGCGTTGGGTGTCGTTTACACAACAATTTTTCGCTTCAACTACAAGGCAAACACAAACTAATATATCAAAAATTACATTATTGTTTGCGGGTCAATATCAATAATAATTTTTATATCCTTAAAGCGTGCGGTTTGATTGTACAAAGCATAAGTATTTAATATTGCCGAACGTAAGTATTTGGCGGATGGGTCAAGTTTCCGCGGGCATTTAATTAATATATGAAAACGATAAGATTTTTTTATTTTTGCAATCACAGCCGGAAAAGGATTAGTAATGGTAAGTTTATTACCTTCTTTTAATAAAATATTATAAAATTGATTGATTGCAGTTCTTGTTTCGTTTTCATCTTCACCTTTGGCTTCAATTAAGGCAAGTCTGGCAAAAGGGGGGTAATTGTTTAGTTCGCGAGCTTTAAGTTCATGTTCAAAAAAACCGGCGTAATCGTTTTGTAATACTTTATTTAATACAAAGTTTTTAGGATTTTGAGTTTGAATTAATACTTCTCCCTCTGCTTTGCTTCTTCCTGCACGCCCTGCAACTTGAGTTAATAATTGAAAAGTCCTTTCATCGGCTCTAAAATCGGGCATCCATAACGAAGTTTCTGCTGATACAACTCCAACCAACGTAACATTTGCAAAATCTAATCCTTTTGAGACTATTTGAGTACCTACCAATATGTCAATATCGCCATTTCTAAAGCTATTCATAATATCGCCAAATTTACCTTTTGTTTCCATTGTATCGGAATCAATACGTTCAATTTTGTAAGTAGGCAGATAATAACTAAGTTCATCTTCTACACGCTGTGTGCCTGTGCCAAAAAATTTTAGATGAATTGAACCGCATTTTGAGCAGCTTTTTGGAATTGTTTTTGTAAATCCGCAATAATGGCAGCGTAAAATATTTTTATCAATATGGTGTACAAGTCCAACACTGCAATCGGGACAGTTTTCGATTTCGCCGCAATCATCACAATACACCTGAGTTGCAAAACCTCTTCTGTTTTGAAGAATTATTACACCCTCTTTTTTTTCTATCCGAATTTTTATTTCTTCAATTAATTCCTTAGAAAAAATATTTTCAACCTGTTTATGTTTTTTTGCTTCAAGCATATCAATTAATTTAATAATTGGCATTTTTGCATCATCAACACGTTCATCAAGTCGCAATAATTGGTATTTTTCAGTAATTGCATTATACATACTTTCAACTGATGGAGTGGCGGAACCAAGAATAATGGGGCAGTTGTTCATTTTTGCTTTTACAATTGCAGAATCGCGTGCGTTAAATTTGGGAGGTAAATCTGTCTGTTTATAACTTGAATCATGCTCTTCATCAACTACAATTAATCCAATATCATGTATTGGGGCAAACATTGCCGATCGGGCACCGATAACAACAGTATATTTGCCTTTTACAATTCCGCGCCACGAATCGTATCTTTCCCCGAGTGACATTTTACTATGGATTAAAGCCACTTTATTTTTAAAAGTGTTTAAAAACCGCGTCATCATCTGCGGAGTTAAAGAAATTTCGGGAACAAGTATTAAAACAGAACGTCCTATTTTTAAAGCTTGTTTGGCAAGTTCAATATATACCTGTGTTTTTCCGCTTCCCGTTACTCCGTATAACAAATAAGGCGTAAATTCCTTATTTGAAATATTATCTGCAACTTTAGTAACAATATCCTTTTGGCTTTCCGTTAAATCGATTTCCGTAATCTCTTCTTTATAAGTTTCGGTATGTAAACGTTCAACTTCTTTGAAGAAAACACGAACTAATTTTTTAGATTCAAGCGAATTTATTGAGGTTTGACTGCTTTGGGTTTTTTCCAACAATGTGCTTAGTTTAAGAGGAATCCCTTTTGCAGATAATAATTCCAATAAAATTATTATCTGCTTGGGAGATTTTGCTTCAAGTTCGTTTATCATTCCATAAGTTCTATCAAAAGTATCGGCAAGTTCAACGTATTTAACTTTTTTTACTTTAACTTTTGCATCTTCAATAGTATCGGTAATTGTAATTGCGCCCAATTTTTCAAGATTTTTAAGAACCGAATAGATGTTTTTTTTATTAACCGCCTTTTGCAAAAAAGAAACGCTTACCGATTCTTTTAAAGCTAAAACATTTAACAGCTTTATTTTAATGCCGGTTTTGTTTTTTTCTTCATTTAGCAGTTTATTGCAATATTCACAATCCGAAATTATTTGCCGTTTTGATTCGATATCTAAGCCGGGAGGGATGGAGTTCCGTAAAGCTTCACCAAGTGAGCATAAATAATATTCAGATAACCACTCGTAAAATTTTAAAGATGTTTCATCAAAAACCGGCGTATCATCAATAATGTCTATAATTGCTCGTATTTGGTTTTTAATATCGGTTTCTTTTGCCAGCCCAATCACAAATCCCGATAGAACACGTTTTCCAAAAGGAACTACTACTCGTGTACCAACATTCACCAGCTCTTCGTAATCAACCGGAATTGAATATGTGAAACTATTTCGAAAAGGCAGGGGAAATACAACTTGAGCAAACATACAGTCTATTCTACGGCTTTTTCTAATAATGTTATAGATTCATTATCAGTATCAAGACGTGCTTTTATACCAAATGGCAATGTAAATTTATTGGTAATATGCCCAAACGATAAGCCATAAATTATTGGAACTTTTAAATTACCTAACCGTTCTTTTAGTACTTCGCGTAATGTAAAAGCATCTTTGTATTCAGGGTCATGTTTTTTCTCTTCACAACCGCTAAATACACCCATTGCAATACCGGCAACGTTTTTTAATTTATCGGCTTGCAGCAGTTGTGTTAACATTCTATCAATTCTATATGGCTCTTCGCCAACTTCTTCTATAAATAAAATTTTATTATCTAAGCATACATCATACTTGGTACCAATTTGACCAACAACAAGTGATAAATTACCTCCGGCAAGAACTCCTTCGGCAGTACCCGGATTAATAACCAAACGCTTATAATCGGGTTTGTCTTTATCTTCGTCAGCGCTTTTCATGGTAAAAGTATCTTTAGGTTCTACTAAAGTATTCATAAAGTTATTAACGGAAAACTCATTAAATGTGGATGTTGCAACAGGTCCATGGAAACAAACTAATCCGGTTTGCGAGTACAACTGGTAAAGTAATGTTGTAATATCGCTATATCCGCAAATAATTTTTGGATTTGCTTTAACAATATTATAATCAATTAATTCGGCAAGACGATTGCAGCCATAACCACCGCGAGCGCAAATAATAGCTTTAATTTTTTTGTTGGCAAACAATTCGTTTAAATCGGCGGCGCGTTCTTGATCAGTGCCACCAAGAAAACCGGTTTTTTTAAGAATTCTATCTGTATGAAAAACCTTAAAACCAAGTTTTTCCATATTAATAATTGAATCTTTTAACTCTTCTTCGTTAATTGAACTGCCGGGTACGGCTAGTCCAATAGTGTCGCCAATTTTTAAGCGTGGTGGTTTAATTGTTTTAATTGGATTAGAAAAAGGTTTTGTTTTAGAAAATAAACTGTTGAATGGAATAATTGCAGACGCTGAAGCTAAAGCTCCAATTTTTAATAGGTCTCTTCTGTTAATCATAGTATCAATCCTTATTGTTTTTTATTAGCTTGTTATCATCATTTTAATAAATACAAATATTAAAATAAAAAAGAAAAAAGCAAAAACAAACTAATAATTAACAATAAAAATTAAATATAATTAACTACTTCAAAATTCACGTTTTCCATTCCGGTTTTGTTATACGGAATCCTATAATCCGACTTCAAAGTTTCCTTAAACCAAATATCAGGCAGGGAATTGTTTTCTGCAGTTTTATTTAAAAAACTGATTTCGTTCGGATCAACAACGGTGTCTGTGGAAACAACCTTTAATCCGTCAATAATAAAACTTTTGGCTATTTCAGGATCCGAAAATTTTGGAGGATTATCTTCAATATATTCGTTATACATCAAATCTTTAATACTATCGTCAATAAACTCGCGATCAAATCCTAAAGTTTTGCCAATTCTAAATACAAAATCTCTTTCAGGTGAAGAGATATGGAAGTCTTTCCTAATTAAAAGAAGAATTCCACGGAAGTAATTGCTTTTATCTATAATGTCCAGTTTTATACCTTTCATTTTTTTTATTAGTATTTATACTATTTTATTATTAAAAAGTTTCTATTTCCTTTTTAAAACAATAAAAGGATTTGTATAATTTACTGTATTTATTTATATAAAAAAAAAGAAAAATTAATTTTTTTTAAATAATTATAAAAGCGATAGGTTACGGTGTTGGAAAGTTATATGGAAGTCTCTTTTGCTATACATAAGTGAATATTTTTGCAGCATTGCGGTCCGCAAATTATTAAATAAGGAGATTTGGGATAATAAACAGTACTACTTTTGTATTTGCATAAAAATTAGGTCAACTTCTGCTAATATATATAATACTCCATTAGTGCTTTTATTTAACATTTTCATTTTTATGCTGCTTTATACTGCAAAAGTATTGAAATACTGTTTTATATTTTAATATCGAATTATTTAATATAAAATTCCGGCTTCACTCAAAGTAACCCTTTTTTTTCTTTTATGAATTTTTTTCTAACTCCTGAAGATTTTTTTTCATAGTAATCTGAACAATAAGTTTATGAAATGGTTTAACCGGAAAAAAATAAAGTCGCCCAAGCCAATTATTATATTTTACAACTGTTGTTACAGTTATAATTTTATCAGTTTTATTAATTTTTGATTCTTCTAAAAACAATGATACTCTAAAATTCAAATGTTTATCATCTTCGCCTAAAATAATTTCGTTATTTGTTTTGCTAAATACCTTAAAAATCCCAATCCGCTCTTCGGGTTCAAAATTTAAGATGTCTGAATATTTTGTTTTATCAATATTGTTTGTAGTTTTTAAACCAAATAATGAAACAATTTTGTTTCTTATAATTAATAAATAATCAATCCACTTTGGCCCAAGCTTTAAAAATGCTTTTGCAATATCGCTAATTCCCAATAAGTTGTTTTTATCCTTTATAATTGCTTCATAACTATCAAAATAATTATATTTATGATGATCACTATATAATGAAGAGTTCTTAGGGATTTCTGTTTTTATTATTTGCATTTTTTGCCTGTAGCGTCATTAAATAGGTTAACTTTTTTTTGTTAATAAATATAAGATTTTTCAAGATTAGATAGAATATTTTGTCCTTGTTTTGGTTAACTTTTTATTCTTTTCGAGTTTGCTTTTATTAGGACTATAAATGTTTATCGTTTTTGTTTGCATTAATGGTTTTGTATTTTTTTTGATAACCTTAGTAGGAACAAGACTTTCTTTATACCGTTTTGGCAAAATAGGTCTTTAATAACAGGTATAAATGTTTTTACATGATATTTGGTGCTGTTGAATAGATTACAACAAAATGAAATTTTAAATTTTAATAATAAAAGTTCTTATATTTTGATTTTAGTTATAACTATTTTGGTAATTTAACTGTTTCAAAAATATACATATCTTATTATGAGACAATTTTTTGTATAATAATTATCTAAATAATGGAGTTTAAGTAAGTAATAATTGGCTTGATATTTGTTTGAAGAATATGTTATAGTAAAAAGGAATTATGGAATTAGTACCGTTATTTATTACAATTTTAATATATAGTGCAAGTTTTTTGATAGTTGTAATTATAATATCAAAAATAGCCGTTGTGGTATTTGCCCAAAAAACACAAGAAAGTGTTAAAAAGCCAAATAATCTTAAAGCCTCCCAAACGGTAAAAAGTAGTCATGAGGTTAGAAGATATACTGATACCGAATTGAAAAATCGTGAATACGAACGAGAAAAGCGAAGAAGGGCAAAACAAAAACATTACGAGGAAAGTTCGGTACAAAATAATACGCATAATAGTGAAAGAAGAAAAAAAGAACGCAAAACTCAAACAGGTTCACCTATTAAATCAACAAGATTTGTTGTTATAAATTATAATTCAATTTATGAGGATACTAATTCAAAAGATACAAGTTATAATAAAAAAATGTTTTATCCTTCAGCCGGAACGATAGCCCGACCTTACAATCCAACCATTGAATACAGACAAGATCACTAATTTTGGGGTTTTATGAATTACAGCTCGAAACACTTAACTGATGAATTTAACAAACTGTTTGAATATGCCCAAGATTATTATGATGGTATATCCAAATTACTGAGAATAAAACCAAGTGTAACAATTTTTGGCTCAGCAAGGGCATCAGTTGAAGATAAATATTACGACCTATCTTATAATATATCAGCCGAACTTGTAAATAAAAATTTTGGTATTATTACAGGCGGTGGACCCGGATTGATGGAGGCTGCCAATAGAGCTGCTTCTGATAACTTAGGCAGCAGTACAGGTGTGAATGTTGTAAACGACCTTTTTATCCCCCCATTTGTTGATAAAGAAAAAAATGTTCGGTTTAAGAATTTTGCCTATCGTAAATTATGTATGCTTAAAATATCTTTAGGATTTGTTATTTTACCTGGTGGTTTGGGAACAATAGACGAATTTTTTGAGACCATAACACTAATTCAAATATATAATACTCGTAAAGTCCCAATTATTTTAGTTGGTAAAGAGTTTTGGTCCGGTTTGCTTGAATGGATGTATAAAGTTAAAGATGAATACGGTTATATTACAAAAGATGAAATGACTTCATTTGTACATACAGATAACCCCAAAGAAATTGCGGAAATATTTACGTCCTTTTATAGAGATAAAGTACCCGAAATGAATTTTTAATTATGCTAGTTTAGCTAATTCTGCTTCTAACAAATTAATTAACTCTGTTTTTTCAATTCCTTCCAGTTTGTATTTTCCTGTTTTTATTATCATTTCGGCAGAATCACCTTGTCCGGTTAAATTTTTATAAATATTAAAACCTAATCTATTTCTATGGTTGGCAATTGGCAGGTATTTGCTAAATGATTCTGCTAAGTCGTATGATTTTCGTTCAATTGTATTTTCGTTAAATTTATTTATTTTTGATGGTGGTAAAGTTGTCATAATAAAACTCATAATTTTTTAACAAATATAATAATTATTATTAACAGATTCATTAAAATCTTAAGCGTATTTTGTGAAATATTAAACTTCTCTAAAGCTTGCACTTCACAAATTCTAGAGATTCGGATAATTGATATAATAATGGAATTCCTGTTAGATCAATTATCTTAATTAATTATTTAAAATAAAAAAACCGTTATTAATGAATAATCCCACTTGCAAATTCAATAATAAATACTTAACTTAAAATAAAAAAGGAGATTAAAAAGAAAATATAATTAAAGCCGATTTGTGTCCACTGTGCTTAATGAGATACCATAGTTCTAAAAAAAAATAATGGGAGAAAAATTAATGGCTCAAAAACTTGAAAGTTACTATTTGGAAGCTGCTAGAATTGGGGGTTTAAAGGCAAAAGTGCGGTTAGCGATTCTATCTAACATCTCAAGCGCAAATGCGCACGATAAGCCGGATACGCCTGAGGATATCCATAAAATGGAAATTGCAATGCGCGAAATCAAAAAAGAATTTAAATAAACCGGGAGCAAAAATGGCTGAAATTGTAAAGAACGAACTGAAGTATGATCATTTTTATGATCAGAAAAATAAACAGCACTATTTGAATGGTACATTGATAGTGCTTCACTGTCATCACTATACTGCGCTTTATACACAGTTAGCTCTTGATGCTAATGAAACCGAACTTCTAAAGGAGACTGCCAGAGATTCTTTTAGAAAAATGCTTAACACATATTTAAAAAAATATTATACAGGGAATTCTATTCGGGAAATAATGGAATTGTGCTGCCAGTATCATTCGATACTTGGACTTGGCCAGATGAAAGTCATCTTTTTGGGTGAAGATAGCGGTGAAGTAGAGATGGTTGCTTCTCATGTTGATGAAGGCTGGAAAAAGAAATTTGGAATATATGATAGACCGATTAATTATATCTCTGCGGGGTTTATTGAAGCAATGTTTGAAGTTGTATTGGGTACTAATCCAAAAGAATTTTCAGCAATTGAAACCCAGAGCATAGTTATGGGTGCCACAACATCCAAATTTAATGTGATAAGGAGGTAAAAAATGGCTATTGACAGAAAAAAAATTATACAACAATTGTCTCAAATTCAAGTACTGCCTGATGAAAACGGCATAATTGAAAGTTTTAACGTAATGATAAACCAACTGCCTGCAGAATTTTGGAACGCGTTTGCAGAACGTTTGACCTCAAAAGCAACCGGAGACATATTGGAAGCCAAAAAATATCTTCTTTATAATGCTGCTCATGAATGTGGATATCATACCGGTTATGGCATAATTACATCGGATGAATGGAATGCGGTTGTAAAACCAATGATTGAGAATGTACCTGAGGATATTTTACATGGTGCTTATGCAGTTTTTACTGCTTTCGGCTGGGCTGATTCTGAGATTGTTGAATTAATACCGGGCGAAAAAATGGTAGTAAGAGCCTATAATTATTACGAATCGAATATTGTTAAAATAGGTGCTTCAACCAAAATGAGTGCGTTTATGATTGCCGGTGTTTCTGCCGGTTTTATGGAGCTTGCTTATGCAGGAGAATATGACACAAAAGGTAAAAACGTTGGTGTATTTGAGTGTAAACAAGTTAAAGGTATTGAATGCGGTGACGCTTATGGCGAATTTGTTGTAACAAGAGCAACCGAAAGATAGGAATAATAATAAGCAAAATGGGAGTGAAAACACTTTCCTCCCGTTTTATTATTTCGGATATTATAATATGACTTCAAAAGCATTTAATGGTAATTATATATATTTAAATAATTCTGCTACAAGTTTTCCGAAACCACAGGAAGTAATTAATGCCGTGAAGAGAAACCTTGAGGAATTACCTTTTCATCATGCGCGTACCGGTTTTGGACATGAATGTGCTGATGTTTTTATGGAGTGCCGGAAACTGCTTGCCTCTCTATTTAATGTCCAAAATCCCTCAAGGATTGTATTTTCGTCAGGTTCTACGGCTTCTCTGAATCTTGCAATAATGGGGTTAGACCTAAAAGATAAACACGTAGTTACTACTGCCATTGAACACAATTCGGTATTGCGCCCATTAAAAACTCTTGAGAGAGATGGAATAATTAAGCTTTCTATTGCGGACTGCGACCAAACGGGTTATGTTTCGGCGGAGAATATAAAAAATTGTATTAACAAAGATACAACGGCTGTTATAGTTAATCATTGTTCAAATGTGACAGGCGCAGTAAACTGTCTTGAAGAAATAGGGGAAATTACAAAAGCAAAAAATATAACATTTATTGTTGATGCATCCCAAAGTGCCGGAATTATCCCCATTGATGTCGAAAGTATGAAAATTGATATACTTGCTTTTACAGGTCACAAATCTCTTTATGGTATTCAAGGAATTGGTGGTGCATATATTCGTGAAACAGTAGCTTTGAAGCCTCTTATAGTTGGTGGTACAGGCGTGAGAAGCGATTATTTGTTCCAACCGGAAATCGTACCTATGTATTTTGAAGCCGGTACGCAGAATACTCCGGGAATTGTTTCTCTTTATGAAGGAGTGAAGTATGTTTTGGAAAAAAGCACAGCTAAAATACACCAACATGTAGTAACTTGTTGTAATAGAATGAAAGAAGAGTTATGTAATAATACTCAATTAATTCTTTATCCGGCAAATAACAAATGTATAGACTCTACAATTTTCTCGTTTAATATTATCGGAATGGAACCCAATGACATTGGATATATTATGGAGAACTCTTTTGGGATTATCGTTAGAGCAGGTCTGCATTGTGCCCCGCTTATTCATAAGCAGCTCGGAACATTTCCGGATGGTTCGGTTCGTGTGAGTCCCTCATCTTTTACAACCGATAAGGAGATAGATAGTTTTTTATTTGCCATAAGAGAAATATGTGCGGTATGTGAATGAAAGTTATGCAGATAAAACATGTGGAAGATTGTTTTGACGGAACACTTATTAAAGAACTATTGCTTGATTGTGAAATTACAAAAGAAATTGTATTTAAACTCGGACAAAAGGGCGACGTTCAATATTTTGATCATTTTGAAAGACCATTTTTCAAAATTAGAGTTAAAGGATTATATGATATTAAAGGTATAGCCGGAAATTTAACTATTCGAATTCATTTAAAAAAACCTGCAGAATATACTTTAGATGATTTTATACGGGTTTTAGAGAACTGTTAAGAAAGAATTTTATTGATTATATATAAATTGTTGTTAGCAATTCTTTTTATTATAAAACTTAAGCTATTGTTTTATAAGTAAAAAAGGATTTGCAGGAAGCAATAACAATTTTTAAATAAAGCTTGCTAAATTGAATAAATAGTTGTAAATTTAATTCTTAATAAATCTTCTATTCCGCCCTTAATGGGCGTTTTTTGTATATGGAATTTGAAAAAAACAAAATAGAACAACATTTTTGCGAAATAATTGAATCGAACGGATATTTCTTAATAGATTTTGTGTTCCGCGGAGAAAAACAAAGCAAAGTTATTGAAGTTTATATTGATAACCAAATCGGTATTACTGTAGATGATTGCGCTTCTCTAACACGTTTATTAAACGAAGAGTTGGAAATGATGGGTTATGGCGAGGAAAGTTATAGATTAGACGTATCTTCACCGGGTGCCGACCGCGAAATTAAGTATTTCCAACAGTATCAAAAACATGTATCTCGTTGGTTTAATTTAGAATACATGGATGGTGAAAGTGTTATTAAAATAGAAGCAAAGCTTAAGAGTATTGAAGAAGAACTTCTGATTTTTGAAAAAGATCGCAAAGAAATAAAAATTCAATATAACGATATTAAACAAGCAAAAGTAATTATAAGAATCTGATATCGGAGGATTAAATAAAATGAATGTGGAGATAGTTGAATCATTCTCTCAAATGGTAAGAGAAAAAGGCTTAGATAAAGACGTGCTTGCAAGCATTATAGAAGAAATATTTGGTATGCTTGTAAAAAAGAAATATGGAATGGATGCACGTTTTGAAGTAGTTTTCAATATGGATAAAGGCGATATAGAGATATTTTTGGAAAGAACTATTGTTGAAACAGTAGAAAATCCGGAATTTGAAATAAGTATAGCCGAAGTAAACGCACAAGGCAACATCGACGAACTTGAAGTTGGTGACGATTATGTTGAAAAAATAAGTCTTGCATCATTTGGAAGAAGATTAATTAATACTGCCCGCCAAAACCTAAACCAAAGAATAAGAGATATTGAAAAAGATCTTATTTATAACGAATATGTTGAAATGATTGGTGAAATAGTTGTTGGTGATATTTATCAGGTTAAAAAATTTGATGTTCTTGTAAACCATAATAAAAACGAATTATTACTGCCGCGCAACGAACAAATACCAAAAGAAAAATATCGCAAGGGTGCAACAATTCGTGCGGTAGTAAAAGATGTTAGAAAAGGTATTAATAACAATAATCCTATTGTAGTTATTTCACGTGCGGATAATTTATTTTTAAGAAGATTATTTGAAATTGAAATACCTGAAATATATGATGGTTTAATTGAAATTAAAGGAATAGCCCGCGAACCGGGAGACAGAGCAAAAGTTTCTGTTGAAAGCAGAGATCCTCGTATTGATGCTGTTGGTGCATGCGTTGGTATGAAAGGTGTTAGAATTCATGCAATTGTACGCGAACTTAATAATGAAAATATTGATGTTATTAATCATGCTGATGATCCGGTTGCTTTTATTCAAAGAGCCTTAGCTCCTGCAAAATTAAAACAGATTGAAATTGATGAAAAGAATAAAAAATGTACCGTATGGGCTGATAGCGATCAAGTATCATTGATAGTTGGTAGAAATGGTGTTAACATTCGTTTAGCCATGAAATTAACCGGTTACGATATTGAAGTTATCCGTGAACAAAAACAATTTGAAGAATACGACGAAGATATAGAATTGTTCGATTTAAGAGAAGAGTTAACTCCGGAAATTGTTGACATATTGATTAATAGTCGTTACGATACAGCCTTAGAAGTTTTAGGCGTAACACCGGAAAATCTTGCAAAAGTAACAAAACTGTCAGTTGAAAAAGCTGCAGAGGTTATTGAAATAATTAAAAATCAATTTGAAGAAGAAGAATAAAAGACATTTTAGTTAAAGGTGCTTAAAATATATGCCTGAAGAAACAACACAAAAGAAAATAAGATTATACAAATTTGCTGCCGAGTACAATTTATCGACTAATACTTTGCAGGAGTTCTTAATTCAGAAAGGTTATGAAGTAAAATCTATAAATTCTGTATTAACTGATGATATGCTAAACGATATTATGGGAAAGTTTAAAAAAGATATCGAAAAAGCAGAAAAACATTATCAAAAAGTTGAAGAATTTAATAAGAAAAGAAGTGATAGACCTGCTGATGAACCATCAAAGCCAACAATAAAAGAAGAAACCGAAAAAATTTATGAAGAATTAAAACAAGATATTGTTGAAAAGCAGCAAGTATTACTTACTCCCGATGAACCTGTTAAAACAGAACCCGTTGTTGAAGTTATTCAGCCAATAGTTGAAATTGAACCGGTTGTTGAAGCAAAAATAATTGAAGAACCGATAAAAATTGAAATTCCAATTGTTGTTGAAGAACCAAAGGTTGAAGAACCAAAAGTTGAGGAACAGGTAAAAATTGAGCCGCCGGTTGTTGAGATTAAAATAGTTGAAGAAATAAAACCGGTTGTTGTTGAACCCAAAATTCCGGTTGTAGTTGAAGAACCGATTAAACCCGTTCATGTAGAAAAAAAGGTTGAGCCGGAAATTAAAAAAGTTGAAGAAGTTGTTGCCGCTATTCCGGTTGTTGCCGAGGTTATTGTTACTCCTCCAGCTGCCGATTTACCAATTGAAAGTTATAAAACAAAAGCCGAGATTGAAATTGAATCTAAAAAACGCGGCTTAACTATACTTGGTAAAATGAATCTATCAAGACCTCATAGAGGCAGAGACAACGACAAGCAAAAAGACAACAAACCTAAAGACAATAAAGATAATAAGGACAATAAAGATAATAAAGGGACTGGAGAAAATAAAGGAAAGTGGGAAGATAGAACCGGCAAGCCTAAAGAAAGAAATGAAAACGAAAGACAAAACAAATTTACAATACGTGATGCCGTTCCTGTTGTTGATCCTTTAGATCCGAATATTAAATTGGTTGATGGCGATTCTGCTGAAGCTTTGAAGAAGAAAAAGAAGAAAAAGAAAGTTAAAGCAAAAAAACCGAACGAGCTTAATCCTGAAGAACAGATTAAAGCTAAAAAGAAGAAAAAAATTAAAAAATTAGAAGTTGATAAAAAAGAAGTTGAAGCAGCAATTAAAAGAACGTTATTAAGCATGGAAGATAGTGCGCTTGTTGAAAGAGCTAATGCCAGAAAGAAAAAACGTAAAGAAAAGCTTGAAATTCAAGAGAAATTAAATGAAGAAGCTACCGAAAGAAATAAAACACATCTTAAAGTAACCGAATTTGTTGCAGTTAACGAATTGGCAAACTTAATGAATGTACCGGTCAGTGAAGTTATTTCAAAATGTATTGGACTTGGTTTAATGGTTTCCATAAACCAGAGATTAGACCTTGAAACAATTACATTAGTAGCTGATGAATTTGGATTTGAAATTGAGGTAGAAGATGAATATGGTTTTGATGAACTTGATGATGTTGTTGATCCTGAAGAATCGTTACAACCAAGACCGCCTGTAGTAACAATTATGGGGCATGTTGATCATGGAAAGACATCTTTGCTTGATTATATTCGTAAAACAAAAGTTGTTTTTGGCGAGTCTGGCGGTATTACACAGCACATAGGTGCTTATCAGGTAAAAACCGACTCGGGTAAGTTGATTACCTTTTTAGATACACCGGGTCACGAAGCTTTTACAGCAATGCGTGCACGTGGTGCATCAATTACGGATATTGTAGTTTTGGTTATTGCGGCAGATGATGCAGTAATGCCTCAAACTGTTGAAGCTATAAATCATGCTCAAGCAGCAAATGTGCCAATTATTATTGCTGTTAACAAAATAGATAAACCTAATAGTAATCCTGAAAAAATAAGACAACAATTAGCAGACAGAAATATTTTAGTTGAAGATTGGGGTGGAAAATATCAATGTGTTGAATTATCCGCAAAAACAGGTCTTAATGTTGATTTATTGCTGGAAAAAATATTACTTGAAGCAGAAGTAATGGAATTAACCGCCAACCCAGATAGAATGGCACGCGGTGCAATTATTGAAACACAGTTGGATAAAGGACGTGGAATTACAGCTACAATATTAGTTCAAAAAGGTACGTTAAAAGTAGGTGACACCTTTGTAGCCGGTAATCAATATGGAAGAGTTAGAGCAATGTTTGATGAAAGGAATGAAAAAGTTGATATTACCGGACCTGCATCGGCAGTTTTGGTACTTGGTTATGAAGGACCGCCTCAAGCCGGTGATACGTTTGTTGTTGTTGATTCTGAAAAAAATGCCAGAAATATTAGTATAAGAAGACAACAAATTAAACGTGAACAAGATCATAAACAGATTCATTTAATTACATTAGATGAAATTGCAAGCCAAATAAGTATTGGTGGTGTTAAAGAATTACCAATAATTGTAAAAGGTGATGTTGATGGTTCTGTTGAAGCTTTGGCAGATTCATTAATGAAACTTTCGAATAAAGAAGTTATTATACGAGTAATTCATAAAGGTGTTGGTGCCATATCTGAAGGTGATGTTCTGTTGGCAGCTGCTTCAAGAGCAATAATTGTTGGTTTCCATGTTCGTCCTAACCTCAATGCCCGCAAATTAGCCGAATCTGAAAAAATTGATATAAGACTTTATAACGTTATTTATGACGCAATTAATGAAGTTCGTTCTGCATTAGAAGGATTATTATCTCCGGTTATTTCGGAAGAGCTTACGGCTACTGTTGAAGTAAGACAAATATTCAAACTGCCAAAACTTGGACTTATTGCAGGTTGTTATGTACTAAGCGGTAAAATAATACGTACAAACAAAATTAGAGTAATAAGAGATGGTATTCAAATTTATACAGGCGAGATTGGATCTTTAAAACGTTTGAAAGATGATGTAAAAGAAGTTGATGCCGGTTATGAATGCGGATTAAATATTACAAGCTTTAATGATCTTAGAGTTGGCGATACTATTGAAGGATATAAAATAATTGAAACTAAAAAGAAGCTTGAACAAGTATGAAATTTCGCCTAAATAGAATTGAAAGTTTAATAAAAGAAGAAATAAGCCTAATATTTTTATATAAATTGCAGGATCCTGATTTTAGATTGATTACTATTACGGAAGTAAAAGTAAGTCATGATTTGAAATATGCAAAAATATATATTTCTGTTTATGATAAAGAAAATCGAAAAAAAGCATTAGAAAAAGCAAATAAGATTAAAGGAATGATACGTATGGAGCTAGCCTCCAAAATGAAAAGTTTGCGCACCATACCTGATATAACTTTTTATATAGATGAAACCTTGGATTATGTAGAAAAAATTGACGGCTTGTTTAGAAAAATACATGAAGATGATAACAAAACAGCAGAGTGATTTAAGCACCATTAGTTTTGAAGCTGGGGCGGAAATTTTAATAGATAAGCCGAAGGGGCTTACTTCTTTTAGTGCTGTTCATCGGATTAGAGGTGCTGTTAAAGTTAAAAAAGTTGGTCATGCAGGCACATTAGACCCGGAAGCAACAGGTTTATTAATTATCTGCACCGGTAAAAAAACAAAAGAAATATTTAAATACCAAGATTTAGATAAAACCTATACAGGAATAATAAAGCTTGGTTATACAACTAAATCAATGGATGCTGAGACAACAATAGAATTCAAAGATGATTGTTCAACTGTAAACAACCCGCAGATAGAAGAAATTCGTAAAAGTTTTATTGGTGCCACATCACAACTCCCTCCAATGTACTCTGCTATTAAACATAATGGAAAAGCATTATATAAATATGCAAGAAACGGGGTGGAAATTGAACGGAAATTAAGAGAAATAGTTATCTCTAAATTTGATATTACAAAAATAGAGATGCCATATATTCATTTTGAGATATCATGTTCAAAAGGAACATATATAAGAGTAATTGCAGATGATTTTGGCGAAAAATTAGGTTGTGGTGGTTATTTATACCAATTAAGAAGAACTAAAATTGGTGATTATTCGGTTGAAGATGCATTAACTTTAGCAGAATTCCAACAATTAGTTATAAATTAAAAAATTATAGAATATGAACATATATACAAATATTGCAGATATTGATTGCCAAGACGGAAGTGTAGTTACAATTGGTACTTTTGATGGATTACATGCCGGTCATAGAGCACTTATTGATACACTAATATATAAGTCAGCCGAACTAAATTTTAAAAACATATTAGTTACTTTTGATCCACATCCCCGCAATGTTGTAAATGAAAATAGTAAAATTCAAACACTTTCTACACTTGACGAAAAACTAAAAATATTAGAACATTTGGGCGTTGAGAATGTTTTAGTAATTAAATTTACTAAAGAATTTTCAGAAGTGAACTACGAAAATTTTTTAAGAGAATATATAATAAAAGGGCTTAATGTAAAATTGCTTATTATTGGGCATGACCATAAGTTTGGCAAAGATAGAGAAGGAAACGAAACAAAATTAAAGCAGTTTTCAGCCCAAAATGGTTTTGAAGTAATATCTGTTACGTCAGTTGAAATTGATGGTGAAATAGTCAGCAGTACTAAAATAAGGAATAATTTACTTTTTGGTAAAATTATTGAAGCAAATAAATTTTTGATGCAAAACTATTTTATTGAAGGAATTGTGGTTAAAGGATCACAAAGAGGCAGAGAATTAGGTTTTCCTACGGCAAATATTAAAACCGACGACGATAAACTTCTTCCGGTTGAAGGTGTTTACGCGGTATCTTGTAAAATTGAAAATATTGTGTATTTTGGTATGATGAATATTGGTAAAAGACCAACTTTCGATAAATTTGAAAAACCGATAATCGAAATAAACTTATTTGAATTTAATTTAGATATTTACGATAAAAAAGTATGGATTGAAATATATGATTTTATTCGTGATGAAGTACGGTTTAATTCAAAAGAAGATCTAATTGAACAATTAAGGCTTGATAAAGCAACAATAGAAAATTATTTGAATTTAATACATTAATTAATTAATTCCGGTAAAAACTGGAATTACATTGTAAAACAAATGGAGTAATAAAATGTCTATTACAAATGAAGAAAAAGCTGAAATAATTTCCAAATATGGGAAAAACGGAAAAGACAGCGGTACAGCAGAAGTGCAGATTGCAATAATTACAAAACGTATTAACCAATTAACAGAACATTTTGGAACACACAAAAAAGACCACTCTTCAAGAAGAGGTTTAATGATGTTGGTAGGTAAACGTAGAAGATTATTAGATTATTTGATAGCGAAAGATATTGCAAGATATAGAGCAATAATTAAAGATTTAAATATTAGAAAGTAAGAGGAAAAATTTAATGGTATATACAAAAGAAGTTGAAATAGGCGGTAAAAAGTTAACAATTGAAACAGGTAAGTTAGCAAAACAGGCAAACGGTTCTGTTTTAGTTACTTATGGAGATACTGTTGTATTAGTAGCAACAGTTGCAGCTCCGGAACCTATGGTAAATATAGACTTTTTTCCACTATCAGTTGAATATAGAGAAAAAGCATTTGCAGCAGGAAAAATTCCGGGCGGTTTTTTAAAAAGAGAAGGAAAACCATCAGATAAAGAGGTTTTATCTTCAAGATTGATAGATAGGCCAATTAGACCCTTATTTCCTTCTGAATTTAAAAACGAAACACAAATAATTGCTTTTGTTTATTCCTTTGATGGGGAAAATGATCCTGATGTTTTAGCTGCTGTTGGTGCATCTGCCGCATTAGCTATATCGGACATTCCTTTCCTTGAACCCATCGGAGAGGTTAGGGTTGGCAGAGTTGATGGAAGATTTATTGTTAATCCTACATTTGATCAGCTTACAAAAAGTGATTTGGAGCTTGTTATTGCCGGCACCGCAGATTCTATTATGATGGTAGAAGGTGAGGCCCACGAAATTAGTGAAAACGACGTTCTTGAAGCTTTGAAATTTGCTCATGTTGAAATCAAAAAACTTGTGGATGTTCAAATTGAACTTGCTGCTTTATGCGGTAAACCAAAAATGAGTGTTCCGGCTGTTGTAATTGATGAAAATTTATTAAATGATGTAAATGCATTAGCTTATGATAAATTTAAAGAAATTGTTTCAACAGTTCTTGCAAAAGAAGAAAGATACAGTAAAAATAAGGAATTAACTTTAGAAGTTTGCACTGCACTTGCCGAAAAATATCCCGATCAAGAAAGTGTAATTAAAACAATTATGCATGATTTGGAAAAAGATTTAATGCGTAAAAGAATTCTTGAAGTTGGTTTACGTTTAGATGGCAGAAATACTACTCAAGTACGCCCAATTTCTGTTGAAACAGGATTATTGCCAAGGACACATGGATCGGCACTTTTTACTCGTGGTGAAACACAAAGTATAACAACTTTAACTCTTGGTTCTAAAAATGACGAACAAGTTATTGATGGTTTACAATTAGAATATAAAAAACGTTTTATACTTCATTATAATTTCCCTTCATTTTCTGTTGGCGAAACAGGAAGATACTCGGGAACAGGAAGACGTGAAGTTGGTCATGGCAATTTAGCTGAAAGGTCGCTTAAATTTATTGTTCCTAATGAAGAAGCTTTTCCATATACAATTCGTTTAAATTCAGATATTCTTGAATCAAACGGTTCTTCTTCTATGGCAACTGTATGTGCCGGTTCGTTAACTTTAATGGATGGCGGAGTTCCTGTAAAATGTGCTATTGCAGGTATTGCAATGGGATTAATAAAAGAAGAAAACAGTTTTGCAATTCTTACCGATATTTTGGGTAATGAAGATCATTTGGGAGATATGGATTTTAAAGTAGCCGGTTCATCAAATGGTATTACGGGAATTCAAATGGATATAAAGATTCAAGGTATTTCATTTGAAATTATGGAAAAAGCTTTAGCACAAGCTAAAGAAGGCAGATTACATATTCTTGGAAAAATGAATGACGCTTTATCGGCACCTAAAACACAAGTATCTCAATTTGCACCCTCGTTGGTTATTATAAAGATAAGAACCGAAAAAATTGGTGCTGTAATAGGACCGGGCGGTAAAGTTATCCAAGGAATCCAAAAAGAATATGGCGTTGAAATATTTATTAATGATGATGGAAATGTACATATTGCCGGACCTTCCAGAGAAGCCGCAACTGCTGCAAAAAACTTTATTAAACGTTTAACCGCTGAACCGGAAATTGGTGAAGTGTATGAAGATTGTAAAGTTGTAAAAATTACCGATTTTGGTGCTTTTGTTGAAATTATGCCCGGCACACAAGGACTTTTACATATTTCGCAAGTTGATATTAAACGTGTTGCTAAAGTTACCGATGTTTTAAAAGAAGGTGATTTAATTACTGTTAAATTACTTAAAGTTGAAAACGGTAAACTTAGCTTATCAAGAAAAGCTATTCTTGAAGATCAAAGAGCTAAACAGAGAAGTGAAGAAGTTGTTGAAGAAACTACAGAAATAGCAGCCGAAACAAGTTCTGAACCATTTGTTGAACCATATAATTAATTTTATAAAATGATAAATGCTGAGTATTCAGCATTTATCATTTTAAATAAGAGTATTTGTTCTTTGGAACCACTTTTTGTTTATTGAATGTTGAACCACAGATATAAATAAATATTTAATGTTTTATCGGTTGGTTTAGTAATATTTTGATAAAGATTGTGATTAATAACAGTCTACAAGATTCTATTAGGTGTATTAAATAAAATAATTGACTAATGAATAAATTGTCATATTATGAAGATTGGGGAAGTAGAAATTAAGAATAAAATAATTATTGCACCATTAGCGGATATAAGTGATGCTCCGTTTAGGAAAATATGTAAGAATTTTGGAGCTGATTTAACATTTACGCAAATGGTAAGTGCTAAGGGAGTGTTATCAAATCAATTCGATTCGCTAAGATATTTGGTTTTTAGCAGAGAAGAAAAACCGATTGGTGTTCAGATATTAGGAAATGATCCTGATATAATTGATGAAGTGATTGGACAGATTAAAGGATATAGACCGGATTTAATTGATTTAAATTGCGGCTGCCCTGTAACAAAAGTGGTTAATCAAAAATTAGGTGCAAGTTTATTAGATGAACCTTTGTTATTGGAAAAAATAATAACAAAGATGGTTAAAAGGGCCGGAGAAATTCCTGTTTCGGTAAAACTTAGGCTAGGTAGAAACAAAACTAAAATTAATATTATACAAAATGCCAAGATTGCCGAAAACGCGGGTGCTTCTTCTATTACTGTTCATGGTAGAACACGTGATGATAGATATGATGTTGAGAGCAATTGGGATTGGATAAAAAAAGCAAAAGAAAGTGTATCTATTCCCGTTTATGGTAACGGTTCCTTGTTTGAACCAAAAGATATAAAAAATTTTATAGATTTAACCGGTTGCAACGGAGTTATGCTTGCAAGAGGAGTAATTGGTAATCCGTTTTTAATTTCTCGTTACAAAAATATGATAAAAACAGGAATTGATACCGGACTGCCAAATATTAATGAAGTATATGACACCTTAAAACTGCATATCACTTTAATTAATAAAGAATACGGAGAAATTAATTCTATTATTAAAACCAAAAAAACAATTGTTTGGTATTTACGCTTTTATAATGGAATTACACCTTTGCTAAATAAAATATTTTCTTTCGAGAATATGGATGATATTATGGTGTTTTTAGATAAACACATTGAAAATATCAAAAATTCTAATTATCCGGAAGAAGATCTAACAATTATAGATAAAAAGTTTAAAGAACGGATTATTTTTTGGCTAAAAGATGAGATTTTAACCAGGGGATAAATTTGTTAAAATAAGAGAATTTTATGCAAAAATTAATAGTTATTAATTCATCTGCATCATCAACCAGAGTTGCTATAACGGAAGACGGCAATTTGGTAGATTTTTTTGTTGATAATGTAGAACAAGAGCGGATGGTTGGGGATATATATCTTGGGAAAATTGCACGTGTTTTACCGGGAATTAAAGCCGCTTTTATAGACATAGGTTTAAAACACGATGCGTTTTTACATTTTTCCGATATAGGAGAACGTTTAGAATCACTTCAAGGAATGTTGGAAGATGATGATGACGAAGAAGATATTGGAGATGAAGAACAGAAGCTTCTAGAAAAAGCAAAAAAAACCGAATCGAATGTAGAAAAGAAAAAAATATACTCTAAACTTCATAAAGGGGAAGAGATATTAGTTCAAATTATCAAAGAACCTGTTAAGGATAAAGGCGTTAGGGTTACATCTGCCATATCGGTTCCGGGTCGGTTTTGTGTGCTTTTACCTTTTGATAATAAAATTGGTATTTCTAAAAAAATAAGTGATTTTAAAGAACGAAGAAGGCTTAAAAAACTTGCCAGAAGTATTTTGCCTGCTAATTGTGGTTTAATTATTAGAACTGCTGCTTTGGAACAAAGCGAAGAGATATTAGCAAGCGACTTAAAATACCTTGTTGAAACATGGCACGATATTCAGGAATCCGCAAAGCAAGATACGCCGCCTTCTGTTGTTTATAAAGATTTGAGTACAACTTCAAGTGTTATACGCGATTTGTTTACACCGGACATTTCAAAAGTGTTAATTGATTCTAAAAAATCATTTCGTGAAATTAAAAATTACTTAAAACTTGTTCAGCCGGAACTTATTGATAAAATTGAATACTACAAAAGTGATGAACCTATTTTTGAAGCATTTAAAGTTGAAGAGCAAATTAAAACTTTAATGGGTCGTAAAGTTGCATTGCCGGCCGGTGGTCATATAGTAATTGATCATACTGAAGCAATGTTTGTAATTGATGTAAATAGTGGAAGATATGCCGCTAAAAAAGAGCAGGAATTAAATTCGCTTAAAACAGATCTTGAAGCTTCGCGAGAAATTGTTCGTCAATTAAGATTGCGTGATATTGGCGGTTTGATTGTTATTGATTTTATTGATTTGGAAGATGATAAAAACCGAAAGAAAATTTACGATGAATTAAAAAAAGAATTCAAAAAAGATAGAGCAAAGGTTGCATTATTGCCAATGACCGATTTTGGATTAATGCAAATTACAAGACAGCGAATAAGAGAAAATATTCTTCAATCAATTAATGAAGAGTGTCCTTATTGTTATGGTACAGGATTATTAACTCGTAGATCGCATTTGATCCACGAAATTGAAGATTGGATTAAAAAATATAAAAACAAAGGTATTGGCCGAGTTTTATATCTTAAAGTAAATCCATCTTTAGCTTTAAAGTTGCAGGAAGGGTTCCTTTCGCCACTGCGCAAGCTGGAATTTAAGTATTTTGTGCGTGTAAAATTAATTGTTGATATTAAAGTAAGTGTTCAAAAATTTCATTTTTTGGATAAGCTTGACGGGAAAGACATAACTGACGAAATTGAATAAATTTATTTGAGTTTTACCAGAATAATTTACAACTTTAAAAGTTGTTTTTATCTTTTATTTAAATTATAAGAATTGAAAAAGATTTAGGACTAATTATGGAAAAGACAAGGTTTTATGAAATTCACAAAAAGTTAGGTGCCAAAATTGTAGAATTTGCAGGGTTTGAAATGCCCGTACAATACAATTCTATTATTAATGAGCACAAAGTAGTTAGAAACAAAGTTGGTGTTTTTGATGTTTCGCATATGGGTGAAATATTTATTAAAGGGGACAATGCGTTAGATTTTGTGCAACATATTACCATAAACGATGCCTCTTTATTAGTTGATGGCCGGGTTCAATATTCTGCAATGCTGTATCCTGATGCCGGAATTGTTGATGATTTATTGGTTTATAAAGTTAACGATAAAGAATTTATGCTTGTTGTTAATGCTTCTAATAAAGACAAAGATTACAACTGGATGCTGGAGAACAATAGCTTTGGCGTTGAAATTAATGATGAAAGTTCCGAATATTCACTTTTAGCTGTTCAAGGTCCTTATTCAAAAAAAACTTTGGCAAAAATTTGTGATAGAACAATTGATCTTGAATATTATCATTTCTTTTTTGCAAAAATTGCCGGTGTTGATATGATTGTTTCTCGCACGGGTTACACAGGCGAATTAGGATATGAATTGTATTTTAAAGGAGATGAACAAACTGCCATAACCGTTTGGAATGCTATTTTTGAAGCCGGAGAAGAATTTGAAATTGAACCGGTTGGTTTAGGCGCAAGAGATTCTTTGCGTTTAGAAATGGGATTTTGTTTATACGGCAATGATATTGATAATACCACTAATCCTATTGAAGCAGGACTTGGTTGGATTACAAAGATGAAAAAAGACGAATTTATTGGTCTTGAAAGTCTTAAGACTATTAAACAGAATGGCTTAAACCGTAAATTAGTAGCTCTTTTGTCAGAAGAAAGAGTTTTTCCGCGTCATAATTACCAATTATCTGTAGCCGGTAAAGTTGTTGGACATGTTACCAGCGGCACGGTAAGCCCTGTTTTAGAAAAAGCTATTGCAATGGGTTATGTTGATTATGAATACGCTAATGAAGGAAATACTATTAACTTTTTGATTAGAGGTAAAGAAATTGCTGCAACTGTTGTTAAACTACCTTTTATAAACAAATGAAAATAAACGTATTATTTACCCATATGAGTATAGAAGAACTATATTTTACCGGCAAAACCGCAGTAGTAATTGATGTTTTGCGTGCAACTACAACCATAGTAACTGCTTTGATGAATGGAGCTAAGGAAATTATTCCGGTTAATTCGATAGAATTTGCTATAAAGTTTTCAGGAAATATTGGCAGCCAGACATTATTAGGCGGTGAACGTCATACAAAAAAAATTGAAGGATTTCATCTTGGAAATTCGCCGATTGAATATACACATGATGCCGTAAATAATAAAGCAGTAATTTTATTTACTACTAACGGAAGCAAAGCGATTGTTAAAGCTAAATTTGCTGAAAACTTAGTGTGCTGCTGTTTTAATAATTTATCTATTGTGGCAAAATATTTAGTTGCTTTAGGTAATAATTTTGAAGTTGTTTGTTCAGGTTCAAACGGTTTATTTAGTTTAGAGGATTCTGTTTGTGCAGGTTTATTAATTTCTGAAGTGATAAAAATAAATCCTGCTATTGAATTAAACGATAGTGGCGAGGCTGCTTTATTGCTGGCTAAACAATACCATAAAAATATACTTAAAATGATGCAAAAAGCTGATCATGGCAAAATATTAGAGGAAAACGGTTATACAGACGACCTTAAATATGCGGCCAAATTAAGCTGTTTTAATGTAATTCCTGTTTTTAATTCAAGCTCAATAAAAGCACTTCCAAATATTGAAATTGAAAAACTATTAGTAAATTAAATAAAAATTAATGGCATTAAAAACCAAACAAAAAACCAGTACTGTAAACGATAGTCCTTTTGTGGTCTCTCCGGATAAAAAAAAGAAAATAGTCGGTCTATTTCTTCTTATTTTGTCTATACTGATTTTTTTTAGTGTTTTATCTTATCATAGATCGGACGTTGCTAATTTAACCAATTGGCTGGATGACTTTATTGCATCGTTTTCTCCTGATTTGGAATTTGCACACAGACAACAAAATACATATAATTGGCTTGGAATTTTTGGTGCCTACACATCTAATTTTTTAATTAATTCTACAATTGGTTATTCTTGTGTTATTTTACCCGTAATGTTGTTTTTGTGGGGTTACTCCATAATTATTAACGAAAAAAGAAAACTTGCTCTATTCCTTTCCAATTTTTTAATTTCAATGGGTATTTTAACGGCATCCCTTATGGGCTTAATGCGGTTTAAGTTTGGAATTTTTAGTGAAAAAAAAGAACTTGCCGGTAAAATAGGTGATTTTTTTGGCGAAACTGTGGGATTTTTACTTGGCGGTTTGGGCGGATTGATTTTTATTGTATTTATTATCTTTTTAGTTTTGTTTATTGCTTTTGACCTTGATTTGGCAAAAATAGCTGGATTTTTTAAAATGATTTGGCGTAGTTTGATAGATGATGAATCGCCTAAAGGAGAAGCCGAAATTATTGATGAAAATGGTGATAATGAGGACTTAAAAAAAACTGATTCTAAAAAACAAGATGACGGGAAAAAATTAGAAGAGACGAAAGATAATTTAGAAAAAATTAAAGAATTACGCACTAATAAGACCAAGGCTAAATTAAAAGGTCTTAGTGAAGCTCTAAATGAAGATGAAGAAGAAGAAGATACTAGAATTGAAATTGTCCGTAAAAAAGAACTTGATAAAGAAATAGAATTAGAAAATAAAAATAAAGTTAATAAAACTAAAGATGATCAAAAGTTATCAAAAAAAGATGAAAACAAAGAAGATAACAAATCGGAAACAAAAATTACAGTTGATAAAACAATAAGTGTAAGTGCAAACAAAGAAGATAAAGAATACAGAGATTTGCCTGTTGTTGATTTAACAAAAGAAATACTTAAAGAAAAAAAGCTACCGGAGCAATGGGAAGAAAATTTAGATTTTAAGCCTATTCCTATTACAACATTTACCACATATCCCAATGACGGAGCTAATATATCCGATGAAGAGCTTCATAGAAATGCGGAACTCCTTACAGAAAAGCTTTCATTGTTTGATATTAAGATTGAAGATATTAAAGTTCATCCCGGACCTGTAGTAACTATGTACGAAATTGTACCTTCACCGGGTGTAAAAATAAGCCGTATTGTAAATTTGGAAAATGACATTGCCCTGGCTCTTGCAGCTCGCGGAATACGTATTATTGCCCCAATACCGGGTAAAAGTGCTATTGGTGTGGAAATACCAAACGCAAAAGCATCAATGGTTAGTGCGCGATCGGTGTTAGAAAAAATTCGTGATTTTGGCGGCAATTTACCTTTGGCTTTGGGTAAGGAAATAAGCGGTGATATTTATATAACCGATCTTGCCGCCATTCCGCATTTACTTGTTGCGGGTTCAACCGGCAGCGGAAAAAGCGTTGGAATAAATATGATGATTATGAGTCTTATTTATTCAAAACACCCATCCGAAATTAAATTTGTAATTATTGATCCTAAAAAAATAGAATTGTCGTTTTATAAAAAAATGGCAAAACATTATTTAGCTGTTTCACCCGATTTGGATGAAGAAATTATTACTACTCCGTCAAATTCATTAATTATTTTAAAAGCCGCCGTTTTAGAAATGGAAAACCGTTATGATATGCTTTCTAAAGCAGGAGTGCGTAATATTACTGAATATAACAAAAAATTATCCGATCCTAAAAAACGACCTGCGGACACGGAAAAAATAAAACATCATAAATTACCGTATATTGTTATTATTATTGATGAACTAGCCGATTTAATGATTACGTCGGGTAAAGAAGTTGAAGAGCCTATAACCCGTATTGCGCAGCTGGCACGTGCCGTTGGTATCCACTTAATTGTGGCAACACAACGACCTTCGGTAAATGTTATTACCGGTATTATTAAGGCCAATTTTAGTGCACGTATTGCATATCAGGTTGCTTCAAAAATTGATTCAAGAACAATTTTAGATATGAACGGTGCCGAACAATTACTTGGAAAAGGGGATATGTTGTTTTTGCCTGCCGGTATGCCAAAACCTGTACGAATTCAAAATGCATTTGTTTCAACTGATGAAGTTGAAGATGCAACAGATTATGTAGCCGCTCAAAAAGGATTTTCAAAAAGATATTATCTGCCTTCAGTTGTTAACGGAAAAAGCAATACAGGTGGCAGTGTGTTATCCGATTTGGACGCCATGTTTGAAGATGCTGCTTTGTGTGTTTTAAAAAGCAACCAGGCTTCTGTATCCTATTTACAACGTAAACTTAAACTTGGATATGCCCGAGCTGCACGAATTATGGATCAACTTGAAGATGCAGGAATTGTTGGACCAGCTGACGGAAGTAAAATGCGGCTTGTTTTAATTGAATCTGAAGAACAACTTGATGCTATTATGAGGTCAATATGATAAAACGAATATTTTTATTAATTGTTTTGATTGTTTTTGCTTCGTCTTTGTTTGCACAAGATGCAGCTTTAACATTAAAACATATGCAACAAAAAATTAAATCGTCTGCAGGATTTTCGTCCGAGTTCATTCAATCGTCAATAAGTGCCGAAGGTAAAAAAATACAAAACCTAAAAGGTAAATTTACTTATGGTGCCAATGATAAATTTAAGGTTGAATTAAAAAATACCGAAATAGTATCCGACGGTACTACAATTTGGAATTATAATAAAACTCAAAAACGAGTATTGATTAACAATACAGCCGACGATCCATCGTCTTTTTCAATTGAGAGATATTTATTCAAATATCCAAATTATTGTACTGTTACCGGTGTGCAAGAGCCAAAATTTAAAAATTCCATAAAACTTGTGCCTAAAAACAACGATTTGGAATTTAGTGAAGTGATTATTAATGCCGATGACGAATATCAAATTAAAAAAATATTAATTACAGACATACAGAGTAATAAATATTTATTGGAATTAAATAAAGTTACACTAATTGATACAATAGAAAAATCCTTATTTGATTTTAGTATCCCTAAAGGTATTAAAGTTATTGATATGAGATAATAGTGATAACCAATAAAAACCCCCACCACACAATATTTATTTGAACAAACAAAATATGTTTCTCCATATTATCATTAAAGTATTTATATACAACATTTTTAATTCTAAAAATTAGCCAATAATATTTTTAATGGTTTATTTAAATATTTGTATTATAAAAGCAAATTAACTGTTGACAAAAACAAAAAAAAATAATAATATACAGTTTAGTTCTTGTAAAAAAATATTTAACATAATAATTGGATTATTAGGGTAAAAATATTATTATGTCTGATAAAAATCCGAATATTATTCTATCATCCAGTGGCTCCAATAATTCGATATTTAATAACAAATTTTATTCATTTATTAAAAAATGAGTTTTTAGATAATAGATTATTGACTTTTTAATAACCAAAATACATCATCACCGATTTTCATTGTAAATTAAAATATCACAAATAGTGGCAAAACGAAGCACAAATGGGTTAAAAGTGGCACTATTGCAGGCCGTAAACCATAATGATAATATTTTCAGTGCATCTCAACTTTGTCGACAAACAGGCAAATATGCCCCATTCACACGCAAAAACCCTTATAATATCATCAATTCCAGCTAAAAATAGTGAAAATAAATTTGCTTTGCCTATTGACTTTTACATATCATTATGTTATATTACCCACAATAATAAATTTGGTAATGTTATGAATAAAAATTCCATTGTCTCATTTTTCCTCAGTCCTCAAAACAAAAAACAAGTTCTATATGA
>JAZDHY010000021.1:0-5250 GCA_043805435.1 bacterium
TTGACACTCAAAACAGAAACTAATTCACCTAGTGAATTAAAGATATTGATTTTTGCAATTTCTTCATTATTATCAGTTACAGTAAAACGAATTGTTGTTGATGGATTAAAAGGATTAGGATAGTTTTGAACTAATGAATAATCAGAGACTATCTGGTTTTTATCTTCTACACCAACCACATTGGGTTTTGTCCAACTGACTTTTGTAACATCAATAAAACCGTTATCAGGTGCAGATGTGTCAACAGCTGTAATAGATACACTAAATCCGCTTTTTGTAAGAATAGTATAAGAGACCTTTCTTCTATGTGAACCATCGGGCGAATATATATATTTATTGTCTTCTCTAATTCTAAGTGCCGGAAGAATATCCCCACCCGGCATTCTAGCCATTCCATATGCATCAACGTTATATGTAACGGTATGCAGTTCGTTATACGAATTTATTGGATTCCCATTCATGGTAGTACCGGCTGTAAATGTAAACACATCAGTCCATTGCGTGTTATAGGTTGCAGGAAAAACTACGGATGCATTACCCGGAGTATTTATCATGCTAGTTTTCATTAGATAGATGGCGTATGTATATTCCATAGCACCCCCCAAGGTAACAAAACTGCCGGAAGATAAATTTGCATAAGTGTAATAATCAACGGCCACACCACCCATTCCTGCCATTGGAGTTTTGAGAACAATGTTAGCAGTAGGGAAATCTGCAATAAAAGGGGATGAAGCAACATCAACACTCGTGAATAATTGTTCTGTGTGTGAAGCTAAGGAAAAGAAGTCCCAAGTGTTATCACCCGGAGCTCCAATATTCAAGTTGGTAATAAGAGTGTCTTGATGGCTGACTAAAGTGTTTCCAAGGCTGTAATAATTATTAACATCGGTAGATGTCATGGTTATTTGAGCTTTTACAACTGACAATAGGCAGATAAAACAAAGAAAAATAGTAAAAACATGTTTCATGTGATCCTCGTATATTATTTGTGTGAATAATCTAAAGCAACCAAAATATTGCCAAAAAGCCATAACACATCATAAATCGGATCAAAATAATCGGGTTGTCAAATAAAAGCTAAAATAATTCAATACAAAATGAATTAGACATCTTATGTAGTAAAATAATTAATTTCTTGTTATTATCAAATAAAAACTATTTAATCAATAACATTTTTTTTACTTTAATAAAATTTTCTGCAGCGAATTGATAAATATATATTCCCGAAGCTAAATTAGAACCATCAAATTCTTTAATATATAATCCTTTGTTTAAATATTCGTCACATAAAGTAAACACTTTTTCACCCAGGATATTAAAAATTTCAATTTTTACAAAAGATCCATTTGGAATAAAGAATTGGATTTTTGTTGAAGGGTTAAACGGATTGGGATAATTTTGAGAAAGAGAATATGAAAAAAACTCAATCGGCTCATTGATTAGTGTAAATATATCATTCACGCTTCCCGGTGTTCCGTGGCCCAAAGAAGCTTTCCAACTTGTGGCCAAAGAGTTATCCAAGTTGGGGTTAATAAGAGATAAAGATGTTCCGTTTCCGTCCGGTGCGGTTGGCCATGGAGCGTTATCATCAAAAGTCAAAGAGTCAATTATTCTAAAGTTCGCATCGTATAATCTAACCAATTCACCGCTGCTGCTTAATCCAAAACTCATATTTCCAATAATATTTTGTATGCCTGCAAAATGATCTTTTACTAATAAAGTATCTTTACAAATAACCAAATAATTGTTTGCTAAAATATAAGTTCCATCCGGAAAAATAAAAGAGTGAGTATCGTCTTCATCTTTAAAAATCCAGCCTGAAATGTCAATTGTGTTTTTAGAAGAGTTAAAAAATTCAACCCAGTCATCAGTATCAAAACTTGATGATGAATTATAATTGATTTCATTAATTACAATGGTTCCATAAGCTGAATCAGGTTGGAAGATTGCTTTTAAGCTGTCAATTCCGGTGGGGATTATGGAAATAACCTCATTCTGGGAATTCGAAATTCCTGACCATCGGACAAATTTATATCCGGCTTTGGGTATTGCGGTTACCTGAACCGGTATATTCTTAAAATAAACACCTATCCAAGGAAATAAATTAACCTTTAGTCTGTTGATTTTTATCTGCCCCATATTTAAGTCGTTTACGTTTAATTTTATTATACCGGTAGTTTGAATACCAAATTTTTGTAAGAAATATAACGTTAAATAAGCGGTTCGAGAAGTAGCAAAACTTTTTAAGAAATTAACATTACTCAGCCATTTGGAGTAAGAAAAAGCCCCCCATTTTTCAATATGTCGGTTAATTTCCGTATTATAAATGTTTTTTAGAGAATCAATTTTTGATAATACAATTTCTTTTTTAAAAACGGAATTTGCCAAATCTGCAAAACGATTAATAAAATTATATTTAAATTCTTGATTTTCAGTAAGTTTGCGTAATAACAATGTGGACCAAGGTGGATTTGGCCAATTGGGACCATTTGCGTCTAATGCAAAATTAAGAGTATTAAAAGAAACCGCATTATTGTTGAATAATCCAAATCCAAAATCAGTGTCAAAAATCAACCAACACCATCGGCTCGTGTCATTTTGAGAATTCCAGAACTTAATATTATTGCCGGGCCAGTCATCATTTGAATAATAAATTTGAGAGAGTTCATAATCAATATAATTATCAATATTTATTTGAGTTTTAACAAACGAATAATTTGTGTTATTTGCTAAACTATTATTGGTAATAAAAGTAATTAAATCTAAATATTTTTCATTTGTTCCCTGTACAATGTTACCATTGTTTTCTAAAATATTCAATTTGTCCGGCAATAAATTATTATGCGAAGCCAAAAAGTCTTCATTTAGTTTTTCCCTAATATTATGTATTCCCCAATATTTGCCGTTTAAGAAAACAATGGCGGGTCTGCCGGCCTGCAAATCCAAATTAAGATCTTCAACAATGTTTTGCATTAGTAAATCCCTAAACATTGTATTATTCCAATCTTGACCCGAATTTCTTAAAATAAAATTATTATATTTAGTGAAATTTCTATTAGGAAAAAGTTCATATTCAAATTCTTTATTTCCATATTCGGAGCGGGCAAATAATGCTAACGATTTTTCTGCTAAAGCCCGGCTCCAATTTCCATGGATTTTTATCCCTGCATTTGATTTATAGTTTGATACTTTATCGGTTTCAAATATCTCAAAAAACGCCGGTTTTTCCCAATCCTGCCAAAAATTTGCACCAAAAAAAGGAAATTCGGGTTCGTAATTATCCCCTAATACATAGATTCCTGTTTGATTATCCCATAAGTTTTCCGGATCTGTTGAAATGGAAACTACAGGCATACTGATATTTTCATTAATTAGATATGTGTTGGTAATAACTTCGCTTGGCAGCATGCCGGAGGAAAATCCTCTAAACCGCAAAACGGAAGTTTCTTGCACATTAAGTGGAGAGGTATAAATTAATGAATTTGTGTCCGGTATTGAGCCGTCAAAAGTATAATAAACTTGTTCAATAATATTTTGATTTGTAATAATTATACTTATTGAGTTATTATAAAAGCCGCCTTCAAAATTTATATGTGGAGTTGAAGTAAAACCCAAATACCCAAAGTTTAAGTTCCGTCTTTCGGGAGTTGGGTAATTATAATACAATAAAGTACTTAAACTATCGGGATTTCTTCCAAATGAAATATCAGATGATAACGGCGGGATAATAAATGAATCTAAAATTTGTTTATTAGTGTTTGTTAGATATAATTCTTCTCCATCGGAAGAAATTTTAAAATTAGTATGCAGCTTTGGTAAAGTTAAAATTAATGATGGGTCTAAATAAGTAGTATCTTGAAAAGTATGATTGTATCCAAGTGTAAAAAAAGGAATTAACGTTAAATCGGACGAATTAGTGTCGTGGTTATGCACTTGGATAGTCAATACATTTTCTCCCGGTACAAGTAAATCTGTTAATTCGTTTAATTGAAATGCATAAGGTAATCCGCCTGAATACATATTGGCTTCGGATGAATTGTCTGCCCCTCTGTTATAAGCAATAAATTCGCCATTATTTCCTAAGTTTTGGCGTGTTAATTCTACTCCGTTTAAATAAGCAACAAATCCATCATCAAAATCAATGTGCAAAAAAGCATCCGCAATTCCGGCAGTATCTTGTATGTTAAATGTTTTTCTTAAATATAACGAAATAGTGTTAGGAACAATTGTTGAATCATCGTCATCGCCAAAACCAAAACCACTTGCCCCTTCATCCCATAAACTATCGTTATATCCCAAATTTTTCCAACTAACCGGAGGTTCGGAATTAAAAATTTTATATTTCCAATTATCACCTTTTTTTATAATGGTCTGCCAGCTTCCAATATAGTTTATTCTGTTTTTATCCGAAGCAAAAATCAACAAATAACTATTAGCCTTAATTGAAATATTGGGGAAAATCCACTTGCTTAAATTGTTTATGTCATCGCTTAGTGAAAAGCCGTTCAAATTAATATCATCATCTCCATAATTATAAAGTTCAATCCAGTCAGACGACTCATTATCTTCGTCAAATATTGTGTTTACGTTTGTTGATTGAACTTCGTTGATTAAAATAGACTGAGAATAAACTGAACAACTAATAAAAAATAATATTAGATATAAAAAAGTGATTGATTTTGTTTTCATCTTTTATGGCAACTCGGAATTAGATTATTATTTTTTTTATCGATTATTATAAAATAATCTAAATTTTGGAATTTATCTTGTTTTTTATAGAAAGATTTTCTTTTTTTTTTTTGATCTTGAGAGATAGAGCATATGGTAATTCATAAATCAACAAAAAGAGTGTAAGTTGTTAACCCAGATTTTGCAATAGAAAGCAATAGAGTTGAAATTTTTAATCATCCAAGCCAATAAGTGAGGAAAAAACTCAGGGCTGAAGCCCGTTTTATTTGTTTTGTTAGCCCCCGGCATGAATGCCGGTTTACTAAACTTTAGTTTAGTTTACCAACCTTGAGGTTGGGGTTATTTAAACGGGGATAAATAATAACATAAACATTATATTTATAATGAGTTATAAGAATTTTAAATAACCACGTCCTTTACAGACTGTGTTAAAATTAAAAAAACCGAACTCACCCCTTTTTCCCCTCTCTTTGAAAGAGAGGGGAATTATATAACGGCAAGTTATTGTTCTATATGTTTTTACAATCACTCCCCTTCTATTTTTAAGAGAAGGGGTTGGGG
>JAZDHY010000022.1:0-240446 GCA_043805435.1 bacterium
ATATATAAATATACTAATTATTTTTTATAAAAAACAGTCAATTAATTATTCTCAATAAGCATTAAACTTTCATCATGTTGAAGGGTTTCGAGTGCACTTTTAGCCGCAATTTGCTCGGCACTTTTTTTTGTTTTACCAAAACCCAAACCCAAAGAAGTATCCTTTAAAAACACTTCAATGGTAAAACGTTTATCATGCTCGGGACCCTCTTCTTTAATAACTTTATAAGCCGGAATGGGAAGTTTTTTAGAATGTACAAATTCCAATAATTGTCCCTTAAAATTTGTATCAATAAACGACACATTATTTTCAAAATTGGGTTCAACAATCCATGTGTTAATAAACTTATGGGCGGCATCTAGTCCTTTATCTAAAAAAATTGCTCCAATAAAGGCTTCAACAGCGTCAGAAATAATTGTTTTTTTCCCTTCGTCGGATTCGTTTATTAACTTTTTATCGTAATACATAAATCGTAAAAGATTTAGTTTTTCGGCAACTTCGGTCAATGATTCTTTTTTAACAAGATTAGAACGGATTTTGGTTAAAATCCCCTCTTCTTCATTAATAAGCTTATTAAATAATATTTTTGAAACAACTAAATTTAATACAGAATCACCAAGAAATTCTAATCTTTCGTTTGATTTTAAATGATCGGAAAAAAATTCAGCAAATGATTTATGTGAAAACGCCTTTACATATAGTTCAGGATTTACAATCTTATAACCCAAAATATTTTCAAGCGAATTAAAATCAAAACTCTTATAATATTCCGGTAAATTATTATAAGAGCTGCGATTTAAAAATAAATTCTTAAACAGATCGGTTAAAAACATAATAATAAAGTCTTAGAACTTTTTGAAGAGCAAAGTAGCGTTATGCCCCCCAAATCCAAATGTATTACTTAAAACGTATTCAATTTTCCTTTCAACAGCCACTATTGGTGTATAATTTAAATCACACTGAGGATCAGGGTTGTCTAAATTAATTGTTGGCGGAACCATTTGGTTTTGAATGGCAAAAATACAAGCAATTGCTTCAACAGCACCCGCAGCTCCTAATAAATGACCTGTCATTGATTTTGTAGAGCTAATTGCTACTTTATAAGCATGATCGCCAAAAACTGTTTTAATAGCATTAGTTTCGTTTAAATCATTTAATTCTGTTGAAGTACCATGTGCATTAATATAATCAACTTGCTCCGGTAAAATACCACCATCTCGTAAAGCTTCTCTCATTGATCTAACAGCACCTTCCCCTCCCGGAGCAGGAGCAGTCAAATGAAATGCATCACCGGTTAAACCACAGCCAATAATTTCAGCATATACTTTAGCACCACGTGCCATAGCATGATCGTAATCTTCCAAAACAAGAGTACCACCGCCTTCAGCCATAACAAAACCATTTCTATCTTTGTCAAAAGGTCTTGAAGCTTCCATATATCTGTCATTCCACGTTGATAATGCTTTAAGAGCATTAAAACCGCCGATAGCCATTTTAGTAAGTGAAGATTCGGAACCACCACATAACATCATATCAGCGGAACCTCTTTGAATTAACATAAAAGCATCAGCAATTGCGTGCGATGAAGTAGCACAGGCCGAAGTTGTTGCATAATTAGGGCCTTTAAAACCAAATTGAATCGAAATTTGCCCTGCGGCAATATCCGAAATCATCATTGGTACAAAAAATGGACTAATTCTGCGAACTCCACCTTCAACATATGCATCATGTTGTTTTTCAAAAGTATCCATACCGCCAATACCACTTCCAAAAACAACACCAACACGTTCTTTATTTATTGTTTCTAGGTTAATATTTGCATCATCTACAGCCATCTTAGCACTACAAACCGCTAAAATGGTATAAGGATCCATTCTTTTAATACTTTTTTTATCAATAAATATCGAAGGATCAAAATTTTTAACTTCAAAAGCAAATTTAGTTTCAAATTCAGTAGTATCAAATTTTGTTAATAAACCTGCACCATTACGGCCGGTTTTTAATCCTTCCCAAAATTCGGAAACATTATTTCCTATAGGATTCACTGTGCCTATGCCAGTTATCAGAACCCGACGTCTATTCATACAAATTTCTCCGTTTGGATAATAAAATTGACCACGACATAATATCGTGGTCTATATTACTCAAATTAATTCAATATAATTAAGCGTTGCCTAATTTTTCAGTTAGAAGTCTTACTGCATCGCCAACTGTAGCAATTTTTTCAGCTTCACTATCAGGAATCTGAATGTTAAAACCTTGTTCAAATCCCATAATCAATTCAACGGTGTCTAAAGAATCAGCACCTAAATCGTTTGTGAAAGAAGCTTCAGATGTTACTTGTGATTCTTCAACACCTAATTTGTCAATTATGATCTGTTTTACTTTGGATTCAACGTCCATTTTATCACCTTCTATTATTTTGTTGATTTATTTGTTTACTACATTACCATTCCGCCGTCAACCGGTATAACTTGACCGGTTAAGTAGTCCGAATCGGGACCAAGTAAAAATTTTACTACTTTTGCTACATCTTCGGGTTTACCCATTCGTTTTAATGGAATAACACTTAACATAACTTCTTTTTGTTTTTCATTTAATTTATTAGTCATCTCAGTTTCTATAAAACCGGGAGCAACTGCATTTACATTAATATTTCTTGAAGAAAACTCTTTTGCATTAGATTTAGTAATTCCAATTACACCGGCTTTTGAAGCGCAATAATTTGCTTGTCCGGCATTTCCCATCATGCCAACAACAGAAGCAATATTTACAATTTTTCCATATCTTTGGTTCATCATTGGGCGAACTGCACATTTTGTATAATTGAACACACTTTTTAAATTTGCGTTAATAACTTTATCAAAATCATCTTCCGTCATTCTAATAATAAGATTATCTCTAGTAATGCCAGCGTTGTTAATTAAAAAATCCAAGCCGTCTAACTTATCAACTGCAAAATCAACAGTTGCCTGAGCATCGCTTAATGAAGATGCATCAGCTTTAAATCCTAATAATTGAACATCTGCAATTCCAAATTCTTTAAGCATGTTTTTAGCTTCAAGTTCCGGATTATCATCTTGAAATACAATGTCGGTAAAAACAACATTGCACCCCTGTAAAAGTAATTCTTTTACAATTGCTTTACCAATTCCCCTTCTCCCACCGGTTACAATAGCTCTTTTATCTTTTAGTATCACCTTTTACTCCGTTAATATTGAATTACAATATTTATTTAAGCATTCAACTAACTTGTTATATTTATTATAATCGAATTTACAACAGCTTAAATATATTCACATATAAAATAGTTATAAATAATTTTCATTGCAAAGAACAAATTAAATATATTTTTCTAAATCCGAATATTTATCAATTCCATAAATTTTAGAATCAGGTGCAATTCTTTTAACAAGACCTTGTAAAACTTTTCCGGGACCTATTTCGTAAAATTCATCTACACCATCTTTTACCATGTTCAAAATAGTTTCTTCCCATCTAACAGGCTTTGTCAATTGGTCAACCAATAAATTTTTAATTGTATTAACATCTTTTGTTGGCAATGCAGTTACATTTGTATAAACCGGTATTTTTGCTTCATAAAATGGTGTAACAGAAATTTGATTTAACAATCTTTCTTTTGCACTTTTCATTAATGGAGAGTGAAATGCACCGCTTACAACTAATTCCTTTACTAATTTTGCACCGGCTGCCTTGCATAATTCCATTGCGTATTTTACACCATCAACAGATCCGGAAATAACTATTTGACCCGGTGAGTTATAATTAGCTGCTTGAACAATTCCTTTTTCTGAGGCTTTCAAACAAGCTTCATCTAATTTTTCAGCAGATAACCCAATTATTGCGGCCATAGTCCCGGCTTCTTCAATTCCTGATTGCAACATTGCTTGGCCGCGTACACGAACCAATTTTACTGCATCATAAAACTGCAAAACTTTTGCGGCAACTAATGCCGAATATTCACCTAAAGAATGACCTGCAACAACATCAGGTTCCAAAATTCTTATTAAGCTGTAAGCTACAACACTATGAAGAAAAATTGATGGTTGTGTTACATCAGTTTGTTTTAATGCTTCTTCGGGACCGCTAAACATAATATTTGATAAAGAAACGCCAACAGCATCATCGGCTGTTTTTATCATCTCTCTAACTTCAACGGAATTATCGTAAAGGTCTTTAGCCATTCCAACATACTGAGAACCTTGACCCGGAAACAAAAATGCCTTTTTACTCATTTTATTCCAGACTCCATTTTAAATAAATGGCACCCCATGTAAAGCCGGCTCCAAAAGCAGAAAGAACTAAATTATCGCCTTTTTTTAGCTTTCCGTCTCTGTAAAAGTCGGTCATACACATTGGAATTGTTGCAGCAGTTGTATTACCATATTTATGAATATTAATCATAACTTTATCTTTTGCAATTCCCATTCTTTGCGCTGTAGCATCAATAATTCTTAAATTTGCTTGATGCGGTACCAAATAAGCAATATCCTCAGATTGAAGATTATTTTTTTGCATAATTTCAACAGAAATATCGGCCATACCTTTAACCGCGGCTTTAAAAACAACTTTCCCATCTTGAAAAATGTAATGCATTTTTTTATCAACTGTTTCGTGGCTTGGTGGATTTAAGCTACCACCACCTTTCATATACAATGCTTCTTGTCCGGCACCATCAATATGCAAAATCGAGTCTTGAATTCCGGTACCGTCAAAAGCAGGTTCTAAAAGAACTGCCGAACCGGCATCGCCAAATAAAATACAGTTGTTTCTATCGGTATAATCTGTTATTGATGACATTTTATCTGCACCAATAACTAAAACTTTTTTATACTTTCCGCTAGTAATTAAATTTGCACCTGTTTCCAGTGCAAAAATAAAGCCGGAACAAGCAGCAGAAAAATCAAAACCCCATGCGTTTTTTGCACCAATGCTATCTTGAACCAAACAAGCAGTAGCAGGAAAAAACATATCGGGTGTAACAGTTGCAACAATAATAACATCAATGTCCAAAGGATCTATATTATGAGCACTAATTAAATCTTTTGCGGCTCCAATAGCCAAAACGCTGGTTCCGCCTGTTTCCAAAATTCTTCTTTCTTTAATTCCGGTACGGGTCATAATCCATTCGTCAGATGTGTCAACAATACTTTCAAAATATTTATTATCGTAAACTTTTTCGGGCAAAAATTTGCCAACAGCAGTAATAGCAGCTTTAATTTTATTATTAATTTCCATATTCCTGAAATGATTCCTCAAATTTTGATATAAGATTTTTATCGAGCATTTCTTTTGCTCGCAATATCATATTTTTAATAGCAAGTGGAGAAGATGAACCATGACCAATAATACTAACTCCGTTTATTCCAAGTAAAGGAACACCTCCATGAGTTTGATAGTCAACATCTTTTAGAGCAACTTTAATTAAGCCTTTAACCAAACCAATTTTTAATTTGTTAAATAGGCTTTCTTCAGCAACCGCCTTTAATCTTGCTTTTAAAAAACTAATAAAACTTTCCCCAAACTTAAGAACAATATTACCTACAAAACCATCACAAACTACAATATCTACTTTACCATTTAAGATATCACGTCCTTCAACATTCCCAATAAAGTTTAATTTTGAATTTTGAAGTAATTTATTTGCAGCAAGTGTAACTTCGTTGCCTTTAGATTTTTCTTCCCCAACACTTAATAAACCTATTGTTGGATTGGAAATACCATACATTTCTTTTGCAAATACAGTTCCCATTAGGGCATATTCAAATAAATGATTTGGTTTAGAGTCAACGCTTGCACCAACATCAAAAACTTGACAGACTTTTCCAATACTTGTAGGAAAAGATGCGCCAATGGTTGGTCTTCCACAACCTTTTAATCTCCCAACAATTAAGGTGGAAGCAGTAAGTACAGCTCCGGTATTGCCGGCACTAACTAAAGCTTCGGCTTTTTTATCTTTAATTAAATTTGCGCCAATAACTAATGAAGAATTCCGTTTTGTCCTTACAGCGTTAACAGGAATATCCTCCATTCCAATAACTTCATCAGCATTAACAACTGATATTTTTGAAGTATCGTATTGGTGTTTTTTTAGTTCACTATTAATTACATCTTGCTTACCGACAAGTATTATTTCAATACTACTATCGGATTTTAATGCTTCTAATGAACCAATAATTTCATTGAAGGGTGCATTATCACCCCCCATTGTATCAATTACAATTCTGCTTTTCAGAACTATCCTCGATTTTAATTAGACTTAAGATTCGGGAACAAACATAGATTTGCTTGCGTATTGACCGCAACTTGGGCAGGCACGATGACTTAATTTTAATTCACCGCAGTTTGAGCATTTTCCTAAAGTTGGAGCAGTAGCTTTGTAGTTAGCTCTTCTTTTGTCTCTTCTACTTTTCGACATTCTTCGTTTTGGATTTGGCATAATTCCACCTTTTACTTTATTATTCTATTTTTTTAACTTATTTAATTTTTCCCACAATGCATTTGTTTTTTCTTCCTCACAAATACAAGAATCTAAATTAAGATTCAAACCACATTTAGTGCACAAACCTTTACAATCTTCTTTACATAAAATTTTTAAAGGCACCGATAATAAACAGTATTCGGTAACTTCTTCAGAGATATCAATTTTTGTAGCATCAAGAGACAAATATTGAAGATTTAAATCATCATTTTCAATAACTTGTTCTGAAAAAATATAAACTAATCTAAATTCGTTTTCTATATAATTCTGAAATTCATCATTACATCTATCACATCTAAAATTTGCAAAACAACTTAGCTTGCAATCTAATACAATCTGATGATTTGATTTATCCATTTTGCACTTAACTTTTACATCTCCTTGAAATTCGGGAGGCAAGTTTAAGTCCTTTGCTGGTTTCTCAAAATCTATTTGATGAACACCATTATTAAAATTTGTAAATTTAACTATCATTTATAAAAAACTCAAATAAATAAAATACAAAAAAAATTAATTATAATCAAGAAATCTTTGATTATTTCACTTCCAATTTTACCTAAAACATTCATTTTATTAATCGAACATTCAAAAATATAAATATATTGCTTTATTTCAAGTATTAATTTTAATCAATTGATTTATTTTTAATATAAATTACAATAATAGTTATATAAAAGAACTTATGGTCAAATTAAATTTTAGATAATTTTTCTTTTAGTATATTAATATTATCAATTTCTACCGGATCTTTTTTCCTATATATAGCTAAAACATAAGAAACCCAATCCGAAAAATATAACGAATCTATCAGCCTTAAATTTACACTACTTTCCGAACTGCTAATTTTTAATACTTCAATATTTTGTTGATTTAATAATTGTTCCAAAATTTCAAATCTCAGCTTAATTCTTTGATGCATTTGGTCATCAATTAAATAAACAACTTTTGTACGCATTAGATTTTCGGAAATAGTTTCCCAGCCTATTATTTCATTATGATTCATCTCGGGGATTAAATTACAAAACGCATGCAATTTAGAATTTTCATTAAGCTGACCCTTAAACCTAAATCCAATAGAATTGTTAAAATCGGTTGCTGCGTAAATTATGGGGATAAAACCTAATAAGCTCAAAGCAAATTTTTCAGGTTCCGAGTTGTCTTTGTTATAAATTGCAGATTTTTCCTTTAACAAATTAATGCACTCATTTACAAATTCATCTTTGTTTTTTATCAGTTGTAATAATTGAAAAATTTTTAATAAAGTAAAAAGTAACATATAAAGTGCATATCTTGGTTGAAAACCTTCTTGAAGCGAAATAAACGAAAATTTATGTGCAATACTTAATTCTTTAATTTTTCCGCCGGTTGACATAGTTATAATCTTACATCTTTTATTAACTGCCTGGTAAAATGCCGATATACTTTCTTCAGTATTTCCGGAATATGACGAAATAATTACTAAACTATTTTTATTGCAAAAAGTTGGTAGTGTATAATTTCTATTAACAAATATTGGAATTGATAACTCGTCTTGGATTAAATTAGTCAGCAAATCTCCACCAATAGCTGATCCACCCATTCCGCAAATAATTATTTTATCAATATCATTAAAATTATCTTTTATTAATTCTATTTTATTACTCCATGCGTATTCAATTTGTTTGTACGAATTTTGCAGAATAGAAAATTGATCTGTTGTGTCTAATTTATTTATTAATTCTTCCATATTATACCTCAAAATATATTTTTAACATTAGGCGAAATCTTTTCACCATAAAATTTATGTACTAATTGGCTTATTTCATTTTCTGTTTTTAATTTTAAGCAAATATCAGCTAATTCTTTAGCTTCCCAATAATTTGTATTTAAAATTACTTGTTTTAAATAAGGTATTGTAGCAGGAGAAATACTGAATGATTCTAAACCAAGTCCAATTAACAAAGGTGCCGCTAATATATCTGCCGCCATCTCGCCGCACATACTTACTTTAGTTTGTTTTGAAGAAGCTTTGGCTTGCGAAATAATTGTGTGCAGGGTTCTGATAACTGCCGGATGAAACTCTTGATAATGAACTGAAACAATATCATTTCCCCTATCAACTGCTAGTAGAAATTGAATTAAATCATTAGTGCCAATGCTTAAAAAATCAACTTCTTCTGCATATTCCAATGTCATTACTGCAGCAGAAGGAATTTCTATCATTGCTCCTACTTTAATACATTTATCAAACAAAACTCCTTGTTCGGTTAATTCCATTTTGCACAATTCAATTAAATCTTTAACTTTTCTAACCTCATCAATTGATGCAACCATTGGTATTAAAATATTAATATTTTTTAAAGTACTTGCCTTTAATATACTGCGCAATTGAGTTTTTAATAATTGCATATTATCCAATAAAAATCTAATTCCCCGCCATCCTAAAAAAGGATTCGGTTCTTTAACATCTACCGGTAATACTTTATCTCCGCCAATATCAAAAATCCTTATAACAATATTATTAGGATAAATTTTTTGTGCTAATTGGTTATATTTAGTAAACTGTTCAAATTCATCAGGGAATCCATTTGATTCAATAAAAAACTGCTCAGTTCGTATTAAACCAATTCCTTCAGCTCCATTTTGAAATATCAGCTCTATTTCTTCAACTAAATCCAAATTTCCTAATATTTCGATTTTTTTGCCATCTTTAGTAATAGCCGGAAGACTTTTAATATTTGTTAGTTCTTTATCATACTGTGATAATTCAATTATCTTTTGCGTATAATAATCAGATTGTTCTTTATTTGGGTTTGCAATTACAATACCATTAAAACCATCAACAATAATGCTATCACCATGATTAATTTTTTTTGTTGCATCATGCAAACCAACAACAGCCGGAATATTTAATGAACGGGCCAAAATAGCCGCGTGTGACGTTAAGCCGCCAAAATCAGTAACAAAAGCTTTTACTTTTGCTCGTGCAAAAACAACTGCATCTGCAGGAGTTAAAGTATCGGTAACAACAACTACATCACTTGTTATTTTAGATATCCATTTTTTATTTTTTAGGTTTCGTATAATTCTATTTTTAATATCAGCAATATCTAATGACCTTTCTTTCATATAAACTTCATCAGATGAATTCATTAGTACTTGATATTTTGTTATTTCATCATACACAATAAATTCAGGATTTAGCATTTCAAGCCGCATACGATTAAGAATAGTATCAATCAAAATCGGGTCATCCAAAATCATTATTTGCGCTTCAAAAATGGCTGCTCGTTTTTCTCCCAGTTTATCAACGGCAAGACTGAAAATTTTCATCAATTCTTTTTTGGATTTTTGTAAAGCTTCCATTAATTGGCTGCTGGCTTCTTCAAAATTAATGATGGGAGTTTTGCTAATTTCAAGGTCTTCTTTTTTGTAAATATACACAGTTGAAAATGCTAATCCGGGAGCAGCTCCAATACCTTTATATTCATTATCTTTTTTATGTTGCATTTTTTACTCCTTTATAATTTTAAGGCTCATCAAATCCACGTGCAAAATAATCTGTAATAGAATCCGCAGCAGCAACTTCATCAATTCCATCAAAAAGCAGCTTTAATTCAGTTCCTTTTGCTGCTGCAAGTGTCATAACACCAATTATACTTTTACCATTTACGTTTACGCCATCTTTATAAATATAAAATTCGGATTTAAATTTTGCAGCAATTTTCACAATCATTGCAGCTGGTCTGGTATGAAGGCCGGCATTATTAACAATTTTAACAACTTTTTCAATCACTATTTATTTCTCTTAATTAACGAATTAGCTAAATTATTTAATAACTCAATTGCTTCGGTATTTTTTAATGATTTGATCGAATTTAACGCTTTTGTAGTATATTTAATAATTTCAGCATTAGCTTCATCAATTACACCAAGTTTTATATAAATATCCTTGTAACTTTGGACTTCTTCTTGTAAAATCCCTTTATTTTTAATTACGGCTTCCAATTTCTGTTTATCTTTCCCCTTTGCGTGTTCTAATGCCTTTATAAAAAGATAGGTCTTTTTACCCTCAATTAAGTCGCCTCCAACGGTTTTTCCAAATTCATTTTCGTTGCCAAAAATATCCAATAAATCATCTTGAATTTGGAATGCTAATCCTAGATATAATCCAAATTTTGATAAATTATCAATATCCTTTTTATTTCCTTTTGCAATTTGTGCCCCAATTGAACAACATATTTCTGCCAAAGCAGCAGTTTTCTTTTTAATCATTAGTAAATATTCTTCAATGGTAACATTTTTTTTGCTTTCAAATTCTTTATCTAAACTTTGTCCTTCACAAATTTCAACAATCCCTTTGGTAAATGTTGCTATCACCTGTTTATCGTTATCTAAACAATCTTTAAGTAAATATTGATAAGCAAATGCAATTAAATTATCGCCTGCTAAAATTGCAGTACTTAAATCGTATTTATTATGTAAAGTAGGTAGTCCCCTTCTTTTTGGAGCATTATCCATAATGTCGTCATGAACCAACGTAAAATTGTGTAAAATTTCAACTGCAATTGCAGCATTTACTGCTTTATTTTTATCGCCTCCTGCAGCCATACAAGAAAGCAATACTAATAGAGGTCTTAACCTTTTTCCGCCATTCTCAATTAAATAAGCACTTGGTTCATATAACGATGCCGGACTTTTTCCTTTAAATATTTTTTTAAATTTACCGTCTAAAGTCTTTCTTTCTTTTTCGTAAAATTCAATAAATTTTTGTTCACTACTTTTCAAAATAAATCCTCAGTTTTAATAAGTTTTGTTTTATCAAGTTCTTGTAAAGATAAAGACCCTGTAAGATACATAATTTTTTTTACATCCTCAAACCAGCTATTGATAGTATCAACTACTCCATTAATTCCTTTGTCAAAAAGAATCTTTAAAATTGGATTAGCGGATCCACAAATATCTGCACCCAAAGCAATTGCTTTGGAAATTTCAATTCCGTTACGTATTCCTCCTGATGCAATCAAAATAAAATTATTTTTATCCTTAAGTCTCTTTACGTCATTTATACAATACGATGTTGGCAATCCCCAATCTAAAAAATTATTATTTATATTATTATTTCTTCTCATTTCTACCGCCTGCCAGCAAGTACCACCCGAACCGGCCACATCAATTCCTTTTACACCAACATTAAGTAATTTTAAAGCTGAATTATAGTCAATTCCGTTACCAACTTCTTTTGCAATTATAGGTATATTTATTTTTTTCGATAATTTTTCAATACTCTTTAATAGGCCGTAAAAATTAGTATTTCCTTCTTTTTGAAATAATTCCTGTGCAGGATTTAGATGGATTACAAAAGCATCTGCTTCAATTAAATCAATCAATTGCTGAATCTTATCCAAATTTTTCATTTTTGAAATTTCCGAAGCACCTAAATTTCCAAGTATAGGTATGGTTGGAGCATTTTTTCTGATTAATTTATAAGATTCATGATATAGGTCGTTTTCAAGAGCTTGTCTTTGACTTCCCACTCCAACAGCAATATTTAAGGTTTCTGCAGCAATTGCAAGTTCCTTGTTAATATTTTCCGCCTCTTTTGTTCCCCCTGTCATGCACGAAATTAAAAAAGGAAACGAAATAGTTTTTTCGAAAAATTTAGTTGATAAGGAGATTTTATTTATAATTACTTCTGTAACAGCATGATGAATAAATGAGTATTTTTCAAATCCATTTGACTGCTTAAAATCTACATTTTCATTTAAACAAATTTGTATATGGTCTTTTTTTCTATTCTGTGTAAATGATTTTTTCATTTTGTCATAATATTATATTTTATCCATTGAAAATATGAAAAAAAAACAAAATAATCTTTATTATTAATTCATTTTTAGTAAATTGCTGTAATAAAGTAATTTTTATTTAACAATTTTTAAAAAACGACTTTTTAGGGTAATAAACAATATGAAAAAAACGAAATTAAGCTTTTGGCAAATATGGAATATGAGTTTTGGATTTTTAGGAATTCAATTTGGGTTTGCCTTACAAAATGCAAATGTAAGTAGAATTTTTGAAACTTTAGGAGCAAAAATTGATGACATACCAATTTTATGGATTGCAGCCCCGATAACAGGATTGTTGGTTCAACCCATCATTGGTCATTTAAGTGATAATACTTGGGGGAAACTTGGACGAAGAAGACCTTATTTTTTAATTGGTGCCATTCTTGCCTCGTTAGGACTTCTTATTATGCCAAATTCCCCTGTTTTGTGGATTGCTGCCGGTATGTTATGGATGATGGATGCTTCAATAAATATTTCTATGGAACCTTTTCGCGCTTTGGTTGCCGATTTGTTACCATCCGAACAAAGGACTTTGGGATTTGCCGTACAAAGCTTTTTTATTGGCACCGGTGCTGTTGTTGCTTCTGCTTTGCCTTACATATTAACAAACTGGTTAAATGTTAGTAATCAAGCTCCGGCAGGCCATATACCCGATTCGGTAACATTTTCGTTTTATATAGGTGCGGCTGCGTTTTTTGGTGCCGTAGTTTGGACTGTTATTAAAACAAAAGAATACCCACCTGAGAATATGGAAAAATTTATTGAACAAAAAACAAAAAATGCAGGTTTTTTTGAAGGTTCAAAAGAAATTCTAAGCTCGTTTGCTAAAATGCCAAATACAATGATTCGTTTAGCATTTGTTCAGTTTTTTTCATGGTTTGCTTTATTTGCCATGTGGATTTATACTACACCTGCTGTTACACATCATATATTTAATGCTGTTGATCCTCAATCAGCACAGTACAATGAAGGAGCAAACTGGGTTGGAGTTTTGTTTTCGGCTTATAATGGTTTTGCCGCCGTCTGTGCTTTTTTACTTCCGGTAATTGCTTCTAAAACAAGTCGTAAAACCGTACATGCTATCAGTTTAGTAGTTGGCGGAATTGGATTGGCATCGTTTTATTTTATTAAAGATCCTAATTTTTTAATCGTTTCCGAAATTGGCATTGGTCTTGCATGGGCATCAATCCTTTCTATGCCTTATGCTATTTTAGCCGGAGCCTTACCTCAAGAAAAAATGGGCGTATATATGGGAATATTTAACTTTTTTATAGTAATTCCACAAATAATTGCAGCTGCAATATTAGGATATATTGTAAAAAATGTTTTTGCAAATGAAGCTATTTACGCTTTGTTATTAGGCGGTTTATCATTTTTTATTGCCGCTATTTTAGTAAGTTTTGTAAATGATGTTGATGAGGTTAACGTTGCCGGAAAAGTTTGATTATATAAATCACTATAAAATAGATGCAGAAAAATTTGATTATTTTGAACAGCGGTTTGGTGCTACAAAAGATGATGAAAAACGATTACGTGAATATATTATTTCAAAAGTTCCTAAACATCCAACATCCGTTATGGATGTTGGATGTGGTTCAGGCTGGGTGGCTGAACATTTTTTGTCAAAGTCTGTTCCTGTAATTTCATCAGATATTGCATTTTTAAATGTAAAAAAAGTACTAAAAATTTTTTCTAATGAAATTCACTCTGGATTTGCCGGAGATTCATTTAATCCCCCTATAAAAAAAGAAAAACTAAATGTTATTATATCTTCAGAGGTAATTGAACATGTTGTTGACCCTGAAAAATTTATTCACTCGTTGTATAATTTGTTAGATAAAAATGGAATACTGATTATTAGTACTCCTTATAAAGAAATACTTAAATATATATTATGCACGCATTGTAATCAAAAAACTCCAATACATGCACATTTACATAGTTTTAGTGAACAAGATTTTGTGAATATTGCTTCAAAATTACAAAACGTTAAATTCGATTATTATATTTTTGGAAATAAGGCATTAATATTTTTAAGAATGTATGTAATTCTTAAATATCTGCCTTTTACATTATGGAAATATATTGATTATTTGGCAAACAAAATATTAAATAAACCAGCTCATCTAGTGCTTGTTTTTAGAAAGAATTAATATTTTGATAGTCTAAAACTCTTCTAAAAACTCTGCAAGCGATTCTTTTGTAAAGGGGTATTTAGTGCCAATTGTATCGTACGCCACAATTGTATTATCTGTATCGGCAAGCAAAGCATATGCTAAGCCAAGCAGATTTGTTTCCCCCGTGCTCCATTTATCAAATAAACTAAGTTCGTTTATTTGGTCGTTTGAATTTGTTCTTATATCTATAGGGGTTTCAAAATAGTCCAAAATAATATCTTTGGTTTCTTCTCTAATGTCATAAAAAACATTATTTATAAAGGTTTCAATTTTAGAAATGGGTACGGGAGTGCTAAAAACAACTTTGGTAATCATAAAGCCTTCCATTATTTAGTTTAATGAATAAATCGCTTTAGCTCGATAAGAAAGTTTCTCATCTCCATCAAATCTTTTTTTAATTCATCTTTTTCGCCGGATAATTCAACAATTGGTTCCTCGGCTTTAACCAGAGCATCGTCATGTTTTCCATCGTCATTAAAAAGAATTTTTTTTGCTCCTTCAAATGTGTACTTTTCTTCTCTTACTAATCGCTTAATTTTTAAAATTAATTTGATATCTTCATTTGTGTAAATTCTATTACCGGCCCTGTTTTTAGAAGGTTTAAGACCTTCAAATTCACTTTCCCAATAGCGCAAAATATATTGCTCCACTTCAGTAAGTTTGCTAACTTCACTTATGGAATAATATAATTTTTTTACGCCAAAACTTTTCATTTGTACTCTTTATAATTACTTTAAATAATTTAATTAATTATATTGGATAAATCAAGTTATATCTATCAATTAATGTATAAGTTTAACAAATATTTGTAAATAATTGTGGTTTTTAATAATATCAAAACGGCCAATTAAAGTACTTTGTTATAAATAAATAGAAGAATTATTTCTTTATATAATTTCTTTTTAAAATATATATTGCGGCTAAATAGCTATTTTCCTTAAATCCGGATAAATATCCATTGCAGACAGGAGCAGTAATTAATGTTTGTCTAAAATCATCTCTGCTTGATAAATTTGATAAATGTACTTCAATTTTTGGAATTTTTACTATCTCAAGTGCATCGCGAATTGCGACTGATGTATGGGCATAACCACCCGGATTAATAATTACACCATCAAAATAGCTGTCTGCCCCATGTAATTTACCAACAATTTCGCCTTCAATATTACTTTGGAAAAATTCAAAATAATCGTTTGAGTATTCGGTTTTTATAATCTTTTCTATATCGTCAATAGTTAATACACCGTAATGTCCGGTTTCTCTCTTTCCTAATAAATTTAGATTTGGTCCATTAATTATTAATATTTTCATTTCGATTCATCCATTTCGTCAATAAATTCACGTAACCTTGGAGTCATATATATCTCATCTGCACCAAGTTCTTTTAATGCCGCTGCAAGAGTCATTACTTTACGTTGAAGATTTGAAATTTTATTTAGGACAATAACTTTATGTTCTTTTAATAAACAATAGCCTCCTTTAAAATCTCCTTTCTCAAATCTAACTTTAGCCCCCATCTGGCTGGCTAAAGATTTTAGATCGTTTAATAAATCTTCAAATTCTTTTTCTTTAATTTTCATCAGTTTTTTTTCTTAACGGCTTATAAACTGCTAAAAACACAATTGCAATAATAAATAAAAATTGTACAAATGGAAAACTGCCAAGTGAAACTATTTTTTCTTTAATTAAAGCTAAAATATTTGCTGCATCATTACTACCATTATAAATATGATTAATAATATTATAATCGTATGTAAGAGAATAAATTTCGAAAGGTGCAGTTATTAAAGAGAAACTTAAAATAATAAAAAACCAACCTTCGTTTTTTATTTTTAATTTACTGGAAGCGGAAAATAAAACCAATGATAATAAAAATAGTGGATAAAAGAGAATATTTAACCCAATAATTGGCATAATTGTATTAAAAATAGGCATAAAATTGATATTGGTATATGCCGTTTTTAATGTCATCTCGGGCTCATAAAATTGATATAATAAAAAGAATTTGCTAAAATATGTTCCGCCCCATAAAATAAATGCCAGCGAACATAAAAACAATAAAAACTTTGATACTTTACTTAAATTTTGCATAGATTTAAACCTTAAAATTATAAACTAAAAATAATAAAAATTTATGAATATTGCTTCAATAGATATAGGAACAAATACTATCTTATTGCTTATTGCAAAAATAGTTAATAATAATGATATAATGCCACTTTTAAATGTATATAGAATGCCTAGAATTGGTGCCGGATTAACAAATAATGGTTTTATTTGTGTTGAAAAGATAGATTTAATGATTGGAATACTAAAAGAATATAAAGAAATATGTAAAAACTATGATTGCAAAAAAATAATTCTATTTGCTACACAAGCAATGCGGATAGCTAAAAATAATAATGATATTGTTGAAAGAGTTTTTAATGAAACCGGATTAATGATTGAAATAATACCCGGTCAAATTGAAGCCAAATTATCTTTTTTAGGGGCTACTACAGGTATAAGCTATTCCAGCTCGAATAAAGTAGTAATTGATATTGGCGGCGGCAGTACGGAAATAATTTTTGGAAATTCTAACAAAATAATCTATTCCAATAGTTTTAAATTTGGGGTTGTAAGTTTAACAGAATCCATTTTAACGGAAATCCCCTATTCAAAAATCCAAATTGCTGAATTATTAAGTTATGTAAATAATAATTGTTTACTCCCATTTTCTGTTGAAAATAACGTTTCTGTAATTGCTATTTCCGGTACACCTACAACCCTTAGCTGTATGAAACAGTTAATAAATGAATATTCCGATGAAGCAGTTGAAAATACAACCTTAAACCAAAATGAAATAAACTTTTTAATTGATGACCTTAGTAAAATTACCCCCGATTTAGCACTTAAAAAATATGGACAAGTACTTATTGGAAGAGCAGATGTTATTCTTGCAGGAGCTATAATTTTAAAGGTAATTAAAGAGAAACTAAACGCAGATAAAATAATAGTTAGCACGCATGGGTTAAGACATGGAATTATATATAATTATCTACGATTGAATGAAGGGAAATATTAAGAATAATCCATTTATAATAATATAAAAAATAATTGCTGCAATAATTGAATAAAATACAGAGCGTGTTTGAACAAAATGTGCTATGATAGTTTGAATAAAACCCCATATTATTAAAATTAAATCAATTCCCATAAAAGTATATGCAACCGTACTTTTTATCATGATTGGATTAGGGTTAAATATAAACCAATGAATTCCAAAAACACCAAGCTGCACCGGAAAGATAAAAAACAATGAAAACAATAATGGAGTTTGGGCATAAGTTAATATTGCTAAATTATCTTTAAACCGACTATTAATATTGGATACTTTTAAGATTATTTTTAATAAAACGGCACTAATAACAAAAACTGCAAAAAAACTAATAATTAGAAAAAATAGATTTTCAATAATATTTGAAGTCAAATTAGTTTTAGGATTAATAAGATTAGAAAGTACAAACGTATTAACCGAAAGTTTAACCGAAACTAAAAATAAAATAAATGATAAGAAATTTTTATGTTCCGCAAAGATTACGTTGGAAAATGTTTTTACCGGAGATTCAAAAGTTTTCCAAAATGTCAGCCAAAAATCTATGTTAAATACACGTTCGCGTATATACGATTTGCATTTTAAACAAACAAATCTGTACGATGGATTTTCTGTTTCACAATTTGCGCATTTAATTGTATTATTCATTATTTTATCAAAAGTAAAATTTTATATTCAACATTGTTGAAGACGTGATCGGATCTTCTGAAACAGTAAAATCAAATAATTGAGCATCCACATAGGCATCAACTAAATTTAGAAAATAGGTTAATCCTATATAAAACGCAAATAAATCTCTTTCATCTCTATAAAAATCACGTTTCCCTTTGTAAGAAGCAGCAAACCTACTGTTATTTGCTAATGCTGTATTATATAAAGATTTATAATCTTTATATAAATTATTGTTATGAACCCAAACATAAGCAAAGTATCCTGTTATTGATAAAACCAATGGTGTTTTCCAATAACTTTCGTTATAATATTGGCCCCATCCGGGTACAATAGCACTTCTTAAAACAGCACCCCATGGCGATTTAGTCATTTCAAATGCTGTTGTATCACTTTGGACGTTTGAATTTGCTTTCGGTTCCGTTTGGGCAAATAAAAAAGTATTAAATATAAATACAAAAACAAAAAAAATTTTAGTAATTGCTTTTTGCGATAATTTCAAATAAATCAAGTAATCTTTCAAGTTCGTCTTCTGAATAAAATTCTATTAAAATATTGCCTGTACCATCTTTAAATTGTCTGCATGCTACCTTAGTGCCAAAAATGCCCCTAAGTCTGTTTTCTAAATCTCCAACCGAAAGTAATTCAAGTGATTTCTCTTTTTCAGTACTTTCGGGTTTTAAATCAACAATGTTGGTTTGTAAATATTTTTTTACCAAATTTTCTAATTTTCTTACCGAAAGGCTTTGATTAATAACTTTATTTAATAAATCTATTTGCAAAGCTTCGTTTGGTAGTGTTATTAATGCCCTTGCATGTCCTGTTGAAATTTCATCTTTTATTAAACTTTGTTGAACGACATCAGGCAGCTTTAATAACCGTATAAAATTAGTAATTGTAGTTCTGTCTTTACCAACTTTTTGGGCAATTTCTTCCTGACTTAAATTACATTCATCCATCAGTCTTTTATATGCATTAGCAATTTCAATAGGGTTAAGCTTTTCGCGTTGTATGTTTTCAATTAACGCTAAAGCAAGCATAGCTTCTTTAGTATCAACTTTAATTATATAAGCAGGAATATCTTTATAACCAATATCTTTGCAAGCTCGTAATCTTCTTTCACCCGAAATAAGTTCGTATTTGTTTTCATCAATTCTTCTAACTGTTATCGGTTGAATTAAACCGTTTTCCAAAATTGATTTTTTCAATTCATCTAACGCATTCTGTTCAAACTGAATTCTGGGTTGATAAGGATTTGGAAGAATGTCATTTATTGATACTTTTGCTAATATATCGTACGATTTTCCGTCATCGGTTATAATTTCTGCGGATGATTGAATAACGGGATTAATATTTGCTTCTTTAATTCCCGGATTAATTAATGCATCTAATCCTCTTCCTAATCCTGGTTTAAATTTACTCATCGTTATTCCACTTTTTGCATTTTGTTGTTTTGAATTAATTCTGATGCCAAAGAAATATAATTTTGTGCACCAACCGATAATGAATCGTATAAAAGAACCGGCTTTGCATGACTTGGAGCCTCAGAAATTCTAACATTCCTATGAATTACTGTTTCAAATACTTTGTTTCCAAAATATCTTTTTACCTCTTCATACACCTGATTAGATAATCGAACTCTTTTATCATACATTGTCAATAAAACACCTTCAATATATAAATTAGGATTTAATCCTTTTTTTATCAAATTTATAGTATTTAGAAGTTGTCCTAAACCCTCTAAGGCAAAATATTCGCATTGCACCGGAATTAAAACAGAAGTTGAGGCAGTAAAGGCATTTAATGTTAATAAACTAAGGGATGGCGGGCAATCAATTAAAATAAAGTCATAATCTGCTTTAAGATTATTTAGAGCCACTTTAAGCAAATTTTCTCTATTAGGAATTGATACCATTTCAATTTCTGCACCTACCAAGTTAATATTTGAAGGTAAAATATCAAGATTTGGCATTTGTGTATTTAATATAACTTCATTAATATCGCAAATATCTAATAAAACTTCATAAACAGATGTGTTTTTAGTTTCAGTACCCAAACCGCTTGTTGAATTAGCTTGGGGATCAATATCTATAATAAGAATCTTTAAATCGGCAGCAGCTAATGAAGCAGCTAAATTAATTGCTGTAGATGTTTTACCAACTCCGCCTTTTTGATTTGCTATTGCAATTACTTTTGTCATTTTAACTATAAATTATGTTTAAATTTTAATTAACTTCAATTTCTTGTCCATAATCCAAAACCATGCAATTTTTTCCATTTAATGAACATTTATTTTTAAATTGTATAGGATCGGCATTGATTACCGGAAAAGTATTATAATGCATTGGCAGCGCATATTTTGGATTAGCAAGTTCAACGGCTTTAACTGCATCATCAATACCCATAGTAAAATTATCACCTATTGGAAGCATCATATAATCGATACTGTTCATTTCGCCAATAAGTTTCATGTCGTAAAAAATCCCTGTATCTCCTGTATGATAAAAACAAAGATTTTCTATAAAAATAAGAACACCTGCAGCCTCTCCCCCATAAAAATTATCAGGAGTAAGGGAACCATGATGCGCAATTGTAAATTTTACTCTTCCAAATTTAAAATTATGACCCCCGCCAATGTGCATATTATGTGCAATATAACCTTTCGATATGCAATAGTTTGCCAATTCATTAACACATATTAAAGTAGAAGAATTTCTTTTTGCAATTTTAAAAGCATCTCCTAAATGATCGCCATGAGCATGAGTTAAAACAATATATTCCGCATCCACTTCCGAAGACTTAACCGGTGAAGTTGGATTTCCATCAAAAAATGGGTCAATTAAAATTCTAATCCCTTCATTTGTTGTTAATTGAAATGCAGAGTGAGAAAAATATCTTAGTTTCATGTATCACCTGTCTTTATTTTATGGAATTTATTAATTAAATCAGATTTCATAAATTCAATTAAAGCTATTGATATCTGTTGACTAAAAGATTTTCTTTTAGATATCATATCTTTATAAATCGATTCATCAATTTGAGATGAATAAGTTGACGAAATAAATTTTAATTTTTCCATAATTACATCTAAATCTCGTGCTTCTCCAAGTAAATCTTGTAAACTTTTAAGCTTTGCATAAAAGTTTAATAATTCTTCCTGCGGAAAACAAGGATAAACAACTTCCAAAATATAACGAACTCGTCTAATTGAGTTTCTTACATTATGTAAATTTTCAACCCCATCATCTTTCAAAAATATATTAATATTAAAAAACAACTCATCTAATTTTTTATTTACAATTAGTTTTGCAGCTTTCGAAAAACTTAACTTTTTATTTAATTTCTTTATTAACCACTTTTTTTTGATATTTTCCATAAAAACTATATAATATAACTTTAATAAAACCAATAATGGAGTTTAAGTTTTTAATTTTGCTGTTATCATTATCGCTATATAATGTAGATATATCAACAAAACCTATCTTATAATTCATTTTTGCTGCATTAATAAGTATTTCTGTTTCGGCTTCGAAACCGTCAAAATTTAAATTTATACTTCTAACTACCTCAGATCTAAATAACCTAAAACCGCTTTGACTATCTAAAATATTTTGCTTAGTTAAAATACTCAAAATTTTAGAAGAAAAAAAATTGCTTAACTTTCTTGCAAATGGCATTTTTTTTGCCTTAAAATCTCTTTTCCCAATTAATAAATCAAATTTTCCAATTTTATTCATAAACTCCGGAATAAACCTTGGGTCATGTTGTAAATCGCCATCAATTGTAAAAATAAAGTCAAAACCAAGCTTTAATGCTTTTTCAAATCCTGTTTTAATGGCTTTTCCTTTTCCGCAATTTGTTGCATGTTTCAATAATATTATCGAATCACTTAAAACAATATTTTTAACAGAATTATCAGTTGACCCGTCATCAACAGCAATTATTAAACTGACATAAGGTTTTATTTGTTCAATAACCAAAGATATACTATTAGATTCATTATAAAAAGGAATAATAGCACAAATTTTATTTTTGTTTGCTAAATTGTTCAATTATTCCTTTCCAACCCTTTTCTTTTGAAGTGTATAAACTGTTGTGCAGGTAATTTTTTAATGAATCTTTTGATAACCCGCGTTTTAGTTTTCCGGCTTCAGCAACAGATATAGTTCCGGTTTCTTCTGAAACAATAATGCAAATTACATCAGCCTGTTCAGATATCCCAACTCCGGCTCTATGCCTCATGCCTAAAATATAACCATCTATAGTTAAGCTATTGGTTAATGGAAGTGTACATTTTGCAGCTTCAATAATTCCGGCTCTAATAATAACTGCGCCATCATGTAAAGGAGAACGTGGGTAAAAAATGGATCGTAATAATAATTTATTTACCTTTGCATTTAAAGTAATTCCCGTTTCTACAATACCTCTTATTCCAACACTTTTAACTATTACAATTAAGGCACCATGCTGATGTTGAGCCATCTCAAATGCTGATTCTGTTAGGATATTTACAAAATCATCATCAATTTTAACAAATCGTTTTAATATTGGATATCTTCCAACCACAACAAGCACTCTTCTAATTTCCGGTTGAAATAATACAATAAAAGCAATCACCCAAATATCGGTAATTAATTTTAACAGCCAGCCTAAAGCTCTAAAATCGGCAGCTTGAGCAACAAAGGAAAGCAATAAAACTAAAATTAATCCTAAAAATATTTGTTGGGCAACCGTTCCCTTAATAAAATTGTATAACTTATAAATTATAAATGTTACAAGAAATATATCAACCAAATCAAGAAATGAAACGGTCAAAAACCCAATTTTAAAAAGATCAAACATTAATATTTCCAAAATTATTGTAGTTATTTATCATTGTAAGCATTTTGTTAACATTTCCGGTATTATGTGTACGAATAATTGCCGCACCGTTATTTACAGAAATTGTTTCCATAATAATTGTTTCTATATCCCTATTATTTACATCGGAATTTGTTAATTTTCCGATGAAAGATTTTCTGGATAAACCAACTAACAATGGATATCCAAGGCTTCTAAAATCATCCAATCTATTTAGGATCTCCATATTATCGGATACTCTTTTTCCAAATCCAATTCCAGGATCCAAATAAATCTTTTTAATATTTAGTTTTTCTAATTTACGTATTTTTTCGCTAAAAAATTCAAATATTTCTTCAACAACATCATTATAATATGGAGATTTTTGCATTGTTTGAGGCGAACCCAACATATGCATTATTACAACAATGGGTTTAAATTCTTCAAGTACTGAAATCATTTGATCATCAAAAGTAAAACAACTTATATCATTTATTATTTTTACACCTAGTTGTAAAGATTTTTTTGCAACAATTGATTTTGTTGTATCTACCGAAATAACAATTTTTGGGTCATATTCAATAAGTCTTTTGACTAAAGGTAATACACGTTTTTCTTCTTCCTCTACACTAATTTGTTCGGCACCGGGCCGGGACGACTCGCCTCCAATGTCTAAAACATGTGCTCCATCTTTTAACAAATTCAAACATTTATTAAATGCTGTTTCTAGCGTAACACACTCTCCGCCATCAGAAAAAGAATCGGGAGTAATATTTACAATTCCCATATTAAGGCAAAACGAATTGTTTACTCCGTAACTATTAATCTTCTTTTTTGTAATTATAGAAAAATTAATATAATTATTTATTGCCTCTTTTATTTCACAAATTAATTCTACCGGAGCACCGGAATTGTAATTTATATCTTCTAAATCACATGTTTTGCCAAAAAATACTATATCAAATAAATTCCCGTTTTTTGATGTAAAGGATATATTATTGACCAAAAATGAAAAGTTTATATATTCTTTTTGTAATTGCCTTATTTCAAGCGCATAATAATAACAATTTAAAATTTCAATACTAACATCGTATTTGTTTGAAAAACGTTTTAATACTTCATTGTGTTTGAGATTAATAATTTGTACAGTCATTAAATACTGCTGCGTTAAATATTGAGTATGTAGTATAACATCTTATGTTATACTATGTTAATTAGACTTTTCTTTTATATCTTATTTTACCCGCCATTATAGTCATTTCAACGTCAAACAAATTATTCAAAACAACAATATCGGCCACTTTTCCAGATGCGAGAATACCCTTTTGAGCACCAATTACTTTTGAACCGTTTAAGGAGGACATCCTAAAAGCATCGGTAATTTTAATATCAGTAGTGTCTAAAATATTTTTAATCGCTTTGTTTAATGTTAAAGTACTGCCGGCTAAAGTTCCATCAGCTAAAGTAGCCATATCATCTTTTAGATATACTTTTTGATCTGAAAACTGGTATTCCCCTTCATGCATCCCGCCGGCTCTAATTGAATCGGTTATTAGAATTATATTTTTTGGTGTTTTAAACTTAAATAATAGTTCCATCATAGCCGGATGAACATGATAAGTATCGGCGATCAATTCAATTTTTAATTCATCGTGCAATAGTGCCGCAGTCATTATACTGGGATTTCGATGATGCATCGGTTTCATTGCATTAAACATATGAGTAACATGACATGCTCCATGGCTGATTGCTTTTGTAATATCTTCATATGAAGCAGTTGAATGACCAATTGAACAAATAACACCTCTAAATGATGCTTCTCTAATTACATCTAAAGCTCCGGGTAATTCGGGTGCAATGGTCATAATTTTCATATAACCTTCCGAAGCATCCCACATTTCCTTAAATGTTTCAACAGAAGGAGACCATAAATAATCTTCATTCATGGCACCTTTATATTCCGGATTAAGATACGGGCCTTCCATATGAATCCCTTTTATATTGGATTCGGGATTGGATTTAATGAAGTTTGCTAATCGACTTAAATCCTTTAATAACAATTGTTTTGGCTTAGCGTGTAAACTTGCCATAAGGGTTGTTGAACCTAACGAAAGGAAATAATTGCTAATCTTCTGTATGCTGGTTTCGTTTTCATCCGAAAACCCAAATCCCCCGCCGCCATGTACTAATAAATCTACAAATCCGGGTGCAACAATATTTCCGCTTACATCAATAACTTCCGTATCATCCGAAAATTTTATTTCGTTTGTTTTTCCAATCTCATATATTTTATCGTCTTCAATAATAATTGTGCCATTGTTCACAATTCTAAAGGGGGTAATAATTTTACCTCCGACCAAAGCTAACTTTTTCATTAATTACTAATCCTTTCCTAAAATATTCTTAAAATCAATTATCGTTTTTACAATGTCGGGTGTATTAAACACAGAGGAACCGGCAACAAAAACATCCACTCCTAAATCACTCAATTCCTTTATATTTTTACCGGTTACACCTCCATCCAGTTCAATAAAAAAGTTTTTACCAAATTTATTACGTAATACAGCTAATTCAACAATTTTATTTTTTGTATATTCTATAAACAATTGACCACCAAAACCCGGATTGACAGACATCAGCAAAACAAAATCTACTATATTTATTATTTCCATTAATGAAGAAACGGGAGTTGCGGGATTAATAACAATTCCAGCTTTTACGTTTTTGTCCTTAATTTTGTTAATAAGTCTATCAACGTGGTTATTTCCTTCGTAATGAACGGAAATAAAACTTGCACCTGCATCAATAAACTCGTCTATAAAATTTTCCGGTTCGTTAATCATTAAATGAACATCAAGAGGAATATTGGTAACAGTCTTCAATTTTTTTACTATCATAGGACCAAAAGTTATATTAGGAACAAATTGACCATCCATAATATCACAATGAATTAAATCAGCTTTTCCTTTTTCAAGACTTTTAATTTGTTCAGCCAAATGAAGAAAATCGGCAGATAATATTGATGGAGCTAATAATTTCATAACATCACTTTGAATTTGTTAATTTACTAACAACCAAATCAACTGCATCACCTACCGCAACCTCTTTATCAGGTGCCGGATATTGATCCATTATTGTATTAGGTAATAAAGTTGGAGATGGAATGCTTGTTGTAGTTCCCATTACAAGAGAATTTTGAACTAATAATCGTTTTGCTTCATCTAATGATTTGCCATATAAATTAGGAACGACTGTTTTTTGAACTGCAGGACCGGAACTGATAGCTATATCTATTTTAGTACCTCTTGATACTTGCTCGCCCGATGAAATGTATTGCTTTACTACAATTTCATTATCAAACTCAGATTCGATAGACGTAACCGTACCAATTTTTAGGCCTAACCTGTCAAGGTTAATTTTTGTATCACGCAAAGATTTACCAACTAGTGAAGGCATTTTAACCATAGGTTCTCCCCCACTAAGATGAACTGAAATTCTTCGCCCTTCTTTAACTATCGAATATGCAGGAGGATCTTGAGCAATTACATGATTGCGTGGGATTTTTGCATCATAATGAGTTCCGGCAATAAAAACATTCAGGCTTTTATCCTCTAAAAGTTTTTCGGCGTCAATTCTAGACTTTTTTACCAAATTAGGTACTGTAACTTCCGGTTCGTAAACAAACCAGGGCATTAAAATTAAATCAAAAACAAAAAGAAAAACTATCGCTGAAACCGAAATTATCAAAAATCTTTTTAATTTTTTGTTTTCATTTAACTTTCTGTTAATTTTATCTAAGTCTTTGGTCATAATTTGTTTTATTTTAGTTTTATTTTTTGTATTTTTTTGAATGTAAATATAAAAAAACAAATTATGATATAACAGTGATTTACATTATTTTATTATTTAATGACAATTATTAATTTTTAAGCAGGAGAAAGTATGTTTAAAGACCAGCCAAAAGGCTTGCCGGTTCTTTTTTTTACAGAAATGTGGGAACGATTTGGGTTTTATTTAATGCTTGGAATATTTACTTTGTATATGATAGACCCTAAATCTAATGGTGGAATGGGTTTTGGCGTGTTAAATGCAACCGATATTTATGGTACTTATATTGCATTAGTTTATTTGACACCTTTTATTGGTGGTCTTTTAGCAGACAGAATTTTAGGTTATAGGGTAGCTATTACTGTTGGCGGTGTTTTAATGGGATTAGGATATATAGGATTAGCGTTTTCTTCGGAATATATGTTTTACGTCTCGTTATTGTTTATAATTGTCGGCAATGGTTTCTTTAAACCAAATATTTCAACTTTAGTTGGTAATATTTATAGTGATGAAAAATACAGACCTTACAAAGACGCGGGATTTAATATTTTTTATATGGGAATAAACATTGGAGCATTTGCATGTAATTTTATTGCTGCTTATTTAAGAAATAATTATGGCTGGGGTTATGCATTTTTTGCCGCCGGAATTGGTATGTTTATTGGATTAATTTGGTTTTGGATGGGATCTAAACACATCAAACATGCTGATGTAATCAAACCTACAAAACCTGAAGATACGCCATTTAGTAAAATAATTGCTACAATATTTTTACCTGCTACTATTTTTGGATTTATTGGATGGTTTATTCCGCAAATGTTATTTGGAAAAGCACTAATAGGTTCACATTCAACCGATGCGTTTTTGTTTGCTTCAATTCCGGTTATCTATTTTTATGCTTCTTTATGGATGAAAGCAAAATCTAAAGAAGATAAAGATTCAATAGGAGCATTGTTGGCTGTATTTAGTGTGGTTATAATTTTTTGGGCAATTTTCCACCAAAATGGTTCTGCTTTAACTTTATGGGCTGAAAGATATACCGATAGAGAGTTACCTGCTTCTGTTCAGGGTGTTTCGGATGTTCTAAAATTTACCGAAGTTGCTTCACCTAATGTTCAATTAATAACAAAAGTAGATTTGCATGGCAGCACAATTTTAGATTCATCAGGCAAACCAATTGTTGAAGAAACCGTTTCGCCATATTTTCAAAATTTGCCAAAAGAAAAATGGCCTAAAGAAGGTAAAAGTTTAAAGCTTCTTTCAACTGAAATATTCCAATCAATAAATCCTTTTTTTGTTGTAATATTAACACCTGTTGTAGTTGGATTTTTTGGTTTTCTTAGACGAAGGAAAAAAGAACCGTCAACCCCGACAAAAATTGGTATTGGTATGTTAATCACAGCCCTCTCCACAACTGTTATGATGCTTGCTGTTGCTGCTTCAAACAATGGGGCCATAAAAAGTTCGGGTATGTGGCTAGTAATGACATATGGCATTATTACGGCAGGTGAATTATGTTTAAGTCCGATGGGATTAGCATTGGTTTCTAAATTAAGTCCGCCGCGACTTACATCTTTAATGATGGGAGGCTGGTTTTTATCCACTTCAATTGGTAATAAATTATCCGGCGTATTATCCGGAATAATGGTTAGTATTGATAACAAACTTTATTTATTTTTAATTAATTTTATTGGTGCATTGTTTGGTGCTATGTTAATTTTTATTATACTCAAATGGCTAAAAAGAGTTTTAACGCAGTATACTAAATAATAAATTTATCCAACAAATGGGAGTTAAATGGTTGATTCAATTTGTATTTTTGAAGGTATTTATTACAAGAGGCTTTTACCACTTGTATATATGCGACCTGAATACGATCTAAGGTGTGGAATATTAACCTTAAGAGAAAAAATCCAACGTAGCTATCCCGATATTCCGGTAACGCTTCACTGTCGTGGATATTTGACTGAAACTATGAAGGAAAATAATCCTGGTTTTCTGATTAATGAAATTAATGGGAAATCTTGTTTATTTGTTAATGGCAGAACTCTTGCCGATAGCAGCTTTATTGAAAAAATACCACTTGATGGTGATGATATTTTATATGTAAATAGCGATCAGATTATTGCGGCTCGTGTTAGTGGTACTAAGCTGGATATCCTTAAACATTCGCTTAATGATGTATTTACATTATCCGATTTTTCTGATTTATTTAAAGTTGAAATAGATGTAAAACTAATCAGTTATCCTTGGGATTTGATTTATAATAATGGTAAAGCCATTATTGACGATTTTAACTGGATTGTTACTGATAAAAAAAATACTATACGCGGTAAAATATATGAAGGGGCATATTTATTAAATAAAGAAAATATCTTTGTTGATGATGGTGCCGTTGTTAAACCCGGTGCCGTTTTAGATGCGGAATCGGGTCCAATTTACATTGGTAAAAATGCAATTATTTTTCCAAATGCATTTATTTTAGGCCCCTGTTTTATTGGAGCATATACGCAAATTAAGGCATCTGCAAAAATTTATGAAGACACAAGTATTGGTGAAGTTTGTAAAGTTGGAGGCGAAGTTGAAGCTTCCATAATTCATTCTTATTCCAATAAACAACATGATGGTTTTTTAGGTCACTCTTATCTTGGTATGTGGGTTAATTTAGGTGCCGATACGAATAATAGTGATTTGAAAAATAATTATGGAAGTGTTAAAGTTATTATTAATGATGAACAAATTGATTCGGGTATGCAATTTATGGGTTTAACTATGGGTGATCATGCAAAAACCGCAATTAATACTATGTTTAACACCGGTACTGTTGTTGGTGTTGCAAGCAACATCTTTGGTGGTGGTTTCCCCGAAAAATACATTCCTTCTTTTACATGGGGTGGCCCGGAAGCAACTACAACTTACGATTTGGAAAGAAGTATTGATGTTGCCAGGCGTGTAATGGCAAGAAGAAAAAAAGCTTTTACAGAAGCAACTGAAAGACTACTTAAAAAAGTTTTTGACCTTACACGCGATGAAAGGAAAAAAAGAGGTATGCCAAATTAATTCATTTTATAAAATAAATTTGAGATTAAAATGCGTTTAATTATTCAACCAAATTATAACAAGGTTTCTTTATGGGCTGCTAAGTATATTGTTAATAGAATTAATGAATTTAAACCGACTCCTAAAAAACCATTTAAGTTAGGTCTTCCGACAGGTTCATCCCCTATCGGTTTATACAAAGAATTAATTAATTTTTATCAAGAAGGGAAAGTTTCATTTAGAAATGTTGTTACTTTTAACATGGACGAATATGTAAGTTTACCCGAAGATCATCCCCAAAGTTATCATTATTTTATGTGGTCTAATTTTTTTGAACATGTTGATATTTTGAAAAAGAATGTAAATATCTTAGACGGAAACGCAAGTGATTTGTATAAAGAATGTGAAAATTATGAAAATAAAATCAAATTACTTGGCGGCATAAATTTGTTTTTAGGCGGAATAGGTCCTGATGGACATATTGCATTTAACGAACCCGGTTCTTCACTTGGTTCTCTTACCCGTGTTAAAACTTTAACTCTGGATACTATTATAGCAAATTCAAGATTTTTTAAAAATGATGTAAATCTTGTTCCAAAAACTGCTTTAACTGTTGGTGTTAAAACTGTTATGGATTCTGAAGAAGTGCTTGTTATTATTTCGGGACATTCAAAAGCTCGGGCATTAGCCAAAGTTGTTGAAGAGGGTGTAAATCATATGTGGACAGTAAGTGCTTTACAGTTACATCCTAAAAGTATTATTGTTTGTGACGATGCTTCAACTGTTGAATTAAAAGTTGGTACCGTAAATTACTTTAAGGATATTGAATCAATTAATTTAGACCCTGAAAATTTACAGTAAAATTTAATAACCGAGATCCCTGTCCCCTTTTACTTTAAAAGGGGACAATTGGAAGTTATGTTAATAAATTCATTTATTTTATAACTATTTAAAGTAGCTTCAATAATAATTTTGTTAAAAATATTTTTTTTTATTATTTAATTTTGAATTAAATTTTAGTATAAAATAGTTTAGTTAACTGCACCTAATATGTTATAACATAATTACTTAGTACGATAAAAGAATTATGTTGGCTTGTACATTATTATTTTTGTTTTAATTTGATTGACAGTTTATTTATTTGTTCGTTTTTGTTGTCGGTTACTTTTTTTGAACTAATAATAAAATAATTTCTACACAATCTCGTAATGGAGATGTGATTTTTTAACTTTAATTATCAAAAGAAGAATACATCAATGTTTAATAACCACTTATTATTAAAAAGGCATCTCGCTGAATTATCAAATATAATTATAGGATTAACGGCAGAAGAAGTTTTTACACAAGAAAAAGATACTTTGTTTATTTCGGCAGGCAATTCAATATTTCCATATTTTCACTTAATTATTTCAGCAAATGCAAATGCTCCATATATAATTTCAAAGCAAGAACATCACAAAGCAAAAAAAAACACAATTCTTTTTTTTGATAAATACTTTCCCGCAAAAATTAAAGATATTCATTTTTGTGTAAACGATAGAATTATTAAAATTATTTTTAATACAGGAATTCTTTATTTTTTTTATTCTGGTCCAAAAACTAATGTATTATTTGTTGCAAATGACGAAGTTTTGAGTTTTAAAAAAATTGACGAATCGGATTATAATATAAAAATTGGTGAGTTTAATTCTTTGGAATTCCTTAATCCAAATAACCAATTTACTCTAGCACATTCTAAAAATGTTGAAAATAATATAAAAAACGTTTACGAAACAAAAAGATTTAAAAAAGAATTGGAAATAAGAAAAATTAAATTTCCATTAATTGCAGTTGAACAGCTTAAAACAGAAATTATAGAAAACATTTTACAAAACAGAATTATTGTATTTTACGATAAAACACTTAATTCTGTTCTTTTACAACCTGAAGGATTTTTTATTTCGGATACTGCAGTAGCCATTAAGTTTTTTTCGAACGTAAACGATTCAATCCATTATTATTTAAGTCTTCAACAAAAATATCATTCATTGATTAATCTTAAACTGCAGATTGGCAGATATTTGGAAAAAGAACTAATAAAACTTAGTGATAAATTAAATAATCTAAAAAATAGAATTGATAATGGTTCTAAAGAAGAAGTATATAAACACTTCGGTAATTTGCTTTTATATAACATTAATTCATATAAAAAAACATCAGATCAAGTTATAGAAGTTTTTGATTATAACATTGAAAAATGGATTAGTATATCAATAAATAGTAAATTTAATTATCAAAAAAATATCGATTTGTTTTTTGATAAAGCTAGGAATGAAAAAATAAGTTATAATAAATCAATAGATTTGTTTAATATGACCGAAATTAAGTATAAAAAAATACTTAGAATTAAAAATGATTTTGATAAAACTGAAGAAATTAAAGATTTAATAAAATTAAAGGACGACTTAAAATTGGGATCAGATAAACAACCGGAATATAATAATGAAAAACAATTTAATTTTAAAACCTATTTGTGTTGTGGGAAATATAAAATTTATGTTGGTAAAGATAGCACCAACAACGATTTATTAACAACAAAGTTTGCCAAGCAAAACGATTATTGGTTTCACGTAAGGGGTGCTTCCGGTTCGCACGTGATATTAAGGGTTGATAACACAAAAGAAATTGTGCCTAAAAATGTTTTAAAATCCGTAGCCTCTTTAACTGCATATCATAGTAAGGCAAAAACTGCAGGAACAGTGCCCGTTGTTTATACATTAAAAAAATATGTGGTTAAAAAGAAAGGAATGAATGTCGGTCAAGTAGTTTTATTAAAAGAGGATGTTTTATTGGTTAAACCCGAAATTCCGGCCGATTGCGAATTTATTAGTAGTACAGACGAATAAAATTTATTAATATTATTTCGGTTATATTAAAATTTGTTAGCATATTCATGCATTTTTTTGTATTTTAATTATTATTGCGTTGTTTTTAAAAATAATTTACCGAGGTGCTTTACAAGTACAAAGATAGGGGTAATAAAACTAAATATTATATAACATTTTTCTAATCCGCTAATTAGAAGTATTGTAATTCTAGTAGAAATATAAATTTTATTTTGAGGTTGAATAGATGGTATTAATTTGTAATGGATGTAATGCGCACTTATTTATGGGGGATTTTATTTTTAAAAAGAAAAATAAATATTTCTTTCCAAATTTTAATTTATCAATAATTAAAAACAAATTATGGCTTTTTTTTGTTTTTTTTCTATCCCCGTTTTTTTATAATAATGCCCAAGACACTACTGCACAAAAAAATAGAATAGATTTTTATGAGTTAACTTTAGAGCAATTGAGCAATATTGTTATTACTGCATCAAAGGCTCCTCAATCAATAGATAAAATAACTCAAAAGGTTGATATAGTTTCTGAAAAAGAAATTTTAACTACTGTTTTAGGAAATCGGAATATAGCGGAATTAATTCAATATCTGCCCGGTGCATCGGTTAAAGTTTTATCACGTAATGACGTTAATTGGGGCTCGTATGGGGGTATAGGACCAAAATACAATACATACATGATACAAGGTTTATCAATTGACGGCTTTATGGATCCGACAGGTATTGACGTAATGGGTATCCAGCGTATTGAGCTGCAAAGAGGCCCTGCATCAATACTTTATTCTAATTATTTATCACAAGATTTTGCAGGGAATCAGAGTCCATTAGCCGGTACTGTAAATATTATTATGAAAGAAGATATAACTAAACCTGTAACGGCACTTGGATTAGAGTATGGATCATATAATACTTATAACGTAAAATTATTTCATTCCAATCGGTTTGATAACTTGCATATTTATGGGGGAATTTCATACGAAAAATCGGATTATGTTAATTATGGAACTGTAAATTCATGGCTAAATATGCAGAAAAATCCGGAATATCAAAAGACTAAAACTCTTTTTGGCACAACGTATTATTTGGATACAAAGGAAAATCACAAATTAACTTTTTATGGAAATCAGTCTTTTCAATTGGGTGATTTTGGAAGAATCAGCAGAGAATTTAATTTTAGATATAGTTTATTAAATTTAACATATTCGGGAAAAATGACTGATTATCTTAAATTTGTTCTTAAGGCGGGATTACGTAAATACTATCGTTCTTGGGAAGAGGATGAAAATATTTATGATATAATGGTGATGAAAGAAACTGATGGAGTCGAGCAGACTATTTTACCATTTGATGCCTCTTTTAGTTTTTCGCATTTAAATAACAGCCTTTTAACATTCGGTGTAGATTATCAACATGCAATTTATTTGACTTGGATTAAATCGTTAGAAAATATAAAAACGACCGGAAATGATGCATTAGCAAAACAATTAGGAATATATTTTCAAGAAGAATTCCAATTAGATAATATTACTCTTAGGGGTGGCGGAAGATTTAATATCATTAATTATAAAATAAATAAATTTGATAGTGTTTCACCGGATATTAACAGTAAAGATTGGAACGTATTTTTATGGAGTGTTGGAGCAAAATATCATTTGTTAGAAAATTTCTCGCTATTTACAAATGCCGGCAGCAGCTTTTTAACTCCCGGTTTAAAATCCATTGGAGGCACATTATCTTCAGACGATATTTATGTGCTAAATAAAAATGGGCAGCTACCAAATCATGATTTGAAACCGGAAAATGGTTATGGTTTTGATTTTGGAATAGATTATTTATTGTTAAATAGTATTAACCTATCGCTGCGAGCCTTTAGTAATACACTTAATGACGCAATAATTGACATTGTAATAAGTGAAAATCCCTCACAAACAAAATCTATCAACGCATCCGGTAATACAACAATAAAAGGAATTGAATTTAGTGTAAAGCAAAAAATTGGTAAAAATGTGAATTGGTTTGGAAATGGAACCTATACCGATTCGAAAATGAAAAATTCGGTTAATGCCGACCAAGATGGAATTCCGATCCCCTTTGTTCCCGAATTTACTGGAAATTTAGGTTTATCTTTAGTACTTTCTTATGATATTGAACTAAGCTTTATGTTACATTTGGGAGGAATTATCTATGACAGCAATTCTAAAACTAATAGGCGTAGTTTTAATTCTAAAGAATTGTTAAATGTTATGGTATCAAAGGACATTAGTTTTAGTAGTGATAATAAAATTAATGTTTTTGTAAAGTTTTATAACATTACAAATAATCATTTTGAAATGCCTTGGCAATTTAAAGATGCCGGTTTTAATATAACATTTGGGATGAATTTATTGCTAAATACTATATAGACTATATTGATAGTGTTAATATATTCCAATGATTTTTTGAATTTTCTTTTTAACTTATTATTTGCAAATAAAATATTGAGTGTAGTATGAAAAAAATATTAATATTTTTTGTGTTTACGTTTATTTGTTTCATAATCCCCTCTTTATGTATAAAATCACAAAATTTAAAACGTCATGAAGCAATTTCGGCATATATTTATAATTTTGCAAAAAATGTGCGATGGCAGAACGAAGATTTGATAAAAGAATTTCGTTTTCTTATTATTGGCGAAGACGAAAATATTATTAAAGAATTGAATTCCCTATCGGCAAACAAAAAACTTAGAGATAAACCAATAAGAATACTTTCGTCAAATATTCTTGGAAACGTAAATAATATTCAATTAATATTTGTTACTAACCAACATGTAAATCTTATGACCGAAATTTATGACAATATTGAAGGAAAAAACGTGCTGCTTGTTAGTGATGGGTTTACCGATAAGAGAATAATAATGATAAATTTTTATAATTCCGATAAGGGTAGTTTATTATTTGAAATAAATAAAGCAAATATTATGAATCAACATATTATAGTCATGCAGGATATGATTCTTCTTGGCGGTACAGAAATTGACGTGGCTAATTTGTTCCGTGAAGGGCAGCATAGCTTGCGGAGTTTGCAAAAAAATACAGAAAACCTTGAAAATAATATTCGCGAATTAGAAAAAATTACTAACGAAAAAACACGTGATATACAAAATCAGAAATATAATCTTGAAAAACAAAACAACAAAATTAAAGAACAAGAACAATTATTGAATAAACAGTCGTTTGAACTTAATGAACGGAATAAGGCACTAGCATCTCAAATTCAAAAAATTAAAGAACAACAAATTATTTTTGAGAAACAAGCCGGACAGCTCAAAGATCAAAAAGAGGCTCTTATAAAGGGAAATGAAGTATTAAAGCTGCAAAGCATAAATATCAAAAATCAAAAAAAGGAAATATTAACACAAAGTGACATTCTCCAAAAACAAGGAGAAAAGCTTCATTGGCAAGAACAACTGGTATATTTACTTGTATTAATAATTCTTCTAGTGATTGGATTATTTATATCGATTTATAAAAGTTATAAAGTTAAGAAAAAATTAAACAAAGAATTGGAAGACAGAGTTTTACTTAGAACTTGCGAATTAAGCAATTCAAATGAACAATTACTGTTTGAATTAACTGAACGAAAAAAAGCTGAAGATGAATTAAATAAATATCGTCAACATCTTGAAGACATGGTAAATGAAAGAACAAAAGAATTAGCAATTGCCAAGGATAAAGCAGAGTCTGCAGATAGACTTAAATCTGCTTTTCTAGCCACAATGTCGCACGAATTAAGAACGCCGCTAAATTCGATTATTGGTTTTACCGGTATTTTAATGAAAGGAATTGCCGGCCCAATAAATAATGAACAATTAAAACAATTAGGCATGGCAAAAGGAAGTGCTCATCATTTACTTGATTTGATTAATGATGTTTTGGATATTTCTAAAATTGAAGCCGGAGAATTAGTTGTTTCATTAAAACCATTCGATTTTAGTAAATCTATTCAAAAAGTCGTTTCTTCTGTACAACCGCTGGCAATTAAAAAGAATTTAGAAATAATATTGGATATTTCCGACGATGTTACTGAAGCGATAAGTGACGGGAGAAGAGTTGAACAAATATTTTTAAATTTATTAAATAATTCAATTAAATTTACAGATTCCGGTTTTGTAAAGATTATTTGTAGAAATGAAAACGGAAAAATAATTACTAAAGTGATCGATTCAGGAATTGGAATAAAAGATGCAGACAGAGATAAGCTGTTTAAACCATTTAGCCAAATTGATACCGGGCTTACACGTAACCATGAAGGAACCGGTTTGGGACTATCGATTTGCAGCAGGCTGGTAGAAAAATTAGGAGGTAATATTTCTGTAGAAAGTGAAATAGGTGTTGGAAGTACGTTTACAGTAGCTTTACCAATTCATAATAATTTATAAACTGAATTTTTTTACTTGAAAATTGGAAATAATATGAAAACGAAAATATTGATTATTGAAGATAACGAACAAAATATGTATATGCTTACATTTTTACTTGAAAGCAACAATTACGAAATTATTCAAGCTTTTATAGGTTCGGATGGTATTAAGGCTGCTGTAGAAAATAAGCCCGATATTATTTTACTTGATATTCAACTTCCGGAAATGGATGGATATACAGTTGCCAGGAAAATACGAGAATATGATGATTTAAAAAATACACCAATTATTGCAGTTACATCTTATGCTATGTTAGGTGACCGCGAAAAAGTAATGGAAGCCGGTGCAACGGGTTATATAGAAAAACCAATTGATCCTGATACTTTTATTTCGCAAATGCTGTCATTTTTACCTAAGGAATTATTAAATTAATAAGAGATACAATGATGAATATATTAATTGTTGATGATAAAATTGAAAACTTATATTTGTTGGAATCCTTATTAAATGGTTCCGGATATAAAACTATTATTGCTAATAATGGAGCTGAAGCACTGGGTTTTGCTCATAAAAATAAACCGGATTTGATTATTTCTGATATTTTAATGCCGGTTATGGATGGCTACACGTTATGTCGTGAATGCAAAAAAGATGAAATATTGAATGAAATCCCCTTCATTTTTTATACGGCAACTTATACCGATCCAAAAGATGAAGAATTTGCCCTAAATTTAGGTGCTGATAAATTTTTATTAAAACCAATTGACCCTGATTATTTTCTTGAAGTAATTTCGATTACGTTGAATGAATCTCAAAAAAAGACAATTAATTCAATAAATGTTCCCGAATTAGCCGAAACAGTAATTTTAAAAGAATATAATGAAACTCTTATTAGAAAACTTGAAGACAAAATGACACAATCGGAATTATCCGAAAAAGAATTAAAAATTAAAAATAATGCATTACAAAAAGAAATTGAAGAAAGGAAAAGAGCTGAAAAAACAATAAGAGAATATTCAGCTAATCTTAATTCTCTTATTAATACTCGAAACGAATTAATCTGGTCAATAGATAGCGAATTTCACTTTATAATTTTTAACAAATTTTATCAGGAATTTTGTGAAGAATTATATAATATTAAAATAGAACATACTATGGATGCTTTATTGTTATTTAAAGATGAAGAATTAACTTTTTGGAAAACAAAGTACTCAATGGCCATATCCGGACAAAAAATCAAATTTGAATTAAAAGTATTATTTAGAAATTTGCTGCATTATTTTGAAGTGTTTTTGAATCCGATTATTTCGGATGAAGGTGTAACGGGTTTATCTGCTATCAGTGTGGACATAACAGAACGCAAACAAGCCGTAATGGAGCTTAGGGCGGCAAAAGAAAAAGCAGAAGAGATGAACAGACTAAAAACAAGTTTTCTGGCTAACATGAGTCATGAACTTAGAACTCCATTATTAGGGATACTTGGATATGCTGAAATATTAACGGAAGAACTTGCTTCCGCTACTCATCTTAATATGCTAAATAATATAGTTGCGTCAGGCAAAAGATTAAGCGAAACTTTACAATTAATTCTCGACTTGGCAAACGCAGAATCAAACAAGTTAAAAGTTGTTGAAAATAGTATAGAAGTAAATCAAACCGTAAAAAACACATTAGAATTCTTCTATTCAAAAGCAAATAAAAAGCAATTATTCCTTGAATATCAAATGAATGACGAAAATATTTTGGCAAAATTAGATGATAGACTTTTTACGCGTATTATAAGTAACCTTATTGATAATGCCATAAAATATACAAATAAGGGAAAGATAACTGTTCAGACTGGAAAAGAAATTATAAATGAAAGCTTATGGGTTTTTATTAAGGTTATTGATACCGGAATTGGGATAGATCAAAAACATCAAAAAATGATTTTTGATGAATTTCGTCAAGCAAGTGAAGGTTGGGGGAGAAGTTTTGAAGGTTCAGGATTGGGTCTTACAATATCCAAAAAAATGACCGAAGTAATGAATGGAACAATTTCAGTTGAAAGTGAAATTAACAAAGGTTCAATTTTTACTATAAAATTCCCTATTGATTTAGAAAACAATTACCATGTTAAAAATGTTGCTACTAATGAAATTATTAAAATCAAAAATAAAGAGACTTTTAGTGTATTATATGTAGAAGACGAAGAAATTAATCGTAACCTAATAAGACTTTATTTAAAGAATTTCTATCTGGTTGATACTGCTGCGAATGGAAAAGATGCACTTAAAATGGTAAAAGAAAATAATTATGATTTGTTTTTAATGGATATCAATCTTGGAAAAGATATGAATGGCCTTCAAGTGGCACAAGAAATAAAAAAAATGGAAAATTATAAAACCACTCCCATTATAGCTGTAACCGCCTATACAATGGCCGGCGATAAAGAAAGTTTTCTGGAAAACGGGTGTTCGCATTATTTAGCTAAACCATTTAATAAAGATGATTTACTTAAACTTATATCAAATGCCTTAAAGTAGAATTGAAATTGAATATATAGATTTTATTAAGTATAATTATATTTACTTAGACATAACATATATTTAACAAAATTAGCATGCTTTTATTATTTGAATTTTAATAATTTATTGCTATTTTTATTAACAACTTTTATTTTCTTTAGAAATTAACTGCACAAATGAATTTCTTAAAACTGAATTATAAATACATGGCTTCAATTGCTATATTATCAATTTTTATGGCATTTTTATATAATTATATTTCACCTAAAGGATTAAGTATTTTACCACAAAATCCTATTGGTAAAGATGAAATTAATAAACTAGAATCCAATAAAAAAAATAAAATTAACGTAATTTCCGTTGAAATGGCAAAAAAGTTTTTTGATGAAAATAACGCCGTATTTATTGATTCAAGGGATCCATGGGAATTTTCTGAAGGACATATTTTTAACGCCATAAATATACCGGAATTTAGTTTTAGTCCTTATTTGCCTATTGTAAAAAGTTTAGATAAAAATGCCACATATATTATATATTGCAGTAGCAGTGATTGTGAATTGAGCCGAAAACTTGCTTCACGATTAAAAGACTCGGGTTATACTAAATTAATTGTGTTCTCCGGCGGATGGGAAGCATGGTTAAATGCCCGCTTTCCAATATTTAGGAATTAAGATGAATTTTACCATAATTAATAAATATTTTATTTTTAGTTTAAGATTTTTTATTGGGTTTATATTTATATATTCAGGAATTGAAAAAATTGCCACCCCCGCAGTATTTTCGGATGCAATTTTAAATTACAAAATATTAAATTTAGTTTTATCCAATATTGTTGCTATAACATTACCATGGTTTGAACTTTTAGTTGGTGTTTTAATTATGTTTAATATTAACGTAAAAGAAAATATTGTATTTATTTTGCTTTTATTATTAGTTTTTAATGTTCTAATTTCAAGTGCAATGATAAGAGGATTAAATATTGACTGTGGATGTTTTGGTTCTTCTCGTGGTGTTAAAGTTGGTCTTTTAAAATTAGCCGAAAATTTTGGTTTATTATTAGTATGCTGTTATTTATATTATTTTTCAAAAGATTCTAAAAACAAATGTGATGTTATATAGTGAAAAATTTACCTGTAATCTGCAATATTGAAAGAATATTAATAATAAAACTAAGAGGTATTGGAGACGTAATTTTAACAACAATTGTTTTGGATAACTTACGCAAAGCTTTCCCGAATTGCCAAATAGACTTTTTGACTGATTCTCCCAGTGTTCCATTACTTAAACCTCTTAAACAAATTGATAATGTAATAGAATTTAACAGAAAGAATATTTTCAAACGTTTGTTATTATTTCCCATCATTAGAAATAAAAAATATGATTTAGTTTTAGATTTTTTCTCAAATCCGGCAAGTGCTCAATTAACTTATTTTAGCAAGGCAAAATATCGCGTTGGTTTTCCTTACAAAGGAAGAACATATGCTTATAATTATTTTGGCCCCTCCGAAAGAGATAAATTTCATTCAGCCGACCTTAATCTTGAACTATTAAAAAGTATTAATCTGCCTAATGATAGCAAAACTTTATATGTTGGATTGGAAGAGAACCATATAAAATTTGCTGATGATTTCTTTTATTCTAATTTTAATAAAAATGAATTTGTTGTAGGAATTATTCCGGGTGGCGGCTGGGCATCAAAAAAATGCGATCCGATTAAATTTGCAGAAATAACCGATGAAATAATTTCCAAATATAATGTTAAAGTATTAATATTATGGGGCCCCGGCGATAAAACGGAAGCTGAAGAAATAATACATTTTATGAAACACAAATCTGTGCTTGCGCCCGCTACAACAATTAATCAAATGGCAGCAATAATACAAAAATGTAAATTTATTATTGCTAATGATAGCGGCCCAATGCATATCTCGGCCGCTTTAGGTACTCCTACGTTGGCTATACACGGGCCAACTAATCCCAAATTACAAGGGCCTTATGGCAATAAACATGAATGGGTTAGATATGATGAACTTAGTTGTATAGAATGTAATTTGTTGGAATGCCCAAAACAACATCAATGTTTTATTGATCTTCCCCTTTCACGAATCATTGGTAAAATTGATAAAATTATAGAAAAAAACAAATTATGTCTTTATTATGAAAAAAATTGAAATAATATTTAAAAACTATCTACTTTCTATTCTGCTTTTTTTTAATAAAAAAGATGAAATAAAAAATAAAGAAGGTGAAAAATTAATTCCCAAAAAGGTTTTATTTATTCGATTAAATAGAATTGGTGATGCGCTTGTTACTACACCATTATTAAAATTATTAAAAGACAAATTAAATATTGAAATTCATATTCTGGCTGATAAAAAGAACTATTTTATTTATGAAAAGCAAGGTTTTGTTGATTTTGTATATGTGTATCAAAAAGGATTAAAAGGATTTATACAATATACGCAAATCTTAAAAAAAGAGAAATATGATATTGTTGTTGATTTACACGATGACGTATCAACAACCGTCAGCTTTTTATTAGCCTTATCAAAAAATTGTAAAATTTATGGTTTGAAGAAAAAAAATATCAGATTATACACAAATACGGTTGAACGACTTGATTCCTCTAAATTTCATGTAATAGACAGAATTATGGAATTAACAAAATTGTTTAACGTAAATTTCGAAAATGAAGATATTAATATTTGTTTTTATTCGAATGAGAATGATTTTTTATATGTTGATAAATTTATAGAAAATAATTATAAAACAAAAAAAACATTTGTAGGTATAAATATTTCTGCCGGCAGCGATGCACGGTTTTGGGGTATTAATAGGTTTAGACAACTTGTTGATTATTTTAATAGCTTTGATGTGAATGTTGTTATTTTTTGCACTACTAGAGAAATAAAAACGGCATTTGACATTTCCAGAGGTAATGTACCAATTTTTTACACACATGAATTTTCAACAATATCAGCGTTTATTTCCAAATTAAGCTTTTTCTTTACACCCGATACTTCAAGTGTACATTTAGCTTCAATGTATAAAATTCCCGTTTATGGTTTATATGTTAAATATAATACTAATGATGTTATTTGGTATTCATATAAATCAATACATAAAGAGTCTATTACTACTGAAAGCACTTTAAATAATATGGAATTTGAAGAAGTAATTAATGATTTAAAACCCTTTTTTGAGAAAATATATAATGCAAAATAATATTTTTAATTGTAAAAATTTTAACGGTTATAAACCCTGTTTTACCGACCATAATTGTTTTACCAATGGATGTAAAAATCATAAACCTATGGGGAAAAAGATATTAATTATTAATTTGGATGCTATGGGAGATGTTGTAATGACAACCGCCCAGCTGCCTGCAATTAAGCGCAAATATCCCGATTCGACCATATATTGGGTTACATTAAAAATATCCGCAGGAGTTTTAGAAAACAATCCATTTATTGATAAAATATTTCCATATGATTTTGAATCGTTATCAATATTAGCTCAAATGGAATTTGATATTGCCATGAATGTTGATAAATCTTTACGTTCGGGAGCATTGATTATGTCTGTTAAGGCAGATAATAAGCTTGGATTTGGCATTGATTTTAACGGAAAGATTATTCCTCTTAATAAAGGTGCCGAATATAATTATCTGCTTGGAATGGATGATAATCTAAAGTTTAAAGTAAATAAAAAAACCGGCCAGGAATATCTTGCCGATACTTTTGATTTGGAGTATAAAAGAGATGATTACGTTTTTAATTTTACAGCCGAAGAGATAGAGTTTGTTAACAATTATAAACTTCAATGCGGGATTTTGGAAAATGATGAAATTATTGGCTTTAATACCGGCTGCTCTAATACATTTCCTAACAAAAAAATGACTATAAATCAGCATAAAGAGCTTATTACAAGATTTTTGGCATTCGATAGGTATAAAATTATATTGCTCGGCGGTCCGGAGGATAAAGAACGAAACATAAAAATTGCGGAAGGATTTGATAACAGGGTTATTAATACCCCTACTGATAAAGGAATACGAAGAGGTGCTTGTTTTGAAAGTATTCCACAGTTGATAATAACCGGAGATTCTTTTGGAATGCATTTAGCTATTGCATTAAAAAAACATGTTATAGCTTGGTTTGGATTAAGCTGTTGGACAGAAATAGATCTTTATGATAGAGGACTGAAACTTTTTCCTGAAAAGTTAGAATGCGCCCCCTGCTGGAAAAAAAATTGTCCTTTTAACTTAGAGTGTGTTTCATTAATCGATCTAAATAAAATTGTTGAAGAAACAAATAGTTATTTTAATAATAACAAAAAATGAAATTATCACTGCTTGAATATTTTAAGTTAACTGGAAAACCTTTATTACTTGATGGTGCAAACGGATCATTAATTGAACAATTGGGCGGTAAAATTGATAAATATTTGTGGAGTTCATTAAGTAATTTAACTAATCCGGATATAGTATGCGATGTGCATAAAAATTATATAAAAAGTGGTGCCAATATTATAACCACAAACACTTTTAGAACTAATCCTGCTGCGTATAATAAATCCGGATTAAATATTATAGATTATGAAAATTTTGTTAAGATTAGTGTTAACTTAGCAAAAAAGAGTGTGTTAAATAATAATGTATTTATTGCGGGTTCAAACTCCCCTGCTGAAGATTGTTATAAAAAAGAAAGAGATCTGAATAGTCATCAACTTGAATATAATCATAAAAAACATATCGAGCTGTTGTGGAATAATGGGGTTGATTTTATATTAAATGAAACACAAAGCCATTTTGATGAAATTTCAATTATTTGCAAATTTTGTCATTCTGCAAAAATTCCTTATGTAATTAGTTTATATTTTAATGAAAATTTAACTATCTTAAGCGGTGAGACTTTAAAAGAAATTATTGACTATATAATGGTTTATGCTCCAATTGCAATAAGTTTTAATTGTATAAGCAGCAAAATTTTTAAAAAGGTTAAACCACAGCTTTATGCTGATCTATTAAACGGTTTTTATTTTAATTGTGGTGAAGATAATAGTAGTAATAAAATAAAATGTATTGTAACTGAAGAAACATATACAAAAATAGCTAAAAAATTTATTAATAAAAATACAATGTTTTTAGGAGCTTGCTGCGGATCTAACTACAAACATATAATAAAACTGAGAGAATTAATTGATGAATCATATTGAAATAAAAGCACCGGCAAAAATTAATATTGGATTAAATATTACTTCCCGTCGAACAGATGGTTATCATAATCTTGAAACAATATTTTATCCAATTAACGATTTGTTTGATGTAATAAAAATTTCCAAATCTAAAACGTCTTCTTTTAGATGCAATGTAAAAGAAATTGATGTTGATATGAACAATTTAATAATTGCAGCAAAAACTAAATTAGAAAAATATTCAGGAAAAAAACTTCATACAGATATCTATTGCGAAAAAAATATTCCAATTGGGGCAGGATTAGGCGGAGGCAGCTCGGATGCAGCGGCAACTTTAATTTCTCTAAACGAGATGTTTGAACTTGGAATTAAATATGATGATATGGTAAAAATTGCTCTCGATTTGGGTTCTGATGTTCCTTTTTTCTTAAAAGCAAAACCGGCATATGCAAGCGGCAGAGGTGAAGAATTGGAATTATTGGATTTTTCTATTGAACTTCCAATTATATTAATAAATCCTAATATACATATTTCAACAAAAGAAGCGTTTTCTTCTATTACCCCCTTAAAATCTAAGCATAAATTGAATAATGTTATTATTGATTCAAAAATTGATTTTGAATACCTTAAAAAACATATAAAAAATGATTTTGAATTATCAATATTTAATAAATACCCTTTATTGCGCGAAATTAAAGATAAACTTCATCATCTTGGTGCAAAATTTACAATAATGAGTGGCAGCGGTTCAACAATATATGCTATTTTTAGCAATATAAATCAAGCCCGTATGGTGTATAATTCATTTCCAAATACTTATTTTAGATTTTTAAGTCTGCCTTCATCTTAATTTTTCTTAGTGGTGATAGCTCCAACTTGGAAGGCAGCGGTATAGTTATTTTTACTTTTGTACCGGGTCTTTCTGCCGTTCCTATATCCGAAGGGCTGTCAATTTCCAAAATTCCGTTTATTTTTTCTAAAATTTCTATTACAACCGAAAGCCCCATTCCGCTTCCTTCATAATTTTTGTTTTTTGTATTTGATGCTCTGTAAAACTGTGAAAAAACTTTATTTATTTCTTCCTTTGGAATACCAATTCCGTTGTCATTAAAAGTTATGATTAAATTGTTATCAAATTCGTAAATTAAAATATCAATAAGTCCATCATTTTGTGTATATTTTATGGAATTTGATAAAATATTTGAGAAAGCAATTTCAGTAAGCACTTTATCCCCTTTTAGCGGGATAAGTAAATTAGACTCATCATTAAATATTATTTGAATGTTTTTGGCTTTACATTGTTCATTTAATTTTTCAATAATATTTTTTAAAAGTTCGCTAATTTCTAAATTTTCGTCGTTATGAACATTAAGCAGTCGTAATCTGCTGATTTTAAGAATGCTATTTATCAAATTTATTGATTCTTCAGTCCTTTTTTTAGCTCTTATTAATTTTTCTTCAACTTCTGTACTTATTGGACCAACATATTTTTGTAATACTATATCAACAATTGATTGAACTGCTGCCACAGGAGTTTTAATTTCGTGTACAATTCCCATAATATATTTTTGTTTTTCTATTTCAACATCTTTTAATTTTTGAATACTATCAACCAATTGCTGTTCGCGCAAATATAACTGCCGTGCTATTTTATTAGCTAAAAATACACTGCTAAGCATCATTGTGCCAAAAACAAGTATAAAAAGAATAACAAATGCAGGTGGATGATTAATCTCGGTTATATGTAATCCTGCAATAATATGAGTACCAATAAAATTATAATGTTGCAGAAATATCATAATTGAATATGAAAAGATTACAAGAAGACATACTCCATAAATAATATATCCGGGTAAAATTAAGCTTCCAATTATCATATGGAAAATATAAAAAAGATATATTGGCGAATTTATTCCGCCTGTATAATAGACAAGGATGGTTAATAATATTAAATCCAATACCATTTGAATTAATGATAAATGCATTTTATTAAATTTATCAACTGAACATCCAACATGGGGTCTTATTTTTTGGATAGAGATGTTATATAAAACAATAATTAACGAAACTAAACTTATTGCCCAAATTTGTTTAATTGATAATTGAAGATTTAATAAATAATTTGAAATAAATAAAAAAAGGATAAGCATAAGAACAGCTAAATATCTAAGCTTAATAAATAGAGAATTTCTTCTGCTGATTGCATCCCAAAATTCGTCATAAAATAATGCCCACTCGGGAACTAATTTTATCATAGTCACTCTTAATTAATTAAGAATAAAAAAGCCGGAAAAATCCGGCTTTTACAAAACAATTATGCTATATACTTTCCTCTTTTTACATAATGAGTATGAAGAAGTTTATGTGACTTATGACCACAAGGACCATCTGTTAAAAATTCTTCATAAAGTTTTAGAACATGTTCATTTTCATGCGATTTACGTAATTCGAGTTCGGAATCTTCTTTGTAAATAGCTTCGGCACGTTTTTGACGAATAGCTTCACTAGTTGGAATAGGTTGTCCTCCACCGCCAATACAGCCGCCAGGACATGCCATAAACTCAATAAAATGACATTCGCTAAACTTACCACCAGCATTTATATCTTCCATAACTTTTTTAGCATTTGCTGTCCCATGAACAACAGCAACTTTTAAAGTTGCTCCTTTTAACCAATCCCAATTAGGTACTAAATGTTTTAATATCTCAGGAACCGGTCCCATATTTTCGCCTAAAGGAAGTTCAACGTATTTAATACCTTCAAAACCTCTAACAGGTATTACGTTCATATTGCTAAATAAATCTTCAACCTTAATTCCAAGTACTAATTCAACTACTGTACGAATTGCTGCTTCCATAACACCACCGGTAGCACCAAAAATTAAACCTGCACCCGATGCATCACCAAACGGATTATCAAAATGCGATTTTGGCATTTCAGGTAAATGAATTCCGGCTTCTTTAATCATTTTTGCTAATTCGCGAGTTGTTAAACCATAGTCCACATCCTGATAGCCCGAATCTTGCATTTCAGGTCTATTGCATTCAAATTTTTTAGCAGAACAAGGCATAACAGCAACTGAGATAATATCTTTAGGGTCAATTCCTTTCTTTTCGGCATAATAAGTTTTAATTAGTGCACCAAACATCTGTTGCGGAGATTTTGCACTACTTAAATTTTCAAGATTTTCAGGATAAAAATGTTCAAGATATTTTACCCATCCCGGCGAGCAGGAAGTAAACTGTGGAAGTGCAACTGTTTGGTCTTTTAAAACCAATGCTTTGTATAAACGCAAAATCAGCTCCGTTCCTTCTTCCATAATTGTTAAATCGGCAGAAAAATTTGTATCAAAAACCGAGTCAAAACCAATTCTTCTTAAAGCTGTATTAAGTTGATATGTCATTGAATTTCCCGGTTCTAATCCAAACTCTTCACCAATTGCAGCACGTGGGGATGGCGCTGTTTGAATTACTACATGTTTTGTAGGATCATCAATTGCATTCCAAATTTCGTCCGATGGATCATTTGCATGTAAAGCACCTGTTGGACAGCGATTTATACATTGGCCGCAATTAATACAAACAACATCTGCAAGAGGTCTTTCCATAAATGTGCCAATAGTAGTTTTGTCTCCCCGATTAATTGCTTCAAGTACTCCGACTTCCTGTAAATCGATACAAGTTCTAACACATCTTTTACATAAAATACACTTATCCATATCTCTAATAACAGCAAACGAAGATTTATCTATTTCATGATGTGATTCTTTAACATGTCCAAAGGTATAGTGATCTACGCCATATTCATTGGCTAATGATTGCAATTCGCAATTATTATTTTTAACACATGAATAACATTCACCATAATGTTCGCTTAACATTAAATCGATAATATGTCTTCTTGCTTTTCTTACTAAGGAAGAAGATGTTTTTATTTTTAAAGGTGCGGTAATAGGAAATGCGCAAGAAGCCTGCAATGTTCTCATACCTTCAACTTCAACAACACAAATACGACATACACCGGCAATACATAAATCATCGTGATGGCATAAAGTTGGTATATGAATTCCGTTCATTTTGCATGCGTCTAAAATTGTTGTACCTAAAGGAACAATAACTTTTTTATCGTTAATTTCAATTGAAATTGTTCCGCCAATAGTATTTGTATCAACCGGTTTTTCAACAATGTGTGCTTTTTGGCTTTCAGGTGCTCTTGTTTTATCTTTAATTTCCATGGTTTCCTCCATTACTATTGTTGAATATCTCATCTCTGAAATTTTCCAAGATTGATATAAAAGAATTTGGTGATGATTGTCCTAAACCGCATTTTGAGGCAACTTGCATTGTTTTACCCAATTCTTTCAACTTGTTAATATACGCGAACGTATAATTATTGTTTTCAATCATTTCAACGCCTTCCAGCAATTTTACATTTCCAATTCTGCAAGGAGTGCATTGACCACAAGATTCTTCAACAAAGAATTCCATGAAATTTTTTAATACTTTAATCATACTTCTGCTTTCGTTAAAAATCATAATAGAACCACCGGTAGCTACATCTTCGTAAGATATGGTCCGGTTAAATTGCAATTTGGGAATACATACTCCAGATGCTCCACCAATTTGAATAGCTTTTGTATTTTTTGCATCAACTAATTCAAGCAAATCAGTAATTCTTGTACCAAAATGAATTTCGTAAACTCCCGGGTTATTACAATCACCGGAAACAGAAAGAAGTTTTGAACCCGAAGATTTATCTGTACCAAATTGTTTAAACCATGCTCCACCTTTTACAGTAATTTGAGCAACGGATGCTAAAGTTTCCACGTTATTAACAGTAGTCGGTTTTCCCATAAATCCGGTATTTACCGGAAATGGAGGTCTGTTTCTAGCTTCACCTCTATGTCCTTCTAAGGATTCAATAAGGGCGGTTTCTTCGCCGCAAACATATGCTCCGGCACCCAATCTTATACTTATATCAAAGTTGAAGTTAGTCTTGCCTAAAATGTTATTTCCTAACAAGTTAGCAGCCCTCATCTCATCTAAATAGTTAAGAAGATCCTTTAACATATATTCATATTCACCTCTTAAATATACTATTCCTTCCTCAGCACCAACAACGTATCCGCCAATTACCATTCCTTCAAATACCAATTCCGGATATTCCTGCAATAAAACTCTATCCTTAAAAGTACCGGGTTCACCTTCATCGGCATTGCATATAACATATTTTTTATCACTTTTGGCAGCTGCTGTTAGCATCCATTTTGTTGCTGTCGGAAAACCTGCTCCACCGCGGCCTTTAAGTTTTGATTCTCTAATTTCAAACAAAATATCTTCACGAGTTTTTGTGAGAATTTTTTTAATACCGTCACCAGGAGTATATTCAGAAAAAATAACGGGTCCTTTCCTATTTTTTTCGATAATTTCCATATTTCATCCCTATTTAATGTCGTTTAAAATTTCAACTGCACGTTCGGGTGTAAGCTTGCTGTAAATTTTATCATTTACCAACATGGCCGGACCTTGATCGCACATTCCTAAACAATTAGCATAATCCAGGGTAAACTTTTTATCTTTAGTTGTTTCCCCAAACTTTACACCAAGTTCACGTTCAATTGCTTTGGCAACATTTTCTTTGCCGTGCATATCGCAAGTAATTGTTTGGCATAATCTTACAATGTTTCTTCCTTTTGGAGTGGAATTTAAAAATGAATAAAAAGAAATAACACTGAATACTTCAACGGGATGAATATCTAATAAACGGGCTACTTCTTGTTGGGCAAAATCGGAAACATAACTATGTTTTTTTTGAATTTCCTGTAAAATAGATAATAATGCCGATCTTGAATTGCCATAATTTTCAACAAGTTTTTCAATTTCTTCGGTCAAAGAATTTTTTTCTGTAACTAACATATTTTTTTTCTCCTTATTTCTTAGCTAAAAGATTTTCAACTTTGGTAACTAACAATTCTGGAGAAATTGGTTTTTCAACAAAATCATCAACTGGAACCATTTCACCTGATCCGTATTGAAAACCGATAGTTTTTGAAACCGAAGTGTACATAAGAATTGGAATTGTAATATTTTCGCGACGGAACTTTTGCGCCAAAAAGAATCCATCATCAGGTTCGTCCATCATTACATCAAGAATAATTAATTGGGGCTGGTTTTCTTTAACAATATTGTAACCATCACCAGGATTATTTGCTGTAATCACATTGTATCCTCGTGATCGTAATACAAGACTTGTAGCTTCAATTATATCCGGATCGTCGTCGATAATTGCTATTAATGCCATAAATTGCTCCTGCTTTTTTTACTTAGTTATTTATTGGTAGTTGTATATTAAATGTGGTACCTTTTCCGTACTCACTTTCAACTTCTATTTTGCCATGATAAGAATCAACAATCCTTTTTACAATTGTTAATCCTAAACCTGTTCCGCTTACCCCACGTGTATATTCGTTTTTTGCTCTGTAAAATTCTTGGAATAATTTATTCCTTTCTTCGGGCTTCATTCCAATACCTGTATCGCAAATAATAACATTTATATAATTGATTGAACAAAATACTTTAATTGTTATTACACCTTTATCTTTATTATATTTAATTGCATTACTTAAAATATTTGTAAATAAACGGATTATTTCATTCTGGTCGCCATTAAAAATTATTGATTTATCGGGATATTCAGTAACAATTTCCAATCCTTTTTTCTTAAGGTCCAATTCCAAAAATTGTACCGTTGAATCAAGTAATTCAATAATGTTCAAGGATTCAATCTCTCTCTGTTTTGTTTTCATCTCCATTCTGGAAATGTCTAACAAATCGTTAACTAAGTCTAAAAGACCTCTTAATCTTATTACAGACCGAGATAAAAACTCTTTTTGTTGTTCATACGATACATTTAAATTCTCATCTAAAATAATTTTCAAAAATCCTTGTACAGCGGCAACCGGAGTCTTTAATTCGTGGGCAACCATAGAAACAAACTGAGATTTTACTAATTCAATTTTTTTGAATTCCGTAATATTTCGAATAACAATAACTATTCCTGCAAACTCACCATCGGCATTTAAAATTGGAGAGCAATTTGCTTCAACAAATAGTTCGTTATTGGGTTTGATTTCAACTTGAGTAGAATAAGCTTTTTTTATTAAACTTTTAGATTCTATATATTTATTTACTAATTTAATAATCTCTTTAGGTAATTTATTTAGTATATATTCGCCAATTTGGAGTTCCGAAAAATCTAAATTTTTTAGTGCGCTATTATTAAAATAAGCAAGTTCGCCAACAGTATTTATAACCAAAACACCATCAGTAATACTATTAATAATTGTACGCAGTCGACTTTTTTCGTAGGATATTTCTAAAAGATTAGTTTCTCTTTCTTTTCGTAATCTTTCGGCCTCAACAACCAATAAACGATGTTTATAGCCAATATCTAAGTGGTGTAAAATTTCTTCGGGAGTAAATGGTTTTGGTATGTAATTATATGCTCCAAGACGGGTAGATTCAATTGCAGTTTCAATACTTGCGTAAGCAGTAGCAATAAAACAGACTGTATTGGGAAATACAGCCTTAATTTTTTGCAGAACTTCAAGTCCTTCTATATCGGGCATTTTTAAATCAATTACTGCTAAATCAAATTCCGATTCAGTTCCTTTCTTAATTCCTTCTGTTCCATTTTCAGCAGTATCAACAACAAATCCCTCCGATTCAAGTAACCTTTTAGTACCTAACCGGAGTCCTTTTTCATCATCAACAATTAAAACTTTAGCCATATTTTCCAAGGTCACACTAAATAAGATTTTTATATCTTAAGATATAAATGTTTTTTGAAAAATAAAACTACTTTTTAAGAAAAATGTTAAAAATTCTCTAGTTTTGAAATTAATTCTTCAACAACTACCGGTTTATTTAATAAGCCGTCACAATTGATCCATTCTCTTTCTTCTTTTGTATCCGAACTAAATTTAAATCCGGTTTCGTAAGTTGCAGAAGTAAGCATAAAAACAGGGATTTTTTTACCATGTTCAGTTTTCTTAATTCTGTGGCAAAGGATAAAACCTGAATCGTGTTGTTCCATAATTAAATCAACAATACAAGCATCAGGTTTTTCTTGAGTGAAAACTTTATATCCTTCTTCTCCCGATTCTGCTGTAATAACTGAAAAACCTTTTGATTCGAGTAATAATTTATTCTGCTCCAGCAGATCGATATCATCATCAACAAGTAAAAGCTTTTTAAATCTTTCGTTAACTTCCATAATAAAAAAACTCCTTTATATTCTATAAAATTTGTTTTATGCATTTAATTGGTAATTTTACAATAAAATCAGTTCCAACATTTGGAGTGCTTTTTACTTTTATATCACCACGATGCATTTTAATAATTCCATACGTAATTGCCAGCCCAAGTCCGGTGCCTTTTCCCATTTTTTTTGTTGTAAAAAACGGTGTAAATAATTTTTTTATATTATCTTCCGGAATTCCACAACCGCTATCCTTAACAATAACTGTAATATCTTTTATATCATTATTTAGTTCAACAGTAATTTGTTTAGTTAAACAATCATCCAATGCTTCACAAGCATTATTAATAAGATTAATAAATACTTGTTTTAACTGATCTAAATCGCCTTCAATTTCTATAGAACCGGTATTATCCACAATTTGAAAATTAATTGAAGTAAATTCCTGTTTTATTGATAAAAGTTTAATAATATCTCTTATCATTTCCGCTATTGAAAAACATGAAACATTAAGTTTTCCTTGTCTTGCAAAATTTAATAAATTAGCTACTATATTTTTACACCTAACAGCTTCATCAATAATCAGTTTTAAGTCGTCAATATTTTGAGTTGAACCCATCTTTTTTTCCATTTCTCTTTTTAACATTGAAGAATAAAGTAAAATAGAACCAAGTGGATTATTTATTTCATGAGCAACTCCGGCAGCAAGCTGACCAATAGAAGCCAATTTTTCTGCGCTGGCAAGAGCATCTTGTGTGTCTTGCAATTCAATATATGCTTTTTCTAACTTATCAATTAAATATGGCAAACACATTTCTTGTTCAGCAAGATCTTTTGCGATTGCAATTGCATATTCTCTACACGAACTATAACCGCAAGCACCACAATTTAGTTCATCATATTTTGTAAATTTATTGGTTTTTGCCAAAATATCTTTAATCTTTTGTTCCGAAGGCATTGGACGCCGTTGACTTTTATTATGAAATTTTCTTGATAAATCAATATTCCTACTATTATAAATTTCACTTTTCCAGACATTTTTATCCAAAAAATTTATATGTTTTTCAACATATTCAATTACTTTTTCCCTTTTTGAATAATAATTTAATTCACTATCAATTGCAGGACCGTTTATACAACCTTCACAAAACAAAATATCAATAAATTTAGATTTTATTTTTTCTTGTGCTATATCTTTAATAATTTCAACAACTTTGTCTTTACCTTCAACTACAATAATATCTTTAGCCAAAACATCGCCCGAAATATTAGCTGTTTTTATCAATCCACCTGCCAGTGGAAAAGATTTTCCAATATTAGCATATGGAGGATCAAAATTCGAGTTATCTAATATTTCTAAAACAATATTTTTTTTATTAAAAAGTTCTTTTAATTCGGTAAAGGTCATTACCGCATCAATAGCACCTTCAACTGTAAAATCATCATATTCGCTTTTTTTTGCTACACACGGTCCAATAAAAACAACAGGTACATCCTTTCCAAAATTTTCTTTTAAATATCTTCCCATAGCAATCATTGGAGAAACAATTTCGGCTAAGTAAGGTATTAATTCAGTATGAAATTTTTCAATAAAATTATATACAGCAGGACATGGCGAGCTGATAATTGTTTTTTCACCGCGATTTTCAAATAATTTTGCATATTCCAAGCTAACCAAATCGGCACCAAAAGCAGTTTCTGCAACCTTTTCAAAGCCCAAAATTCTTAGTGCGGTTGGAAGCTGAAAATATGTTTCCGAAAAGGCTGCTGCAAACGATGGTGCAACTATTGCAATAGCTTTTCCGGTAGGTATAAGTTCATTTATAATAAAATCGGAATCACTTAAGATCATTTTTGCATGTTGCGAGCATACTTTTACGCAATGCCCGCAACTAATACATCTTTCTGTAATAACAACAGCCTGTCCGCCAACAACACGTATAGCACTGGCGGGACATTCTCTGATGCAAGAGTAACATCTTCTGCAATTTTTAACTATTGTACTTACAATTCCGTTTTCCATTTATTCCTTAATGGTTTCTATTTTTTGCTAAGTATAACTTTTCTATCAATATAGTTTGTATGAAGAATTTCGTGACATTTATGACTATTTGGTTCGCCTAAAAATTCTTTGTATAATTTAAGAACGGATTCATTTTCATGCGACCTTCTAAATTTAGCTTTATTATCAATATCATACAATACTTGAATACGTTTTTTTATTTTTTCGGGTTTTTGATGAATCGGTTGTCCACCACCATTAATACAACCACCGGGACAAGCCATTACCTCAATAAAATGATATTTGCTTTCGCCATTTTTAATTTGTTCAAGTACACCTTTTATATTGCCAATTCCATTTACTACAGCAACATTAACCTTTAATCCGTTAATATCAATTGTTGATTCTTTTACTCCTTCAATTCCGCGTAAATCTTCCATTTCCAAATTTTCTAAATTTGTTCCTGTCAATTTAAAATATGCTGTCCTTACAGCAGCTTCCATAACACCGCCGGAAGTTCCAAAAATTGCGGCTGCACCGGTTGATTCACCTAACGGATCATCAAATTTGTCTTCCGGTAAATCATTAAAATCAATTCCGGCAAATTTGAATAAACGAACTAATTCGCGAGTTGTTAATACTGCATCAACATCTGAAATGTGTTCTTCGGCTAATTCAGGTCTTTCAGATTCGAACTTTTTAACGGTACAAGGCATAATAGAAACTACATACATGTCTTCGGGGCTTACACCCATTTTTTTAGCATAATATGTTTTTAATACTGCACCTTCCATTTCGTGCGGAGACTTACACGATGAAACATGACCCAACAATTCCGGTTCATTCATTTCTATATATTTTACCCAGCCCGGGCAGCAGCTTGTAAACATTGGTAATATACCATTATTGCTTACACGTCTAATCAATTCTGTTGCTTCTTCCATAATGGTTAAATCTGCAGAAAAGTTAGTATCAAATACACGTTTGAATCCTAGTCTTCTTAAACCTGTAACCATTTGTCCGGTAACGTTTGAACCTAATGGTAAATTATACTCTTCACCAATTGTTGCACGTACTGCAGGAGCAACTTGAACAACAACATATTTAGATTTGTCATTTAATGCAGTTTGAACTTCTTTTAAATGACTTTTTTCTCTTAATGCAGCTGTTGGACATACTAAAATACATTGACCGCACAAAATACAATCGCTTATATTTAATCCTTTATTAAAAGGTGTTGTTACATTACTTTTAAATCCACGATTTGTAAAATCAATTGCACCAATTTTTTGAACTTCGTTACATGTTCTTACACATCTTCCGCATAAAATACATTTTGCAGGGTCACGTTCCATTGAAGCACTTGAAATATCAATTGCATGATCTTTCTTTTCGCCTGCATATCTATGTTCACGAATTCCATATTGTTCCGATAAATCTTGTAATTCACAATTTTTATTTCTAACACAAATTAAACAATCTTGAGGATGATTTTCAATTAATAACTCAACAATTGTTTTTCTTGCTCTTCTTACTCTTGGTGAATTTGTTTGAACTTTCATTCCTTGGGATATGGGATAAGCACAACTAGGAATTAATCCTCTCATTCCTTCAACCTCACACACGCATATACGGCATGCTCCGGTTGGATATAAATTTTTTAGATAACACAAAGTTGGTACTTTTATTCCAACCGATTTTGCTGCTTCTAGAATTGTCATTCCTTCTTCAGCTTTTACTTTTATATTATTAATGGTCAGTTCAACCATGATAGCTCCTAATTTCAATTTTAAGTTTTAACTAAATAACTTCTATTGCATCAAATCTGCAGGTTTCAACGCACATACCGCATTTGATACAATTAACTTCTACAATGTGATGTGGTTGTTTTTTATCGCCAATAATGGCACCTGAAGGGCATTTACGGGCACATAATCCGCAGCCTGAGCATGCTTCTTTGTTAATTGTGTAAGTTAATAAGTCTTTACAAACACCAGCGGCACATTTTCTTTCAAATAAATGCTCTTCATATTCATCTTTAAAATATCTTAAACCTGAAAGAACAGGATTTGGGGCTGTTTGTCCTAATCCGCATAATGATGTATCTTTAATTACATCGGCTAATCTTTGAAGATGAATAATACCTTTAAATCTTTGTAATTGTCCTAACTTATCTTCTTTAGGAGAATATCGTTTTGGAATTCTTTCGATAATTTCCAACATTCTTTTTGTTCCTTCACGACATGGAACACATTTTCCGCAAGATTCGTTTTGTATAAAAGTTAAAAAGAATTTAGCAACATCAACCATACATGTATCTTCGTCCATAACAACAAAACCACCGGAACCCATCATAGCACCAACAGTTTTTAACGATTCATAATCAACTTCCGTATCCATTACTTGATCCGGCAAACATCCGCCTGATGGACCGCCTATTTGTACTGCTTTAAATTTTTTACCGTCCGGTATGCCGCCTGCTATATCAAATACAATTTTACGCAATGGAACGCCCATAGGAACTTCAACCAATCCGCTGTATTTAATTTTACCGCTTATTGCAAATACTTTTGTTCCTTTGCTTGATTGTGTACCTATTGATGAAAACCAATGTGAACCGTTTGTTATAATTGGAGCAATATTTGCAAATGTTTCAACATTGTTAATAACAGTAGGTTTGCCAAATAAGCCCGAAACAGCCGGGTACGGAGGTCTTGGTTTAGGCATACCACGTTTACCTTCAATTGAAGCAAGTAATGCGGTTTCTTCGCCGCAAACAAAAGCTCCGGCACCTTTTTTAATTTTTATATCAAAATTAAAATTACTGCCTAATATGTTTTTGCCAAGCAAGCCATATTCTTTACATTTTTGAATTGTTGTTTGTAATCTTGAAATTGCCAATGGGTATTCGGCACGACAATATATATAACCAAATGATGCTCCAATAGCATAACCGCCAATAATCATACCTTCAATTACTCTATATGGATCGCTTTCCAATACAGATCTATCCATAAAAGCACCCGGATCACCTTCATCGGCATTACAAACTATATACTTTGTATCAACTTTTTGGTTGTGCGCAAATTCCCATTTTTTACCGGTAGGAAATCCACCGCCGCCTCTTCCTCTTAAACCGCTTTCTAATATTTCTCTTACAACTTCTTCACTTGTTAGTCTTCTTAATGCTTTATCAAGACCTTTAAATCCACCCGATGCAATATATTCATCAATTGAAACAGGATTAATTACGCCGCAATTTTTTAATACAATTCGGTGTTGATACTTAAAGAAGTTATCATCAATAATTCTTTTTGTTTTGCTGTCTTTAATTTGGTGTGAACCTAAAAGTTTTTTCTCATAGATTGAATTTTCAATTATAGATTTTTTTAATAATTCAGGTATATCTGCCGGATTTACTTCGGCATACGCTACTCTTTCACCGTTAGGCATTTTTATGTCAACAATAGGTTCTTTAGCGCAATAACCAATACAACCTGTTGCAACAATATCGGCATCAATGTTTAATTTTTCAAGTTCATTTTTAATTGCAGTATGAACTTTATCTGCTCCGGACGCTAAACCGCAAGTACCCATACCAATAAATATTATTGGTTTTTCATGAACTTTGTAAGTTAATCTTAAATTTAATTGTTTAAGTTCTTCGGCAATTTTTGTATCATGATGGCATAACGGGCCTTCTGTGCAGCAAGCTACAAAATGTTCACATGGTTGTTCAACACTATGTTTAGGATCGCCACAACATACTTCTAAAAATGATTTCATTAAACACCTACCTTTTCAATTTCTGTTGACGATACTTTAGCTTCTTTACGATATTTTGATAATATTTTAGTAATCTCTTTTACAGTTACTCTTCCATAATACTCATCATTTATATTGATTACGGGAGCAATACTGCATGCGCCTATACAAGCAACTGTTTCTAATGTAAATACTTTGTCACGTGTTGTACCACCCGATTTTACGCCTAATTCATTTTCCATAGCAATCAATAGGTTCTCTGAACCTTTAACATGACATGCTGTACCACGGCAAACACGAATTACGTTTTTACCCAGAGGCGTTAATCTGAATTGGTTGTAAAATGTGGCTACTCCATATACTCCGCTTAAAGCCATTCCTAAAAATACTGCAATGTCTTTTAAAGCAGGCTCGGGTAAATAACCATAAATGTGCTGTACATCTTGTAACAATGGAATAAGACTGCTTTTATCATTAGCAGTATAATCTTTAAAAATTTCTGTATGCATAATCTGTTCCTTTAACTGTTCGGTACTATATAAGCAATTTTTGTGCCAGTTAAAAGATAATATTTGTGGGCACAATTTACAGAAATAAGAAAGAATTTCTCAATTTATAAAAAATTCTTTCTTATGTATAAGAAACAAATGTTTATTTTTTAGATTCTATTTCCAGCTGAACTCTATATCCGTTAGTGGATTTTTTGTAATATTTAAGATAGACAATCGGTTGATCAATGGTGCTGAATTTTACATATTTTTGATAATCGTCATTTGCAGGTAAATCTTTACTCATCCAGCTTTTTCCTATACAATCAATCATATTTTTTCTGATTTTTGCATAAGTTTGATCGGCGGTTTTTTCATCTGAACCGGAATAAAAAAGAGTGTTAAAAACAAATCTGTTTTCATAACTGATAAAGGAATTTATTGATTGCGGAAATTTTATTGGTGGCTGCCAATTATTTATGCCAATTGATTTTGAACGTTTTTTTATAAATCTAAAATCCGCATTCCCATGCGCAATAAAGTATTTTAAATAAGTACAAAAATCATTTCCTGTAGGAAACTGATAAGATTTTTTATCAGTAAATCGGATAGTAAGAGAAAATTTACCTTTTTCTAATGTATCACAAACAACATATAAATTCCATTTTCCCCTTTCGTTTGCAACAGTGTCAAGCTCGGCGGTATTAGCTCCTTTTTCAGGGTAAGCAAAAATATTTTTACCGCTTGGAGAGCTGATAAACATATACGGAGTAAATTCCGTCGAATTTACAGTTATATTAAAATGGTCATTTAGATTTATATCAAATTCAAATGCCGTATATTTACCATAACTTGGGTCAATCGTACTGGTTTCGTCAAGTTTATCTTCTAACCAAAACGATTGAACCTTAAATTCTGTATTAGTTTTTATCTGACAAAATACGAAAAATGGTGATAATATTAAAAATAAGATAATAAATTTTTTCATTATTTTTCCTTTTCGGTGTTATTGTCTTTTTATTATTATTTTGCTTTATTTTTTGCGCTATTTTCTTTTACAAAGTTATCTTTTACCAATTGCCATAAACCGAATGAAATTAGTAAAGAAACGCCGCTTATAATAAAAATTAATGATTTATTTGGAGTATTTTGAATAAAATAACCAACAACCAAACTAACCAGCAATTGTGGAATTACAACCGATAAATTAAATATACCCATAAATAATCCCATTTTATCTTTAGATACATTTTCTGTCATAATTGCAAATGGTAAGCTTACTATTGCAGCCCAGCCTATTCCTAAAAATGCCATCATTACATATAACAATATCGGGTTATTTACAAAAAACGCAATTACAAAATAAGCAATTGACATTATTAATAAGGTTGAATAATGCGTTTTAATTCTTCCTATTTTTTCGGTTAAAGGTTCTAATACTAACGATGGAAGTAAAAATCCGACTGTATTTAATACTGCAAACGAAATACTTATTACTTGACCAATGTTATTATCATTTTCTGTGTGAAATTTGTCTTTAATAAATGCAAAAACAAACACAAACATTGTTTGAACTCCAATCCATGAAAAAGCATGAGCAAAATATATTTTTAATAACTGCTTAATATTTGTTTCTTTTTTAACATAATTTTTGTCTTTAACTTCAAGAGCAATAGATTTTGGTTCGGTTATAAAAAATAAAGGTAATAAAGAAAAAACTAAAACTAAACCCGCACCAAAATATATTAACGAATAGTTACCAAAAACAACCCCTATTACATAAGCCATAACGCCAAAAAAGCCCGATATGGTCTGCATCCAGGTGTAACCCTTAGTTCGTGTAGGTCCTTCCGGTGTAACGTCTGCAATGAGCGTTCTAGTGGGATTAAAGCTGATATTTATTGCCATATCTAAAGTTAAAGCAACAATTAAAGCTACAACAATTATTGAACTTAATCCCAAAAAAGAACTAATCTCAGAAATGTATGGTAAAGCTAATATCATAAGAGCTGCTAAAATACCTCCTATAATAACAAATGGGCGTCTTCTTCCACCCCAAAACCATACTTTATCGCTAATAAAGCCGACAATTACTTGACCAAAAATACCGGCTATTGGACCCGCAGCCCATACTAATCCAATTTCATGAATATTAAGTTTGTATTTTGTATCTAAAATCCAGCTTAATACTGCAATTTGAATTGATAATGCAAATCCCATTGCCGTTGCCGGCAGACTTAATAAAGCATAAAATGAATTTGATAGTTTTTTTTGACTATTTAGCATAATACATTCCGCAAAATTTTTAGTTTAAGTTAATTAATGTTAATAGAACAACTTCTGTTTTTTTTATTTTTTTTGTTTCTAAAGTTAGTTTGGTAACAGGTTTATCGGAATTTTCTGTAAAAAACGTACATAAAATAGAATTTTGTTTTTTTTCTTCAAATTTTATATTCTGCTTATTTAATTTATCCAAAATAGACTTGAATATTACTTTTGCTTTATTTTCCGGTTTGAAAAAAATTTTTAAAGAAATGAATTTTTTATCCTTAAATTCCGCATCCCATAATTCAATATTTTTATCAAAAAAACTACCCGAATGGAAATGATAACTTATACTGTTATTGCTATTTTGAGTAAAATATTCGTACAAATTACCGGAATACTTTTTGTTAATAACTTTTTTTATTTCTTCAACATTCATATTCCATTTTAAACTATCATATCCGTTTATACTTATATAATTTTTGCTACCGTTTTTAGAGCATCCCATTAATAGGAAAAAACAAAGAAAAATAAATACATAAGCTCTTTTTATCATTAAAAAAATTACTCCTTACTTTACATATTAATAATTAAAATATAACTAAAAAAAATACATAATATTTTACATTTATTCCTTAAAATAAATAAAATCTTATTCTTTTATGATATTTATTTTTTAGAATTATAAAAAAGAAGCACTAATTAATAAAAATATGCTATATTATTTGCAATTATTAGTAAAAAGTATATAGTACTAAAATTTATTTATTTCATTTAATTAAATAAATTATTTAATTACAAGTTCAAATTTTTTTTAAATTTCCTATAAGTAATAAAATGAACGAAAAAGCCGCAATTAAAGATATAATTGTGAACAAAAAGGCAAGATTTGAGTATCATATCTTCACCACTTATGAAGCAGGTATTTCATTAGTTGGAACAGAAGTTAAGTCGCTAAGGAACAAAAATGTTAACTTAACCGATAGTTACGCACTTTTAAAAGACGGTGAAGTATGGCTTGTTAATGCTCATATTGGTGTTTTTAAGCAAGGTAATTTAAATAATCACGAACCGTTACGGAAAAGAAGACTTTTATTACATAAAGCCGAAATAAGGAAGTTATATAAGTTTCAAAAAGAAAAAGGTTATACTTTAGTTGCTTTAAGAATATATTTTAAGGATGGAAAGATTAAAGTTGAAATTGCCGTTGCCAAAGGTAAAAAAGAATATGATAAAAGAGAAGCTATTGCTAAAAAAGAAGCTATTATTGATATAAACAGAAAAAAAAGTTATTAGTTAAAATTAAGGTATAATATTGGAAATAAAAAGGATATTCCCATCTGTAAATGAACAAATGGATATTATAAAAAGGGGCACTTCGGAAATTATACCCGAAGAAGAATTGGTAAAAAAGATTGAAGAATCGATTAAAAGCGGTAATCCGTTAAAAATTAAGTTTGGCTGCGACCCTACACGCCCCGATTTACATTTGGGTCATTCCGTTGTTTTAAGAAAACTTGCTCAGTTTCAGGAATTAGGACATCACGCAATATTAATTATTGGTGATTTTACAGGTATGATTGGTGATCCTTCCGGAAGAAACGCAACCCGTCCGCCTTTAACAATGGAAGATACAAGAGAAAATGCTAAATCGTATTTAGAACAAGCAGTTAAAATTTTAGATAAAGATGAAACCGAAGTTGTATTTAATTCCGATTGGCTTGGTAAAATGAATTTTGAAGATGTTATTAAATTAGCATCAAAATATACCGTTGCCCGAATGCTTGAAAGAGATGACTTTACAAAAAGATTTAAATCCGGCATTCCTATCAGCGTTCACGAATTTTTGTATCCCCTTGCGCAGGCAATGGATTCGGTTGCAATTAAAAGTGATGTGGAACTTGGCGGAACCGACCAAAAGTTTAATTTACTTGTAGGCCGCGATATTCAGCGCGAATACGGCATTATTCCTCAAGTAATAATCACCTTCCCTCTGCTTGTTGGTACCGACGGCGTTGAAAAGATGAGTAAGTCGTATAATAATTACATAGGCATTACAGATAGTCCAAAAGATATTTTTGGAAAAACTTTATCAATTCCCGATTCTTTAATTTATACATATTACGAATTAACTACTGATGTTACAAATGAAGAATTAATTGATATTAAAAGTTCACTTGCAAATCCTGAAACCAATCCAAGGAATTTGAAACGTGAATTGGCTAAAAAACTTGTTGCAATGTATCACTCAACCGAAGAGGCAGAAAAAGCTGAACGCGAGTTTGATGAAATATTTGTTAAAAAAGGATTACCTGATGATATTCCCGATTTTTTGATAAGCGCAGAAAACAGCAATATTGAAATATTGGATTTGTTAGTTTTAACAAATTTAGCTCCTTCAAAAGGTGAAGCACGCAGATTGGTAACACAAGGCGGAGTATCAATTGACGGCGAAAAAATTACTGATTTAAAAGCAACAATCGAAATTAAATCGGGCGAAATTTTAAAAGTAGGCAAAAGAAATTTTATTAAATTAGTTATAAACCAAAATTAGGAGGTATTAAATTGTACGTACCAAAAAATATTTTTTTTACTAAAGGAGTTGGTACAAATAAAGAGTATCTGGCTTCTTTTGAATCTGCTTTACGGGATGCTCAAATTGAAAAGTACAATTTAGTAAGCGTAAGCAGTATTTACCCAATTGGCTGTAAACGAATATCCATTGAAAAAGGTTTGGAACAGCTTACGCCGGGTCAAATTGTGCATGCTGTAATTGCCCGTAATGCTACCAGCGAACCAAACAGATTAATTGCTTCATCAATTGGGGCTGCTATACCTGCAGATAAAACTAATTATGGTTATTTATCCGAACATCACCCTTTTGGCGAAACCAATCAGGTTGCCGGTGATTATGCCGAAGATTTAGCCGCTACAATGCTTGCAACTACACTTGGAATTGATTTTGATTCAAATGAAGCTTGGAACGAAAGAGAACAAGTTTTTAAAATGTCCGGTAAAATTGTAAATACATTTAACATTACCCAAACCGCACGCGGTCATAAAGACGGCTTATGGACTACTGTGGTTTCTGCCGCTATTCTTTTACCATAATAATGGTGATCCCCTACAGGGATCATTTAATTTTACCACAACAAATTTTTATAAATCCTCCATTTGGGGGATTTTATTTATAAAGCAAAATACTGTAAAAAGTCCACATAATTACAAACAATAAAATAAAATACATTTGTTTACATTTCGTATTAATGGGGAGCCCAATGGGAATATTTGTTGTAACCTAAATTTTAATTGTTAATAATCCAAGCTTTTACAGACTGTGTTAAAATTAAAAAACTGAACTCACCCGTCTAAAATTCAGCCGGGCGCCGCCCCTTTTTCCCCTCTCTTAAAAGAGAGGGGAAACATTAACCGCAAGTTATTGTTCAATATGTCTTTACAATCACTCCTCTTCTATTTTTAAGTGAAGTGCCTGTCCCGCTCTTTTTGCGGGAGGTTGGGGGATGAGTTCCTTTTTATTACAACTATTCGCCAATTTTTACATAGTCTTTTTAAGCTGGGGTTTATAAAGCCAACAAATCCGGACTTCAACCCAAGTGTGTTGCTTCTGAAACAGATGCTTATTAAATATTACTACAATAAATTTTAGCTAATCCCCCATACATGGATTCTATTAATAAAATATTATTTATTGAATAGTTAAATAAAATTTAATATATTAAAAAGCATAATTAAAATGAAATAATTAGACCGATATTTTAGGTATAATAAGGATGGTTGTCGGACTGGTTATACTAAGGTGGTTAAAATAATTTATAAGTTTTTGGGTAAGTTATATATTGTTATGTTAAAATATTTAAGTAAAATAGTCCGCTTGTTTTTTTGTTTTAATTATTTATTGCTATATGCTGAATTGCCGGAAATAACTTTAAATAAAATTAGGGCAAACTATCCTCTTATATTATCTGCTGCAACCTTAAACAATATTAACCCATACTATTTAGCCGCAATTATATATACCGAAAGAACATTAAATTATGACTGGGAGGATGACGCTATGGATATTATTTTGGCAGATGCAGGATTAAATAGTTCAATCGGTTTTTGCCAGGTTAAAATTAAGACAGCTTATTTTATTGAAAAGAACCTGCAAAAACAATACCTACCCTTAAGTAAAACATTTGAACAATTATTAACAAAACTGAAAAACGATTCCTTAAACATTTTATACGCTGCGGGGTATATTAAACTAATGATAAACAGATGGGAAAAGGATAATTGCAGCATAAAAGAAAAACCGGAAATACTTGGTACTTTGTACTCCACGGGTTTATATTACAGAGATGGCAGAGAAAGAGTCCCTAATACCAATCCTAAATCAAATCGGTTTGGCAGCCTTGTAAAAGAAGCACTTGGTGTATGGGAAAAATATATAAACAAAGGGTATATTAAAGGAGGTGCAGAATGAAAAAGAAAATTTTGTATTTTAAGTTATATTAATTTAATAATTTTTAGATTAAAATTAGGATTAAGATGAAAAAGTTAAAGTTATTAGGTGTTTGTTTGTTTTTGTTTACTTTACAAATATTGCCACAAGATTGGCCAATAGCCCCTGAAGTATGGAGTGAACCGGTACTTTTGGATCCTGTTTTTAATAAACCTTTTACTTGGTATGAATATCCCTCTTTAACAACAAACATGGATACGATTTATTTGGATATGAGTGATGGAATATATCGTTCAGTACAAATTAACGGCAAATGGAAAGAACCGATAAAGTTGAATTTAAATATTAACCCCGGTGGAACTGCAACAAGAAATTGTTCAATAAGCCAAGACGGAAAAAGGCTGTATTTTTCCGGTTGGGGTGGTTATGGAAGTTGGGATTTGTGGTACTCTGATTGGAATGATACCACCAACGACTGGTCTCCTGCCATAAATATGGGCCCTGAAATAAACTCAAATTTCTCGGATACTTATATTTACGAAGTGAGCAGAGATACTATTTACACAATTAGAGGAGTGCTTGATTTACCAAATCTTTTTTATTTAAATAATATTACGGGGAAATGGGTTAAATTGGACAGCTTCTGGTATCATGAAATAGGCGGTGCCGAAATGTATGGACTTAGCTTAACAAAAGATAAAAAAAAGATGTATTTTGGTAAAAGAAGGTATGAAACTGAATGGGCAATTGACCTATGCGTTACTTATTGGGATTTGACAAAAAATTATTGGGGTAATGTGTATTATTTGAATATAAATTCACAAATAGCATATGCAGGGTCTGTTCCAAAAAGAGGAGGAGAATATTCCCCGTGGATATCCCAAGATGGGAAGATAATGGTTTTTTCTTCAAATAGAAATGCTCCTTTACATCCGGATAGCAGCAATACAACCGTCATTTTTATATCTTATTTATTAATTGATGAAAATGGTGATACTGTTACCACGGTAAACAAAAATGAGACACCTACAATAAGAACTTTTACGTTAGAACAAAATTACCCTAATCCATTTAATTCCAATACAATTATTAAATATTCAATTGCAAAAGAAGGCAATATAAAGATTATTGTTTATGATTCAATAGGCAGGAAAATAACCGAACTTGTTAACGAATTTAAAACCAAAGGAGAATACAAAATAGCCTTTGATTCGGAAAAATATAAGCTGGCAAGCGGCACTTATTATTATCAGTTAATTCAAAATGGTAATTATGTTGTAAAAAAAATGATACTTGCAAAATAGAAAAAATTATTAAGGAGGTGCTGAATGAAAAAGAAATTTTTGTATTTTAAGTTATATTAATTTAATAATTTTGGGATTAAAAATTAGGATTAAGATGAAAAAGTTAAAGTTATTAGGTGTTTGTTTGTTTTTGTTCACTTTACAAATATTGCCACAAGATTGGCCAATAGCCCCTGAAGTATGGAGTGAACCGGTACTTTTGGATCCGGTTTTTAATAAACCTTATAAATGGCTTGACTCTCCAGCATTGACAGCCAATATGGATACGATGTACTTGAGTATGGGAGAAGGTATATTCAGATCCGTAAAATTAAACAATAAATGGCTTGAACCGGTAAAATTAAATGAAAATATTAATACCGGTGGAGCAGCCACCCAGCGTTGTTCAATCAGCAAGGACGGAAAAAGATTGTATTTTTCGGGTTGGGGTGGTTATGGAAGTTGGGATTTGTGGTACTCTGATTGGAGTAATACGCTTAATGACTGGGCACCGGCAATAAATATGGGGCCGGTTATTAATTCTACTTTTGTTGATTCGTATTTGTATGCAGTAAGTAGTGATACGGTTTATACAATAAGTGGTTTAGGTTTTATAGACCTGTTTTATTTAAATAATGTATCTAATAATTGGGTTATGGCAGATAGCTTTTGGTATCACCCGATAGGTGGTGCTTTGATGAGTGGGATGTCATTGACAAAAAATAAACAAAAAATGTACTTCGCTTCTAATAGATTAAATGAGGACTGGGGAGTTGATCTATGTGTGGTTTATTGGGATACTTTAATCAATTATTGGGGTAATGTTTATTACTTAAATATTAACACAAAGAAAATAAAAATAAATAACCTGTGGCGGAGGGGTATGGAGAATTATCCGTGGATATCACGCGATGGTAAAATAATGGTCTTTTCCTCAAATAGAAATGTTTCTCTGCATCCCGATAGCAGCAATACAACCAGTATTTTTATATCTTATCTATTAATTGATGAAAATGGTGATACAGTTACATCTGTAATTAAAAACGAAAATTCACTATTAAAGGTTTTTTCTTTGGAGCAAAACTACCCTAATCCATTTAATCCAAGTACAACAATAAAATATACAATAAAAGAAAACGGCAATATTAAACTTGTTATTTATGATGCTATTGGTAAAAAAATAGCAGAATTAATAAATGAATACAAAAATAAAGGAGAATATAAAATTCAGTTTGATACACTAAAATATAATTTGGTAAGCGGAGTTTATTATTATCAATTGATACATAATAATAATTATACTGTAAAAAAGATGATATTTGCTAAATAATAATTTTATTTTTAATTTCAGGAGAGGAAATGAGAAAGAGAGTTTTACTGATTACTTTGATGTTGGCGATTCATTCGCAAATTATTTTTGCACAAAACGAATTATTTAATGATGTTGTTACCCAAACTCAAATTCATTCGCAAAGAATTTCACGATCTGGAGTGGTACCGGAAGAGATAAGAGAAATAGTTATTATTGCAGTTGATTCAAATGCTGAAACAACTGTTTTCCCGCCATGGGTTACACCCGCGTTAATTTATAATGAAGGTTTTATTCAAGCATCAACCTTTAACAACTATGTATTAGATATTACTTTATTAACAGATAATGCAAATAATGCCTTTAGAATGCCCATATATTATTACCCTTTATTTAATACTGGGATTGGCACGGCAAGTGACCCGGAAGGACATGTACATGATTATCGTAATATAATTGCTGTTTTGCGGCACGCTGACAGCTTATTTAATTTTATCAATTACGATTTTGATGGTGATTATATTGTCCCGGTACATTTTATGTCTATTGGGCCACAAAGTGGTGGGATTATTGGCGAGATAGAGTATTTAACAAATGATTATGACAGAGATGGGAATCAAATAAAAATTATAGTAAATAGACAGAGCAGGGCAAGTAGTGAAAATTATTTCTCTTCTGTTTTTTTACATGAGTTTGGACATGGCGAATTTGATTTCCCGGATATAGATCATGATGGGAATATAGCTTTTGAACATTATGGTCTTGGTGGATTTGATGTTATGAGTTGTTTAGGTTTTAACGGTTTTCCTTCACCTTATAGTCCAATATTCCGTGTTTATAAGAGTTGGACTGATCCAATATCAATTTCTGCAAACAATTCGGGTTTTGTATTACAGGAATTTCAAAAAAATAATAAAGTATATGTATATCAGCCAACAATTACCGATAATGATTTTGGTTCTCAACGATTTTATTTGACTTTTCATGATCATGATTATGATAATAATCCCTATTATTTTAATTATCCATATCTTGACCCAAATATTGGAGGTGTATTAATTTGGCATACTTCAACTGACAATTTGGTATTTCTTGACACTTTTGAAAATTGGAAAACAATGCCAATAGATATTGAATGTGCGCATGGAAAAACCAATTGGACTGTAACGAATGATGATGTCATTAATAGTGGAATTGCAAATCCATTAACAGGCAGAGATAAGCTTGAAATAAGATTAGTTGATGGTCAAATTGAAATTGCCGGGCCATATTTTGGCACAGATAAAGGTGATGAAACAGTATTTTATACCCCTGGTTATAATCAAGAATTTAGTTTTAGAAGTAATCCAAATAGCAATTTGATTTCTAATAATGAAATACTAGATTATTCACAGTCAAATGTAACAGGTTTTACAGTTAATAATTTCAGAAAATCGGGCAGCAATGTATTAGTCAATATTAAGTTAAATGATTACACGGTAAATACAAACACTACACTAACTGAAGGGAAATGGTATTTTAATAACAATATCACGGTTAACTCCGGTGCAGCGTTAACAATTAATGCAGGTGCTGAAATTATATTCAAAGAAGGATGTTCTTTAATTGTAAATGGTACAATTAGTATTTTAGGTACTAGTCAAAACCCGGTTGTTTTTACTTGTTCAAAATCTAATCCAAACCGTGGTGATTGGGAAGGAATAAATTTAAACTTTGGTGCAACCGCAAACATAAATTATATAAATGTCAATTATGCCGAAAATGGGATATTGTGTGATGATGCGGAATGTACAGTTAATAATTCGGTATTCAATGATTGTATTTCGGGTATTTCTACATGTAACACGGCTATTTATGAAGTTCAAATAAATAATTGTACTTTTAATAGAAATGCGTTTGGAGTAATGAGTGGCGGAGGTAATCCAATCATTTTTAACAGTAGTTTTTTTGATAATGGGAATGCATTGTTTTGTTGGTCAGGCAATGCTTATTTAGGTGCTGCGGAAAATTATGGAAATAATTATTTTTTAGGAAACTATGAGACTATATTGGCGTTAGATTTAAGTTATGTGTTTTTAGGCAGAAATACTTGTACATTACAGGGTGGAAATAATGTGTTTGCCAGTGATCCATATGTAAGCTCACATCTTCAAGCATTTAGTTATAGTACAATTTTGGCCGAAAACAATTATTGGGGTGTGCCTTCACCGAATTTGCCAAATTATGCTAATTGGTTTTTTATCTCAGATGCAACCAGTTCAATAGATTATATCCCTTATTTAACTTCGGCTCCTTCTAAATCATTAAATATTGTGGGTTCACCCGAAGAGATACTTTATAATTCAGATATAAAATTGTCTTCAGGCAATTCCGAGTTTCAAGAAGAAAAGGGAATAGATAATTTCAATCCGGAATGGCCTCTTGATTGGAAATTAATGTATTGCCGAAATCTTGTTTCTATAAAAAAATATTCAAAGGCTAAAAATATATTGAAGAAAATAATATGTGAAAATATAGACTCAAATAAAGTTTATTTTGCTCTAAATTTACTTAAACAATCTAGCTTTGATGATAACGAAGGATTATTAAATTTTTTCAATAATAGCATAAACGGCAATTCTAAATTTAAACAAACAGCAGCAATTTATCTTTCTAATTTAAAAGGCCAAAACACACCCGAGGTATTGAACAATATTCTTACTAATCCAAACATAACAAGCCATAATAAAGAATTTGCTCTTTCTGCACTGGCAATGTATTATTTTAATAAGGGAAAAGATATTACCAAAGCACAAGAAATTTATTGCGAACTAATGTTGGAGTTCCCTAAAAGTAAAATATTAAAACCGCTTTCAACTTTATTAAGACTTAATGATAAATCATTTAATAAAGATGTATCCAATAATATAACAAATCCTTTAGAGTACAAATTATATTCTAATTACCCTAATCCTTTTAACCCTACAACAACAATTAAATATAGCATAGCTAAACCGGGGTTGGTTAGTCTAGTCGTTTATGATATCCTTGGAAAAGAAGTATCAGTTTTAGTAAATAAAACTCAAACCGAAGGCAATTATGAAGTATCTTTTGATGCATCAAATTTAGCAACAGGTGTTTATATTTGTAGTTTAAAAGCTGGTGATTTTAGCGAAAACAGAAAAATGTTACTGTTGAAATAATTTAATAAAAGGGCTCCTTTTTTGGCCCTTTTACTCTAAACATTCACACTTCGATATTTATACTTGTTTATCAATCCCCAACCATGCACCACAACCGCGGCAAATAAACCAACAATCATCGGTTCCACCAATTCAAATATATAATATTGTATATAAATGGGGCGGATAATATACCAAACCAAACCGGCAATTAATGAAACAATAATTTCAATTGTAATAAATTTTGGGGCAATTTTTATTTTAGGGTAATACGAACTTAATATCACTAAAATTAAACTTGGAATGCAGATACTGCCAATTGTGTACCACAAATCAATCACAGATTTTATATAATAAGCCAAAAGAATGGAAATTATTAAAGATATAAACAAACCAATACGGGTGTATTTGGTTATATCGTTTTTATATTTACTGTTTAAGCGGGTTACTAAATCGTTTGAAAAAGTGGTTGCGCTTAAAAAAACAAAGCTGTTAAGTGTTGAAAGAATTGTGGCAAATAAAGCCGCATAAAACAGACCTTTTAATCCGGGCGATAATATTTTTTCGGCTAATAAAGGAAAAGCCATAACAGGAGAACCCAAATTTGGTAAAACTGCTTTTGAATACAATCCAGAAACATTTGTTAAAAAATCGAATAAAATCCATAAAATTACTGAAATTAAAATACCTCGCGAAGCTACTTTTGCATTTTTTGCGGCATAACATCTTTGATGAAATCCGGGGTCGGCAAAAGTCCATAAAGCAATTAAAAACCAAACAACAATGTAACTTATGCTGACCTGACTGAAAGGTCTTAAATGTCCGGCGGGTAAATTGGCTTTTAAATATGTAAAATCGCCGACACTGGTGTAAGCAACAAAAAACAAAATCCCAAATCCAATAAACATAATAAAAAATTCAAATGTATCGGTGTATAAATCCGATTTATAACCGCCTTTAAAGAGATAAACCGAAGATAAAATTGCAGCAATTATTAATGAAAGAAATATATTTATGTTAAATAACATGCTAATTATATTGGCAAGCATTAATAAATATGGTGCAGGTGATACAAGCACAAATATAACAATTGCGGCTAAAATGGAATTATTTTTCCCATAATCCTTTTCAATTTTATCGGGAATAGTAATTAATTCGGTTTCTCTTATTTTTTTAGCTATGGTTAAAGCAAAAATAATGGCAAAAATATAATAAGGTACTCCTTGAGTTAACCAGCTTAACAAACCGTAATTATAGGATAATTCCCCTATCCCCAAAATTCCTCCGTACCACGTAGCAACATTGGTAACTACAAAAAGAAAAAGTCCCATATTACGGCCCGAAAGTAAAAATTGTTCTTTATCTTTTGTGGATTTTGGAATTAAGCCAATAACTAATACGGCTAATAAAAATAATACTATTACAAAAATATCTAAATTATTTAAGGAAATCATTTTTCAGTATATATTCTATGTCTCTTATTAAAAATATTTTGTCTGTTACTTCTAAAGTTACTTTATCTAACATTGCTTTATTACTAATACTTTCTCTAAAACCAAAAGTAATTGTTTCATTATTTAAATTATATTTAAGTCCGGTAGTAGAAATTTTTATAATTGGATTAATTCCAAAAAAAGATATTATTTCACCGGGAGTGGTATCCAAACTGATTTTGTTGTTAAATATTGATAAAAATGATTTTTGATGCACAAGGTGGGTTTTTATGCTTTCGGCATATTTATACATAATTGAAAGATTACCTAATGAATGATCTAATCTGTTTCCGGTGCAGCTTAATAAAACAGCTTCGCTATAATTCAGTTTAATTAATTTATTAAGGCATTTTTCAATATCGGTGCTGTTTTGATCTTTAACTTTTATAACTTTTGTTTTTGATGAATAATAATCTAAAACATCAGGTCTTATGGAATCTAAATCACCAATAATAAACTTAGGTATAATATTTAATTTAAATAAGTTATTGGCTCCCCCGTCGGCACAAACAATATCAGTAAAGCCGTTATTTTGCAAACGGCTTATTACCAATTTGGATGGTTTTTGGCCATTACCAATTATTATTGCTTTTTTAATCAAAAATTTACTCTTGTTGAAAAATAATAATTTCTTTCTGCTCCGGGGAAAAACTCTTTACCGTAAGCGTATGAAGCATAAAGTTTGTTAAATATATTATTTATTTGAAATGTAAACTTAACATTTTTAAATATAGGTTCAAATCCAAATTCATAATTAACAATAACGTTAGCTAAAAAGTAAGGTTCTACTACGTTATCAGTATATTCTACAAAACCGGGATATAATTCTAAATATTTTGTTAGATTTTCGTCATTGTTATCTGAATAAAATTTACCTAAATATTTAGCCAAAAACTGTACCGATAAGTCATTATAATTCAATTTTACAATTGTATTAAATAAAATATTAGGAAATCCGCCTATTTTATTGTCTGAAAGATCTTGTTTAACAATTGAACCAGTTGCATAATCTTCTATGTAAGTAAAACCTTCCTGAATATAATTTTTGTTAATATTAACATTGGCAGCAATTTCTAAATATTTATTAGGTTTTGTAACAGTAGAAAGTTCAATACCGTAATGCATTGTTTTATCCATATTACCTGTTATCGGCTGACCAAATCTATCCAACTGTCCATTGCTTATTATTTCATCTTTAAATTGCATTAAATACAAGTTAAATGAATAATCCATCATTGAATTTTTATAATTAACTCCTAAATCAAAACTTAACATTTTTTCAGGTTTAACTAAAGGATTATTAAAATCGTAGTTACCGTTTGAATCCATTTCAAATTGTGGAACAGCTCCGCCGCTTGATTCGGCTGCATCGTAATAGTTCTTAAGTCTTGGTTCGCGAGTTACATAAGCGGCAGAAAAATATGATCCAAAATTTTCCGATATTTTATAGTTAATTCCAATACGTGGATTGATAAAAAAGTTATTTACATCAAAATCGTAATTGTTATATTTTTCGTTAAATATTTTGTATTTATTATAAGCAAACTGAACTTCACCCATCAACTTTATTTTATCTGAAAAGCTGTAATTTTCGTTAACAAAAAAATTAATAATATCTTTTCCGCCTTCATAATAATAATATCTGTAGTTAGGCGTTAAAGCAACAGGTAGATTTTCGCCATAATTTATGCTGCCCCAATGTACGGAACGGTGCATTCTTATTTCTGCTCCCGTTATTAGCTCGCCATTAGCATGTTTAAACCTTAAGCGTGGTATCCAGCCCCATTGTTTATTTTCAACCATTGCACGAATAATGGCATTACCCGGATTAGTAATTGAATTAAAGCCGTTTTGATTTGTTAACCTAAAATAGCTGGTATCAGCCCAAGAAGCATCGTAATCAAAATAACCGCTTCCAATAATTAAAAATAAAGCCGAGTTTAATACTACATCTTTACTTAATTGAATTTCATTAAGCATTTCAAAATGAGGCTGTGAAAATTCTTCTTTTTCTTCCGGTCTGCGCATTAACTCGTATGTGAAATTATTTTCATCTGCCGACCAATACGAATGATTTAACGTGCGTAAAGAGGTGTTTGTTATTGCAAATTTAGGAAGTCCGGTATATGCCAAACCATCTTTAACAATTCCGCCAAAAACATTAATTTGTGTAGTAATGTTTTTATCAAATCTAACGGCCGAAAGATAATAAGATTTAAAATCTGCCCACGAATTGTTTCTGTATCCTGTAGTTAATAAATTAGAAAGACTAAAATAAAACGAATATTTTTCATCAACTACACCACTTCCTACGGATATAGAATATTTGCGAGTATTATAATCACCAATTCCAAAAGATAAATTGGAATTAGCTTTATCCGCAAAATTGGAAGTGATAATATTAATGGAACCGCCAATTGAAGGATAACCGCTTATCCCGGAACCTGCACCTCGTTGAATTTGAATTAGTTCGGAATTGGCTAATAAATCAGGCATATCCAACCAATACACATTATTATCTTCCGGTTCGTTTTGTGGTATTCCGTTAACCGATACAGAAATTCTGCGTTGGTCAAAACCTCGTATATTTAAATAATTATATCCAATCCCATTACCACCTTCGGAATAAAACATAGTGGAAGGTAAATAACTAATCATTTCCGGTAAATCCTGAGTTGTATATTTATCTTGAATTTGACTTTTGCTTAAGTCGGAATATGTGAACATTTGTTCATGTTTACCGCTCTTTATACCTTCAATCAAAACGGTTTGACTGTTTAATATTTTTTTACTTAGCCGGATAATTAAAGGTGATTGAGTATTAATTGTATCTATTTCAATTTTATCAGTTTCATAACCCATAAATGATATTACAACAAATCTGTCTGATGATTTGTTTGCAGTTATCTTAAATTCGCCATTTTTATCGGTTGGTGTTCCTTTGGTAGTGCCTTCAATAATAACATTTGCCAAATAAAGAGGGTTCCCCTCTTGTTTGCTAAGCACTTTTCCACGTAAATTAAGCTCTTGCCCAATTAATAAAAGAGGTAAAAATACAAGAATTAAAAAGATTTTTTTCATAAGATCTCCTATAGATTATAAAAAAAGCCGTTTTGGGAAAACGGCAATCTTTTAATTCTGTTTCGTTTTCCTACGCTGGTATTATCCAGTTCAGGTTCGAGGGTATGGTCTCAGCAAACTCCTTATAGTAAATGGAGAGAGCACCCCTAACGGCTATATATGTTAATATTATTTGTTAGTTCGGAATATTCAGTTTTTGTCCAACAGCAACTTTTTCGGTTGCTAATTTATTAATTTCTTTTAATTGATTTACACTTATTGAATATTTTTTAGCAATAACCCATAAGTTTTCGCCATTTTTTACCGTATGTGTTTTTAGTGAATTTTTAGTGTTTGATTTTTCCTTAGTATTAACAGTAGTAGTATTATTTTTTGAACTGCTGTTAATTGTTAATTCTTGACCTGCTTTAATGTCATCACCCGAAATATTATTCCATAAACGAATATTAGCGGTAGAAACACTAAATTTTGCAGCTATTTTACCAATTGAATCACCTTTTTTAACAATATAAGAAGATGAATTATTGGATTCATTATTATTTTCTTTAGTAACAGCTCTATTAGTTTTTGAATTGGAAGTTTTATCAATGTCGCTAAAAATACTTAAATTAGTACCGGCAACAATTTTATTAGAAGTTAAATTATTCCATTTTTTAATCTCTTCAATCGAAACTCCAAAATTGTCGGCTATTTCACCAATAGAATCACCGGTTTTAACTGAATAACTTACCACATTTGAACTTCTTTTTTTATTGTTATCACCCAACGAAGTGGTTGTTTCATTGTTTTTAATTGTTAATACGGTACCGGCAGCAATTCTGTTCCCTTTTAAGTTATTCCATGAACGTAATTCAGCAATTGTAACGTCAAATTTTTTAGAAATTTCACCAAGATTATCGCCGCGTTTAACTTTATACTTTGTAGTAGTGTTTGTGTTTTTAACAGTACGTGGTGAATCTTCATCGTTGCTATCGCCTAAATAAATTCTTAAAGAATTACCAACAGCTATTTTATCGCTACGTAAATTATTCCATTTTTGGATTTGAGTAACTTTAACTCTGTACTTTTCCGAAATATAAGATAACGATTCGCCTGTTTTAACTTTATGTTTTATCCAATTGCCTTTTTGAGCAATTGTTTCCGTAATTTTACTTGCCGAAAGAGAATCAAGTTTTGCAAAATGTTCCTTTCGTCCGGAAGGTACAAAAATCTTTAATTTTTGACCGACACGTATGCTTGATGTATAAGAAACGTTATTCCAGTTTCTTAAATCGGCTACACGTACTTCAAATAATTGGGCAATATCCGTTAATGCGTCTTCTTTTTTAATTGTATATGTAACTAACTCTCTACCTTCCGGTACAAAAGATGAATCCGGATCATTCATTTTTTGATAAATAGCGAAATAATTAGTGCTATCTGTTTCACTGCTTAGTTTAACTTCGTAAGGTGCGTTTTTTTGTGAAGTAGCAATAATTTCATCTTCTGCAGGTAAAATATCGGTATTCACCACAATTTCACTTTCTTGAACGCTTGAAACAGGAATTTTTAAATTAACTCCTTGGTATAAGCGGCTTTTAACAGATACATTGTTCAATTTTGCTAGTCTTTGAGAATTGATATTATATTGTTTTGCAACAGAAGAAATCGATTCGCCTTTTTTTACTTCATGTATAACAAATTGTTGTTTTAAATCATCAGGTATATTTTTTAAGTTTTCAGCAAAAGCCTCATATGATTTTGTGGGCACTTTTAACAAATATCCACCCGGATGTTTTGGAGGTGTACAGTTTTGAGTTAATTCAGGATTCATATCTCTAAACACATCAATATTAATTCCTGCACATTTGGATAAAATTGCTAAATCAACTGCATCATTTACAGCATACAATTTATAATCAAACGGTGATTCAAACATAATATCGGTAAAACCATACATATCAGGTCTGCTTGCAATTAAAGTAACTGCTATATATTGCGGTACATAATTTCTTGTTTCTTTAGGTAAATAAGGCATTAATGACCAAAAATCTGTTGAACCGGATCTATTAATAGCTTTACTAACATTACCTTCACCACAATTATAAGCTGCTAAGGCCAAATACCAGTCACCTAAACTATAATATAAATCTCTTAAATGCTGTGCTGCTGCTCTTGTAGATTTTTCAGGATCCATTCTTTCATCATAATAAAAATCCACATCCAAACCGTATCTTCCGCCGGTTTCTTTAATAAACTGCCACAAGCCTACAGCTTTTGCCCATGATCTTGCGGTTGGATTTAAACCGCTTTCAACCATACTTAAAAACAATAATTGCTGCGGTACTTTTTCTTCATTAAATATTTGAGCCATCATCGGAAAATACTTTCCTGATCTGCTTAACCAAGCATTAATATGTTTTCTTCCCTTTCCGGTAAAATACTCAATATATTTTTCTACATAAGGATTTATTTGTAAAGGGAATTCGCCAACTAAAATTGTATTTGTTGGTACTGTTTCTAAAGCAACATTAACAGTATCACTCATATCGGGGATTTTATTTTTTAACCACTCATCTAATGCAGCAACAGAAATATTTTCGGGCAATTCTTCAAATTCATCTACATAATTTTTATAATCATCTACAATAGCTTTTTCTAATTCAACATACGCTTCGTTTTGGTCTATTTCGGGGTAATAGCTTAAACGAGTAATAATTGTTAATGCAGTTTCAAAATTAGTTAAAGCTTCAACAGCTTCACCGGCTTTTTTGCTTTTTAATGCGTCAACGTAATATTGACGTGCCTCCTCAAGATGTTCGTTAATAATATCAGATGGTTCTAATACAACTAATGTATCTTTATCCAATACTTTTTGATTGTTATTAACTGTACTAAATAACCCACAAGCCGAAACTAAATATGCCAACAAGAGCAAAACAATTATTCGTATTTTTTGCATCAATAGCGTTCCCCGATTAAATGATTAAAGGTGCAATTTAAAACCTATCCTAATGAATGTCAAGTTAATATTAGTCCTTATTGATAAAAAATAATAAAAAATACCTAAATTTTAATATATAATGTTAACGTGCGTTCATATTAGGTTATCGTTTGTTCATAAACAAAATAATTGTACAAATCCAATTTTATATTGTTCCTAGAACTTAAATAAGGACAAACTATAATACCACATTAAACAAATTATAAAGTTCAATATCATTCACTATTTTTAATTTGAAATCCAAAAATAATTTGTCATTTAATTTTTGCGATATCTTTGTTGGTAAGTTTGGTAAATACTCCGTTAAAAGAAGCTCTAATGGATTATCTTTTGTTACAAAAAGGATTTCGGAAAATAGTAAGGCGTCATTAAAATTAGACGTTCCATATAAAAATGTTATATTTTTTTTATCTCTAATTTTAAATAATAAATCAAACAATTCGTGTTTTGTTTTTATATCCATTTGTAAAAACGTGTCATCAATAAGAATAAGATCCGAATTAAAAGATAATGCAGCAGCTAAAATAATCCTAAACCGAAAACCTAAACTTTTATTATGTGGTAAATGTTTTTCATATCCTTCCAAACCGACTTCTTTTAACGAAGTTTCTATTGTACCTTTTGAAATATTTTGATTTAAAAAATTAATATTGTCAAAAGGATTTAACCAAGGTAAAGATATAGGAATTTGCGGAATATAAAATAACTTTTTGCCTGTAAACTCTACACATTTGTTTTTGTTTTCCGCAATCAGATTAAAAAGTGTTGATTTACCCGCACCTGAAGGAGTTAAAAAGGATGAAATGGAATTTCGTTTTAATGAAAAAGACAAATCTTTTATTAATTTATAATCATATATTTTATTTTGCTTAAAAGATAAATCTAATTTATTTACACTTAATATTATATTAGAATCCAAAATTATTGCTCCCAAAAAATTATTTTATTTTTAATTACAACAGAAATTGAATTTCCTATCCATATTAAAAAACCTATTAAAATTGCCAGCGAAACGAAACCGGAAAAATCGTGATTACTTAAAAGTAAATAATACTTTGTTCCCAATCCACCTGTTAAAGCAATAAATTCGTACATTATAACTGCAGCCCAAAGTGTTAAATGTAACTTATTAAATAAATTATATAAACCGGGTTGTACTAATTTATATTTTACTTTATAAAACTTATTCGAACTAATTTTATTGTTATTAATAAAATTTTTATATTTATTAACATAATCTTTATCATAGCAACTAAAATTATTAAGTAAACTTACAATAACAAACAAAAATGAAAATATAAATTCACCGTTAATTGACGTGTTATAAAAGAATACAAATAAAATTATTCCTGCAAAAAAAGGGAAATATTTAAATAATTTTAAAAAGGAAAAAACAGCAATAAAGCCGATGTTATCATTTAGTTTAAGTATTAAAGCACCAAATAAATGTATTAATAAATATCCTAAAAAGAGATTTATATATACAACTGAACTTGTTAATGCTAAACTTTGAACTATCCCGTAATCTTTGAATAAAGAAATCATGGATTCAAATATTAAACTTGGTTTAGGTATAATTTCACTAACAGGTAAAACAAGTTCAACAAACAGAAGATATGAACATATAAACACTGTTATAGAAATTAATGACAAATATTTTTTTTTATTTATTTCAAACAAGTATTTAAGTCTCCTATTTTATTTGGAAGTATTTAAAAACAATAATACTAAAAAAAACTACTTAATTGCAATGTATGGATTAAATTGTTTTTCATGGGTTATACAGGAAGATCTTCCATGACCGGGGAATATTTTTGTCTGATCCGGTAAAATATATAATTTATTAATTATTGAATTAAAGAGCGATTGATAATTGCCGTCCCACAAATCTGTTCTGCCAATACTTTGCTCAAACAAAACATCTCCGGTAAAACATATATCAATTTCGGGGAAATATATACAATATTCATCGGGCGAATGACCGGGTGTTGAAATGAATTGAATTTTATAGCCGCCAATCTGTAAAATTAAATCTTCTGTAAAATATTCATCGGGCGGCGGAGATTTTATTAATGTAACTCCATAATTAGCCGCTTCATCTATCATTAAATCTAAAAAATATAGCTCTTCTTTTGGATAATAAAACTTGGGATTATATCTATTTTTAATAAAATAATTTCCCAATATATGGTCTATATGTCCATGTGTATTAAACAAATATTTTAAATTTATCCCATTATCTTTAATAAAAGAAATTATTTCGTTTTCTTCATCTTTACCATAACAACCCGGATCAATAATACATCCTTCTTTTGAAGTATCATCATAAACAATATATGTATTTTCTGAAAATGGATTAAATACGAAAGTTTCAACAATAAGCATAATTAATTATCCAACAAAAAGTTATTTTTAATAATATCAAATGTGCTGTCTAAGTAGTTGTGATAATTAGACTTTGTCTCTTGCAGCGAATTTCCGCCAAATTTATCAAGGAAATATTTAGCAATTGACCAAGCCAGCATCGATTCTGCAATTACGGCACAAGCTGGTACTGCTACAAAATCGCTTCTTTCCCTTCTGGAAATTACTTCATTCATATCCTTAAAATCAATAGACTGAATAGGAGACATTAATGTTGCAATTGGTTTCATTGCTCCTCTTACAATAATAGGTAAACCGGTAGATATTCCACCCTCAATTCCACCGGCTCGGTTCGATTTCCTTCCAAAATTTTTATCATTTAAAATTATTTCATCATGCGATTCCGAGCCAAATACCTTTGCGCAATTAAATCCATCCCCTATTTCAACACCTTTTACAGCATTAATAGACATGATAGAAGCTGCAATTTCGGTATCTAATCTGGTATCGTAGTGCATATAACTGCCTAACCCATAAGGAACACCGGTTGCAACAGTAATAAAAGTACCGCCTAATGTATCGCCCCTTTTTTTTGCAGTTTTTATTTTATTAATAATTTTAGTTTCCTGTTCTTCGTCAAGTACTCTAACATCGCTTTTATCTGCATAATTAGACAGATCATCAGCATCCTTATAATCGCCTAACACGTTATTAAACAACATATCGGAAAAAGGTGTTTTTGAAAAAATGCCGCCAATACTTTCAACATAACTGCCAACAGTTATACCAAATTGTAATAAAAACAATTTAGCTATTGAACATGCTGCAACACGTGCAGCTGTTTCCCTTGCGCTTGATCTTTCGATAGAATTTCTTATATCGTTAAACCAATATTTTTGGGTGCCTACTAAATCAGCATGACCTGGCCTAGGAATAGTTATTTTTTCTAAATTTTCGGGTTGTGATGTTATATTCATTCTTTGGGTCCATGCATCCCAATCGTAATTTTTAATAAAAAGAGTAATGGGAGATCCCATTGTTTTACTAAATCTTACTCCTGACAAAACTTCTGCCGTATCGGTTTCTATTTTCATCCTTAAACCGCGTCCATAACCCGATTGACGACGTTTTAATTGGTTATTGATATAATTTATATCTATTGGGATATTTGATGGAAATCCCTCAATAATTGAAGTTAATCCTTTACCATGAGATTCGCCGCTTGTTAAAAATCTAATCATATATTTAACTTAAATTAATTTAATAAATGTAAAACATAAATGTAATAATGCAAAAGGACGTACTCAAGTAATAATTTTGCAGATGTGAATAAAAATTCATAAATAATGCCATTTAGGGTTTATTTTATGTATTTTATTGAATATTAAAAAATCATTTCAATTTATGATTTTCTTCTGTTTCTATATGGTTCAAATCTTGAGGTTCGGCATGTATATATACCTCGCTTCTGGGAATTATAGACATAAGCTCATTTTCAATTTTATCGCATATTTCATGAACCTCCAGAAGGCTTAAATTGGGCTCCAGATGAAGATTTATTTTTATAAATGTATCGGCACCGGCAGTACGAACTTTTAAGTCGTGGTAATCTTTCACATCAGGAAATGACTTTAATGTGTCCTTTATTATATTAATTGTTTCAATCGGGGCGGTATCAAGCAGAACCAAAATAGCTTTTTTACCTAATCTATACGATACAAATAAAACTATTATAGCTACAAAAAGTGCAGCAACAGAATCTGCAAAGAAAAATCCAAAATGTGCACAAATTAACCCAAACAATACTACTGTAGAACTCCAGATGTCAGTCGAAAAATGTAATGCATCGGCTTCAAGAGCCTGGCTATTATATTTTTTTGCTACTCTGTATAACATGCGTGATCTGTTTATATCAATTATAATTGAACTAATTACAACAATATAACTCCAAACAGTAACTTCTATATGTGTATTACCCGAAACTAGTCTTCCAATGGCTTCGTAAATTATCCAAACACATGTAATCAATAATAAAATTGTTTCTAAAAAGGCAGATAAATTTTCAATTTTTCCATGACCAAAATTGTGGTCATCATCAGCAGGTTTGTCAGAAACCCTGACTGAAAAATAAGTAATAACCGCAGCCACAAGATCTAAACACGAATGCATAGCCTCCGATAATATACCTAAACTTCCCGTTAATACACCAACAATAAATTTAAAAACCGTTAAAAATACAGCAGCCAAAACAGATATTGATGCTGCGTTTGTTTTTTCTTTTAACATTCTTACACCATAAAATAAATTGTTAAATAATTAATATTTAGATTATCCACAAATAATAATTTTTATAATAAAAAATTACGATATTTTTGGTGGATGCCATATGGTGAGAAGATAACTATTATTAAAATTTAAATTTGAATAAGAAGCATAATGAATACTTTTATACTGACCAAATAAATTATCTTTGGATTTGCAGGTAAAATTTACATTTTCAAAGCAATCCATATGCGAATGATTTATATTTTTAGCAACATTTGAACATGTTTTTGTAGTCATTTTCTGTTGAGAAAAAGCAATATTAAAAAACCCGCAATCTTCCAAAACCATATTTATGCTTAACGCAATGAATAATAGACAACAGCATTTTATTAGATAATTCATTCTACTTCTTCTTGATATAATTCATAGTAAATATATTAAAAAAATATTGCACTACAAAGATAATTGAAAGCATTTTTGACTCTTATTCAAATAAACCCGGATTCTGCATTAGATATTAATATATTCTGTAATCTCTTATTAATATAAGGTTATGGAAAATTTAATTGCATTTATTATATATATAAATAAAATTACTTTGGGTTGAATAATTTAAAAATAATATTTTTCAACTCGGGCCTAAATGCCGCGCAGTGTGGTTTTTACTCCCCATGCCTTAAACAGACTGTGTTAAAATTGGGGATAAATATCAAATTGCGACTATTTGGCTATAAAAAATTATGTCACCCCGATGGGGTTTTTACGTTTGTTTTTTCGTTTTTGCTATAATCATGTCATCCCTCTGGGATTAAAAACACATAGTAACATATTACAAAACAATGCGTTAACGTATATATATTGCAAATAAACATGGCAGAGAAATGCCCTGTTTGTAACCATACGCACCACCATTAATCCAAAGCACGGCAGTGCCGTACCACATATTTAATCAAATTCTTGCTGCTTTTTTAATTTTCACGCAATCTCCAAATCTCGCGCTACAAAAAAACATAAAAGATGTTTTTATTCATAATTTATAATTCACCATTCATAATTATTTTATAAAGGTCATTTTCTTTAAATCGTTAAATACAGGTATTTTTCCTTCCCCTGTTACTTCCAAACGGTATAAATATATTCCGCTGCTGTAATTGCTAAAATCTATTTTGGTTTCGTTAAATCCTTTGTTTTTGGTGCCTTCTATAATTGTTTTTATTAATTGGCCTGTTACGGAGTACAACTTTATTCTTACCTCTCCCGGTTCTTTTAAGCTGTAACTTATTGTTGTGCTTGGGTTAAACGGATTTGGGTAATTTTGGTATAATTCATAATTATAATTTTGTGTTATTACCGCATCATCATTATCGGTTATTGTTACATTTATTTCTGCACTTGGTCTGCTTTCATTACCGGTATTATCTATTGCCGTTATTTTGTAATATAACTTTTGCGTGCCTTTGGGTAAATTATCGTAATATAAAGTATCTGTTAATTTTGCCGTTAATTTTGTGCTGTCAATAACAAAGTTTGGGTTTATATCTTTATATAGTCTATATTCCTTAAAATCCGATTCATCCCTTTTTTCCCATAATAACTTTATTCTATTTGTATCGGGCTGGTATTCTGCTGTTATATAATCTATCCGTTTTGGTGCTAAATCTTCATATGCGTATTTAGTGCCAAGCGGTCCGCCATACATTCCCATATCACTTCTTGTACCGTCAACATCCAAAATACTCGGGTCTCCTGCATCAATTGCCGGGGAATACTTTTGCAGCCTGTAATCGTAACCGCCTGCAAGTGTGGCTATTGTATCGTTATTAAACATAGGGTCTGCAATTATGTCATGTTCGCCCGGTGTTACCTGGTAATACGGCGATTTCCATAGTTTATAATACATGTTATAATCTGATGTTACCGGATGCCCGTTATATGAACATATTCCCAATTTACCGTAAGCCATTATATTATTTTTTATTATTCTTTCTTTGGGCATATTTCCGGTTAGTACTTCAAGAATATAACAGTTAACCATTGTGTTATTAATTATAAATGTTGTATCCCTTACACCGTCTGGGTATGACCATTCTTCAATTGCTCTTTTAAATTTCCAAAATAAATTGTTTTTTATATCTACTCGTCCATTTGTACTTATTGATATTGCATACTGATCCACCTCTTCAATGTTTTTAAGAAAGATGTTGTTATATATCTTAAAATTTCCGCCGCCGGCACCGTTATTAATTGCTCCTTCATATGATTTATTAGACAATATATAAAAATAATTGTTATTAAACTCAAATTCAGGATCCAAAAATCCGCCTATATCTATTGCTACATCAACATTTCTGATTATGGAGTTGCTAAGATGTGTTTTATCTAAAAAAGCAAACCCGCGTGCCGTTGAATCAATTATACAATTTGATACAACGGTAAAAAGGTCTTGGAATACTGCCGCTGTATAATTATCTGAGTCGTCAACCCGTTTGTATTTTAATGTTAAATTTTTTATTGTTGTATTACCCATTTGAAACCAGCACATACCATATCTGCTATGTATGCCTTCAATGCCCGTTCCGTCAATAATACATTCGTCTGTATCAACACCAATTATAGTTAAATCTTTGCCGTAAACATATATAACTTCTCTATATATTCCCCTGTTTACATATACAGTATCGCCGCTTTGACAGTAGTTAAAACATTTTTGTAAACTATCGCAGGCTGTTTCCCATGTTGTATAGGGCGCAATACTGCCCGCTGTTTTACTTACATATCTAACTTCACTTTTTATGTTTATTGTTATTAATAACGTAATAATTGTTATAACTAATATTTTATTTATTTTTTGCATAATTTTTCCGTTAATTAAATATCTATTACAATAATTTACATCCGATCTGTTAAAGAGCCTGCGAGATAAAGAAGCCGCATGAGAATTATATAATTTATCAAATATCACTTAGGCTAAAGCCGGATGTTATGGCTTATTTAAACCACGGCTTAAACAGACTGTGTTAAAATTAAAAAGCCGAACTCACCCCTTAATCCCCTCTCTTTGAAAGAGAGGGGAATTATATAACGGCAAGTTATTGTTCTATATACTTTTACAATCACTCCACTTCTATTTTTAAGAGAATAGCTTGTCCCGCTCTTTTTGCGGGAGGTTGGGGGAAAAGTTCCCTTTTATTATAACTATTCCCCAATTTTCACGCAATCTCTAAATCTCGCGCTACAAAAACATAAAAGATCTTTTCATTCATAATTTATAATTCACCATTCATAATTATTTTAATAACATCATTTTTTTACTAAGTACATTATCATTATACTGAACGCGGTATATATATATGCCGCTTGCTAAATCATTACAATCAATGTTTAGCTCATAAGAACCCGATTCTTTCATACCATCATACAAATTTTTAACCTCTTTTCCAAGGATATCATAAAGTTTTATTGTTACTTTGCCTGTTTGAGGGATAGAATACCGTATTTGAGTTGAGGCATTAAACGGGTTTGGATAATTTTGTTCTATCGCAAAATCCGCAGCAGATACTGCGGCTTTGTCAATTGCCTGGCCCTGTACCTCTACCGAAATTTGATTTGTATATTGTACATTTTGTCCGTTTATTTTCTTAATTTTGTACCATATATTGTGTCCGGCCAAAACCCCTAAATTTATATTTGCAGTAATATCCACAAAACATTGCTGAAGGTTCGCATCTGTTGAATTAACAACACCAATTGAATCAAAAGAAAACGTTGACCCAAGTTTTCGGTAAATTACATATGTTTGATTGCCGGTTAAAGCACCCCATATTAATTTTGGGTGTCCGTTTTCATTTGCAAAAAATAGTGATTGGTTCCAATTATCAAATATTATTTTGCCTGTGCCATTAAATAATATATTTCCGTATCTTCCATTAATTTTACCACCATTTGTACAGTTAATTACAGCATCGGTATTTAGTGCTAATGTATCTTTTAAAGTATATATTATATTAGTTCCGGTTATAATAAGTGTATTATTTGGCGTTACTGTTAAATTATCAAATAAAGTTGTGCTAGTGTTTATCGTTTCACTTGATTGTATGTACCCTCCATATTTAACCGCAGGCATTATTTCAAGCAAGGCAGCTTCTCCGGGCATAATGGTTTTTGCAACATATAATTCCGATTCAGCAGTTCTAAATGCATAATCAGTAACACCACTATAATGGTCATATATCTTATAGTTTACTGAACTCCCTACTGTACACCCCATATAAAAAGATGGTTGAATAGGTGATTTGGTAGAATTGTTTGTATCCGCAATTTCACTGGTATTATTATAATATCTTGAAACCGCCATAACATATTTTTTGTCCTCCTCGCCGGTTGGCGGATAAAATGTACCACAATCAAATTCCCAATTTATATTCTTGTAAAATAAGGCACCACCTACCGAAAATGTTGACATATTGTTTTGAAAATAATCCTGTGCACTTTGTGTTATTTTTTTTAATGTTTTGCCGTAACTCCCTTTTAATCTGGGACTAATTTCGTCGTGTAATGTGTACCAAATTGGTGTATAATATTTAACAAAATTTCCGGTGTAAGAAGTGTCATAAACACCCACCATACCGGTACGGCGGGTTGTATCTCCATTCATAAAGTAATAATAATCGTTAACGTCTATACCCTTAGCACCATACAAAAGTGCCATGTTTACATTATATAAAAATTGCGTCTGTGTTGGAATTTTGGTAATATGTAATGGCTGTAAGTCGGTTATCCATCTGCCGGATTGAATACTGCAAATAAAACCTGTATCGGCTGCTTGATAATATTCAAGATTACAAATATAATTTGCTATATTGTCTTTTACATAATTAGGATTCTCCGATTCAGCCCATGGACTATCATACAAATAATGGTGCATAATTGAACCATGATAATAACCTCTTTTGCATATTCAGTAATTTTTTCAATTGTCCAAGGACCGTCAACACGACCATCCCAAGAGCAGGCAAATGCGGGCATTAAACTAATTTCAGGTGTTGCTGTATTAATTAATTGACCGAGTTTTTGGAGAGGTTGCTGCATATCAATAAAATCGGGTTCATCTATCGGATACCATCCCACAACTTCACCTCTATTAAACGGATCACCTTTTAAATTTGTGCTTGAAGGGGCAGTTGATGTAAAGTTTATTTCTTGATGTAATTCTGTAGTGTCTGCTAAAGTCGTAGTTATTAGACGTTTTCCATAATCATCGTAAGCGGTAATTTTATCAATAAACAAATCAATATAAGATAAACCATTCCAATAAACTTTGTATTCAACATTTGGAAAACCCTTGTAATATTCAGTTGTTGAAACTGTTTTTACTTCTATATCTTGAAGTAAATTAGCCGCAATACTTTCACCAAACCCATTATACACCACTTGGAATTCTTGATATTGATTTATAGATGTAAAATCATTTACTAGTAGGGTCATTTCTTTAAGTATTGTTGTAATAGGCGTCTCATTTACGATTTTGGTTGAAGTGATAACTAAGTTACAAACAATATCCTCTTCATTATAATCATCAGACTCTTTGCCGCCTCTCCAGCCAATTTTAAGTCGGTAATCTACATTATGGTTATTGGATTTTGTCGTAATAAAGTTTGAACCAAAGTACTATAATTATTTGGGCCTGTAATTATATAACATGGGGTATCATCTTCCGGATTATTTTTAATTCCTTTTGTTATATTGTCGGGATCCGTATAAGAAACACCCTCAGAATTATTCAAATCCATAAAAAAATCAGGATGACCTTCGGCCTCCCAAACAGAATAACCTCTTTCAGCATAAAACGTAATACCCTGTCTTCCACTCCAAAAATGCTGATTAGGAATTAATTTAAATTGCGTAGAATTGTTGCGCAGGGCGGTATATACTTCCGGGGTAGTATTGCTGATAACAACGGCATCAACACCTGCGGAATCTAAATCCTTAAATGAATAATTTTCATACATACTCAGCTCTTTTCCCCAGAGGTTGGTTGTAATAGGTATGCCGTTATAATTACGGAAATAAGTACTTTGTGCAGAAAAATAACCGGAAAACAAAAACATAAAAAATGCTATTAGTTTAATTCCTTTCATTTGGTGTTCCCTCTTTCTATTGATGAATAATGTTAATTAATTTATAACTAGCTTATTCAAAAGTAAAAATAAATTATTTCCGGGTTACTTAATAAATCTTACAACCATCCTTTACATTCCTATAAAAACCATAATATATCCACAAACAATGACCACAAACAAATATATTAAACCTTTTTTCCTTTGTCAAGATATTTATTAATATTTAGCAAAAATATTCCCGTTTTTGCTGCAAATGGTTGAAAAAGTTCCCTTTAATTGCAGCTATTCCTCATTTAAAGCGCAGTTTAGCCGGGTGTTTATCTATTATATTTAAATAACTTAATACATAAAGTTGGATAGAGGAGTTTTGATTTTAATTATGGTTAAAAATTTAATTAAAATAAGATAATACATGCTCTTTTAAAGTTTTGCTGTTTGGTTTATCAAACTCATATTACTTAATCAATTTTTAATAAAAATAATAACAACAATATCACTCCAAACAATTATTTATATATTACACAAAAAAAAGGACTATGTCCTTTTTTTTGTGTGGTCATAGTCCTTTATATAAATATATCAATAATATTATTCTATTCGGGAATATCCAAACCTACAAAACGACTGTTTTCTTTATCAATAGCAATAGTAAGCAATACTGATTTGCCGCGTTTTTTGTTAATATACTCTTCAAATTCCGATACACTTGAAACAGGTTTACGGTCCACTTCAAGAATAATCAAATTTTTTGCTAAATTTTGATTATATGCTTTCCCAAATCTTTTTACATCAACAATTTTTACACCATGGTCGGTATCAAAATTACTTAATTCATCATCGGTGGGATTTACAACGGTTAGTCCTATATTATCCAAACTTAATTGTTTGCCCGGCTTGGCATTTTCATTTTTTTCTCTTCCCGATGAGGAAATAGGATCAATCGACTTACCTTTATCAGGAGATTTTAATGTAATATAGCGTTCAATTTCTTTCCCGTCTCTAAAAAGAGTGAGTTTAATTTCATCACCGGCGCGTTTTTTTGCAATATAACCTTGTAATTCGTTTGGCTGGTTTACTTCTTTATCATTAACCTTTAAAATGATATCACCTGTTTTAATATCTTTTCCTGCAGCTGCTCCGTCTTTAACAATTCCCTGGATCATAATACCTTTTGGTTTGTCTAATCCAACCGCATTTGCGGTAGCTGCGTCAACTTCCGAAATATTTACTCCAATGTAACCACGCGATACTTTTCCATTAGCTATTAAATCGGTTGCAACTGCTTTTGCAATATTAATAGGTATAGCAAATCCATACCCAATATAACTGCCAGACATCCCGTTTGTAGCTATTGCAGTATTAATCCCTACAACAGAACCGGAAAGATCAACTAAAGCTCCTCCGCTGTTACCGGGGTTAATTGCGGCATCTGTTTGTATAAAGTTTTCAATGCCATAATTTTCTTTAATAAGGTTTAGACTTCTTCCAACAGCACTAACAATTCCGGCCGTTACGGTTGAGGAAAGCGATAACGGATTTCCAATTGCCATAACCCATTGACCAACTTTAAGATTATCCGAATCGCCAAGATAAGCAGCAGGTAATTCCTTTGAATCAATTTGAACAACAGCTAAGTCGGTTAAAGGATCCGTGCCAACTACATGAGCCGAAAATTTTCTTTTATCATGTAATTGCACTTCTATATTAATAGCGTTTTCAACCACATGGTTATTTGTTAAAATATATCCGTCTTCAGATATAATCACACCACTTCCGCCGCCTTCCTGTTCACGTGGTGAATCTTCACGAAATGGAAAGAAAAACTTAAAACCCTCCGGCATTTCACTTTCTTTTGATTTACTTACAACATTTATTTGTACTATTGATGGTGTAACTTTTTCGGCAACATTAACAAATGCATTATTAAAAGCCATTGCATTTTGATCAATATTGGTAATTGGCGGTGATGATGGTCCAAAATTTACATCAGCCAAACTTGGTTTTACCAATCCATAACCGGATACTAATATTGCACCAAATACAAACCCGACAAATAGCAATGAAAGAGTTCCAATTAAACTCTTCTTTTTCATAAATTCCTCCAAAAACTATTAATATATATTTAAAGATTTAATACCTGAAAAATCAGGGATATTTCTTTTAAGGTACCTTTGTATAAACGCTAATAAATATTCAAGATTATTATCGTCAATAGAAATATCATTATTTCTGGTTGTTAGACATTTGATATTTTTAAAAAGTTCCTTAGAAATATTGGCAGGAATTTCATTATTGGAATAACAAGAATTGCATAAAGTCCCGTGATACATATCTAAATACCCGTCTTCGGTTATTTTGTTTTCACAAATTGAACAATGGTTGATATTTATTTCATATCCCAATTCTTTAACAAAAAAAAGCATAAATTTAACAAATAATAATTTAGGATTTGTTTCACTATTTTCTAACAAATCAAAAATTCTTATTAATCCTTTAAATAATAAAGGATTGCTCTCATTTTCATGCGTAAGCTCATAAATAACTTCTAAAATTGCCGATGCATATTTATATTTATTTATATCTTTTTTAATATTACCATAAAAATTAATTAAATCCGACTGGGTTAATAATTGAATAGAACGACTCTCTTTTTTGTAATAAACTATTTCAATATAATTAAATACATCAATAATTCCCCCAATTTTGGATTTATTGCTCCGCCCTGCTTTAACAATACCGCTAAACTTTCCATATTCGGCAGAAAAAAGCGTAACTATTTTACTTGTATCACCATAATCGTTTTTTCTAAGTACAATTACCGGGGTTTTAACTATTTCAGACATTAAAACAATACGGGTGGTTATATAATTTGTTTTCGGTAATAATTCCGGTTATTAATTCATTAGGAGTTATATCAAAAGAAGGATTATATACAGAATAGTTACTTTTTGTAACTTTAATATCTTTTATTCGGTTTATTTCTAATTTATTCCTTTCTTCAATAGGAATATCTTTACCGGTTAGACAATTATAATCAATTGTTGTTGTTGGTGCGGCAATATAAAATGGTATTCCATGATATTTACAGTTAACAGCAAGATTATATGTCCCAATTTTATTAGCAGAATCACCATTTACAGCAATTCTGTCAGCACCCGTAATTACTAAATCAACTTTGTTTTGCTGCATTAAAAATGCTGCCGTCGAATCTGTAATCAGATAAAAAGGAATACTCTCTTTGGATAATTCAAAGGTAGTTAAACGTGCTCCTTGTAATAACGGACGTGTTTCATCAACATATACATGCTCAATTAATCCTTTTTTGAAAGCATGTTTAATTACATTTAATGCTGTACCGCCGCCGCCGGTTGCAAGTTTACCCGTGTTGCAATGCGTTAGGACTATACTTTTTTTATGAAAAATCGAAACTCCATTTTTAGCCATCATTTCGCATTTTTGAATATCATCGTTATGAATTATTATTGCCTTTTCTTTTAGTCTGTTGAAGATATTATCCGTTGATGACAAGCTATTATAAGTTTCTTCCATTTCTTTGATAGCCCAAAATAAATTAACTGCTGTAGGTCTAGTTCTTTTAAGACGAGAAGAAACGGAATTAAAATATTCATTATCTTTTCCGTTATGAAATTTAAAAGACAAAGCAATTCCGTAAGCAGCCGCAATACCAATAGCCGGTGCTCCTCTAATTTCAAGTTTTTCAATAGCCTCAGCAATTCTTTCATAATTATCTGTTGTTACATAAATCTCAGATAGAGGAAGCTTAGTCTGATCAATAAAAGTAAAATTGTCTTGTTCAAAGCTGAGAGAAAAAAAATTATTCATTATTCTCAAACCATGATAAATTTTTAAATTGAAAGTATCTGTTTTTTATTTCTTCCGGAGCTAAATTTTCAATTCCTTTTGTGCTAAATTTTTCTACATTAAACGAAGCAAGAGTACTGCCGTAAATAACACCTCTTTTTAGATTATCAAAACAAATGTCATCTGTTTTACAAATATAACCTGCAAAACCGCCGGCAAAAGTATCACCTGCTCCGGTTGGGTCATATAATTCTTCAATTGGAAGAGCAGGAGCGTAAAAAATCTTATCTTCACCAAACAACATTGCCCCATGTTCGCCTTTTTTAATAATTAAATAAGGGCATCCCATACCTAATATTTTTTTTGCAGCTTTAATTAAGTTGTTTTCTTTTGTTATTAACCTTGCCTCCGAATCATTAATTATTAAAACATCAACTCGTTTAATAACTTCTAATAATTCGTTATATTTAATATTTATCCAAAGATTCATAGAATCGCAAATTACAAATTTAGGAGAGGTTAATTGATTTAAAACATTTAATTGTAAAGTAGGGTCGATATTGCCAAGCATTACATATTTGCTGCCTTTCAAGTTTTCGGGTATAATGGGATTAAAAAATTCAAAAACATTTAAATCTGTAAACGTAGTATCCCTTTCGTTAAAATCGTGATGATATTTACCACCCCATCTAAAAGTTTTGCCGCCTTTAATTATTTGAAGTCCTTCTAAATTAATACCATGATTTTTTAGCGTTTCAATATGTTCTTGAGGAAAATCATCTCCAACAACGCCAACAATATCAATAGGTTTACAAAAATAACTTGCAGCTAATGAAATATACGTAGTAGAACCACCCAAAGCATCTTCTACTTTTGCATATGGAGTTTCTACACTATCTAATGCAACGGAACCAACTATTAATAAACCCAAAATTATATTCTCCATTCAAAAAAATTTTAAAATTGAATATTTAATGTAAAAAGTTTTCTACTTAAATTAAATATTTATTTCAATAAATTTTAGTAAACTTTTATTATTTGTAAAATAATTATCAATTATATCCACCGATTTTCTTTGATCTGGCCATGCAAGTCTTTTTTTTGCTTCTTTTTTTGAAAGCCAGCAAAATTCGGAATGTTCAGCAGATAATTTTACTGCCGAATTTGGATTTACCAAAGCTACAAATACCGGAATTAAACAAATTGTTTCCGTCTGGTACGAATAAAAAGAATTAATTTTGGGAACTACCCAAAATTTAGCAGCAACTAATCCTGTTTCTTCTTTAATTTCCCTAATGGCTGTTTTATATGCCAATTCATTTTGGTCAATTGTTCCGGTTACCATCTGCCAAATATTAGGAAATATTTCATTTTCAGAACGTTTAATTAATAAATATTCTATTTTATTGTTAACAATTTTTATAATATGGGCTTCAACTAATGAAGACGTTATTACCATAAATATCTCCTTATTTTAAAAAAATGCTCGAGCTTCTGCCCTAAAAGTGTGAATTATTTTACTTTCACCCAATTTACGGCCTGAATAATTAACCGTTGTTTGTAAATTTGTGCCAATTCTATAATCAAAATTCAGGCTTCCTGTATAATTTTTACCTAAATTATTTCCTTTTGTAACTTCAAAAGGAATAATATTTGTATTATTATTTGCAACTAACTCTTTTCGTTCCATTTCAATTCGTAATCTGCCCTTTCCCGCAAATGATAATGTAAAACGTATTGATTGAGAGTTATTATCAATAATAGTCGGTTTTTCCGGAAAACTGTCTTCATCTCTGCCTACCGAAACAATAAATCCGACTTCAACAGACTGGTATGGTCTGTATGAAAAATCCGAACTTATCAAATTTGATAATAAAATACGAGATCTGTTTTGAGAAATTGGGGCAGTCAGATTATCTGTAGAAGTAGTAAAATCTGTTTGATTTACAATTTCCTTAACTAAAGCAAATTTAACCCTAAAAGTATTTTCTCTGTAATATCCTCGTTCTACTCCACCGCTATAATTATTTAAAGTTTTTCGTTGTATATATCTATATTTGAAAGATAATTCGCTGCTATTTTTAAATAAAAATATATCTTGTTGAATTAAATTTGAACCTCTGATGGTTGTGGAATCATTTAAAAATTTACTAAGATTTAATAAATAGATTTGTTTTAAATCCTTTTCTTGACTATTTTCCTCAATTCTGATAAGCGTTTCTGTGGATATAGGTTTTAACCACCACAGCCAAAACGAATTATCAATTTGCAAACGACTAAAATCAATTTTCCATCTTGTGTTTACTTTTAAATTGATAACAGGAAATAACTCGTCGGTAGGAATTGTTGAAGCCAAAAAATCACCGTCATAAATTGTTTGTTCAAATTCATTTTCCTCCGGAAGTCCATTATTATTTAAATCTCCCAAATAAATATAATTACCTGTTCCTTTTTGCACTTTAATAAATACTTTTTCAAGCTTTGCACTTCTTTCTGTTGTAGTTTCGTAATATAAATCACCATCAATAAAATTTTTCCAAAAATTAAAGCGCGATTGAGATTTAAATAAAATTGTTTCAGTATTGATATATCCTTTTAACTTGTATAATTCCGAATATTTTAATTGTCTGATTGTTAACAAATTATTTGTGCTTATTTCGGGAATACCTTTATAGGTTACAGAAAAAACCTGTGTATATGATTTTGAAAAATCTTCAAACTTACCATTTAATGGAGCCAATTCATTTCTAAATTGATATTTTGCCTCAATTTCTAATCCATTAAAATTTAGTATTGATAGATTTGGAGACAATTCATAATAATTTAAACTCCCACCTTGCAGAGAATCATTATTAGAGTATGAATCTTTTTTTAATTCCGAAGCAAATTCAAATCCGGGTTTAACAAAGTAGATAATCAAAGAAGCTTTTCCGTTTTGACGTATCCAATTACTGCTAATATTACTATTTTTTGTAGATACATAATCAAACGAATATTCAATATTGTAAACTTTTTCATCAAAAGATTTTACATCAGTATTAAATCGTTTTGAAGTAAATAAGTTTCCCTTTTTTAAATAACCATATTTGGAAATAATTGAAATATTATCTGTTGGCAGTAAACTTAAACCAAACTCACGTAATACTTCATTGTTATTGGTATTACCGGTAATATTATAATATCTATCAAATTCAACACTATTTATTCTATCTAATGAATTAAATCTGTCTTCCACGTAACGATCTTTATAATTAAGTCCTATTTTTCCAAGATTAATATTTAGTAAATTTAAGCTGATTGGTTTAAGCTCAATAATAATGTTTCTTGCATAACCATAATTGTCATTATCATCCAAATTGGAAAATGTATTTTTATCAAAACTGCTGCCTGCAAGCTCTAATTCAATAAATAATTCTTTAGTAGGATTATAATTGATATATAAATCGCTTAAATTACCAACTTGAGGCATTGGCAAATATTTTATTGGCATATATGTTCCATTTCCAATTCCAACAAACTTAAAATTTCCCAAGCTTAACGAAATATAATCGCCTTTGTTTGCACCAACATAACTAAAACTTACATTATAAATTGCATTAACATCACCCGGGTTATAAACATAATACGTATATTCTGTATTATTGATAAGAGTATCTACTTTAGTGTATGTACCAATAATTCTTCCAAGCGAATCAGGTTCGGCGGTTGTTACACCGGTTCTTGCTGCTTTCAAATAGTCATCACCGGCATTTTCAAGTAATTTTTTATCATTATCGGAAAGTACCAAATCTATAGGATTATTTTTATCATCGCCTTCGCTATAATAGTTAAATTTAACTTTTAATTTGTTATCATAAAAATTTGCCTTTGCGGTTCCGCCTAAAAATGTTCTTGAATATTGTTTGTCGGAATATTCAAATTCAACGGTAATTCTACTTGCCGAAGTTATTAATCTTTTAGGCTTAAATGTTACTTCCGCATTAGAATACTCAATTGTATAATCGTTATTTTCTCCTCGTTTAAGTTCTTCTCCGTCTAAAAAAACTTTTTCACTCCCTGCAATTACAACAATATTTGTTTCGTTATTTGCACCAATCAATCTATAAGGGCCTTGCACACCTTCCGTACCGGATAATTTATTTGAATTAAATTTTCCTCTTGATGTTGCGTATGCAAAATTTCCCGAAAAATTATCAAACATCACATCGGTTTTTAATCCCTGAAGTTTTCTGTCTAAATTTCCAAATTCTCCAATTTTTTCTTTAAAATCATAATCACCAAAAGTACCAATTGCATTTTTGTGTTTGATTTCAATAAATACTTTATCAAGCTCCTCTAATTTTTCGGAATTCCCTTCGGGCTGAATAGGAGTGTTTTCATCCGTTAAAGCGGCAGTTAATTCAATATCATCCGATAATTTACCTGAAAGTTGTAACCTTAATCCGCTGCTTACGGTAAAATCCTTATTTGTTCCAACAGTAAATCCTCTTACAATTGTGCCGCTTTTTTTAATATCCCTTCCAAAAATTGATTCATTGGAAAAAGAATTCCCCTCCATTTTAATTATTCTAATCGAATCGGGATAATTAACATCAAATTTTGAGATTAATGAACGATTTTTATATTCCTTTTTTAAGCCAAGCAGATATGACTTATAAGAGATGATTAAAGTATCAAAAATTGAATAAATAAGTGAATCGGAAAGTGAAATTGTACATTTTTCGAAGGAGATTTTGTAATCGGAAGGATTTAGTTTTTTATTTTTTAAATATACGTTTTCACTAAAAGGTATAATATTTGTTGCAGAAAGATAATATATATTTTTAAAATTAATTTTTAGTGTATCTGTAGTTGTGGATTTATTGTATTCCGCTTGACCGAATACTCCATTTTGAAGAAGAATAAAAAATAATACAGTTTTAATTAAGTTTTTCACAATAAATTTTACAACAGAATGTTTGGGAAAATAAATAAAAAATAAAACTTAATTTAAGTAAAAAAAAATAAAGGATTGGTATTAAAAAAAATGCCCCTTTATAAAAAATAAAGAGGCATAAAAATCTTTTTAATAAATATTTATAATTATTGGGTTAATATTTTTTCAGTATTTAAAAACCTTGTAGCAAATAATGTTAGTAAAACAATAAATACTCCAAAAAGTAAGTGATAATAAAAAATATAAGATAAATTGACAATAATATATTGTTTTAATAATGCAACTGTACCCATTAAAATAATGAAAAAAATTAATTTAACTTTAGATTCATCCTTAAAATTAAGTGTTATAATACCAATTAATCCAATTAACGATAAACAAATTATTGGATTAATAAAAAATAATGATATAAATCCATATAACGATGGTAATAATAGCGTTGATGTTTTGATAGATAAACTAACAGGAATTATATATAAATTTATTATTAAGATAAAAGCAATTACTGTAATAATAGATATAAAATATCCTAAAATAGTAATTGAAATTGATTTACCAAACCAAATTGTTCTTAAATCCAATGGTGTTGCTAAAAGAGAATGTAATGTTTTGGTTATTTTTTCTTTTGCAAATAAATTATAATTAGCAGAATATGCCATGAATAGAATAACAAAAGGAACAAAAAATAATACATAAAAGTCAACCATCTTTACACTTTGTTCGCTGACTTGAGTAATTTTTTCAAATAACTGTACAGGAAAATACACCAAAAAAAAACTTGCAATAATTATCATCAGTAAAATTCTCTTATCTTTTATGAATTCTTTAAGTTCTTTTTTAATAATTATTTTAAGCATTTAAATCACCAATTTTTACTGAATCAAAATATATTTTTTCTAGATTAAATTCTTTTGTTATATCAATATTTCTTAGATTTTGAATACTCTCAAATAATTTAATTTGGCCGTCTTTAATTATCGCAATTTTATTACATAGTCTTTCTACTTCGTACAAATTATGCGAGCTAAATAAAATTGTAGTTCCTCTTTTATTTAATTGCAGTAAAGTATCGCGCATTACAACCTGCATATCAGGATCCAGCCCTGTAAACGGTTCATCCAATATAAGCAGTTTTGGTTTGTGTAAAATTGATTTAACAAAAGATACTTTTTGTCTCATTCCCCTGCTAAAAGTGCTGATTTTATTAAACATAACATCAATCAGATCTAAATCACTTAATAAGATATTATTTTCATTAATAACAGATTTAAAATCTATTTTGTATATATCTGCATAAAAATTAAGATTTTCAAATAAGGTTAAATTATCGTATAATCCATCCGAGTCAAGCATAAAACCTATTTGATATTTTAGAGCTTGGTTTATTTCTTGGTTATAATATTTTACCTGCCCGGAATAATTTGTGTACAATTGAAGTATAACACGTATAGTACTTGTTTTACCGGCACCATTTGGGCCAATAAAACCTAATATTTCACCCTCGTTTATAGAAAATGAAACATTTTTAAGAATATCTTTTCCCTTAATACTTTTATTGATGTTAATTAATTCAAGCATAGTGCCCCTTAATAAGTTGAAGCTCAATTTTAATTATTTTATATTAAGATAATGATTTAAATCTCCCTTTATAAAAATCAAATATTTCTTTATTACACTAATTAATAATCAGGTATTCACAAGATTAAATACCCTATAAAACATATAACTTATTAAAAAAAAGCCCCTTTATAAAAATAAAGAGGCATTTTTAATATATAACAAATTTAATTATTCGTATCTTAAAGCTTCAATAGGGTCTAAATTAGAAGCTTTATATGCCGGATAAGTGCCAAAAATAACACCAATTAAAACACATAAAAATACTCCAACGGCTACAGAACCCACGGGTATAGTTGCAGTGGCATTTAATGCCGAACCCGCTAAATTGCCTACTATTACCCCAAGGAAAATACCAATAAATCCCCCAAATAAAGAAAGAGTTACTGCTTCGGTTAAAAACTGCAGTAAAATATTCATTCTTTTTGCGCCAATAGCTTTTCTAATACCAATTTCTTTTGTTCGTTCGGTAACAGAAACAAGCATAATATTCATAATACCTACACCGGCAGCAAGTAACGCAATTGCGGCAATTACAATAGCACCAATTCTAACACCGGACGTAATATCATTAATTTGTTTTAATACACTTTCATTTGTGTAAATATCAAAATCATTTTCTTCGCCGGATTTAACTTTGCGAATTGTACGCATTATTCCTTCAGCTTTTTCCATCAAATCGTAATACGAAATTGCATCATCAGCTCGGACCGTAATATTTATACTATTATTCCTTTTACCATAAAAAGATTGAAATGTTGTAAGCGGCATCAAAGCAAAATTATCTTGACTTTGTCCAAAAACTTCGCCTTGTGTTTCAAGAACACCTACAACCTGAAGTTTATGCCCGTCCATTTTAATAAATTGCCCGACAGGATAAATTGCTTTAAAAAGTTTTGATGCAACTTCAGAGCCAAGAACTATTATATCCTCACCTCTTTTTAAATCATTAAAGTTTATATCACGCCCGTCTTCAACTACCCAATCGTTATTTATAAACGCCTCAGGCGTAATTCCACCAACAGTAATATTTGGGTTAGTTTCTTCTCCATAATACTTAAGCAACTTACCGCCCGACCATTGTTCGGCACCAATATTTGGGGTTTCAACAAGTTTTGATTTTAACAACTCGTAATCTTCATAAGTTATATCTTTCCTGTTGCGAAATTTTTCCCACGAACCCGGGCCGCCGGAATGAATTGCGGGCCATTTTTGTATTTGAAACGTGTTTTTATTTAATGCAGAAACACCTTCTTCAATACTTTTTTGAAGCACGGCAATAACTGTGCTTATTGCTATAATTGAAAAGATTCCTACTACAATACCAAGTATTGTTAGTGATGAACGCAATTTATTTGTGCGTAAAGAATTAAAAGCAATAATAATAATTTCTAAAATTCCCATTATTCATACCTCAAGGCTTCAACAGGATCCATTTTTGCAGCAGTATATGCCGGCGCAAATCCGGAAATCACACCTGTTAATAAAGAAATAGTGATTGCTAAAATAACTGCATCAACTTGTAAACTAACCGGAAAATCATATTGTTCAATAATTTTTACACCAACTACAGCTACCAAAAGTCCAATCATTCCTCCAATCAAACAAATAATGGCCGCTTCGGTAATAAATTGAGCTAATATAGTTCTCCTTTTGGCACCAATGGCTTTTCTTATGCCAATTTCTTTTGTTCTTTCCTTAACGGAAACAAACATAATGTTCATAATGCCAATTGCTCCAACAAATAATGCTAATCCGGTAATCAACAATCCGCCAATTTCAATTACGCTAACTGTACTATTAATATTACTTAATAATCCGTCTTGTTGATTAATCGAAAAATCATCTTGTTCGTTAAATTTTAATCCTCTTATCTGCCTCATAATACCAATTGCTTCTTCTTTTACGTCTTCAACAGATTGGCTGTTTGGAGCGCGAACGTTTATAGTTATACTGTTATGCATTTCGTTGGCAAAATTTTTAAAGATAACTCCAATGGGAACAAAAACAATATTATCGGGATTAAAACTTCCCATAATATAACTTCCCTGCTCCTCTAAAATTCCCACAATTTTAAATTTACGCCCCTTAACGTTAATTTCCTTATCCAAAGCGTCATCACGGGGAAACATTTGTTTATTAATTTCACTGCCTATTACGCAAACATTTCTTGAACCGTTGCTTTCAATTTCGTTAAAAAACCGACCTTGTGTAAAAGAAAGATTTGTAGTATTAATATATTCGCTTGTAGTACCTTGAACTTGAATATATTGCATCATTTCTTGACCATGTTTTATGGTTTGAGAAGTTGACGTAGTTGGTGCAACAGCCAATGGAAGTTTTGCCATGTCTTTATATTTTTTATAATGATCCATGGTTAAGTTTTTTCTGTTACGCAATTCCCACCAGGGAATATCGTGATTAAACCATTGCCATTTATCAATATATAGGTTATCTGATCCAAGAGAACTAACCCCTTTTTGAAAGGACTCGTTAATCCCCTTAATTGCCGTTGACATTAAAACAACAGAGGCTACACCAATAACAATTCCTAAAGTAGTTAAAATTGAACGTACTTTGTTTGATCGTATAGCACGAAGGGAAATAAGCAATCCTTCTTTTGTTTCAAATAGAAAGTTTTTCATATTGTTCCCGTTTTATTCTGTTTTTTCTTTTTTTACAGGTAAAATTCTTTTTTCTACAAATTCATCACGTTCAACTAAACCGTCACGTAATCTTATAATTCGTTTTGCATGTTCTGCAATATATTCTTCGTGAGTAACTAAAATAATAGTATTTCCAAGGTCATGTAATTGACCAAAAAGATACATAATATCTTCACCGGTTTTAGTATCCAAATTACCGGTAGGTTCATCTGCTAAAATAATTGATGGATTTGTAACTAATGCACGGGCAACAGCAACACGCTGCCTCTGCCCGCCTGAAAGTTCGTTTGGTTTATGCGTCATTCTATCAGCAAGTCCAACCTGTTCTAATGCTTTAATTGCTCTTTCTTTACGTTCGGCACTGCCAACACCGGCATAAATTAATGGCAGTTCTACATTATGAAGTGCGTTAGAACGAGGCAGCAAATTGAAAGTTTGAAAAACAAAACCAATTTCCTTATTTCTTATTTGTGCAAGTTCGTTATCCGTCATATCGCTTACATTATGGCTGTTAAAATCGTATAACCCTTTTGTCGGAGTATCCAAACATCCAAGGATATTCATCAGCGTTGATTTTCCCGAACCGGAAGGACCCATAATGGCAACATATTCATTCTTATCAATTCTTAACGATACATCACTTATTGCATGAACTTCTTCAGAACCTACTTGATAAATTTTAGCAATGTGTTCTATATTTATTATATTCATCACTTTAATCCGCTTTTATTTGATTATTTTTTTTCAACAATTGCGCCTTTTTTCTGTACCATTACTTTCACATTATCTTCAAGTTCTTTTGAAATGGAGCGATAAGGGCCGCTTACAACATCTTGTTTCTCCTTAACTCCATCAATTATTTCAATATATGTGTCATCGCTAATGCCGGTTTTAACTTTGTATAGTTTTGCCGTATTATTGTTAACAACAAAAACAACTTCATCCGGTTTTACTGCTTTAGTTGTTTTAGTAACTTTTGTAACAGTAACTTCGTCATCATTTGTGCTTGTGCTGCCATTTTGTATTACTTTTCCACTACTTGTACGAGCTGTAACGCTTTGAATAGGAACTGATAATACATTATACTTTGTGTCAGTTTCAATTTCCGCATCACACGACATTCCGGGTCTAAGATTTTCACCCTCAGTGTTCAGTTTAATTTTTACTTCAAAATTTACTACTTGTTCTTGTGTACCTGCAGAAGTAGTAATTGCACTATTGCCAATTTGTGTTACTGTTCCAATAAATTCTTTATCTCCATATGCATCTACTTTTACGCGAGCTGTATCACCAACCGAAATTAATACAACATCATTTTCATCTACATCAACTGTTGCTTCCATCATGTTTAGGTCTGCAACTGTCATAAGATTTGTACCTTGACTAAAACTACTTCCTAAAACTCTTTCACTTAATTCAACATTAAGGGCACTAATTGTACCATCTATTGGCGAGTAAATAGTTGTTTTAGCTAATTGTTCCTGTTGTTCTTTTAGTGATTCTTGAGATTCCATAATATTAGATTCTTGAGATTGGTATGATCCCTTACTCTGCAGATAAGTTGATTTAGCGTTTTCTAAATCAGATTCACTTGCTAAACCCTTTTCATAAAGTCCTTTAACACGTGTATATTCTTTTTCAACTTGATCTAAATTAGCTTTCCTAATGTCTAATCCTGCTTTGGCAGATTCTAAACCTGCAAGTGCTCTATTTCTTTGAGCGATGTAAATATCGGGTTTGATTTTAATAAGCAATTGTCCTTTTTTAACAAAATCACCCTCCAAAACCGGTAATTCAACAACTTCTCCGGTAACTTCCGGGGTTAATACAACCTGATAAATAGGATTAATTTTTCCTGTAGCAGATACAACTTGAGTGATAGTACGTTTTTGTACTTGTTCTAATTGAACAGGTACTATTGTTTCTTTATTGCCGCTAAAAGCAACAATTAAAATAACAACCACTATTAATAATCCTAATCCGCCAAAAATAAATATTTTTTTTCTGGTTTTTTTCGATTTAGCTTTTCCCATCGGTAAATCTCCTAAATAAATTTATTCGTATTTTTTATAATCTAATTTTCCAAGTGCGTTAACTAATTTGTCTTTCATTTTGTAAAACAAAAATTGTGCATCTATATAACTACGTTGAGCATCAACATAATTTTTATCTGACAGTAAAACATCTAATATTGTACCGCTGCCCAAACTGTATTTTTCATTATTAATTTTTCTGTTTTCTTCGGCGGCAATTATATTTTTACCACTAACTTCAAATTGTTTTTTTGCTGCTGTTAAATCTTGGTATCCTTGTTTAATTTCAATTTTAATCTGTCTTTCTAAAGCTGACAGGTCTTCTTCCGAATTTTTAGATTGCACCTGTGCTTGTTGAATAGCATTTTCCGTACTCCAATTTGAAAATATTGGAATACTTAAAGTTAATCCTACATTCCAAATTTTTCTATCCATTAAATCTCCAACTTGAATAGCATTGGTTGAAAATGAATAGTTACCATTAAGACTTGGGTACAAACCACTTTTTGCAATTGTAACACTATTATAAGTGCTCTCTAAAATAAGTTTTTGGCTTTTATAATCAGGACGAGAGTTTAAAGCTTCATTAACCATATTTTCAATTGATGCAAAATCGCTTAAAAAGGAATCAACGTTTGCACTATTTTCATCAATAGGACTAATATAATCATATTCTTTAAAAACATCTAAAGCTAAATAATTTAACAAGTTACTTTTTGCAATTTCATAATCGTTGCCGGCTTGGATAAATAACAGTTCGGCATTTCCAAGTTGAACTTGTTGCGCATAAACATCTGCAATTGCAGTAGCACCTAGTTTTTTCCTTTCTTGAATAGTTTCAAGTAGTTTTTGGTTATATTTAACATTATCGTCTCTAACTTTAAGTAATTCTTTTGCGTTTAAAACTGTGTAATATAAATCAGTTGTTTGATAAACGATATCCTGTTTTAATTTAGCCAATTCATACTTTGCGGCTTCAAAATTGTTTTTGCTTCTGTCAAGTCCGGCAAAAGATGATAATCCGTCAAATAAAGTCCAACTGCCACCGGCACTTACACTATAACTTCTATTATCAACAGTTGATTCCTTTTGTCCGGTAGGAACCCCAAATTCATTTAATTGTGTAGAACCTTTATCCGAAACTTTTTGCCAGCCCCATGTTCCGTTTACTCCCAAGCTTGGTAAAAATTCCCCATAAGAATTTTTAATTTGGCTCTGATTTGCATCTAATCCGTTTTTAGCTTTTATCAAAGAAGAATTTCTTTGCAAAGCAATTTTTATTGATTCATCAAGCGTAATTTTAGTTTGAGCAAAAGTACTTATGCTTAAAACCACCGTTAACATTACGAAAAGGTATTTTTTCATTATTATCTCCTAAAAATCAAAAGAATTTATTTCCTTGTTAATTATGACGTCTTTATAAAAAAAAAGTTACAATAATTCTTAATAATTATTATAAAAAAGTATCTTTTATAGCAATTAAATAATTATATGCTTCCTCATAGTTGTTTTTAATCTTTCCTTCTAATATAGCCTCTTCTATTGCATCCTTTATTATACCAACTTTTTTGCTTGGTTTCAAATTACATACATTCATAATTATTTCACCATCAACCGGGCACTTAAAAGCTCTCAACTCATCTTTCTCCTCAACTTCCTTTACTTTTTTCATTACAATTTCATAGTTTTCAAGATATTTTTCTACTTTTTCGTAATTTTTACTTGTAATATCAGCTCTGCACAAAGTAATTAAATCGTCAAGATTTTCACCTGCCTGTACAATTAATCTTCTGATTGCAGAATCTGTAACAGTTTCATCAACAAGCGACATAGGACGCAAATGAAGCCTCACTAAATTTTCAACATATTCAACTTTATGCATGGGAAATTTCATTCTTGCGAATATTCCTTTAATCATTCTTGCACCAAGGTCTTCATGTCCGTGAAACGTCCAGCCGATACCTTCAAAAAAGCGTTTTGTGGCTGGTTTTGCAACATCATGTAATAAAGCGGCAATTCTTAGCCATGTGTTTGAACTTACTTTTGAAATATTTGTAACAACTTTGCAAGTATGATAAAAAACATCTTTATGATGAAAATCTTTTCTTTGTTCAACCCCTCCTAAATTATGTATTTCGGGAAAAATAACCTTCAGTACACCCGTGTTGTATAAATAAATTAATCCGATTGATGGATTATCCGAATCAATAATTTTTATAAATTCATCGGAAATTCTTTCTTGCGATACAATTTTTAATCTTCCTGCCATTTCCGAGGCCGCTACAAGTATATTGTCTTCGACCTTAAAATTTAATTGGCTTGCAAAACGAAATGCTCGTAATATTCTTAATGGATCATCATCAAATGTCTCTATTGGATTTAACGGAGTTTTGATAATTTTTAGATTAATATCTTCCAATCCATTAAATGAATCGATAATTTCACCAAAACTATCTCTATTTAATGAAATGGCCAGCGTATTAATTGTAAAATCTCTTCTTATGATGTCTTCCTCAAAAGATCCGTCCTGAACAATCGGTTTTCGGCTGTCTTTACTATACGATTCTTTTCTTGCTCCAACAAATTCCAGATTAAAGTTGTTATAAACAAAATGCGCGGTTCCAAAATTTTTAAAAATAACAACATTGGTAATTCCTAAAATCTCTGCTGTCAACGATGCAAATTTAGGCCCGTCTCCAACAACCATTATGTCAATATCGTTTTTAAGAGCGCGTTCCAAAATTACATCCCTAGTAAAACCACCAACAATGTATGCTTTTATTTCAAGTAACTCGGCAGCCTGCTGCATTACAGTAAATACTTTATCATTTAAAATTACAGATAAATCTAACACAAAACTCCTAAAATTCTAATTAATACCACAATAATTTATAAACCAATTAATTTTTCTTAATTGATTAGTATATAAACAATAATTTTTTTTGTTTTTGTTCAACAATATCGATTCAATAATAAACTCTCTTGCTAAATTGTATTTATTCAGCTGAAATAATTTTTCAGAAACCAGATATAAATTATATTCAATATATTTTTCATTTTTATCAAAATCGCCTGTTTTTAAACTATCAAAAAATGAATTGTTTTTTTTGTAAAACAAATAATAAAAACCTTTTTTTAGTTTAATATCTCTTACTTTTTCAATTAGATTCTTCTGTACCTTTGTAGAACTAAGGATAAAATTATTAGCTAATTCGAAATCATATTTTATTAATTTAATAATTTGCAAAGCCGACAATGTATATGATTCACTAATTTCATAACCGACTAATTCGTTAAATATTTGCAGCGATTTATCATAATTGTTAAGTTTTAAGTAAATTTCACCTAAAACATACTTCAAATTAAAATATGAACTACTATTATAAAACTTATCAATTTCTTTATCAAGTAAATTATGTGCCAAATGGTAATTATTTTCTTTTGCTAAGCACATAATAATTCCATATAACGAATTATAGGAATTGGTATTGTTATAAATCTCAGTATATATTTCCTTTGCTTCCAAGTATTGATTTCTTTCAAATAAGTTATCAGCATCATTAATTCTTTTAACTTCATATCTTGGACAATTTTTTTTAATAAATGGTTTATAACCAAAATAATATTTTGCAGTATATTTGTTAGGAATAAACCGCTTTTTATCTAAATAAGTTAAATATTCATCTTCAAGTGTTTCTATTGATTTATTATAAGTTTTTTTTATATCTAAGTTCCTATAAAGATCTATTACTTTTTCAATTCCATAATTAGAAATTAAAAACTTGATAAATGATCCCGCAAAATAATAGCTTAATCCAGAATAATTTGAAAAAAAGCCGAAGTTTGAAAACAATCCTTTAATTGTTATGTTGTAACCATTTTGTTTTGCTAAAAATACAAAATAATCTATGTTGTTTTTATTTAAAGAATCATCAATTGCCATTGCAAAACCTTCAATTAGGGCTGCATTAAAAGAATTTGCAACTTTAAGGGGGGTAACTCCTATCTCCGCAGAAAACGAATGCACTATTTCATGTTGTAATGAACTATTTAAAGACTGGTAATTGATATATATTTGATACAACCAAGGTTTAGAAACATCGGCAGCTTTAGAACCGAATAAAAGACCTTTTTCGTCTGCATCAAAATAAATAAATGATTTTATTTTTTTTGATGGTGCAAAATGAAGAATCCCCTCTATTCTTTCGTAATAATATTCGTGTAACTTAGCAATTCTTTCTTTATCTACTGCTTTAATTCTATTTGAAAAATTAACAACAAAATGTTTTGTTACAATTTTAGAGGATAAAGTTTTTAGTGTTCTTGCTTCATTTGTTGCAAAACCAAATAATGGTTTTAATAAAACAAAAATAATAACAACAGCAGAAACTAAAATAACCGCATAAAACTTTTTAATAATATTTTTTTTAACTTTAGATGAGATGAATAAAACAATTATCGAAAAAATAACAATAATTATTCTATATAAAATTAAACTTAATGTAATTGGGATTTCTTCATCATAGATTGTGCCGGGGAAATAGCTGATTATAGCATTATAAAAATATATTTGCGGATAAAAATAATATTCCAAAAGAATGGGGATAAATAAAAGGAAAAACAAAATTAAAAATGTTGTTTTGTTAAATTTGGTAAAAATAGTGTATATAAAAACTGCAATTGAAATACTTAGTAATATTGAAGGAAAGACAATTAATATATAAAAAAATAAACCTTCAATAATAAAATAAGCGCCATATATAAAAGAGTTAAACAAAGAAAATAATAATGGAATACTAAAATAAAATAGATATAATTTATAAAAGTAAAATATGTTATCTTTATTTGTTTTTACTAACCTAAGTGTAGATAGTCCGGCAATTATAAATAGAAGAATTGAATTAAATACAGCAAATTCGTACCCAATTGTATCTAAAATGGGTACAAACTGCACGCAAAGATTGCTTAACACTAAAAATATTATAAAAAATAATATGGGTTTAATATTAAAAAAATCTTTTACATTCAAATTAATATTCCATTGTTTCCACTCTTTGAATCTCAGCACCAAGGGGAATTAATTTATCTTCAATTCTTTGATATCCTCTATCCAAATGATATATACGTAAAACTTCAGTAACACCTTGGGCGGCTAAACCTGCTAAAACTAAAGAAGCACTTGCTCTTAAGTCGGTTGACATTACTTTAGCCCCAATCAAATTATTAACTCCTCTTACAATTGCCGAGTTTTTATGGACTTCAATATTTGCCCCAAGTCGGCTAAGTTCGTCAACATGTTTAAATCGATCAGAATATATTGTGTCGGTAATTGTTGAAGTACCTTTTGCAATTGTCATCAAAGCAGTCCATTGCGCTTGCATATCTGTAGGAAAACCGGGATAAATATTGGTAATAACATCTACATTTTGCAAATCAATATTTTCGGCATCAATGCTAACCAAATTATTTTTAATAATAATCTTGCATCCACATTGAATAAGCTTATCGGTAACGCTATCAATGTTTAATGGTTCTGCATATTCTAAATCAATTTTACCTTTAGTAATAGCAGCGGCAATTAATAAAGTACCGGCTTCAATTCTATCGCCAATATTTGTAGTTTCGGCGGCTTTTAATTCATCAACGCCTTCAATTTCAATAATGTTTGTGCCAATTCCATTTATTTTAGCACCCATTTTAACTAAATATTCAGCTAATAAAGTAATTTCCGGTTCTGTTGCGGCATTACTAATAATAGTTGTTCCTTTTGCCAGCGTGGCGGCCATCATTGCGTTGCCCGTAGCACCCACGGAAGAAACATCAAAATGAAGACGTGTACCTATTAATTTTTTACATTTAGCAATTATATATCCGTTTTCCAGTTCAATATCAGCACCAAGTTTTTTCATTGCATCAATATGCAGATTTATCGGTCTGGGTCCCCATGCACAACCACCCGGTAAAGATACTTTGGCAAAACCGTATCTAGCTAATAGCGGGCCTAATACATATACAGATGCTCTCATTTTTTTTACATGTTCGTAAGGAGCAACTTGATTATTAATTCCGGTTGTATCAACTTCTAAAACGTGCTCCTTAAAATTTATTTCGGCACCCAAGCTCATCAATAATTTAATCATTGTAAAAATATCATTAACTTCCGGTGTATTGTAAAATACATTTTTACCGTTATTTAATAAAGTTGCAGGAATAAGTGCCAACGATGAATTTTTAGCCCCGCTGACTTTAACTTTCCCATATAATTTTTTTCCGCCTTGAATTACAAATTTGTCCATGTTTTTCTTAAATTAATTTTAATAATGTACCATTAATACCAACAATATATAAATGCCCTTTTGGTGTTTCACATAGGTTTGTAAAATTTACAAATACTCCTGTTTCTATTAAATCCCAATTTTCACCTGCATCGTTTGAAAAAATAATAGTCCCTTTACTGCCTATTCCTAAAACAATCTCTTTTGATAAAAATTTAATTTTTTGGAATGAACCAACATGATTAGTTTTAATTGCTTTCCAATTTGTCCCTTCATCTTCTGTTTTGAAAATATCACCTGAACCACCTACGGCAATACCAACTTCATTGGTAGAAAAAGATAAAGATTTTAAATATTTATCAGTAAAGGACTTTGCAGGTTCCCAGGAAACTCCACCATTATTGGTTTTTAATAATATTCCCTGCCAGCCAACAATAAATCCGTTATTTTTATCTATAAATTGAATATCATATAAAATATCGTTTGTTGAAAGTGATATTTTAACCCATGAATTACCGCCATCTCCCGTTTTTAATAATGTTCCTTTACTACCTAAGGCAAAACCGGATTTTTTATCAACAAAAACTATCCGTAATAACGAAAAATTATCGTTAAACGCAATTCTGGTAAAAGTATTAAAAAAATCGCTGCTTACTAAAATTTCGGGTTTGTTTCCAACTAAAAATGATTTTCCGGAACTAAAAAAATAACAATCGTTAAAAGTACAAGAACTATCTATATTTTTTGAATTCCAAGTTACCCCTTCATCGGTAGTAACTAAAAACGAACCGGAATCGCCTATGGCAAACCCTTTTGCTTCATCTACAAAAAAAACAGAATTTAGTGAATTTTTTGTATTTGAGTTTAACTTTTGAATTTTTCTGAAATCGAAATTTTTATTATCGGTAAATAAAGATTGAATGCTGTATTTTTTTAATTCATCAAGTTTTTTACTTGCCAAAAGTTCATGTACTTGTGAATAAATAAAATATGAAAGCCCAATTATTAATAATACAAAACCTGTAAATCCGGCAATGGAATAAATTTTAATTTTAGCCTTATTTTTATGTTTATTTTCAAAACTTGGTATTTTTGATTGAATTGACTGAATGATTTTATCTAATTGCGAAAGCGCAACAAAAAATTCTTCACACGAGGAATATCTTTCCTCCGGATTTTTTTTCATTGCAATTGATATTATTTTATCAACTTCATCAGGCATTCCCATTATTAATTTTGAAATTTTAGGTTGTTCTTTTTTTAGATGACCTTCCATAACTTCAAAATCGGTAGAATTATAATACGGTGGTTCGCCAACAAGCATTTCGTAAAAAGTGCAGCCAACTGAATATATATCGCTTTGAATAGTCAAATCTCCGCCGCGCACTTGTTCCGGACTCATATAATACAAAGTGCCAACTTTTGCACCTGTTTTTGTCATTCCTTTATCATGTAAAGATTTGGAAATGCCAAAATCCATTATTTTTACAACACCATCTTTATTAAATATAATGTTTGAGGGTTTAATATCTCGATGGACAAAACCTTTGGAATGAGCAAAACCGAGCCCTTTTAATACTTGCTGAATGATATAAACCGAATCAACTAAACTAATTCTTTTTCTTTTATATATAATTTTTTCTAAACTATCTCCTTCAATATACTCCATCACAATACCAAGCAGACTTTCATATTCAATAAAGCCATAAACAGTAGCAATATTAGGATGCATTAGCTTGGCTTGGTTTTTAGCTTCACGTTTAAATCGCTCCGTAAATCTCTCATTATCGTTATTTTGAGGATTTAACATTTTAATTGCAACGTACCTATCTAACTTAGTATCATAAGCTTTATAAACTATTCCCATTCCTCCTTTTCCCAAAAGAGAAACTATTTTATAGTTTTCTATGTTTAAGCCTATTAAATTGTCCATAAATTTTGTATTTTGTAAGTGATAATTTGTATAATATAGAAATATAATAAATTCTTTGAAATAATTTTAATTTTATTAAAAAAAACTAAATTAGTAAATTATTTGTTATTATATTAACAATTGTTCTTGATTTTATTGAAAAAAATATTTATTTTTGTAGTCCATTTGCGAGGGTGGCGAAATTGGTAGACGCGCTAGACTTAGGATCTAGTATTGAAAGATGTAGGGGTTCGAGTCCCCTCCTTCGTACACTTTATAACCCATTTTTTAATTTTTTAGAGGTAAAATTGGAAACCAAATATAACAAACTGTCAGAATGCAATTATGAAGTTGTTATTTCAGTACCATACAACGATATGACAGGTGATTTTGAAGAGGCTTATGCTAAAGAAAGAAAAGAAATTGCATATCCTGGTTTCAGAAAAGGTAAAGTTCCAATGTCAATTATGAAACGTGTTTTCAAAAATGATATTGAAATGCATGCGGCTGAAAAAAAATCAGAAAAGTTTATTGAAGAAACTATTAAAAATAGTCCATTCCAGACTTTAAATAAGCCGATTTTAAAAGATATTAAAATAAACGAAAATATTGAATATTTTGTAGATATTGAAATTATTCCCGAATTGGAATTAAAAGATTATAAAAACAACGATATTGAAAAGAAAAATTATGTTATTGCCGATTCTTATATTGAAAACGTAATTAAAGATATTAGTAAAAAAGATGCTAATTTTGAACCAGCCGAATTAATTACTGATAAATCTTTTATTGCTGTTGTTGATGCTGTTGAAGTTGAAAAATACAATGATGAAGATTTTGCATTATTGGAAGATATGGAAAGAGCTCACTTTGATTTGGAATCTGCCATTAAAGATTTTAAATTTGAAAAAGGCGAATTGGGTTTTGATATTTCTTCTCCGGGTATTAAAAATACTGTATCCGATTTATTTATTGACAAAAAAGTTGATGATATAATTGTTGTTAATGAAAAACATGAACATGGTGAAGGCGAACATAAACATTCTCACGAATCAACTGTTAAGTTAAAAATCAAAAAAATATTTAAAATTGTATTTTCTGAATTAACAGAAGAAAAAATTGCTGAATATTCAAACAAAAAAAGTAAAACAATTGAAGAATTTAGAGTACTTATTGCTGAGGATTATAAAAAATATTATTCTAAATTAGCTGAAGATGATGCTCGTAATGCTCTTATTGCTAAAGTTTTGGAAAATAATCAGTTTGAATTACCTACACGTTTTACAATTGATACTTTAAATATGTTGATTCAAAAACAGCGCAAAGAAATGGGCAACAAATATCCAAATGTTACCGATAATACTTTAGCTGATGCTTTATACCCGCGTGCTTTGCAACAAGTTCAGTGGTATTTAATAGCAAAAAACATTGCCAAAGTTGAAAATATTGCCGTTAGTGAAGAAGAATTTGATGCTGTTATTCAAAAACAACACGAAAAAACAGGTATTTCCATCGAAAAATTAAAAACTTATTATAAAGAATCTAATCGTCAAAATGATGAATTAGATGCAAGAATATTAAAGTTTGTTGAAGAGAATAATAACTTTGTTGACAAAGTTATTGAATTGAAAGGAGAGTAATTTTGAAACCTGAAATATATAATCAACTTGTACCTTATGTAATTGAACAAACCGGCCGCGGTGAAAGAGGTATGGACATTTTTTCGCGTTTATTGCGCGAAAGGATTATATTCCTCGGTTCTGCTATTGATGATCATGTTGCAAGTATTGTTATTGCTCAATTAATTTTGCTTGAAGCAGAAGATCCTGATAAAGACATTAGTTTGTATATAAATTCTCCGGGTGGAAGTGTTTCTGCCGGTCTTGCTATTTACGATACTATGAAATTTATCAAATCCGATGTGGCTACTATTTGCGTTGGTTTGGCTGCTAGTATGGGTGCTATTTTATTAGCCGGTGGTGCTCCTAAAAAAAGGACTTCATTGCCAAATTCAAAAATACTTATACATCAGCCATGGATTGGCGGTATTCAAGGTCAAACTACCGATATTGAAATTCATGCAAGAGAAATGGTTAAAACTCGTGAAGTTTTATATAAAATACTTTCTTCGCATACAGGCAAATCTATGGAACAAATTACCAAAGATTGCGATAGAGATTATTACCTTACTGCCGAAGAAGCTAAAGATTATTGTTTAATTGATAATATACTTGAAAAAAGAATTACTCCTATTGCTGTTAAACCGGAATAATTTAATTATAGATATTAATAAAAAAAGAGATTCAATTGAGTCTCTTTTTTTATTTTAAACATTACCTTATATATTAGATTTATTTTTTTAGCGGCGTATTTATTTGTAGAGCTGACTTTAGTTCGATTAACTGTATCAACTTATTATGTTTACAAACATATTCCTCATCAATCTTATCCATATTACCAAGCTTTAATATATAACAAACATTCTTTTAACAACTATTAAATCCTTTTGTTTTAGGTACTAAATCACTAATTTAAGTTTATAATAATAAATTTTTATTTATAGAGGAATATATGTTTAAAAACGTATTAATTTTGATGTTTTCTTTTTTATTAATTATTTCAGCTCAAAAAAAGAATTTAACAATGGAAGATGTTGTTTTGAATTCTAATTATTCCTTAGCACCGGCTAATTTAACACAATTAAACTGGATACCGGAAACAAATAATTATTATTACTTAAAAAAAACTGATAATAAACAATCTTTAGTGTATGAAGAAGTTAAATCAAACAAACCGGTTGAAATTATTTCATTAGAAGAGTTAAACAAATTATTAAAAGGATATGAACAAGATAAAATGCAAAAATTTCCGGTTATAAACTGGACGGATTCCGACAATTTTGTTTTTTATGGAGACTCATCAGTATATAATTTTAATATTGAAAAAAAACAACTTAAAAAAATATACTGCATCAATTTTTTGGCAGAAAATATTGAATATTCCGCAAAATGGCAAAATGCTGCATATACAATTGATAATAACTTGTATTGTGTTTATAATAACAAAAATATTCAAATAACTAACGAAAAAGAGAAAAATATAATATATGGTCAGGCTGCAAGCAGAGAAGAATTTGGAATAACTAAAGGAATATTTTGGTCGCCAAAAGCTAATTATTTAGCTTTCTACAAACTAGATCAAACAATGGTTACCGATTATCCTATTCTTGAAATAGATTCATTACCGGCTGCAGTTAACTTTGTAAAATATCCTATGGCGGGGGGCAAAAGTCAGGATATTTCAATTGGTGTTTATAATTTTTCAACTAAAGGAACTATATATTTACAGACCGGATTACCTGAAGAGCAATATTTAACTTGTGTAACTTGGAGTGAAGATGAAAAATATATTTTTGTCGGGATGTTAAATAGAGATCAAAATTATTTACAATTGGTAAAATTCGATTCTAAAACCGGAGCAAAACTTAAAGTATTATTTGAAGAAAGAGATAATGAATATGTCGAACCTGAAAATTCGTTATACTTTTTATCAAAAGAACCTCAAAAGTTTTTATGGTTCTCAAAACGCGATGGATGGAATCATTTATATGAATATGATATTGATGGAAATTTAATATGCCAGCTTACCAAAGGGAATTGGGAAATAACAAAAATAGTTGGATATAATAAAATTGATAATGAATTATTATTTTTATCTACTGAAGAATCCCCTCTTGAACGTCATTTATATGCAATTAATATAAGCACATTAAAAAAACAAAAGCTAACTAACGTAAGCGGAACTCATGAAATTATCTTTAACAAAAACGATTATTATATAGATAAATATAATAGTATTGAAATTCCAAGAATTATTAACGTAAATAAATTAAATGGTCAAGTTGTTAAAAATCTACTTATTGCAGAAAATCCCGTAAAAGAATATAATATTTCAAGTCAAAAATTATTTGTTATAAAAAATAATAATTTACCTGATTTATATTCTCGAATTATTTTACCGGTAAATTTTGATTCTACAAAAAAATATCCTGTTATTATATATGTTTACGGCGGTCCGCATTCGCAAGAAGTAGATAATCACTGGATAAAAGGCCGCTATGATTTTTGGTTTCAGTATATGGCGGAAAAAGGTTTTATTATCTTTACACTTGATAACAGAGGTACAGCTTTTAGAGGTAGCAATTTTGAACAGGCAACATTCCGTAAATTAGGTACTGTTGAGATAGAAGATCAAATGCGAGGAGTTAATTATTTAAAATCACTATCATATGTTGATACTACTCGTTTTGGTGTTTATGGTTGGAGTTATGGCGGTTTTATGACTACTGCATTAATGTTGAGAACAAATAATACATTTAAAGTTGGTGCCTGTGGTGGCGCAGTTATTGATTGGAGTCTTTATGAAATAATGTACACCGAAAGATATATGGATACTCCGCAAACAAATCCTGAGGGATATAAAACAGCAAATTTATTAAATTATGTTAATAAACTAAACGGCAAACTTTTATTGGTTCATGGCACAAGTGATGTTACTGTTCCTTGGCAAAACACATTACGTTTTGTTAAAAAAGCAGTTTCGCTTAATCGCCCTCTCGATTATTTCCCCTATCTAAATCATCCGCATGGTGTAACCGGTAAAGATGCTTTGCATTTATATAATAAAATTTCAGATTATTTTTTAAGGAATTTATAAAGATAAATAAAAAAGCAGGTTAAAAAACCTGCTTTTTGTGTGCCTTCAGACTTAAATATTTTATTTTAGAATTACTTTATTAAAAGCATCTTTTTAGTTTGTAAAAATTCCTTACCATTATTGGCAATAGCTTTTAATGTGTACATATACATACCGCTTGTAAGATCTTTGTGCTTTAATGATTTAGCATTAAAAACAACGTTATGCGTTCCGGCAGACATGTTTTGGTTTAATAAAACCTGTATCTGTTCTCCAAGAACATTAAAAACAGTTAACTTAACATCGGCATTTACAGGTAAGTTAAAACTAATTGTTGTACTTGGATTAAATGGATTTGGATAATTTTGAGAAAGATTAAAATTATTTGGCAGACTATTATTATCATCATTAACCGCAGATAAAGTATCGGTTAATATTGCTAGTCCTAATGTTGCCGCATAATTTGTTGTTCCTAATTCGGCAGCAACACCTGTAGTTTTATTAATATTAATAAGTGTTCCCTTTTGGAAAGTCTTTAATATTAAACCAAACAAATTATTCCGTTTATCAAAAGCTAACGAAGATATTGTAAAATTTAAGGTTGTACCACCAATTAAAGTAGATTTTCCGGTAGTAACATCAACAGTATATACTCTATCTTTATTAGTTGTTGAATCAGTTGAAACCCATAATAAATTAGTAATAGGATCAAATGTCATTGCATTAACAGATAAATCTAAAGTTGTTTTTAATTCATAAGTTGAATTTGCAATATTAATTGTATATAAATTTGCATCGGTATCAACGCCGTATAAAATATCATCTTTATCAAATGCAATTGCTTTTAACGATAATCCCAAATCTTTATACACAACACCGTTTCCGGTAAGCCCATGTATTCGTGCAATTTTAGAATTTGGAGAGGCATCTACAAGAGAATATAATTGTTTGCTTTCTTTTTCAACAGTTAACGAAAATAATTTACCAATTGTTGACTGACCAATTAATGTAGCTTGAGCATTAGTAGGATCAACCGAAATTAATTTGCAGAGAGAAGAAGAACCTGATGTGGAATAAAGTACATTGGCGCTAACCGGGGCTACGCTATATCCAATTCCTGTTAGTTGAACAGATTTAGTCGGTTCATCGTAATCGTCTGAAGTTACCACAATTGAATCAATATATGCTTTTTCTTCTGTTGGCGTAAACACAACTTCAAGTTCAATAAACTCAAACGAATTTAATGTAATTGGAAATGTTAAATTATTTTGAATAACAAAATTTACGCTACTTGATTGAATATTAGAAATATTTAAAGCAGGTACTCCATAATTATAAATTTTAACTTTTTTTATTTCTGTTGGCAGAGTTATTTCACTATAACTATAATCTAAAGATTTATTGTTAAAAAATGCAGTAACATTTGGATAAGGCTTAATTCTTACTCCACCTAACCAACAACCCCAAGTATTTGTAGATGCGGCATATTCGGTAAAAATAAAAAAGTTATCACTATCAGAAGGGTCAGTCCAAGCACCATTATAATCACCCCATCTGTTTCTTGTTCCGCTATAAGTTTTTACATAATTACCTTTACCGGCTTGAAGTTCAATACTTTGGCTTGGAACACCTGTTGAAGATGGTATAATAGTGTAATAAGCACCTATATAAGAATCGGCAGAAACTTTACTATAAGTAAGCATAACATCGTCATCGCCGCTAACTGCAATTGCAGGATAAGTATGAAAATAATTATTATCTCCAACAACCATATCAACTACAGCACTGTTTGTAGTCATGTTTACAGCTAAATATCTGACACCGGAATAATTGCCAACTTTAGCCGCATGAGTTAAATGAATAAACCCATCCTTAAATACGGGTTCGTTTCTTAAATTTGCACCACCGCCATCTAACAATGGGCTACCGCCTCCAAGTTGATTAGGATCAGGCGGAGTTGAGTATGCCGTAACCGGAACAGAAACACCGGTTAAACTGGGGGTAGTACTTAATGGATTGGCTAATTTATAAAACCCAAAGTTGGATTTTGATGTATATGGTGAATGTACTGCTAAATAATACACATCAGAAGCTGTTTGCATTCTAACCGGACGAATACCAAAGGCATTAGCTCCACCGACAGGATAAGTGATGTTGTATAAGTCCGTATATGTAATTATTCCGGGATTAGAACTAACATAAACTTGAGATTTAGGAATTATGCGTACTTTACTACCTTGGTATGAGCTGGTAAAGCTAAATTGATTGGATGTAAAATAAATTGCTTTATCGTCAAAACCAACCCCCTGATAATCACCCCACGAATTGGAAGGTGTATTACCATTCATATTTGAAGGCAATACCCAGTTAAACCATACACCGTTAGGGTCCTCATCATCCGAGACTGATAATAAATAAACGCCTTCCAACGCATTATCATCTTGATGTAACCATACCATTATCCATCTATTTGAAAAATGGTCATAGCATACTTTCGGGTCAAAAACATTGGCTTGCGTATAAACTGATTTAAACCAAGTATTTCCATTTATTGTTTGAGCATTATTTCCGTTTTTATCTGTTATTCTAAAATCAATATTAACTGTTTGGATAATATGGTTTGGGCCAATAGCTAAATATGGATCAGGAGGAATTGAATTTGTTTCTTCAATCCCATTAAAACTTGAAAATAATATCATATTATCTTCAGTTAAAGAAGTTTCTTTAAAGTTGGGATACATAAACAAATTTGAACCCTCGGGTGCTAAAGGCTGCTCTTGATCAATTGGGTCTTCAAGATCAGTGATCCTTTGATTAGCAAACATTCTAAATCTAAATGGTCTATCATTTGAATAGGTTAAAAAATTATTCGTGTTTACAGTAACACCTACTCCGGTAGTGCCTTGAACTGGACCACTATAGGAAATTTGACCAAAAGCAGTTGCTGTTAAAATGAAAATTAGTATACATGTAACTAAATTTCTCATTATATTAAGTCCTCCAAATTATTAAATATAACTTCTTTATTAGTTATAATAAAAATATTATTATAAAAATTAATTTATTATTGAATATACGAAAAAAAAGGGTTATTTTACAATAGAATTGCGTTAACAAAACATGAAGGCAATTTTTATTACCCAAAAAATACTTATAAGTAAAAAAATAATTATTTTTTAAGTGAAATTTTATTAAATTATATTTTAACAATTAATAATGTTTTGTGAAGGAATATGATCTACGGTGCACAATTAGAATTTCTCGAAAAATTTAATTCGCTGCTTCTTTATTCAAATAAAGGGGTTGAAGATTTTCCGGATTATATTTGTAATTTTTTAGTTAAGGAATTAGAATTTCAGTCTGTTGTTTTATTTAAATTAGCAACAAATAATAAACTAATAGTTCTCGGTAAATCGCATTCGGCTCGTAAAAATTATTTGCGGGGTTCGGAATTTTCATGCGCTTCGTGTAAACAAATACTTAATAATTCCGACTTTTCCATGGCCTCCGAATCCGATTGCGAGCTTCAGGCAAGCGAATTTGTTACTTATGAAGTGTGTGTAAACTTCAAAATTAAAGAGAATGAAAAAGCTTTGCTTAAGTTGGCAAAAAGATCTCCTTTTACATCTAACGATACCGAAAGTATTAAAAAGATATCCGATTATGTTGGGTTGCTTTTGAATAATTGGTTTATTGTTACCGGTGGCGTTGTTTCTTCTACCCCTGTTCAATTCCCTAATACTGTTGTTGAAACTATTAATGAATTGAGAAGTCCTGCAAATACAATTATAGGATTTACTGCAATCTTAGCAGAAGAAAGTTTATCCAGCACACAAAGTGAATACGTAAATACAATTAAAAAAAATGCTCAAAATTTATTAATTACAATTAATGAATTAAACGAGCTATCAAAAATTGAAATCGGTAAAATTGTTGAAGAGAAAAAAAGTGTTAATCTCAGAAATATAATAAAAGAAGTTGTTGATATTTTTAAAACTAAAACAGCCGATAAATTTATTGAATATCAAGTAAATATTGATACATCGGTACCTGCAACATTAGAATTGGATGAGCAAAAACTAAAATTTATTTTGAATACCTTAATTTTTTATTGTACACATTCTACAAATTGCACTGTAATAAAAATTACGTTAAAAATAACTTCACGTAATAAAATTGCCGTATCAATTTCTGAAAACGGAAATGGTTTTTTAATAGAAAAAGATAAAAATTTCTTTTATCCATTTGCGTTAACAAAAATAAATGAATTTAGAAATATAAATATATCAGGGTTAACTTTAGTTCTCGCAAAACGTTACAGTTCGTTTTTTAATAACGATTTGACTGTTAATAATGTTTATGGTGAAGGTTTATCATTTGCTTTTTCTTTAGGAGAAGATGGTATTCCGGGAGAGATAGAATCTAAGCTTGCTGCATTACCAAAACCTGTTCCCGATTCATTAAATAGAATTTTAGTGGTTGAAGATGATTACGCAACCTCAAAATTGTTAAGCAATTATTTAAATAAATGGGGTTATTCGCCTACTATTGTTCATACTTCCGAACAGACTTTGGAGCAAATTGATAAATTTCAATATTTGGCAATAATTTTGGATATTGAAATACCAACGACTAATGGTCTTGAATTACTAAAAAAAATTCATGAAAATGTAAACTCAAAAAATACTCCGGTTATTGTTTGTTCTGTTGAACCGGAAGAACAAAAAGCATATTTAATGGGTGCTGTTGAATACTTTGTAAAACCAATTAATTATAATTTTTTAGTGGAAGTATTAACAAGTTATAAATTGAGAAAAGATTCTAACGTTTTGTGTGTTGATGATGATTACCCCACGTTAAATTTGGTTAAACAAGCTATAGAAACAGCAGGTTACCGTGCTATTGCCGAAAATATTTCGGCAAATGTTATGGGACGAATTCAAAATGTTGATGTTGATTTGGCAATTGTTGATTTAGATATGCCATATCCAAATGGTTTTGAATTAATTAAAATGATAAAATCGCAGGAAAAATTTGCCCGATTGCCAATAATTATTTATACGGGTAAAGATAATTATCAGGAAGATTTAAAAAATATTGACGGCCTTTTTGAAGAATTATTAGACAAACGCAGTACTAATATTGAAGATCTTGCAGATGTTATTAAATCCATGATTAATAGATACGACACTCCCCCGCCTGTTAATGAAGTAATAGAAAAAAAAGATGCAATTAAAATTTTATTGGCAGAAGATTATAAACACTCTCAAATTATTGTTACTCGTTTATTAAAAAAGAATAATTTTGAAAGTATTGTTGTTGTTGAAAATGGAGAAGAAGCTGTAAAGATGTGTCAAACTGAAAATTTCGATTTAATTTTGATGGATATGCAAATGCCAATTATGAATGGTTTTGAAGCTATGGAAAGAATTAGATTGATGGGCAATTATTCAAAAACTCCTATTGTTGCACTTACTGCTTTTGCCATGAAAGGCGACAGAGAAAAATGTTTGGAAGCCGGCGCAACAGATTATATTCCTAAACCTATTGACAGCAAAGAATTTATTGAAAAGGTAAAATATTACACGAGAAATTTAAATAAATAAAATCCATTCCTTTTACAAAATTTAGTAGAATATATGATTAACGAATTTCCCCGCGTAAGGTTTGCTCCTAGCCCTACCGGTTATTTACATGTGGGCGGATTGCGAACAGCCCTTTATAATTATTTATTTGCAAAACATACTAACGGTAAATTTATATTACGTATTGAAGATACCGATAGAACGCGTTTGGTTGAAGGTGCTGTTGAAAACTTAATTGATACACTAAAATGGGCAGGCCTTAATTATGATGAAGGTCCGTTTGTTTACGGTGATTGCGGACCTTATATACAGTCCCAAAGATTAGATATTTACAATCAATACGTAAAAATACTTATTGAAAATAAAAAAGCATATTATTGCTTCTGTTCAGCCCAAAGGTTAGAAAAGGTTCGTGAAGAACAACAAAGTAAAAAATTACAACCTAAATATGATAAACACTGTTTAAACTTATCTGCCGAAGAAATAGAGCTGAAAATAAAAAATGGCGAACAATATGTTGTAAGATTAAATGTACCAATTTCGGAAAAAATTATAATTAATGATATTATAAAAGGTCTTGTAGAATTTGACAGCAGTGTAATAGACGATCAGATTTTATTAAAAAGTGACGGATACCCAACTTATCACCTGGCTAATGTTGTTGATGATCACTTAATGAAAATAACTCATGTTATTAGAGGTGAGGAATGGTTGTCTTCTACACCTAAACATGCTTTATTATACGATTATTTTGGATGGGAAAGACCTATATTTGCTCATTTGCCATTATTGCTTAATATTGATAGAAAAAAATTAAGTAAAAGACAAAGTGATGTTGCAGTTGAAGATTTTAGAGATAAAGGATTTTTGAATGAAGCATTAGTTAATTTTGTGGCGTTGCTTGGCTGGACTAATGGTGATGATGTAGAATTTTATAATATTGACGAATTGATTAATAAATTTTCGCTTGAACGAGTAAACAAATCGGGTGCTGTTTTTGATTTGGAAAAACTAACTTGGCTAAACGAAGAGCATCTTAGAAAAAAAACTACGGCCGAAATTGTTAAAATGTTCAAAAAGAGTTATGAAAAATCTACATTTACCAATACTTATAGTGATGAATATTTTGGTTTTGTTGTTGACGCCATGCGAGAGAGAATTTCTTTTGTTCAAGATATACTCATAAAAAGCCCCTTTTTCTTTGAAACACCCGAAACATATGATATGGAAGTATTTCATAAACGATGGAAAGAAGATTCTTCGGATTTATTAAGAGAATTTAATGCCGAAATTGATTATGTTGATAATCCTACAAAAGAAGACTACGAAAAAATACTGCATAAGGTTGCCGAAAATAAAAATGTTGGCGTTGGAAAAATAATTCATCCACTTCGCTTAGCAGTCTCAGGAATTGGAATTGGCCCCGGTTTATACGATATTTTATTAATTATAGGTAAAAATGAAGTAAAAAAACGTATAACTAACATTTTACAAAAGTTTAATTAAAAAAAGGCGGTTAAACCGCCTTTTTTATTTTATTTTTGATTTTTCTCTATTTTTGACCAAGTATCTTTTAGTGTAACGGTTCTATTAAACACTAAATTATTTCCTTCCGAATAATCAGTATCAACACAAAAATAACCTAATCTTTCAAATTGAAATTTTTGGCCTTTAACTGCATTATTTAAATACGGTTCTAAATAACAATTTTCAAGTTTAATTAAGGAGTCTTGATTTAAAAAATCCTTAAATGATTTTCCATCTTCAGAAGCATCAGGATTTTCGACCGAAAACAATCTATCATAAAGATTAACATGGGCTTTAACAGCGTGTTTTGCAGAAACCCAATGAATTGTACCTTTAACTTTTCTGCCGTCAGGTGAGCCTCCACCTTTTGTTGCAGGGTCATATGTACATCTAATCTCAATAACATTACCATTTTCATCTTTAACTACTTCAGTACATTTTACATAATATGCATAACGTAACCTTACTTCAACACCGGGTGAAAGTCTGAAATATTTTTTAGACGGATTTTCCATAAAATCATCCTGTTCAATGTAAAGTACTTTAGAAAAAGGAACTTTTCTTGTTCCCATTTCTGCATCTTCAGGATTATTAATTGCGTCCATTTCTTCAACCAAATCATCAGGATAATTTTCGATCTCAACTTTTAATGGTTTTAGAACTGCCATTACACGCATAGATTTTTTATTTAAATCTTCTCTAATGCTATGTTCAAGCAATGCAATATCAATAACATTATCTCTTTTTGCTACACCAATTCTTTCAGCAAAATTACGAATTGATTCAGGAGTGTATCCCCGTCTTCTTAATCCCGCAATAGTCGGCATTCTTGGATCATCCCAACCGGAAACATATCCTTCTTGCACTAGCTGTAAAAGTTTTCTTTTACTCATAACAGTATAATTTAAATTTAGACGAGCAAACTCAATTTGTTGAGGATGATGAGTAACTTTTACTTCATCTAAAAGCCAATCATACAAAGGACGGTGATTTTCAAATTCTAAAGTACAAATAGAATGAGTAATACCTTCAATCATATCCGAAAAACCATGTGCAAAATCGTACATCGGATAAATGCACCAATTGTTCCCTGTTCTATGATGATCAACTTTTAAAATACGATAAATAATAGGATCACGCATGTTTAAATTTGGCGAGGTCATATCTATTTTAGCACGTAATACATACGTTCCATCGGCAAATTCGCCCGCTCTCATTTTTTCAAATAAATTAATATTTTCTTCTATTGCTCTTGTTCTATACGGACTTTCTTTTCCTGGTTCAGTTAACGTACCTCTGTAGTTTTTCATTTCTTCGGCACTTAAACTGCAAACATAAGCTTTTCCTTCTTTTATTAATTGGAATGCATATTGGTATAATTGTTCAAAATAATCGGATGCAAAAAATTCTCTATCTTCCCAATCAAAACCAAGCCATTTTACATCTTCTTTTATTGATTCAACATATTCAACGTCTTCTTTGCTAGGATTTGTATCGTCAAATCTTAAGTTGCATTGTCCGTTAAATTCTTTTGCAAGACCAAAGTTCAAGCAAATTGATTTTGCATGGCCTATATGTAAGTAACCGTTTGGTTCGGGTGGAAAACGAGTATGAACGTTTCCGTTAAATTTATTAGTTTTTAGATCATCAAGAATTATTGCCTTGATAAAATTTACAGAAGGGTTTGAAGATACTCCAGCTTTTTCTTCAACATCATTATTCATAATTATACCTAAATTTATAAAAATAGATACAAATGTAATTAAATTTATAAAAACATTAAATACAAATTTATCTTTTTATTTTATTTTATGAATGGCTATTGTATTATTGTGCAAGAGGAATTGTAAAAGTAAATATTGAACCCTCATTTATTTTACTTTTAACATTTATTTTACCGCCATTTCTTTCAATAAACTCCTTGCATAAAATTAATCCCAATCCGGTTCCTTTTTCGTTTTCTGTTCCATTTCTGCTTACATTCGAGTCTATTTTAAATAATGCTTTAAGAGTTTTGTTATCCATGCCTATACCATTATCTATTATTGATATTTTGGCAAATTTCTTTTTGACTTCAGTAGAAATTGTAATTTTTCCACCCTTATTTGTAAATTTAATACTATTGGAAAGTAAATTTGAAAGAACAGAATTAATCATTTTTCTATCTGCATAAATAGATATGTCATCTTTTGATTCAATAACCACTGAAATTGATTTTTTAATTAAATTCCCGTTTAACATACTTTTGACAGAGTATATCAATAAATTTAAATCAAATATTTCCTTAATACATTCAATTTTACCAAGCTGCACTCTTGACCATTCTAGTAAATTTTCTATAAGCGCATATAAATTTTTTGCAGATTCACCCATATTTGTAACCATAAACTTAATTTCATCTTTTTCAAGAGTATCGTATTCATCTTTAAGTATATTATAAAAGCCTAAAATTCCTTGAAACGGACTTTTTAAATCATGGGCAATGATAGAAAAAAACTTATCCTTACTAGTATTTGTTAAACGTAATTCTTCGCCTGTGTTTTCTAATTCTGTTTTTTTTGTCTGCAATTCGGCTATATAATTATTAATTTTTTCTTGTGCTATTGTTAAATCAGTAATATCTTTTGCAACAGAAAAAAAAGCAATTGTATCCCCTTTTGAATCTGTTAAAGGTAAAAACTCAATATTTATATGCCTCTTTGTTTTATTAATGTTGTTAGTAAACCAAACCTTGCTTGACCATTTTGATGATGTTGACAAAATATTAATCAATTTATTTCCCGATGGAATATCCAGACCAGCGTCAATCAAAAAATCAAGTGATTTTTTTAATATGTCTCCTCGCTTAAACCCATACATTTTTTCGGCTGAAACATTAAGATCAACAAAATTCCCCTGTCTGTCAATAATAAAAACAGAGTCATTTAAATTTTCAAAAATTAGGGCACTTCGTCGTAATTCTTCTTCGTATCTTTTTAAATCCGTAATATCTAATATTAATGTAATAATTCTATTTACAAAATTATTATCAATTACAGGAATAAATTTAATTTCAAAAAAAAAGTGTTTTGATACAAGATCAAAACTATCAAATATTATTAATTCTTGTTTGGTAGATAAAACCAAGTCGTAAAAGCTTTCGGCTAAAAACGGCAAGAGTTGCAATAACTCTTCTAAATCCATTCCAATAATATCATTATCAATTTCATTCTTTTTAATAAATTCTGTAAATGAATTGTTTGAAAGAATAACCTTTTTATTTAGATCAATAACAAATAAAAAATCACTTATCGAGTTAATTGTTGTTTTGCTTAACTTTTCCGAATATTCGATTTTTGATTCGTATATTTTTCTTTCATTGATATCTCTAAAAACACTTAACAGATAATTTTTACCCTCAATTTCCAGATACGAATTTGTTATTTCAAACCAAACATGCATCCCGTTCCACAAATGCAATTCTTTTTCCAAATTAGGAATAACTTTCCTATCATTGATTTTTTTAATTAATTCATTTAAGCGTTGTTGACCCAATTTTTTATTATTAATTTCTTCCGCACTTTTATGAAACATAACCGAAATTGATTTACCAATTAATTCGTTCTCTTCCAATCCAAACATTAAGCAAAATGAAGGATTAGCCATAAATATTTTACCTTTATCATCTAAAATTCGCATGCCGTCAAGAGAATTATTCCAAATAGATTTAAAAAGCGACTCCGAACGTCTTAAATCAAGTTCAATTTGTTTAATATCCGTAATGTTTCGCGTAATTCCAAGTGTTCCAACAATATTGTCTTCTCTATCAATTAAAGGAACTTTTATTGTTGAAACCCATAAAAATTCTCCACTGGAGTGTCTAATTAACTCTTCTTTTCGTATAAAATCAACTTTTCTTGTAACAATTTCTTTTTCGTCAATAAAAGCTTGAATTGCATGTTCATTAGTAAAAAAATCCTTATCCGATTTACCAAGTGCTTCAATAGGACTTTTAACCCCCAAAGTATTAGCCTGTGTTTTGTTAATTCTCAAAAATCTGGATTCTGTATCTTTAATATATATTGAATCCGGAATTTGATTCATCAGATTAAACATAAACATCTTTTCGGTTTGCAAGTCCGTTTTGTATTTTTTTTCTCTGGAGATATCTTTAATAACAGCAATAAATAATTTATTATCAAGGCCTTCAATCAATGCAATTTTAATTTCTGCATTAATTACTTTTTTCTCTAATAAAAATAAATTTTCAAATTGTGTACTTTTATGATTGTTCGAAATATTTTCAATCATTTCTTTAATTGAGGTGTAGTCGTTTTTAGGGAAGAAATCTAAAAAAGAAAAATTGGAATTAACCTTTTTATTTTCATCGGCGAAAAAATTATTCGATTGATCTAAAATATTTAAATCTTCATCAAATATTAAAATATAATCTAAAGAATAATTTAATAAGTTTTTGTAATAACTTTGTTTTTTTATCATGTCCACAATCAATAAAAACTATACCAATGTTATTATCGTAATATTTATAGTAAAGTTTAGTAATTTTATTTTTATTTTACACTTTTATATATTCTATTAATTATCCAATTTTAAATAAGTTGATATGGAATTTACCCAATTATATGTAGTGTATATTTGTAAAACATGGAAAACTGCTGAGGACTTTTTTCAGATTCCAACTAACAATGAAAACCATTGTCTTTAACAAACATTACTAAATTCATCTTTTAGTTATTGAACACACCTAAAATTAAAAAAATTCATTTTAATTACTAGGATTATTAGTTACGGAATATTTTCAATTTAGTATACTTAAATAGTTCTACAACAATTAATACTAAAAGCGATGCTAACAAAGCACCAGCCCATTCACCAATTGATAACTTTTCTGTATGAAAAGCCTTAGCAAAAAAATCTACATATATAACAACTATTGTTAATGCAAGAGATGTAAAAATACTAAATAATAATGGTTTATTTGAAAGTAAATTAATTTGGAAAGTAGGTTGTTCTAAAGATCGGCAATTAAGACCATTAAATATACGACTTAGAATTAAAGTAACAAAAAATACTGTTTCTGCTTTTCTTATTCCCATACCTTCCTTTAATGAATAAGTAAAAATACCAATTGTTATGGCTCCAATAAGAAATCCAACAGCGGTAATATACCATACAGCTTGTTTATTTAAAATTCCTTCATTAACATTCCTTGGTTGTTTTTTCATTAATCCTTCTTCGGCCGGTTCAACACCAAGGGCAATAGCAATTAATCCATCCATCAAAAAATTAATAAATAATATTTGTACGGCTTGTAATGGAATGGGTAATGCAAATAATAACGCAGTAATCATTGCTAATACAGTTCCCAAATTACCGCCAAGTAAATAAATTAAATATTTCCGTATATTTTGAAAAATACCACGTCCTTCTTCAACAGCCGCAACTATTGAAGCAAAGTTATCGTCTGTTAAAATCATATCTGCAGCTTCTCTGCTTACATCGGTGCCTTTAATACCCATTGCAACGCCAATATCCGCCTTTTTTAGCGAAGGAGCATCGTTAACACCATCACCGGTCATTGCAACAATATTTCCTCTTTTCATTAATGCATTTACAATTTTTAATTTATGAGAAGGTGATATTCTTGCATAAACTTCTGTTGTATCAACCGCCAATTCAAATTCTTCATCATTCATTTTTTCAAGTTTACTACCCGAAATAGAACCACCGTTTTTCATAATTCCAAGTTCCTTTGCAACGGCTACTGCAGTAATTTCATGATCGCCGGTTATCATTATAGGTTTTATTCCCGCAGCTTCGCATATTTTTATGGCTTTTTTTACTTCAGGTCTTGGTGGATCAATCATACCGACAATACCGGCAAAAACAAGATTATCCTGTACGGAATCATTCATTACCAACGAATCTAACTTTTTATATGCAATAGCCAAAACTCGTAATGCTTTTTTTCCCATTTCTTCTGCATGCATTATAATTTCTTCATCAACTTGGTCTGTATAATCATAAATAATTCCATTTTTCAGATAAGATTTACATGATGGTAAAATAATTTCTAAAGCACCTTTGGAAATTGAATAAAATCCTTGTTTATCAAAATTATTTACAGTGGTCATTCGTTTACTTTCCGAAGAAAACGGGATTTCAAATTCACGTTTAATTGTACTTTGAAATTTATCTACATCCAATCCTGCTTTTGCGGCTGCAACAATAATAGCTCCTTCAGTCGGATCACCTAGTATTTCCCATTTACCCGAACTTTCGCGCAAAGTTGTATCATTGCATAAACTGCCCATCATTAAAAGAAGTTTTAAATCCTCATCCTCCAGAGTTTTAATTTTTGTATCGTTTACAGAAAATTCCCCATCAGGATTATAACCGCTTCCGGTAACAAAATAATGGTTATTTAGAGAAAATATTTCCCTAATAGTCATTTCGTCTTGTGTTAAAGTACCGGTTTTATCAGAACAAATTATATTTGTTGAGCCTAAAGTTTCAACTGCAGGAAGTTTTCTTATAAGTGCTTTTTTCTTCACCATTCTTCTAACACCCAAAGCTATACTTATTGTTACCACAGCAGGTAAGGCTTCGGGAATAATTGCTACTGCAAGTGCAACTCCCCAAATAAACATTTCTATAAAAGGATTACCTCGCCAATAACCTAAAACACTCATAAATCCTGCAATTATAATGGCATAAATACCAATTTTTTTACCAAGCTGATCCAAATTTATTTGTAATGGCGTTTTTCTATTTTCCGTACTTTGCAGAAGTGCCGCAATTTTACCAAATTCAGTTTTCATTCCTGTATTAACAACAATAGCTCTGCCTCTTCCATAAGAAACAGAAGTACCCATAAACAACATGTTTAATCTATCACCCAAAGAAATATCTTCTTCGTTTATTAAAGAAGCATGTTTTTCAATAGCTAATGATTCCCCTGTTAAAGAAGCTTCATCAGTTCTAAGATTATTTGCTTCAATTAATCTTGCATCAGCGGGAATTTTATCACCGGTTTTAATTGTGATTATATCTCCGGGAACTAATTCGGAAGAAAGAATAATATTTTCAACACCATCTCGTATAACTGTAGCATGAGGTGCGGCCATTTTTTTTAATGATTCTATTGCTTTTCCTGCCTGATATTCTTGAACAAATCCTAATATACCTGCTAAAATAACTATTATAATTATTGCAATTGCTTCTATCGGTTGATCAATAAGTGCTGATACTAATGCAGCAGTAATTAAAATAAGTATAAGCAGGCTTTTAAATTGATCTAAAAATAATTTTAGTACTGATTCTTTTTTTTCGGCAATTATTTCATTTTTGCCATATTTTAACAGAAGTGTATCTACATTCTTTTCCGATATACCCAATTTGTTTGAGTTAAAAATTTCAAACAAATCATCAATCGTTTTATTGCACCAATTTGAATTATTTTGAATTGAATTATGTTCGGAATTTTGAGGTTTCATTAATATACTCTTTTTCTAAAATAATGATACTTAATAAAATCAGAAAATTTGTATTTTTCAATAAAAAAACATATTTTTTTTTAATTATTTTTATTTAACAATAAATAACAATAAATTTGTGCATTATATCACATATGGAGTGCAATATGGAAGATAAAACAAAAATCACTTTAGCTTATGGTGATGGTATTGGTCCAAATATTATGAAGGCTACTTTATCAATTCTTGATGCTGCCGGAGCAAGGCTTGAATATGATGAAATTGAAGTTGGAGAAAAATTATATTTGAAGGGTTTAACTTCGGGTATTTCCAACGATTCGTGGAATACAATCCGTAAAAATAAAATTTTATTAAAAGCACCTATTACTACTCCACGTGGTGGTGGATATAAAAGTCTTAATGTTACAATTCGTACCTCTCTGGGATTATTTGCAAATGTACGCCCAATTAAAGCATACAGCCCTTACGTTCCCACTTTATTTCCTAAAATGGATGTTGTTATAATACGCGAAAACGAGGAGGATTTATATACCGGTATAGAACACCAACAAACGGGCGATGTTGTTCAATGTTTGAAGCTGATATCCAAACCCGGAAGCGAAAGAATTGTACGTTATGCTTTTGAATACGCGCGTGTTTACGGAAGAAAACATGTTACCTGTATGACAAAAGACAACATTATGAAACAGACCGACGGTTTATTTCATAAAATATTTCGCGATGTTGCAAGCGAATATAAAAACATACCAAGCGAACATAAAATAATAGATATTGGTTCTGCACTTGTTGCCGCTCGTCCTGAAGATTTGGATGTTATTGTTACTCTTAATTTATACGGCGATATTATTTCCGATATTGCTGCTTTAGTTGCCGGTTCAGTCGGTTTAGGCAGTTCAGCCAACGTGGGAGAGACATGTGCAATGTTTGAAGCAATACACGGCAGCGCACCCGATATTGCAGGGAAAGGCATTGCAAACCCTTCAGGGCTGCTTAATGCGGCACTTATGATGTTAGTACATATTGGACAACCGGATGTTGCAGAAAGAATTCAAAACGCATGGTTTTTAACTTTGGAAGATGGAATACATACAGCAGATATATACAAGCTTGGAATAAGCAAAAGATTAGTAAATACTTTTGAATTTGCCGACGAGGTAATTAAAAGAATTGGTAAAGTATCGGAAAATATTTTTCATGCTCATTTTAATGAAAACTCCCCTGCTCCAATAAAAATAAAAATTAAAGAACCGATTTATGAAACCAAAGAATTAATTGGGGTTGATGTTTTTGTTGATTGGAAAGAAAAGGATAAAAACCCGAATATATTTGGTGAATTAATAAATGGAATTGATTTAGGAGAATTACAATTAAAACTTATAACAAACCGAGGAGTAAAAGTATATCCGGACGGAATTCCGGAAACATATTGCACCGATCATTGGAGATGTAGATTTGTTTCAAAACATTGTCCGGAAATAAATGGCAGAGTAACGGAACTGGTGCCGATAAATCATAATAATATTATTGCCCTGCTTACACAATTTGAAATTAATAAATATGATGTAATAAAAACTGAAAATTTATATACATTTAACGGCATAAGAGGTTTTTCGTTGGGGCAAGGCGAATAATTAGTTTGAAAATTTAGCCAATAAAAACCTTAAGGAAATATTTGGATAATGAATTAATTGCTCAATAATCATCTTAAAAATATATTTAGGATATCGTTTAATAAAATACCAAATATTACCCGAATCAAACACATATTTATATTCAAGTTTATTTTTTATTTTTGTTAATTCATCGGTTGAAAGATGTCGGGTTTTAATATTTACATCCCAACAGTTGTATTTATCATAATCAAATAGATTAGTTATAAGATTTTCTTTAATTAATTCGGCCCTTAAAACTGTTTTTGGATAAGGCGTTAAAACAAAAAATATTGGTAAATCAATTCCAATTCTTAGTGCATAATTGTACGTGGCTTTTAACGATTCCTTATTATCGTGGGGTAAACCAAGTATTAGCCCGCCAATAACTGAAATATTTCTTTCTTTTAATTGTGAAACAACAATTTCAGTTTGATCTACTTTTAACTGATTACCTTTATGGAGGTATTCAATACCTTCCTGTGTATTGTTTTCAATTCCTAAAAATACAGTCTCAACACCAACATCTTTCATTAAATCAAGTAATTCTGTATTATTGCTTAATCCCTTAATGCTTGCCTGTAATCCAAATCTTAAATTAAGCTTTTCTTTAATAATGGCTTTACAAATTTCTGCAAATCTTTTGCTGTCCAGAGTAATATTATCATCAACAAAAAAAAGAATTTTTGCTCCGTTATTTTTTGCATCTTTAATATCTGTAATAATTCGTTCAATCGAAAATCTTCTAAAAGATTTTGAATACATTAATGTAATACTACAAAAATTACAGTCGTAAGTGCATCCTCTTGAAGTTTCAATCACATCTGCCTGCATGCCCATAACTTGAAATCCTTTGGTTAAGACTCTTGCTTTTCTATCAGGCAGTTTTAACGTACTTAAATCAATCGGTTTTCCGATTTGATTATGAACGATTTTTTCGCCTTCTCTATAAGAAATATTATTAACGTCAGATAAGTTTTTATTAAAATATATTGCCTCAACTAACATATTAAATGCTATCTCCCCTTCACCTCTAACAATATAATCGAAATACTCTGACCCTTTTCTATCAAAAAATTCGTCCGAAATTACAGTTGGATGATAACCTCCAATAACTGTTATAATTTGATTATTGAATTCTTTTGTAACTTTTGCATAATTAAACACCACAGATTCTTGAAAAATCATACTGCTAAAACCAACTATATCAGGTTTTATGCTGTTGAGTGTATCGGCAAATGATTTATCCGGATTTTTTGCAATTACTAAATCAATAATTTTTACTTCACAAATTTCTTTATTTAAATTACCGGCTATTGAATTTAATCCTAAATTTGGTATTTTTGCTAATCTATTGAAACCCAACAATGTTCGTTGATTTGCAACTAATAAGATTTTCAATTTTTTCATAATTCTCTTTTTTTTTAATTTAAAATTACACAAATATTTTTTAAATGCTAATAAAAACAATAAAACAAGTCAAAAAAATTATTATTGGAATTATAGGTTTGACCATATTAATTATTGGTGTTGCAATGTTAGTACTTCCGGGGCCGGCATTTATTGTAATTCCCATTGGTCTATCAATTTTAGCTACCGAATTTATTTGGGCTAAAAAATTATTAACTAAAATAAAAACTAAAATATCGGAAAAGTTGCATTTTAAGGAAAAACAGTAAAATTTATATTAAATTATAGTTGCAATATTAAATTAATTTTAATTAACCGAATTTTTCAATTATTACATTTTTGTATTAAATATTATGAAAAATAATGTATAAAATATATCATCTGCCATTAATTGTTTTTATATTTTTTTTAAGTTGTTCTGATATTTTTTCTCAATCCGAAAACTATATTTACAAGCATATTAAAATTGAAGACGGCCTATCGCAAAGTACAATTTTGGGAATGGTTCAAGATCGTTTGGGGTACATGTGGATTGGAACAGCTGATGGTTTGGATAGATATGATGGGTATAATATTAAAGTATATTCAAATAATTTTTCTGATTCAAATTCTATATCCAATAACACTATCAATACTCCTTTTGAAGATAAATACGGTAATTTGTGGTTTGGGGTTTTAAGCGGCGAATTAAATTTATACAACAGGAAAAATGATAATTTTATAATTTATGATGTTAAAAAAGATGCTGATCCAAAATTATTAAAATTAAGAGAGGAACAATTAGATTACCCCATGACAACTTATGGGCGAACAAGCAGTACGGCAATTACATCTATAACAGAAGATAATGACGGTAATTTGTGGGTTGGTACTTGGGGGCTTGGCTTATTTAAGTATTCACTAAAAAATAGTAAAATTACTTTCCAGGGCGTAATTAATAACGTAGGCAACGCTAAAATTACAAAAATAACTAAAATAATATATTATAATAAAGAAATTTGGGTTTCCACTTTGGGTAATGGTATTTTTAGAATTAACGTTAACCAAAACAAAACAAACAATAATTATCATTATTCCATACGCAACAAATCAAGTAATTTACTTTCAGACGAAATATTAACATTATTTATAAGTAAAAATAAGGTTTTATATATATCAACATATCAAAAAGGTGTTCAAACATTAGACCTTACTAAAAATCAAGTTACGCTTTTATTTAAAAATCATCTTGTTAAATCTCGTATTACACAGTTATATCTAAATAATGTAATGACAATTGTGCAGGATAATAATAATTATATTTGGTTTGGTACATTTGGAAATGGATTATTTAGAATTTCCGATGATAATTTCAACGGCTTAACAAATTATACACATCAGCAATTTAACAAAGAGTCTTTAATTGATAACGATATACTTTCACTGCATGTAGATAAAACAAATATTCTTTGGGTTGGAACTCATTTAGGAAAAGGTATTTCCAGATTAATTATCGGTAATATAAAATTTAATCTTCTTCAAAAAGAAAGTTTAAGTAATATTAAACTAAACGATGATGTTGTTTGGTCTGTTTATGAGGATAAAAGCAAAAAACTATGGATTGGCACTTATAGAGGCGGAATTAATGTTTATTACCAAAAGAATAACATAATTTCTTATTTAACTAAAGAAAATAGCAGAATAAATGATAATCATATTAGGTCAATTGATGAAGATAGTTTTGGTAATATTTGGATTGGTACATATTCCGGCGGGTTAAATATTTATAATATAAAAACAAAAAAAATAAGTATATATAAAAATAACCCAACTGACACTACTTCTATTGGGGCCAATCAAATTTTGGATATTTTAATGGATTCCGATTCAATTGTTTGGCTGGGTACTTATGGAGGTGGATTAAATAAATGTACTATTCACAAAAATAGTTTTTATAAAAAGATTGAGTTTAAAAAATATATCCATTCTTCAAAAAAGAATTCCATAAGTGACGACAGAGTTTACAAGATTTTTAAGGCAAAAGACGGTAAATTGTTAATTGGTACTTATGGTGGTGGTTTTAATATTTTTGACCCGATAACTGAAAATTTTATATCTTACCAAAACAATCCTAACGATATTCATAGCCTTAGTGATAACAGGGTTTTATCGGTAATTCAAAATAGTATTGGTGATATTTGGGTTGGAACATTTGGCGGAAATTTAAATAAATTCGATTTGAGAAAAGGACAATTTATTAGATATGACCAAAATAACGGCCTAAACGGTAATGTTATTTATGGTATATTAGAAGACGATTTAGGTAATTTTTGGTTGAGCACAGATAACGGAATTATTAAATATAATTATTCTACCCAAATTGTTACTTATTTTGATGTTAATGACGGACTGCAAAGTTTAGAATATAGTGGCGGTGCATATTTAAAAACAAAAACCGGACAGATGTATTTTGGCGGCGTTTTAGGTCTAAATTATTTTTACCCTGATAGTATAAGAGAAAACATAAATATTCCCTCTGTTGTTATATCTTCAATTAAAATATTTGATAGAAAAATAGATGGTTATAAATCAAATTTATATTTAGATTATGACCAAAATTATTTGACTTTTGAATTTACCGCTTTAGATTTTACTAACCCTGATAAAAATCAATATCTTTATAAATTAGAAAATTTTAATCAGTCGTGGATAATGACCGATTCAAAACATCGTATTGCAACTTACACTAATTTACCTCCGGGTAAATATACTTTTAGAGTTTTAGGTTCTAATAATGACGGCTTATGGAATGAAAAAGGCGTCTCAATTGAAATAATAATTTATTCTCCCTTTTGGGAAAAATGGTGGTTTATATTATTAGCTCTTATGACTATTATTTTAATAATTTTTTCAATTATCTATACCCGATTTCAAAGCATACTTGCGGTTGAAAGATTAAAAGCAAAACTTGCCGCCGATTTACACGATAATGTTGGTTCGGGATTAACTGAAATTTCTATATTAAGTGAATTAATATCAGCCAAACTTCCTTATATTTCTGACGATATAAAATTAAATTTAGGCAAAATTAGTGAAACTGCAAGACATTTAGTTGATACAATGAGTGATATTGTTTGGGTTGTTAATCCCCAAAAAGATGCTCTTCATGATTTAATAATTAGATTAAGAGATTCGTATGGTGATATTTATTCATTTAAAGGAATTTCTTTCAAAACACAAAATATAGATAAATTATCTAATATTAAATTAACTATGGAATATAAACAACACTTGTTTTTAATACTAAAAGAAGCATTGAATAATTCGTTAAAGCATAGTAATTGTTCTAAAATTATACTTGATGTTGCTATAAAAAACGGTATATTAACTATAATATTAAGTGATAATGGGAAGGGTATAGACAATTTTAATTTTTTGCATGGTAATGGAATTAGGAACATGAAATACCGTGCTCAATTAATAGATGGAAATCTGGTTTGGAATTCAAGTGAGATAAATGGAACATCAATTATCTTTTCATGTAAAATTGGCAATGGAATTAAATACATTAGAAAGTTTATAAATTAAAAGGAATTACTTATGATTAATGTAGCAATAGTTGAAGATAACAATACAATTCGTGAAGGGCTTTCTGCTTTAATTAATGGTACAAACGGTTATTCCTGCTGCGGTGCTTTTTCAAATTGTGAGGATTTTTTAAAGATTTTATATAAAACCGATGCGGATGTTGTATTAATGGATATAGGATTACCCGGGATGAATGGGATTGAGGGTGTAAAAAAAGCACTTATTATTAAACCCGAATTAAATATTTTAATGTTAACTATTTATCAGGAAAATAATGTTGTTTTTGATGCATTGTGCGCCGGTGCATGCGGTTATCTTGTAAAAAAAACTCCTCCCTTAAGATTACTTGAAGCAATAAAAGAAGCATACGATGGTGGTTCTCCAATGAGTGCACAAATTGCAAGAAAAGTAATTTCGGTATTTCATCATAATCATAATTTGGCAAATATCGAATCTCAGTATGAGTTAAGTAATAGAGAAAAAGAAGTTCTTTCGGCTTTAGCCGAAGGGAATAATTATCAAGAAATTGCCGATTCTCTTTTTATTAGTATAGATACGGTACGTCATCATATTCGAAACATCTATAAAAAACTTCACGTTCACTCTCAATCCGAAGCTGTTTCTAAAGCAATTAGAAAAGGGCTAATATAAACCACTTACTGCATGTTTATGCAGTTTTTTGTTAATTTTATTTATTTCGGTATATAAAACCACACACTTGTGTAGTTGTTTTTAGGGCAAACAAATCCTTTTTTTGCATAGAGAATAAAATGTCACACATTTTACTTTATTCATTAAAACAGGAGCAATTATGCAGGTATTTAAGACAACTAATAAGATTCTCTTCTTCAGCATCATAGGATTTATTTTGCTCCTTTCCGCAATTTTAAATCCATTATTATCACAGGAAGCAAAAGGATCAATAAAAGGAAAAGTCTTCGATTCAAAAGATAACGAAGAACTTATCGGTGCAAACGTATTATTCCACGAACTTACACTTGGTACGGCAACTAATGTAAGAGGAGAATACAAGATTGATAATGTTCCCGTTGGTAAACAAATTATAACTGTACGTTATGTAGGTTATAAAGAAAAAATAATGGAAGTTTTAATTGAGCAGAATAAAACAACCGAATTGGATTTTTTGTTACAACCAACAACTTTAATGCTTTCGGAAATGGTAGTAACAGGACAGGGTTCTGCTATTGAAAGAAGAAAACTGACAGCAAATGTTGAAACAATTAAATCAGATGAAATAAAATATGTTCCGATTGAATCTGTTGATCAATTATTGCAAGGACGAGTTCCCGGTTTAAATTCATTTACATCTTCCGGTATGCCCGGAACCAGTGGAAGAATATCAACCCGAGGAGTTAAAAGTGCAGTAACATCAACTACTCCGGTAATATATGTAGATGGCGTTCGTGTTGATAATAACGATGCTTCAAGATTAGCAGTACAAACCGGAGGTGCCGAATCATCTTCACTTTCCGACTTGGTTATTGGTGAAATTGACCATATTGAAGTAATTAAGGGCGGTGCCGCCTCAACCTTATACGGAAGTGAAGCATCAAACGGTGTAATCCAGATATTTACAAAAAAAGGTGTGCCGGGAAAAGCAAAATGGTCATTTAATGTTACTACGGGCTTTGATGAATCGGAAAATAAATTTGTTATTGAAGATTACGTTAAAAACAATTTATTCCAAAAAGGATTTTATCATAGCTATAAAACTTCTGTTACCGGTGGAAATCAATTTTTTACCTATAATTTAAGCGGTCAGATGTTTGAAAACAAAGGAATTATTGTTGATAATAAAACGCAAAATAAAAATTATAATTTAAATACCGGTTTTCGCGTAAATTTAGATTCCGATATGAATCTTGAAATTTCTTCAAGTTATACAAAAAACAAATTTGAAAGAATTTTCAACAATAATACTATCGGTTCTCCTTATAGCGATTTTGATAATGGCGCATATATAGATGAATTTGGATATACCGATCATGATAGAGACTCGTTATTAGCAATAATGACCACTCCGCTAATAAATGATGATGTGGATAGATTTAGATTAGCCGTAAATTTTGATTATTCACCGATTAAAAATTGGACAAATAAATTTACAGTTGGTACAGATTACCGAAAAAATGAAGAACGGATTTTTGTACCTAAAAAAATTGGTGATTTTTATGGTACAACAGACGGCTGGGTAGAGAGATCTGATCGCGAATATCAAACAATAACTCTGGCTTACACAGGTACATATATTTTACCTAAATTTTATGATGTTGAACAGACTTTATCGTTTGGAGTACAAGGTTTTAGAGTTGAAGATAGAGAAGAATATGCAATTGGTGAGGAATTTTCTATTCCCGGAACAGATGATTTTGATAATGCCGCAGTTATTAATGCACAAGAAAGCAATAGACAAATTTTTAACGGGGGATTTTTCTTAAGCGATCAAGTAGGCATTTATAATAAATTATTTTTTGATTTCGGGTTTAGAATTGATGGCAATTCTACTTTTGGAGATAAAATAGGACTTCAATTTTACCCAAAAGCCGGTGCAGCTTATATTATTTCGGAAGAAAGTTTTTTCCCGGACATACTTAGAGTTGCAATTTCAAGTTTAAAATTAAGATGCGCCTGGGGCTTAACCGGTAACTTCCCAACGCCTTTTACAAGAGATAGAAGTTATGGAGCACAATCTTTTCTTGGCCAAACAGGTATTGTTTTTGCACCAAACGGCAATCCGGGCAATGATGATTTGAAACCTGAAAAAACGTCTTCTATTGATGCAGGATTTGATATTGGTTTGATACAAGATAGAGTATCACTTGAAGTAAATTATTTTTATGAATTAACTAAAGATGCTCTATTTCAGGTTCCAAAAGATCCGGCAGGAGGATTTGGAAATCAGTTAACCAATGTTGGTAAAATTGAAAATAAAGGCTTTGAATTATCATTATTTGCTCAATTAGTTCAAGAAGAAAATCTTTCGATTGATACAAAAATATCTTATTCAACATTAGACAATAAAGTAATAAGTCTTGGCGGAGCTGCTCCTTTCAGTCTCGCTTCGTTTACATTTTTACCACGCAGAGTTGAAGAAGGTTACCCTGTTGGAGTTTTTCAAGTAAATATACCAACCGGCAATGGAACATTTAGAAGTGCTTTAGTAGGTAATCCATTGCCTACTAAATTTGGAAGTTTTTCATTAAACTTTACAATATTTAAGAATTTAACAATTAGTTCGTTAGCAGAATTTGCATTTGGACATCAATTTGTAAATTTGAAAAAAGTTATGCGCTACTTTAATGGCACTCCCGAAACTCAAGATATTGTTCCGGAAGGTTATTCATTCCAGTCCGCTTCATCAGTTTGGTTGGAAGACGCAGATTGGATAAAATTACGTGAAATTGCAGTTATTTACCGCATTCCTGAAAATATTTTTAAGGGTGTAACTGTTAGAGCAAGCATCAGAAACGTTGCAGTATTTGGTGTAGATTCCGATACAGATCCTGAATTAAATGGTTATCAGCCCAGTGGACCAAATACAGGCGGATATAACTTAGGAGATATTTCAGCACCCCGTCAATTTAGATTTGGTGTAAATGTTAATTTATAAGAATATTAATGGAGTTAATAATGAAAAATTTTAAAATATTAATTATTTCAATGGCCATAAGTTTTATGTTTTTTGGCTGCGATTTGTTAGACCCTACAGAAGTTAATAATCCTGCAATAACAGAAGACAAACTTCTTGAGGATGCCACCGGAGGAGCAGAACCCTTAATAACCGGTATTAAGTATTCTTTTTCCGATGCATTAATGAAAACAATTATGTTTACAGAAGTTACCAGTGATAATTATGATAATGTATTTACTTTTTTATCAAATATTATTGATAACCCACGCGATATATTACCTTCTGAAACAGTATTGGATGATACACGCGAAATATATTTTGAATTACAGACAATTCACGCTAAAGCGTTGTTTGGTTTAAGTGTTATTTTACCAAAGGATGCTCAGGCAACCGACGAGGATTATGCAACGGTATATTTTTATAAAGGTATGGCATTAATAATGTTGTCCGAAAATTTTGCAGCATTCCCTATTGAAGAAAATGGTGCTATGGTAAAATCCGAAGATGCATTAAAAATTGCTGTTAACAATTTAAAAGAATCTCTAAGCCTTGATAATTCAGCTGATAATTTGTCAAAATGCAATTTAGCTTTAGCTCGAGCCTATAGATTGCTTGGAGATAAAATTAATGCAGCACTATTTGCAGAAGCTGCATTAGCCATTAATACCCAATATGTATTTTATGCCGAGTATGATGCAGCAAACTTGGATAATGAAGTTTATACTTTTACGTTAGCAAGAGCAAATTCAAACGATATGCAGCCATTACCCCGATTGGATTTTTTAGAACCTAAATTTATTGATCAAGTTTCACCTATTGCAGCCTTAAAAACTGAAGAGGCTTATCTAATTCTTGCCGAAATTGCAATGGCAAATGGCGACATATTTAGAGCTAAAAATGAAATGAATAATGCTATTTTATTAGCTAAGTCCAGGGAAAAACTTTCATTTTCAGATAACGATCCAAGAGATGAAAGACCAAATGCAGATGATTTTTTAGTTAAATTTGATGAACAATCACCATCGGTTCCAAATCTAATAAAAAAACGCGATGGTTCTATTATCGAAATATCGCAAATATCTAATACAAGCGTATCCGAAAGTGAAGTAAGTTTGATTACAAATAATACTGAATTATACAGGATATTATATCTTTTACGTCAAGAAATATTCTTTTCGGAAGGAAGAAGGATGAGTGATTTAGGAATTAGATTACCTGTTATGCAAACACAAATAGATGCTAATCCCAACGTTCACCCGGGAGAATTAGGAACATATATAATAGTTCCGTCATATATTCCTATGGGTTATGGACTTGATGAATTTATTGTTGATGAAACAAACAGAATTGTAACAATAAGTTATGATATGAATAAAATCCTCGCACAAAATATATCCTCAGTGTCCCCATTGCTTTAAAATACGAAACCGCCGAAAGGCGGTTTTTTTTATTTATTTGATATCATTTTAATAATTTCAACCGAATTTATGCCATCTGCTTCTGCATTAAAACTTGGAATAATTCTATGTCGTAACACGGGAATCAAAAATTCAGAAACATCATCAATTATGGGTGTAAATCTTCCTTCAAGTGCAGCTTTTGTTTTAGCGGCTAAAATCAAATACTGGGATGCTCTGGGACCGGCTCCCCAGCTAATCAAATCGCTAATTTTATTTCCTTTATCCACTTTTCTAGTGGAATTAACCGTTTTTACTGCAAATTCAATAACGTTGTCGGCAACAGGAACTCTTCTTATCAGTTCCTGGAATTTTGATAAGTCTTCTTTAGAAATAACTTTTTCCAGAACAGGTTTATAATCACTTGTTGTTGTTTTAATAACTTTTATTTCCTCTTCAATAGAAGGATAATCTAACCATAAACTAAACATAAATCTATCCAGCTGTGCTTCAGGTAAAGGATATGTACCTTCTTGTTCAATAGGATTTTGAGTTGCTAAAACAAAAAAGGGCTGCGGTAAAGAATAGGTATTACCTGCAGCAGTAACTTTATTTTCTTGCATAGCTTCAAGTAACGCCGATTGTGTTTTGGGCGGAGTTCTGTTTATTTCATCTGCTAAAATAATATTGGAAAATATAGGGCCTTTGACATATCTAAATAAACGTTTGCCTGTTGAATGATCCTCTTCAATAATTTCAGTTCCTGTTATATCACCCGGCATCAAATCCGGTGTAAACTGTATTCTATTAAACGATAAATCAATTACTTCAGACAATGTTTTTATAATTAGTGTTTTTGCTAATCCCGGTACACCAATTAATAAACAATGTCCTTTTGAAAAAAGACTAATAAGCAAATCATTAATAATCCTATCTTGGCCTATTATAACTTTACTAATCTCTTTTTTAATTTTAACAGCCGATTCAGTTAATTGTTCAACTAATTCAACATCATTTTTATTTGCAGTTATGCTCAAATCAATTCCCCTAAATCCTTATTTCCCAAAAGATAGAACCTCTTAATTCTTTTAACCACTCATTGTAAAGCTTTTCCTTTTTAGTAAACTCTGCAATTTTTTTCAATTCATCATAATCTGTTTCAATAATTGGTTTATGTTCCGGAACACGTTTAACTAGTTTTACAATATGAAAACCATAAGTGTTTTTATCTAAATCTAGTCTTTTGGGAAAACCAATTTCACCATCTTTCATTTTGAATACAACATCTTTTAAACTTTGATCTAATTGATTTATTTCAAAATTACCTAATTCACCATCAAAACGAGATGTCTCTTTATCATCACTATATTTTTGGGCATAATATGAAAAAGTATTAACTCCTCTTGATATACTATCTCGTAAATCGGTTAAAAACTCAATAGCCTGCAAATCGCTTGCATCATCACTTTTAATTTTTATTAAAATATGTCTTGTTTTTATTCCCTCTCCCCGTCTTTCAATAAGTTGAATTATATGGTAACCGACAGGTGATTCAACAATTCCCGAAAGCTGACCGGGTTGCAAAGAAAACGCGGCAGCTTCAAATTCAGGATAAAATACACCACGTTTAACATATCCTAAATCTCCGCCCTGCGCTGCACTACCGGGGTCATCTGAAAACTTTGTTGCCAAACTTCCAAAATCCGCTCCATGTTTTAACGAATCCAATAATTTTTTACTTAAATCAAACGCTGCTGTTTTTACTCTATCCCCTTTTTGCGGGTTTATAAATATATGAGCAATTGTAAATTTTTCGGGTATTACACCAAGCGAGTCTTTATATAATTTAAAAAAATCTTCAACTTCTCTTCTGGTTACAGTAAGTTGTCCAAATCTTTTTTGTTTGACTTTCTGTCCCATAATATTCTTTTTTACATCATCCCTAAGTTCTCTTCTAATTCTATCAGTAGACATTCCATATGATTCTTCAAATTTTTCTCTTGAACCGTATTGATTAATAAAATAATTAATCTGGTTATCAAGTTGCTGATTTATTTCTTCTTCCGAAACCACAATCGAGTCCAATTCGGATTGAGCATATAATAATTTTTCATTTATCATAGCTTCAAGCACTTGTTTTTTCATTTTCGGATCATTGGGATTTACATTCTTTTGATTAGCAAGATAACTCATTTGCAAATTAAGTTCAGAAAGGAGTATTACTTCATTATCAACAACTGCGGCAATTTTATCTAATACTTCTTGTGCGCTAACTTGAATTGATATGATAAAAACAATTATGCTTAAATATTTTAATAATTTCATAGCTTACCTATTTATTTTTACTTCGTACTTATTATATAATTCTGATATATAATTTTTAAAATACATTTTCTTTTTAATATTCAGTATTCTTTCTTTAATTAAGGGCTTTATATATTCAAATTCAGGAATATCATATTTTTCATATTTCTTAATTAGTTGAATAATATAATAATTGTTATCGTCAGTACCAATAATTATACTTACCTCTAAAGGAAGCATCCCTTTAATATATTTAAGCAATATAGCCGGTTGTATTTGATAAGGATACAAAAACTTTTTTCCAAATGAAAAACAATTTTTATTTTCCTTTTTATACTTTGTAACTTCGTACGACCAATTACCTGAAATAATATTCAATCTAAACTCTGAGGCAGACTGCAGATCATTGAACTTAATAAGATTAATAACATAACCTTCGGAATTTAATCTAAAATCTTCGTTATACTTATTATAATATTCAATTATATCCGATTCTTTAATTTGATACTTAAAGTCGTCCAATATTTTTTTTGTAATCAGAGCAGCTGCTAGTTCTTTTTTTGACTGCATTAAAATCAGTCTATAATTGGATGAATCTAAAAATCCATTTTCTTTTGCTTCTTGATACAGTGTTTCAGTTTCAACCCACTGCCTAACAAATTCATCTTTTTCTTTTTTATTATATTTTTTTGAAGAGAGGAAGAACTTAAGTTCTTCCTCATATAATTTCGATTCGTTTACTTCAGCAATTGAACGTTTTTTGTTTTGTTCATTTGAACAAGACAGCAGTAAAACAAAAACAATTAAAAAGCTATTTGTCAGATTTAAATGCTTTAAAAAGGACATCTTCCTTAAAATTATTAATTGGATATTTTACATTTAAATTATTTATATATTCATCTTCCAAACGTTTGCTTTCTTTTTCTTGGTATATGCTGGCAACTTCAGCTTTAGCTTCTTCAAAACTTTTAATACCTGCATTACGTTTATTATTCATTTTAATAATAGAAAAACCACCTGTTACAGTAATTGGTTTTGAATAATCTCCTGCATTATTAAGGTCAAAAGCATATTTAGCTAATTCGTTCGACTCAACATCAACATAACCATATGCACCGGATTTTGCTTTATAACCAATTCTTTCGGTATATTTTTTTGCTAACGAGTCAAAAGAAGCACCACTTTGCAGCATTGCATAATAGCTGTTAATTAAACTATCTTTTTTGGAAAATATCTCGCCAAAATCAACTCTGTTTTTCCATTGATAGTTTTCTTTTGTTTTTTGATAAAAGTCAACCAATTTTGCACTATCTAATTTAATTTTATTCCAAATTTCATCTTCTTGAATTTTGAAAATAAAAATTCCTTGTTTGTAATCATTCATCAATGTTGCAAATTCAGCATCTTCATTTTCAAGTGTTAAGGCTCTTTGTTCAAGAAGAGCATTTTTTGCTGTTTCATCAACTATTTCATTTAATACTTTTTCATCAATAATTTTATTCTGGAATTTAGTATCATTAATAACAAAAGCTATTACACTATCCAAACCGATTTTATTATTATTAATTGTAAATAAATCTTTTTCTTTTACAGAATTTCTAAAATCACTAGAAAAATAGTCATTTGATATTTTAACAGAATCTGCATTTTGAAGAACGGCTTTAATATTTGCGTCATTTTTACTAAATCCGTATTTAGTCTTCAGTTCACTTATCAAAGCATTATATTTCGAGTCATAAAGAGAACGTTTATATAACGTACGTAATGATGTTTTTTCTTCTTCGTATGTTGGATAAGGTTTTTCTTCAACAAATTTAATAAGGTGATAGCCAAAACGAGTTTGAACTACTTGAGAAATTTCGTCTGGTTTTAAGCTAAAAGCAGTCTGATCAAATGGCAAAATCATACTTCTTCTTTCAAAAAAGCCTAAATCTCCGCCTTTTTCAGCACTTCCTTTATCTTCAGAATATTTTGTTGCAGCATCTTCAAAGGTTTCTTTCCCTTCAATTATATTTTTTCTAATTTCTTCCATTTTTAATTTGGCTGCAATCGAATCTACATTACCAACAGAATCAACATAATCTAACAAAATATGTTTTACTCTAACCTGAAATTTTCTATTTTGTTTATCAGTAACCTTAACTACATGATAACCAAACTTTGTTTCAATAGGCTGCGGGTAAATACTATCTACTTGAGTTTGATATACCGCTTCATCAAATTCGGGTAAAGTTTGACCAAAAGTAATATAATAAATATCACCACCTGAATTTTTAGAATAGGTATCGTCACTATATTCTTTTGCTAAGTCTTCAAATTTAGCACCTGCACGGAATTTTTTTATAACTTCCCATGCTCTTTCTTTAGCTTGTTCTTTTGATAAACTATCCAAACGGATCATAATATGACTAACACGGTACTCAATTTTTCTTTTATTATAAATATCTTTAACACCGGGGTCAAGTAGTTGTTTTTCCAATAAATACGAAACACCAACTTTTTTCTTATAATCAATTAATTCATTGCTTAAACTTTTATCGTTTTCGTAACCTTTTGCTTTTGCATCAACTAATTTTAATCTGAAATTTTTATATAAATTCCAAAATTTTAATAACGAAGCAGAATCAGGAATATTAACTGAACTTTCACCTGAATTTTTTTCATAAGCTCTTTCAAATTCTCCAAGTGTAATATCCTCATTTCCGGCAGTTGCAATAACCGTTTTTGAGTTTTCTGTTCCACAGGATACAAACATCACTGAGATTATAAAAAGCGAAATCAGGGTTGACAAATATTTCATACTTTATCCTCCAAACGTATTTAAATATTATGATTATTAAACATTATTAAATAATTACTCGGTTTTCTCATTCTTTTAAATAATTGGAACCAAAAAGTTCCATAAATTATAATAATATACTACTTTACTTTAGTACCGGAAATAATATTTGGCGATACTTCAAGTATATTTAATTTTCCGTCTTTATCTTCAACAGCTAATATCATTCCTTCCGAATCAACTCCAAATAACTTGGCAGGCTGCAAATTAAAAACAATAGCAACTTTTTTACCTATTAAATCTTCCGGCTTATAATTTTTTGCAATGCCGGCAACAATCTGTTTTTTAATGTCACCAACTTTAACAATAAGCTTTAATAATTTATCACTTTTTTTTATATTTTCTGCAAATGTAATTTCAGCAATACGTAAATCAATTTTAGAGAAATCTTCAAACGTTACTTTTGGATCGGTATCTTCGATAGGAACTTTATAAAGGTCAATCTGATTATCTTCAATCTTTGGAAATAATATTTCAGGTTTGTTAAAAACATGACCTTCTTTTAAATTTAGTTTTCCTGCATCAAACCAATTTGATTGTTTACTATTTAACAAAATAAGAATTTTTTCTGCTGTAAAAGGAATTATCGGCAAAAATAATTCGGCTAATGTATTAATAATATTAATACAAATATTTAATGTTGTACCGCATTTTTCTTTGTCTTTTTTAATAGCTATCCATGGTTCGGAATCATTAAAATATTTATTTGCAATTCTTGCCAAATTCATTACTTCAAAAACAGCGTCTTTAATTTTATATTTTTCAAGCAAATTTGCTACTTTTTGAGGATGTTCGGCCAAAACACTAATCATTTGTTCGTCAATCGGTTCAAGATTTCCAAGCTTTGGAATTTTATTTTCAAAATGTTTGCTCGTAAAAGTTAAAGTCCTATTTATAAAATTACCAAATATATCGGCTAACTCGCTATTATTTCTCATCTGAAATTCTTTCCAGTAAAAATCGGTATCTTTATTTTCAGGAAGATTTGCAGCCAAAGTATATCTGAGTGTATCCGCAGGGAATAATTCAAGAAAATCCAGCACGTCTATTCCCCAATTACGTGATTTGGAGAATTTTTTACCTTCAAAATTTAAAAATTCATTGGCAGGTACATTTTGGGGTAATAAATATTTTTCATTGCTGCTATCGTTCCAAGCCATTAATAATGCCGGAAAAATAATTGTATGAAAAACAATATTATCTTTTCCAATAAATGCTAAATATTTAGTATTTGGATCCTGCCAGTACTCTTTCCACAAATTTTCATTTCCGCGCAGCTTAGAAAGTTCTTTTGTTGCTGAAATGTAACCAAGCACTGCTTCAAACCAAACATAAAGCACTTTGTTATCGGAATTTTCCAAAGGCACTTTAACACCCCAATCTAAATCGCGTGTAATTGCACGATCTTTTAAACCATCAGTAAACCAACTTTTTGATTGCTGAAGTACATTTTCTCGCCAACCGTATTTTTTATCTGCTTGGCTCATGTAATCTTCAAGTCTCTTTTGGAATAAACCTAGTGGAAAATACCAATGAGATGTTTCTTTTAGAATTGGCGAATCACCCGTTATTTTACTTTTAGGTTTTAATAATTCACTCTGGTCATATGATGCACCACAGTTTTCACATTCGTCACTTCTAGCTTCTTCATTACCACATTTAGGACATGTACCTTCAACGTATCTATCAGGTAAAAACATATTGGCTTTTTCATCGTAAAACTGCAAAGATATTTTTTCTTTTAATAAACCCTGATTATAAAAGTTTAAGAAAAATTCTTTTGCTGTTTGGTGATGTATAGGAAGACTTGTTCTTGAATAAATGTCAAAACTCATTCCAAATTTTTCGAATGCCTCTTTATTCAAAGTATGATATCTATCAATTATATCTTGTGGTTTTTTACCCTCTTTATCGGCAGTAATGGTAATAGGAACTCCATGTTCATCCGAACCGCAAACATAAATAATGTCGGCACCCGTTAATCGTTTATATCGCACATAAATATCTGCCGGTAAATAAGCACCACTTAAGTGTCCAAGATGAATCTTCCCGTTTGCATAGGGTAATGCAGATGTTACAATAATTTTTTCAGACATATTTTAACCATAAAAAATTAAACATTAAATATACTAAATATTTTAGTTATAATTAACACTAATTTACCTCTTTTCAAAACAAAAAAGCCCACATAATAGTGGGCTTTAAGATAAAATAATACAATTTATTTAAACTATTTCTAATAATTCAATACTAAAATTTAAGTTTTGACCGGCTAATTCGTGATTACCATCAAAAATATATTCATCATCATTAATTTCAATTAGTTCCATATCAATAGTTTCACCATTTTCTAAAGGGAAAGTATAAACATTACCTTCTTCCAATTCAACACCTTCAGGGGCACTGTCTTTAGGTACAGATAATACTAAAGTTTCATCATGTTCGCCATATGCTTCGTCACAAGATACATGTATTTCTTTTTTTTCACCAACTTCCATTCCAACTACGGCCTTATCTAATCCTTCAATAACTTCATCACTTCCAACATTAAATTCAAAAGGTTCGTTTGGTTCAGTCTCATCAAATGTTGACCCATCATCAAATGTCCCGACATAAGATATTTTTATGGTATCACCTTTTTTCACTTTTTTCATTTTATTCTCCAATTTGTTTTTCATAAATTTTAAGTCGAAAGATTTGTGCTTGAAGTTTATTTTTAAGGAATTGTTACACTATATTACGACTATTCTACAAACAAATTTAGTAAATTATTTGCATTTATGCCAAATTATTTTATTCATTTATTTTTGAATTATTTAATTTCCCAATAAAGTACTTAAATTATATGCCTTTTCTATTTTTTTTTGTAAGTTTAAAATTATAAATTTTTGGAGAAACATGAAAAAAGTAATTTCTGTTGTTGGCGCAAGACCAAATTTTATGAAAATTGCACCAATTCACAAAGCATTTCTTAAATATTCCGACAAAATAACACATTTAATATGTCACACAGGGCAACACTATGATGAAAAAATGTCTAAAGTGTTTTTTGATGATTTAGAACTCCCAAAACCTGATTTTTATCTTGGCATTGGCGGGGGTTCTCATGCAGAACAAACCGGCAAAATTATGATTGAATTTGAAAAAATTCTTTTAGCTGAAAAACCGGATTTAGTTCTTGTTGTTGGGGATGTAAATTCAACAATTGCATGTACTCTTGCTGCTTCTAAATTGCATATAAAAACCGCCCACGTTGAAAGTGGTTTAAGAAGTTTTGATAGAGATATGCCGGAAGAAATTAACAGACTTTTAACTGATTCCATATCCGATTTTTTATTTGTAACTGAACAAAGTGGATTAGACAACTTAAAAAATGAAGGCGTTTCGACAGATAAAATATTTTTTACCGGTAATGTTATGATTGATAGTTTGATTAATTATTTGCCAAAAGCAGATAAATCGAATATATTAAAAGAACTAAATGTTAATGATTCCCCTTTTGTTTTAATCACATTACATCGCCCAAGTAATGTTGATGAAAAAGAACAATTAATAAAATTGTTTGAGTTTATTAATCGTATTGCGGCAAAGCGTAAAGTTATATTTCCAATTCATCCTCGCACATTAAAAAGTTTAAACGAATTTGGGATATATAATACACTTTCAGCCAATATTGTTCTTACTGACCCGATAGGTTACATTGACTTTTTATGCTGCACTAAAAATGCAGAATTAATTTTGACCGATAGCGGTGGAATTCAAGAAGAATCTACTTACTTAGGTGTACAATGTATTACTTTACGTAAAAGTACCGAAAGACCGGTTACTGTTGAAGTTGGTACTAATCAATTATTAGGACTGGATTTAGAAAAGATTGAATTTGCCGCAAATGAAGTTTTAGACGGTAAAACTAAAAAAGGTGATATCCCCTATTTATGGGATGGCAAAGCTGCTGAAAGGATTACTGCAATTATAGTTGAAAAACTTTAGCCTATTATAGCTTATATTGTATGATAATCATTAAATATATTTGTTAAAAACTCGTCATATTTAAATATAAAAAAAACCGCAATTAATCTACTTAACTGCGGTTTTTTTTATTAAAGAACGAAAATTATAAATTATTATCTATTTGATTAAAATCATTTTTTTAACTGAATTATTAAAATCAGTTGTAATCCTGTAGAAATAAATTCCACTTGATAATCCTAACTCTACTGTATTAAAATTAATTTTGTAAGTGCCTTGATTTTGATACTCATTTACTAATGTTTTAACAACTCTGCCAAGGATGTCAAACACTTCCATTTTAACCATGCTATTATTTGGAATCTGATAACTAATAATAGTACTTGGATTAAATGGATTAGGATAATTTTGATTTAATGCAAAAGTCACGGGATTTGTAATTTCATTATCTTTAACACCTACTACTACAGCCGGTCTTGAAAAAACCACGCCATCAGCTGTACCAACAACAATCGAGTTGCTTTCGGGTTCAATTAGTAACGAGCTTGCACCCATTCCTTCCATACCAAGGCCTTCCCAATTTTCACCTGAATTTGTTGATGTAAAAATACCTGCGGACCATGAACAGACATAAGCGTTATTATCATTATCAAAATTGATTGAATAAATATGCTGCGAATTTATTCCGTCATTACTGCTATTCCAACTTTCGCCATCAACAGATTTGTATAAACCGGAGCCATAAGTTCCTGCATATAAGTTACCTTCGTTATCAAGTGCTAATTTCCAAATATATGCTGAAGAATTATTCATTGTTGTCCAGTTTTCTCCACCATCAATCGATTTTGCAACTCCGCCGCCAAAAGTACCAGCATAAATTTCACCAAAATTACCAAACAGTAATGTTTGAACTGCTTTATTAGGTAAACCGTTATTACTTTCTACCCAGTTAACACCACCATCTATTGATTTAAGCACTCCAAAACCCCACGTGGCGGCATACATAATAGAAGATTCGGTATTGTTATTATTTATAATTAATGACCTTACATCGTAATTATTTAAACCAATATTTTCCCAATTTGTACCATTATTGCTTGTAACAAATACGCCCTGTTCGGTTCCTGCATATAATGAACCATTAGAATATTCCAACGACCAAATATAACCAACGTTCATATTGTTATTAATTCTTACCCATTCTCCTAATTGACCGCCGGAATAATAAATCTTTCCGCCATACGTGCCAACATATACTGCTCCATTAGCTTCTATCATTGTCCAAATCATTTCATTCTGTGGAAATGTGCTTAATTGAGTCCACTGTACAGTTGCATTAGGAGGATTTGGATTTGGTAAACCACCAACAATTAATTCAACTTGTGCGCTATTATTATTAGGGTTGCTATCAACTTGAGTTAATGAGCTTATAGATGCTCTGTTAATAATTTTTTGGTCTAATGGAATATTTCCTAAAAACTTATCCCAATTAAATTGACCCGCACCAATAATATTTTTGGCAATTACCTGTCCGCTTATTAAACCTGTTGGAAAATCCAAATCCGCATATGGGGCTAATATTGAACCTTGAATATCAATGTTACTTATTTTTATATTAGTGGCTTCATAAAAATTGTAAAGCACGTTATTAATTGCCGTACCATATACAACATGTCCACCTTTCCATTCAATTCCCGAACCACTAACATTTACCAAAACAACACTGCCGTTTGGAGAGTTAATAATAAAATTTGTAGTAGGGTTAATTTGTTCTTTTGTTACTGTAAAAACATTTAATAATGGATTTGTACCGGTTAATATCAAATCACTGTTTGAAACTACAACTTCACCATTAACCGTATAATTATTTAATGTATTTGAAAGAGTTTTAAGTTCAGTTTCTGCCGCATAAAAACTTAGGATACTATCTTGTCTTAAGCTGCCGTTATTTATACTAACTTGATAAATAGGTAAATTAGTAAGAAATCCATATACAACATTACCGTTATAAATGGCTCCACTCTCAAAGTCCAATGTGTTTCCAACAACTAATACATCTTGTATCCCATTAAGCGTATCTAATTTGTCACCAATACTATAATTAGATAAAAATGCACTATTTCCAACAGCAACTTTTCCTTCAGTATCACAAGATGGTTGATTCATATCTTTTAATGCAAATACATTATAATCGGAGGCAATACCTAAATTATAAGAAAAAGCATATCTATTCACTTTACAAGTAATTGTAAGAGTAGCAACTTCATCAACTAATAAAGAATTTACACTCCATTCACCATTGCTTTGATTAAAACTTCCTTTTGAAGTGCTGTACGAAAGAAAATCCAATCCAAGAGGTAATACATCGGCAACCTTTATACTTGTTGCTAAAGATGGACCGTTGTTTTTTAAAGTAACAGTAAAAGTTACATTTTCACCATTATTTGGAATTGAATTATCTATCGATTTTTGTAGTTCCAAATCTGTCAAATTAGATTGATTTGGGTTTTCTAAAACGGGTACATCAACAACGCTGATTGCTTCAATTGGATTTGAATAAACGCTAAACAATACATCATTAAAATCTTTATCACAACCACCATTGTCTCTTCTTATATCTTCAAAACCTAAGATTAACTTGCCTGTAACAGGATCTCGTAATAACACATTATGCTGTCTTATAGTTATATCATTTTCGGGATTAAGATTTTCGTCCGAAAACAACAACCAATTGCCACTACCTATATTTCCATTTCTAAAACCATTTGCAACAATAAACCAACCAATAACAGTATTAGCACTAAAGGTTCCTATTTTAATTTTATTACCCGGATTTAAACCTCCGCCGCTGCCCCCTAATGAAGAATTTGGGAAAATTATAGTCATACTGTTTTGAATATCATTTATGCTTGTAGGAGGATTTCCGTTTTGGTATGTATAAAAGCCTAAAGTATTTAGATATCCGGCTCCTTCCGTAATAAAAGTAACCCAAACATCACAAGCTTCAGTTAACAAAACATTACTCTGTACATTACTGCTGATATACTCCGGATGATGTGATAAAATGTTTTGGCTTTCAGGTAGTGATGCAGTAATTCTTGATAATAAATCAGCAGTAATTACATCATTATTAGGTTCAAGATAGTTAGGAACTCCGTTGCTGGACCAAGTTCCTAAAGTATTGTAGATAGTTGTTTGTGCGCATAAAGTCACACTCAAAACAAAAAATAGAATAATTTTAAGTAAATTCATATAAGCATCCCTATTATTAAGTAAAAATTGTAAAGCAAATAACATACCAAAAATAAACATTAATATATCTGGCAAATACATATTTTACTAATCTTCAAATATGTATCATTATAGAACATCGTATTAAAACGATACAACTAATTTATTATATTTTCGCCAAGTTTTAATATTTATCAAAAAATATTTTTTAATTTCTTTCTTGTAACCGCTTTTTTATTAATACCTAACTATCGTAATTTTTATATTGTTTGTTAATAGTGAAATCAATATTTTTTTTATTAATTTGGATATTAGAATTCATCTTGTACTTTGATAACAATTAATTATTATAAATATTTTTTTTGTTTTAAAACAATAATTCACTTATAATCAAATCAAAAAAAAAGTACAATAATAATTATTTTAATATTATTGTACTTAAATTTATAAATATGGTATAGTTTTTTAAATAGAAAGAAAGTAAAATAACTAAACCAACAGTTTTCCTTCTTTCATAATCATTTTGTCGTCAAAATAAACAGTGGGTTTTTTTACAACTCCGTCTAAATGTAATGGAATATGAACACTTCCACCCATACTTTTATTATCACCTAGTGCAATATGTATAGTACCTAAAACTTTTTCGTCTTCTAAAAGTAAACCGCTTAATTTTGCTTTATCGTTTGTCCCAATTCCAAATTCGGCAATATTACGTGCATTTTTGCCATATTTGCTTAAAATTTGCAAAAGTTCTTTTGCCTCTTTACCACCGGTAATTTCAGTAGCAAATCCATCTTCAACAACAATTCGTAAATCCTTATCAGTAATCATTCCAATACCGGCCATAGAACCGTCAACAACAAATACTCCGTTGGATTTTCCTTCAAGTGGTGCTAAAAACGCCTCGCCGGTTGGTAAATTTCCACTTTGCCCTTTTTTATGAAACAATCCGTTACTTGCGTAGGCAGTTCTACCTTTAACTTCTAATTTAATATCCGTACCATTTTTTGCGGTTACATGAATTATTTCGGTATCTTCAAGCATCTTTTTTAGTTTCATTGTCAAATCTGAAATTTTTTTATAATCGGCACTAAGCCCTCTTACCATAACTTCCTTTGTGATTCCGGGAAAAGTGGCAACTCTGACTCCAACTTCCGAGGCATTTCTACGGGCGGAAGTATGAGTTAAAGATTTTGTAGTTGGGCACAATACTATATCAAAAAGTTTCATCATCTCTGCAATATAATCCGGTGGTTCCTCACCATGCATTTCTCTAGATTTCATTTCTAAATAAAGCGATTCGTTCCCCATTTCAATTGCAGCGTCATACAGACATAATCCTATTTCTCTTTTGTTTTCATCAGAAACAATCAATATTTTTTCTTTCTTTTTGGCTGCCATGCAATCTTTAATAGCAATAATAGCAGCTAATTCCAACTTGCTTTTCATTATTATCCCCTTTATAATGGTACACCAATATTTAATTGAATTGTAGCGGCAAAACCACCACTATCTATTAAGCCGGATTTTTTACCAAAAAGGTATTCACCCGAATTATTCATCATGTAACTAACTTTTACTTTATTGTAATAAACTAACCCTTCAAGACTAGCATAATTTTTAATCAAATGAAAAATCAAACCGGTACCAACGTAATAACCCATATCAGTGCTGGATCCTGTAAATTTCAAATCACTAATATCAAAACCATTTATTGTTTGCTTATACGAATAAGACGAACTAAAAAAATCAACACCACCTTCAATAATTTTTAAATCCAAAAATCCAAATAATGGAATTCCAAAATCTAATCCTATTCCCCAGTGATTAAGATCAAGTTCGTATTTATCTTCAGATAATGCACCACCAACATTTTCTTGAATTACTTTTTTTTGCCCCGATATTTGATAATATCCTTTAAAACTTACAATAAATCTATCAAAATTGGCCCTAAATAAGTTTGCACCAAACCTAAACCCGCTTAAATTATCAAATTTGATATTTTTATCCTGCAAATTTGTATTAAAATTATCAAAACTATTTTTTTGAATTGAATAACCGGCAAAAAAACCACTTAAACCTAAACATCCAAAACCACAAGTTTGAGCTTTAACGGTTTGAAAAATAGAAAACATCATTACTATAAATATTAATATATTAACTTTAAACATTTTCTCACTTTTCTATTTTTTGATATAATTCAATCAGTTTTTTACTTCTTAGTTGTTCAATAAACGCTAGTACTCTTTGTTCACATGGTTCAATTTTTTCACCAAATTGACTTTTGCTAATTTCAATTATTTTATTTACATCATTTTTCCCGTCACATAAAAGCCATATAAATGAACCAATTTCATCAAGATCTATTTTATAGGGTTTATTAATCATTTTTTTAAAAAACAATTTTTCTATAAATGTGGGATTTAATTCCTTATATAAAACCACAACAAAATTATTAACAATTTCATGTTCATATTTTTTAAATGGATACAGGTCTAATATTTTATTCATTTTTATGTTTAATTCCTAATTCAAGTCCAATACCATTTGCTCCTGTTTCGCTTTTACGCAATAAAAAAGCAAAAAACAAGCCAAAAAATCCTAATGTCGAAAATATCCACATTCCGTATGTGTAACCACCACTAAAATCGTTAACCATTCCAATTGTATAATTAAATGCAAACAAACCAATATTTTGAATCATTGTCATTAATCCGTATGCCGTACCAAGCTTTGCCGGCTGGACAAGAAGAGTAACTGACGGCCACATTACAGCAGGGACAAGCGAAAATGAGATTCCCATTAGTGCCATTGGAACATATAGAGAAACATCTGTATATGCCATTAGGAGGTAAACAGGGATTAAAAGTAATGAACCAAACATCATCAATAACGAACGTTTACCTATATAGTCGGCTAATAACCCAAATAATGGAGTTAAAAACATTGCCGATAAGGTCAATAGACTTATTAAAAATCCTCCAAACTCTCTGGAAACACCATGTGTTTCAATAAAAAATTTAACGCCAAAAGTTTGAAACGGAAATATTGCCGAATAAAATGTTACACATAACAAAACCACATACCAATATGATTTTGAAAAAGAAAATATTTCTTTAAATACAATCTTATCTTGTTCAGGTACTTTTTCTAAAATAAAATTCTTTTCTGCATGATTTTCCATTAACCAATACATAATAACGGCTACAACAGAAATTACACTTGCGGCAACAGAAATTAACAGAGGTAATTGCCAATCGGAATATAAACCTTTTGCCCAAGTTGGTGAATTAAAAGCAGCAAAGGATCCTATACGAGCAATAGTCAGGTTAATACCAAAAGCAAAAGAAAGTTGTTTACCTTTAAACCACTTTCCAATAACAGTAGTAACTGCAACAATCAAAGATTCTGCGCCTAACCCAAAAACTAAACGTCCGGCTGCCATAGTAGTTAATGAAGAGGATAGTGCGGTAATTATTGCTCCTGACATGCAAAAAAACGCAAAGATAAATGTGGATTTTTTTGTACCCAATCTATCAATCACTATACCGCCAATAAGCACCATTACAATGTTAGGAAAACTATAAATTGCGTTTAATAATCCAATATCCGAATCAGTAAATTTTAATTGTTTTGATAACAAATCGGCCAAAGGACTGATACTGTCATAAACATAATAATTTCCAAACATTGCAAGACTTACCATCACAAGTAAAAACCATCTAAATGCAGCAGATGGAACAGTCCTTTCTTTTAATGCCCTGTTATTATATCCCAATATAACCTCAATAAGATTTAATTTTATAAAACGAATATACTAAAACTAATGAATTTATTTATTTAAAAAGCCGGGAAATTAATATTCCCCAGCTTAAAAATGAGATAAATCGGACTTATTTTTCTTTTGAAAGAGCAAATTTTGCTAAAACGATACCAAGGGCAACAAAAATAACTAAAGAAATTAAATCACCTATTGGTCCAATTTTTTCGGCAATACCTGTATTTAATAGTTCAGCAACAGAAATTTCTGTACCGTCAGCACCTTTTCCAAACGGAGTACCAATTAAAATTGCAATTAAAATACCGGTTAACGAACCACCGGCAATTAAACCTGAACTGAATAAAGCACCAGGTCCAATATCGGATTCATCTTCGCCAGTTTTTTTAATTTTATCAACAATAAATTTTACTAAACCACCTGCAAAAATAGGAGCACTTGTTGAAAGAGGTAAATAAGCACCAACTGCAAAAGGAAGTGACCTTACACCGGAAAGTTCCATAACGGCAGCAATTCCCATTCCAACCAAAACTAAACCCCAAGGTAAATTTTGGCTTAATAACCCTTTAATAACTGTTGCCATTAAAGTAGCCTGAGGAGCAGGAAGTGGATTTGGATGTTCAGGAGTAACAGGCCCAATTCCTAATACATTGTTTAATAATAATAAAGTAAAGCCAATAATAATTGAAGAAGCAACAACACCAATTATTAAACCATACTGTTGTTTAATTGGAGTGGCACCAACAATATAACCTGTTTTTAAATCTTGTGAAGTTGCACCAGCATTTGCAGAAGCAATACATACTATTGAACCAACAACCAAAGCAATTGGCTGATAAAAATCACCTGTCCAGCCTAAGCCGACAAATATTAAAGAAGTTGCCATTAATGTTGCAATTGTCATACCGGATATTGGATTTGATGATGAGCCGATTAAACCTACAATACGTGATGAAACCGTAACAAAAAAGAATCCGAAAACAACAATCATAACGGCAGATAAAAAATTAGTTGGAATATTTGGAATAAGTGCCATAAAAATAATAAGTACAACACTTCCAACCAATACAAAAACTAAAGGCATATCTTTTTCTGTTCGTAATATTTTCTTTTCAACACCCGATTTACTATCTTTTAAATCATTAAAAGAATCCTTAAAAGCACTAATTATGGTTGGAAAAGATTTTATAAGTGTTATTATTCCGCCAAATGTTACTGCTCCGGCACCAATATAACGTATATAATTGCTCCATATTTCTTTAGCAGACATTTCGGAAATAAGTTTAGTTCCGGGTGCAAAAACGGTTGTTAGGTTATCACCTAATAATGTAATTAACGGGATTAGCACTAACCAAGAAAGCACACCTCCGGCAACCATAATTCCCGCAATTTTAGGACCAATAATGTAACCTACTCCCAACAATTCAGGAGTAATTTCAGCATTAATTGTACCGTTAGGTAAAGCTGATTTTCTTGAAAATATATATTGCGGAACATCTTTCCAAAGTCCTAATATTGACATTAAAACTTTATAAATAAAGGCTATACCAAGTCCGTAAAAAACTTTTTGAGCTAAAGCACCGCCTTTTTCACCGGCAATTAAAACATCTGCACATGCTGTCCCTTCAGGAAATGGCAATTTTCCGTGTTCTTTAACTATTAAAGATCTTCGTAAAGGGATCATAAAAAGCACACCTAATATACCACCTGCCAATGCTAAAACGAAAATTTGAAAATATTGAAAATAATCACTTCCTCCGGGTAAAAACAATAATGCCGGTAATGTAAAAACAACTCCCGAGGCAACCGATTCACCCGCAGAACCAATTGTTTGAACAATATTATTTTCAAGAATTGTAGCTTTTCCAATCTTCTTAAAAACTGAGATTGCCAATACAGCAATAGGAATTGATGCACTTACAGTAAGACCAACTTTTAGACCCAAATATACAGTTGCTGCTCCAAAGATTATCCCAAATATTGCTCCTAATATAATTGCTTTAGGAGTAAACTCCGGAATAAACGTAGATGCAGAAATGTAAGGTTTAAAAGTAACTTGATTGTTATCTGACATACTTTCTCCGTTTAATTCTAATACCTTAATGTAAAACCATAATTAATAATACTTAATCCCCTTGTCTCCAATATCTTTACGATAATGCATGTTATTGAATTTTATTTTTGATACGGCATTGTAACACTTGTTTTTACATTCTGCAAGATTGTTTTGATTAGTTTTAGCTGTCACACCCAAAACTCTTCCACCAGATGTTAAAATTTTATTATTAACACTTTTTGTACCTGAATGAAAAACAATAACATCTTTATCTTCAATTTCGTTTATACCAAATATTTCATAACCCGATTTATAATCATCGGGATAACCACCCGATGCCAATACTACACAAAGGGCCGAACCACCTGAAAAATTTACCGCATCTTTATTTATTTTTTTAATGGCGCTGCTATATAACAATTCCAAAAAATCACCATCTAATAAAGGTAATACAACTTGTGTTTCAGGATCTCCAAAACGGCAGTTAAACTCTATAACTTTAGCAATGCCATTATTTATCATAAGACCGCAATATAAACATCCTACAAACGTCCGCCCTTCGTTATTCATAGCGTTAATGGTAGGTTTAATAATTGTTTCAATTATCTTTTTTTCTAATTCTTTTGTAATTAAAGGAGCCGGAGAATAAGCACCCATACCACCAGTATTTTTCCCTTTGTCATTGTCAAATACTCTTTTATGATCTTGAGCAGAAGGTAAAACCAAAAAATCGGTGCCGTCTGTAATTGCAAAAATGGAAGCTTCTTCACCTTCCAAAAATTCTTCAATTACAATATTTTCACCTGCTTTTCCAAAGGCATTATTTGTTAACATATCCTTTGCACAATTTTCAGCTTCTGCAAAATTGTTACAAATAATAACTCCTTTTCCGGCAGCCAAACCCGAAGCTTTAATTACTAATGGAAAGTCTGATTTTTGGATATATGCTAATGCGTTATCCAACGTCTCTTTATTGAAAGACGCATATTTTGACGTAGGGATGTTGTACTTTAACATTAATTCTTTTGAAAAAGATTTATCTCCTTCAATTATTGCGGCTTTTTTATCAGGGCCAAATACTGCAATGTTTACATCTCGTAATTTATCAGCTAAACCATCTACTAACGGTTGTTCTGGCCCTATTACAACCAGATCAATTTTATTTTGTAAACAAAACTCAACAATTTGATCATCGTTTTTTAATGTAATGTTTTTACCATATTTTTCAGTTCCGGGGTTACCCGGACAAATAAAAAGTTCACTTAATTTAATACTTTGAGCAATTTTATAGGCAAGAGCATTTTCTCTGCCACCGGCACCAATTAAAACAACTTTCATAAATCCGCCTTCAAATGAAATTGAAAAGCAGTAGTCAACTGTTCTGTCAATTCAATTCTATTATGTTTTGCAACAAATTCTTCATTACATTCCGGCAATTTATTTGCTTTAAATAAAGAATGAATTTGTAGGATGTTAGTTTTAATTGCCGCAATATCATCAGGTTCAGAAATAAATGAAGCACCATATTTTTGAAGTTCTATTTTTGCAGCTCCTTCCGGAACACAAGCCAAAATAGGTTTTTTTGTGCCAATATACTCAAACAATTTACCTGTTGATACGGTTTCGGCACTACGCATATTTCCTATCATCATCCATAAAACATCACTTGATAAAACATAATCTAAAGATTCTTTATGATTTAAATATCCGTGTTCTCTAACATATTCTTGAAGACCCAACTTTTTTATTAATTTAACATTTTCTTTTCTTAATATGCCACAAAAATGCAATTCAATGTTAGAAGCTATATCTGGTCTTTCAATTGTTATTTCTTTAAATGCTCTTAAAAAATATTTTGGAGTACAAGTATGATAAAATATACCTGAATAAGTGATTTTTAACTTATTTTCATTCAATTTTATTGGAGTAGCTTTTTCAAAATCTTCGGGGTCATAACCTTGAGGAATAATTAAAATATCGCTAAATGTTAAAAACTGAAAATCGGTTAATAATTTTTCTTTAATATGTCTGTTGATAGTAATAATTTTATCGGCTGCTTTTAATGCTAAATATTCAAGCTTTTTATGTTTTAATCTATGATATGCAGTTGGATAAAACGAAAACTGATTTCCATACCAAAGGTCTCTATAATCCACAATTAATGGGATATTAAACTCTTTTTTTAGTTTTGCGGCCATATGAAAAGCCGAGTATGGAGGAATAGTTACAAAAACAACATCAAAAGTCTCTTTTTTTAATAATTCTTTTGCGGTTTCATAAGCTTTTTTTGCCCAGTTAATTTTATTATCAGGAATAATAAAAGTTTTACTTAAATTACTAAGTGTTTTTCTTACAAATTCACCCGGCATTGTGATGGTGCCATACTTAGATAAAATTGTATTTGGGTCAAGTGCTTCAGTTCTAATTACTTTTATATCGGAATTTTCTACTTCACGCATCATATAATCATCGTGTGCATAATAACCTGTTTTTCCGGAAGTAATAACAGTTGGTGCCCAATTATATTTTGACATATATTTGGCAAATTTTAATGTTCGTTGAACACCACTTAGTCCCATTGGTGGGAAATAATACGCTATAATAAGTACTTTAAACATAATTTATTGATTCGACTTCGATTGATAGTTAGGAGATTCTTTAGTAATTATAACATCATGTGGATGACTTTCACGCAATCCGGCATTTGATATTTTGACAAATCTTGCATTTCTTTTTAAATCTTCAATAGTTTTTGCTCCACAATATCCCATAGAAGCACGTAAACCACCAATTAATTGATATATTGTATCGCTTAATGGACCTCTGTAAGGTACTCTTCCTTCAACACCTTCAGGTACAAGTTTTTTAACATCATCTTCCATATCTTGAAAATATCTATCCTTGCTGCCATGTTTCATAGACTCTAAGGAACCCATACCTCTATAAACCTTAAAACTTCGTCCTTCAAACAAAACTTCTTCTCCCGGTGCTTCTTCAACACCGGCAAACATACCGCCAATCATAACAGTATCTGCACCGGCTGCAATAGCTTTTGCAATATCTCCTGTTTGTTTAATACCTCCATCGGCAATAATAGGTATATTTTTATCTTTTAACGCTTTATACACGTTTAAAATTGCTGATACTTGAGGTATGCCAACTCCGGCAACAATTCTTGTTGTGCAGATAGAACCTGCACCAATACCAACTTTAACGGCATCTGCTCCTGCTTCAACTAATTCCAATGCAGCTTCGCCGGTAACAATATTACCAACAACAAGCTGAATATCGGAGTATTTTTGTCGAATAAGTTTTAATGTTTTTATTACACCTTCAGAGTGTCCATGAGCCGTATCCATTGTAATAACATCAACATTAGCTTTAATTAAAGCATCAACTCTATCCATATAATTAGCGGTAACGCCAATAGCTGCTCCAACTCGTAAACGACCAAAATCATCTTTGCAGGCATTAGGATACTTTTTCTTTTTAACAATATCTTTATAAGTAATTAATCCTAATAAAGTTTTGTCTTTATCAACAACAGGTAATTTTTCAATCCTATAACGCTGTAAAATACTTTCGGCTTCATGTAATGTAGTTCCGGCAGGCGCAGTAATTAAATTTTCTTTGGTCATTAAATCTTTTACCAATAATAAAAGATTTGGTTCAAATCTTAAATCTCTATTGGTTAAAATGCCTACCAATTTATTATTATCATCAATTACAGGAAAGCCCGATACTTTATATTTACCCATAATTTTTAATGCTTCATCAATTGTCTGCATCGGTTTTAACGTAATGGGTTCATGAATCATACCGCTTTCGGAACGTTTTACTCTGTCAACTTCTTCAGCTTGTTTTTCAATACTTAAATTTTTATGAATAAACCCTATTCCACCTTGAGTTGCCATTGCAATAGCCATTTTACTTTCTGTAACAGTATCCATTGCGGCACTTAAAAAAGGGATATTCAATTTTATATTACGTGTTAAATAAGTTGTCAATTCGGTTTCACGCGGCAATACTGATGATCTGGCCGGAATTAATAATATATCATCAAATGTAACACCTTCGTAAGCAATCTTTTCATCTGTCATTGTAAACCTCTATTTATTCAAATGCTGGATAACCTGTTATATCTTCACCAATTATTAATGTGTGCATCTCGTGAGTACCTTCATAAGTTTTTACCGATTCTAAATTTGAGGAATGACGCATAACCGGATATTCATTAAGAATTCCGTTTGCACCAAATATTTCACGAGCTATTCTTGCAATTTCCAATGCTTTTTCACAATTGTTACGTTTAGCAAAAGATATTTGTGTATGTTTAATTTTTTGCGAATCCTTTAATTTTGCCAGCTGAAAATTTACAAGTTGAGCTTTTGTTATTTCAGTAAGCATATATACTAATTTTTGTTGTGTAAGTTGAAAAGCAGCAATTGGTTTCCCAAATTGAATTCTAGATTTAGCGTAATTTAAGGCTGCATCGTAAACAGCCATCATTGAACCAACTACACCCCAAGCAATACCATATCTTGCTTGGTTTAAACACATCAACGGAGATTTTAAGCCGCCTGATTTAGGAAGAATATTTTCATCAGGGACAAACACATCCTGAAAGATTAATTCCGATGTAATTGATGCACGTAACGAATGTTTCCCTTTCATTTCCGGTGCTTCAAATCCTTTTGTCCCCTTTTCAACAATAAAACCTTTTATTACGCCATCTAACTTTGCCCAAACAACAGCAACATCGGCAATTGTTCCATTTGTAATCCACATTTTGGCACCATTTAATATGTAACCACCGGATACTTTTTCAGCTTTTGTTAATAATCCCGAAGGATTAGAGCCAAAATCGGGTTCGGTTAACCCAAAACAGCCAATTTTTTTGCCGGATGCCAATTTGGGCAGCCAAAAATCTTTTTGTTTTTCGCTGCCAAATTCATAAATGGGGTACATCACTAATCCACTTTGAACAGAAACAAAACTTCTAATACCGCTATCACCTCTTTCAAGTTCTTGCATTACTAGTCCGTAAGCCATATTATTTAATTCGGCACAACCATACTTTTGAGGCAATGTTAACCCAAACAGACCTAATTCACCCATTTTAGGTACAAGTCCTATTGGGAAATTGCCATCCATATATGCTTTTTCAATAATTGGTAATATTTCATCATCAACAAATTCACGCATAGTATTTCGTAAAAGTCTCTCTTCTTCACTTAAAAGACTATCAATGCCAAAATAATCTACTCCATTAAATTTATCCACTAGTATTTCCTTTCATCTCAAAATTTGATTAACTGATTAACAACCGTAAAACAAATTTCCGTATCAAATCCTTTTGACATCAGAAACCTAAATATTTTTCCTTTTGTATTCACAATTTCCGTATTATTATTAATACTCTTAATCTTTTTATTTGCTAATTTTATAGCAATATCAATTTGAAGTGTATCGGATATGTTAGCACATAACTCTTCAATTATACTTTCAGAAATACCTAAATTAACAAGGTCAATCTTTATTTTATATAAACCTTTATTATCTCTATGTAATTTATTTTCTATATAATGTTTAGCATATTCGTAATCATTAATATATTTACTTTCTTTTAAGTAATTAATAACACTTCTAATAGCTCTATCATTATCAATTTTATTTTTTAATTTTTTAAATATTGAATTTTCAGAATACTCCCTTATGGACAATATCTTCAAAGAGTATTCTTTTAAAATTCGCTCATCATTTAAATACTTAAAATGTTCAATTTCTACAGTATCAACATCATTTTCTTCGCGGAAATTAGATTTATAATAAATTTCCGGTATAAGTTCAATAAACGAAGCATCTTCAAATTGAACAATAATTTTCTTTTTACCGCGTATAATTGAAGAGATTAACACAATTTATTTCTTTTTAGATTTAGTTTCTTCATTATTTTCCGGATGTGGATCAAGCTCCGTTTCCATTCCTAATTTAATTTTAACTTCAACGTCAAGCTTTTTCATCATATCGGGATTTGCGTTTAAAGCAGTACGAAATTGTTCACGTCCTTGAAAACGATCTTCACCATAAGTAAACCAAGCACCGCTTTTTTTGATAATTTCTTTTTCAACTGCAATATCTATCAAATCACCGGCTTTACTTATTCCTTCATTATATAAAATATCAAATTCAACTTCTTTAAAAGGAGGTGCAACTTTACTTTTAACAATTTTTACTTTTGTTCTATTACCTGTTATGTTTTGTCCTTCTTTAATAGCAGCAATTCTACGAATATCCATACGTACAGAAGCATAAAATTTAAGGGCATTACCGCCTGTTGTTGTTTCAGGATTTCCGAACATAACACCAATTTTACTTCGTAATTGATTAGTAAAAATAACGCATGTTTTTGACCGGCTGATCGCTCCGGTAATTTTTCTTAAAGCCTGTGACATTAAACGAGCTTGTAAAGCCATCTGGGGATCACCCATTTCGCCTTCAATTTCTGCACGTGGAACTAAAGCAGCCACAGAATCGATAATGATTAAATCTATTGCATTACTACGAATTAATGTATCAACTATTTCTAAAGCCTGTTCACCATAATCGGGCTGCGAAATAAGTAAATTTGGTGTATCTACACCCAGTTTTTTGGCATAATTAACATCCAAAGCATGTTCAGCATCTATAAAAGCACCAATTCCACCTACTTTTTGTGCTTCAGCCATAATATGTAAACAAAGAGTAGTTTTTCCTGATGATTCAGGTCCATAAATTTCAACTATTCTACCACGTGGAACTCCACCAATTCCCAAAGCATAATCCAGTGATATTGAACCGGTTGATATTGCTGCAACCTTATTAACAACACCATCACCCAATCTCATTATTGATCCCTTACCATATGTTTTTTCAATTCCAAATATGGTATCTTCCAATATTTTTAAACGTGACTCTTTTTCACTTGACATATATCCTCTGCTAATTTAATTTATATTCAAATAGTTTTGTATATACCGAACCACTTTTTAACAAATCGCTTTTCATCAAAAAGAGTTTATCAACCTTAAATTGCAGATTGTTAATTTCGTATTCATCAAATCTCATTAATTCATTTATATCATAATAAGGTTTAATACGCAATAAAGTTAAATGCGGCATAAATTTTTTTAATTCTTTTTCAAATCCAATATTTTCAAATTCATTTTCAATTTTCAAATACATATCCATAATTTCTTTGGATTCCTTAAAATTAACCCATAAAATTGTCGGATAATTATTTTTATTAAAAAAACCTAATTTATTTAATGTTAAATCAAACTTAAATATTTTTGAAGTTATTTTATTTAATGTATTATTAATTGTTTCAATTTTTTTGTCATCAACATCTCCTAAAAATTTTATGGTTAAGTGCATTTTTTCATTACTTTCCCATTTAATTCTTCTGTCAACCGTTACAGATTTTTTAATGTTATTAAAATAAGTTATAATCTCCTCCGCTATAGGTAATGCGATAAAAAGTCTACTCATTATATGGAATCCCTAATAAGTGTCTTCGTAATAAATCTAATGCAGCTTGAGAAGCTCTTTCTTTGTTAAGGAGTCTATCATCACCAAATTTAAATTCAACTGCAGTGCATATTTTTTCGTCACAGATACCAACATAAACTAACCCCACCTGCTTATTTATGGTTGCTCCGGTGGGTCCAAGTATTCCAGTAATTGAAAGACCTATATCTGTTCCACAAACTGCACGCACACCTTGGGCCATCTGCATTGCAACTTGAAAACTAACGGCTCCAAATTGTTGAATAACATCCTCATCAACATTAAGTAATTCAACTTTAGCAGCATTACTATAAGTAACATATCCTCTTTCAAAAAATGTACTACTTCCGGGAATATTTGTAATTCTGTTACTTATCAAACCTCCGGTACACGACTCGGCTACTGAAATTTGAAGCCCTCTTTCATTCAACATTTTACCAATTACATGTTCTATTGTTTCGTTATCTGTACCATAAATATTTCTTCCAACAATAGTTCTTATTTTTTGTTCTATACCGCTTAATTTGTTTTTTGCATCCTCTTCAGTTGCTGCTGTAACATTAATACGCATTTTAACACCATATTGACTTGGTAAAAATGCTAATTTTGCACCGTTTAATAATTCATCAAGATCTCCTAGCTTATCAAAGAGATAAGATTCAGGAATTCCTGTAGTTAAAAGATTTTTAATATATAGAAACTCCCCTTTATTTCCAATTCTATCATGTAATGTCGGAATCACAAAATAATTCATCATTTCCTGCATTTCAAACGGAACACCGGGCATTGCAACAAATATTTTACCATTTTTTTCAATCCAAATTCCGGGAGCAGTTCCTTTATAATTTCTAATTGGAGTAGCTATTAAAGGTACATATGCCTGCCTTTCATTAGTAGCAGTAATTTGTTTTCCTCGTTTTTCAAATATTAGTTTAATATCATCCAAAACATCATTATTTAATATCAAACTGGTATTAAAAAATTCAACAATACATTCTAATGTTAAATCATCATGTGTTGGACCTAAACCGCCAGTAACAATAATTAAATCGTTTTCAGCATAGGCATTAGTAAATTCTTTAATTATTTCGGACTTTTCATCTGCAATTATACTTGCTTTTGATGGGGTGATATTCAATTCTAATAATTTTTCACCAATAAAAGCAGCGTTAGTGTTTAATGTTTGGCCAATTAGAATTTCATCGCCTATTGTAATAATTTGAGTTTTCATATCATTTTATAAAATTAATAATTAAATTTGTAATAATTAAGCAGTAACATGCAGCAATAATATCATCTAACATAATACCTAACCCTCCTTTAAGTTTTTCAGCTTGTCGGGCAGGAGGTATTTTTATAATATCCATCGCTCTCCAAATTATAAAGACTAATGCAATATACCAAATCTTTTTTGGAATAAAAAGTAAACTTATCCACATTCCAACAACTTCATCAAGCGTAAATTCTTTAGGATCTTTTCCATATGTTTTTTCAAATTTAGTACCTATTTTAATTCCTATTACCGTAAATAAAGAAATAAAAAAAAGCATAATTGTAGGGTTTTCAAAACCCGGAATTAAATAGATAATTAAACCGGCTAAACTGCCAAAAGTACCGGAAGCAAATTTTATATTACCTGTATAAAAACCGGAACCAAATAAATACTCAATTTTGTTTACTGTTGGCTGCATATAACCCCTTAATTAAAAACCTATTCTTAAATATATACGTAATTCCGGTAAAAACAGTAAAAATTGTAATCCCAAACATAGAATAATAAACCATATCTTTGTCCAACAATAATTCAAACAATTTTTCATTACCAACATACAATACATCAATTGTTTTTAATGCAAAAATCATCAATAGATAATAAATATATGCCATTTGCACAAATGTTTTAATTTTTGCAGATCTTGATGTATAAAATGATTTTTTTTTATATTCAGCAAAACTTCTAAGTCCGGTTATTAAAAAATCTCTAATTATAATAACTAATACCATCCATAATGGTAAAACTCCAATAAAAACAAACCCTAAAAAAGCTGCCGAAGTTAATATTTTATCGGCCAGAGGATCCATAAATTTACCCCAGCTGGTAATATAATTAAATTTTCGTGCAAGCCAGCCGTCATACCAATCGGTAATTGCAGCTATCACAAAAACCACAACTGATATTTGTTTTGCCAAATTACTATCCTGTAAAAATAGAATAAAAAATATTGGTGTTAAAATAATTCGTAAAACGGTCAATTGGTTTGGTAAAATCATAATTTGCTTACATTTTGTGAAATAGAAAAAAGATAATCAAACATATAATACCCTGTAGAATGATCATCTCCCCAAATTATATTTACTGCATACTTACCGGATATTTTAATTTCTTTTATTAACAACTGTTCATCCGAATAAATAGGAATATAACTTTTACTGTTTTTACTTCTATCCGATTTACATTCGGCGCAAGGACATTCCTTTCGCAAATTTGCTAATTTAATTACAGTATCAGTACCATTATCCCAATTAATATTCATGCTCAGCAAAGGTTCTATTTTTATTTTTACAGGTTTCATTATTCTAAATTTTTACCTGTTAATTTAAATAATGCTTCAAGATATTTTTTTGAAGTGTTATTAATAATATCAGGGGGTAAATAAGGTGCCGGTGGTTTTTTATTATAATTTATTGATAATAAATAATCTCTTACAAATTGTTTATCATAACTTTCAGGAGTAGTTCCAACTTTATAAGTTTCTAAGTTCCAAAACCTTGAACTATCGGGTGTCAAAACTTCATCAATTAATATCAGCCTATCTCCTATCAAACCGAATTCCATTTTTGTATCTGCAATAATAATACCACGTTTTAATGCATATTCAGCAGCTTTTAAATAAATAGAAATAGCAGTATTTTTAATTTTTTCAAATGTGATTTCATCAACAATTTTTAAAGCTTCATTATAATCAATATTTTCATCATGTACACCAACATCAGCTTTAGAAGAAGGAGTAAATATTGGATCTTTAAGTTTTTCTGATTCTGATAAACCTTCCGGTAAATTAATACCGCAAATTTTACCTGTTTTTTGATAATCGTTCCAACCCGAACCTGTAATATAACCTCTTACAATGCACTCCATAGGAATTAATTCGGCTTTTTTTACAATCATAAATCTTCCTTCAAGTATTTCTTTATATTTTTTGCAACAATCAGGAAGATCATTTATTGATGTAGAAATGAGATGATTTTCGATAATATCATTTGTAAAATCGAACCAAAATTCAGAAATTTGATTTAATATTTTTCCTTTTTCAGGAATTCCTTGATTCATAATAACATCAAAGGCACTTAGTCGGTCGGTAGAAACTATAAGATAAGTTTCTCCCAAATTATATATATTTCTTACTTTTCCTTTTTTAAATAATTTCAAATCTTCAAAGTTGGTATCAAGTACAACATTCTTAGACATATTACCTCAATAAATTTAATCCAAGTTTAAATATAATTATTGTATCTACTCTTTTCAATAAAATAGATATAATTAGACAAATAATCTTATAATATTTCCGATAGGATATAAATAAATGCCAATTATAAATAAATAACCGGCATTTATTAAAATTAGAGGGTTATTCTATTTTGTAAACACCTAATCCGGGCTTGCCGTTATTTATTTTTGTACCATCAAGTTTCTTTAATTCAATTACTATAAATTCCAAATTGGTTGTTCCTTTAGCAATTCCTTTAAATTTAATATTAAGTATTTTCCCCGAGCCGCTAACATAGTTGTAAGGGAATGATGTTAATGTCATCAAAACGGCAGAATTAACTTCCAAACGCCCTGATTTGTTAACGGTTGTTAATACAGAAGAATTACTAAAATCGGGCAATATAATTTGATTGAAATTATTATCGGTAATATACTTGCCGGAATTGACAGAAACAACATTAATGATCTTAGGATTAAAATTTATTACAAAATTAAACGCTGTTAAACTATCAACATCTTCCATCCAAATACTTACCGAGTCTATTTTGCCAATATTTGATTTTGTTTCCAGTTTATTAAATGATACAGAAGGACCTTTTACGGCATCAATAAAAAATGTTCTTGTTAAAGGTGAACCGACAAACCCCAAGTTTTTCCCCTCCAACTCAAAACGATATTTTCCTTCATCTAAATTTTTAAATTCAATTTCAGTTAAAGATGTGTAACTTGTCCAATCAATATAATCATAAGCGGAATTATTATCAATAGATAATAACCGATATCTAAACTGAAATTTTTCTTCACTCCCTCTCCAAATAAATGAAACACTACTAACAGTAATTATTTCGTTTTCGTTAGGAGCCTGTAAAAGCTGCACAAAAGCAGGAGGCACTTCCGTAGGATTACCGGAATTACATGAATTTATCACAAATGTTACTGATAATAACAAAATCACATATGATAATCGCATAATATAATCTTTTATGTTAAATTTTTCTATTAACATTTCCATTCCCGATTTTATTTTAACAACAACATTTTTTGAGTTAGTGTATATTTTTGTGTATGAATACGGTAAAAATAAACGCCGCTTGCCAAACCACCTCGCAATTTATGCGAATCAAATTGTACGCGGTAGGTACCAACATTTTGCTCTTCATTCACAAGCGAAGCAACTTCGCGGCCTAATATATCAAAAATAACCAAATTAACTTTTGTTTTTTCAGGTAAATCATATTCAATAATAGTAGTAGGATTGAATGGATTAGGATAATTTTGATATAATTTATATTGTGCCGGAATTTCATGCATTGAATATACAATCGATTTATCAAAAACTTTAACTAAATTATTATTATATCCGGTATATTTTATCATCAACGAATCTTCTTTTGAAACTCTATCAAACGCATACTGTAAAACCGTTGATAAACTATAATCCGCATCAAGTTTTCCGTCCAACTCCGCAAAATCTATTTTCATAACACCATTTATAGTGTCATTTTTAATAAAAGCTAATCCCGTATTTTCAATAAGCCCTTTAATTTTTAATGAATCAAATTTAAATACGTCTGGTTGATAATGAATTTCGGCAGTAATTGCTATCAGATCTTCTTTTTTATCATAATTTATAGGGAAACTGAAATTATTTTCACCACGCTTAAATGTAATTTGTTCTCGTTCAACAGATTTATCGTAATAATTAATTACGTTCATCTTTGGCAAAGTATATTCCTGACCATAATTCCACATGTTAACAAATACCAACAAATCTTCTATGTTTAATTTGTTGTCTCCTCTTACCTTAATAATGGGATAAGCACCATCATACGGAGCTAAATCGGCACCAATAGTTGAATCTTTAGAAGTCCACGATTTTATATAGGCTGCCAAATCAAGAGAGTTTAATTCATTGTCACCCGAAAAATCACAAGTTGCCACTGATTTAAAGTTTGGTAAAATATAACTTGAAGTATTATTGTAAACGTCCGACACATCCAATTTAATCAGATAATTCACCGAACTCCAAACATTTGGAATAATTAACGAGTCTTCATTTGTTTCTTTAAGATAATTAATATATTCATTATTAATATCATTAAAAGATAACTTATATCTAATATCATCACTTAAATCTGTTCCTTTTTCCCATTTAGCAATCACTTTATTCCAGCCAAATTTATCGGGTTTTTGGTATAATGTTACTTTTGATTGTACAAACAAAGGTGCTTTATTATCAACACCAACAGTATCAACAAGCACTTTATATGTAACATTATATTGAGGTGATCTAAATGTAACCCAAACTTTTACAGGACCTTCGTAATTTAACAAATTATCGGTTGATCTCCAATAGAGAGTATCAGTCTGGGGACCTGTAATATTAACGGGTGGATCAATTAAAGATTGAAGAGTGTTAATTATAGCACCTTCACCAATCTGATATTCAAATCTTTCAATAATAATAGTCTCCTGAGGTGTTAAGAAATCGTATATAAATTTAATAACATTACTTTGATAAGGTTTATATAAAACCACATTAGGATATTTGCCTATAACAAAATTACTGTTACTTGTATCATTTACTCCAATTTCGTAAAAATCAGAAATTCTAATTCTTGCCAAAGCCGATAACAGATTTGGTACTTCCCATCTAAATCTACCGGAATCAGCATCAGAAATTCCTACCAAATTAGACCAGTTTTTACCATCATCAATAGATAATTGAATTCTTACAGAATCAATATTTACGCTTTGCCAAGTAATATCATAAGTTTGGCCAACTTGATATGCAGTAAGTGTATTAGGTTGAAGCAGATTTAAAGAACATATTGTAAATGTTGTGTCAGACACATCATAAATAGTCTCTTTATTTGCATCACTTATACGCAAACGAGTATTTCTTGATGGTATATCATCCATATACCACGCAAATCTTTTTTCGCTTGCCGGAATAGAATTAGCATTTGGCACTAAATTCCAGCTTTGGCCATTATTAGTTGAAAACTCCAATCTTACAATATTAATAAAAGAAGTTTCCCAAGTAATATCGTACGTTTTTCCAATTTGAAGTTTTTGATATTTCCCGCCATTTGGAGAAATTAATTTAATTGAACAAACCGTAAATGGTATATCACTAACATCATAAACATTGTTATTTTGTGAATCTTCAACCTTTATTCTGCAGGTTTGTGAAGGGTCAATATTAATATTCCATAAATAACTACTTGGATCGGAATTCACATTCCGTGCAATTACTGTCCAATTAAAATCGCTTATTTCGCGCTGAATATAAATGTTAACTTTTGAAATTGTATTTACATTATTCGACCATTTTATTATTTGGGATGTACCGGTTTGTTCACCGTTATTTGGCGTTAATAATCGCAAATAGCTTAAAGTTGAATACGAATTTGAAGTATCTGCAACTTCACTTTCATTAATATCATAAATCCTAAATCTGTAATTTTTACCTGCAAGGTTAATATCATCAGGAATTTCCCAGCTATATTTGCCTAAACTTGCTAATATTGGTTGGTTTACAATTTTTGTCCAAGTAATTGGAATTACAGTAGTATCAACCGAATATTCCAAATAAACCTGACTAACATTTAGTGATTGCCAAGTTATTTCCTTTGTAGTACCGGTCTGCCATATTTCTCCCCCATTTGGTGAACCAAATTTCATACGACAAATAACAAATGGTTTATTACTTGTATCGTTAAATATAAAGTTATCGGAATTTCGTATTGTTATATAACACGAATCTGATGGCTCGGATGGAATAATCCAATTATATTGTTCATCATTAGCAGGAACTCTGAATTTTATTGGTTTCCAAACTTTATCTTTTGTTCTATAAAGTAAATCCACAAATTTAATATTTGCACTATTTAACCAAGTAATAAGTTTATTAGAACCTTCAAGTACTTTTTCTTCATTATCAAAAGTTCTTAGCTGAATTGCCCCTAGAGTAAAAAGTCCGTCACTAACATCAATTATTTCGTTATGTTCTACATCAGTAAGTCTAATTAATGAAGAATCGGAATATAAAGAACCATCAATTGCCCAATCATAAAATCCGGTTGATGCAGGAGTTGAACTTGTAATATTAACTCCCCACGTTTTCCCCCCGTTTGTTGAAAGTTCTATTTTTAATCCGTTAATGTTTATACTTGGAGTCCAAGTTATTTTATAAGCATTTCCCGAATACCATACTTCACCACCATTTGGTGATAAAACATATAATTTTGTAATTGAAAAATAATCATTACTTTCATTTGCAATTTTATTATTCGATTTAGCATCCGTAATTTTAATTTTTCCCCTATTAGTTTCTTTATTTGGTATTTGCTGCCAAATATAAGGCATATTTGCTGCAGGGTGATTGGTTGTTAATAATACCCAATTGGTATCAATACCATTATCACCATTACTATAATAGATATTAATTAAACTTATCGAGCTGCTGTTTTCCCATCGTATTTCGTTTGATGAATTTGAAAGCCAATTTTCTCCTCCGTCGGGCGAAATAACCTCAATCCATCCAACTACAAAAGTAGCATCGCTTACATCTTTTACCGCATTATTGCTATAATCACTTATACGTATTAAACCTAAATTAGTTGAAACTCTGTTAGGTATCTGCCAATCCCATTCGCCTAAACTTGCCTGTATTGGAGCTTTTAAAGTATCCCAAGTAACTCCATTATCCGAACTAAATTCTATTGCAGCAGCAGTTACAAAAGAACTTGACCACTGAATTTTATAAGTATTTCCTGCCTGGTAATAATTATTACCATTTGGAGATATTAATGATAATCCCGGTACATAAATATTAAATAATCCGCTCGAATCTTTTACATTTGTATAAAAAGAATTATAAATCTTTATTATACATTTATCTGAGGATAAATTGTTTGGTATTTGCCAATCATATTCGCCCAAAGCAGCAGAATAATTTGTAACAATAGGATTCCAAGTAACACCATTATTGGATGTGTATAGTATATTAACAGTATTATTATTTGAACTTGCTTCCCATTTTATTGTTTCAGTTGTTCCTGCTTTCCAGTTATCACCAAACACAGGGCGCATAAGTTCAAGTGCTTTTGTACTAAATAAATTGTCACTAACGTCACTTATAAGATAATTTGAATTCACCTCACTTATTCTAACAACCAACGAATCCGAAAAATAATTTGAAGGAATTACTAAATTAATTGTTTTCAACGAAGCATTAGCTTCGGATTCAACCACTACCTGATTTGTTGAAGGATTATAAATTTCAACGTTTACTTTTCTTAAATTACCACTGCATTCCCATGTTACATTTACAGAATGACCCGATTGGAAAACATTTCCACCATTAGGAGTAATTACCCGTACCCAACCAATAGTAAAAGTATCAACAGAAGTAGAATTAATAGTCTGATCAACTATATCCATTACCCTTATTTTGGCAATATTAGTTCCCAAAGTTATAGGAATATTCCATTTAAATGTATCAACTGAAGCAATTATGTTTTGAGCTTCCGCAATATTTGTCCAATTTTGTCCATTATCCAAAGAGTACTGAAGCCTTACAAGATTAATTCCACTGCCTGCATGCCATGTAATATTTTTTTGCGTGCCCGACTGCCAATATTCCCCACCCATCGGGCTTGTTAATCGCAATTCGGTAATTGTAAATACTTCACTTGTATCTTTAATATGTGGATTTACTACATCCGAAACTCGAATTACAGCTCCATGTGTTTCTAAGTTGTTTTGTATAAACCAACTGTATGATGAATCTGCGGATATCGAACTTCTTAACGTTGACCAAGTAGCACCACTATCACTTGAAAATTCAATTTTAACAAAGTCAATTAAATTACTTTGCCACTCTATAGTTTTAGTTGTACCCGACTGCCAGGTCTCTCCACCATTAGGCGTTACTAAATTGATTGACGGATTAAATATCGAAAATCTATTACTAACCGCTAATAATTGAGGATTGGTTTTATCAACAAGCCGTACAAGAACATTTGAAGAAACAGTATTTGGTACCGTCCAATTATATATATTACCTAAAGTTGGGATATTTTCACTTACTAAAAGCCAATTTTGACCATTATTAATGGAATATTCAATAGTTATTGTATCAACCTGACAAGCGTTCCATCTTATAGCTTTAGTAGTTCCAACCTGCCAATTTTCGCCTCCGATAGGAGATGTTAGATTTAGCATTTTAAAAGTTATGAGATATTTACTTGTATCATTAATACCTGCAGAACTGTTATCCCAAATTCTTATTTTACCTTGTGTTGAACATAAATTATCAGGTATCTGCCATAAATATTCACCTACAGATGCTTGAATAGAATCTTGACTTATAATATTCCAAACTGTTCCGTCTAAAGTATATTCAAGGTTAACATAATTAATTTCCGGACTGCTATTCCATTTAATTTGATAATTTGTACCTGCCTGCAGCTGTATACTACTAGCCGGTGTAGTTAATTGAAGCAGGCTAATAGTAAAATCAGTGTCACTTAAATCTTTAATTGTGTTATTTGATAAAGCATCACTTATCTTTATACGTGCAAAAGCAGAAGGAGTATTTGGGATTGTCCATTTATATGTACCAATATTAGCAGCAATTGAAGGAACAATTGTTGTCCAAATATTTCCATTTATTGTATATTCAATTTTTACATTTGTAATGTTAGCACTTGTAAGCCAATTAATATCAATCTTTTTACCGGATTGAATATGCTCGCCGCCATTTGGCGATTGAACTAAAACCCAGCCTATTTTAAAGAAATTATCACTTGAATCTACAATGAATGGTTGCATTACATCAGTAATACGAATTTTAGCAGCATTGGTTGAAATATCTAATGGAATTGTCCATAAATATTGTAATGAATCTGCGGGATAACTATTTTCTAACACAGACCAAACTGTATCGGCGGCATTTTGCCTAAATTCAATTTTTATGTTATTAACATCCGCAGAAGACTGCCATTTAATGTAATATTTAGATCCTGCCTGCAAATATTCACCACCATTAGGCGAAGTTACTGTTAACACCGGTGGATAAATAGTAAGACTTCCACTTGTATCTTTTACACTTTCAAACTTTGTATCTTTCATCATAACTAATACATTGCTTGAATTAATAGATTGAGGGATAACCCATGTAAAAGCACCTATATTAGCTTTTTGTTTGGTAATACTACTCCATACATTTCCACCATCCAAAGACAAATAAATGCCAATACTATCAATATCATTACTTGCCGTCCATTGAAGTTGTTGTGTTGATCCGCTTGCCCATATTTCACCGCCAATCGGTTCATTAATCTGCAATTTTGAAATTACTATTACTGTATCGTTTACATCATTAATAGAATTTGCAGCCAAAGCATCAACAATTTTAATTCGTGTTGATGTATTTGGATAATCAGGAATAAGCCAATTATAAACCCCGCTTGAAGCAACAGTATTTGTAACTACAGGATTCCAAACTAACCCATTATTAGTAGAAAAATATATGTTTATATTTTGAACGTTACTTGTGCTGTTCCATTTAATCTGTTTTACTGATCCAACCTGCCATTTTTGGAAAATATTAGGATTTGTAACTAAAACATCTGCAATTCGAACACTACTTGCACTTATTCCTGCAATACTGCTTGTTTCGCTGCTTCGCACTCTAATATTAACAATATTAGAAGGATCGTTAGGAATTAACCATGAATATGTACCAAGATTAGCCGCAATATTTTGTGCAATAGTTTTCCAAACACCATTATCGGTATTATATTCAATATTAACCAAAGGAATATTAGCACTTGCATTCCACGTAATACTTTGTGTTGTACCAACCTGATAATTTTCCGATCCGGTTTGAGAAGTTAATTTCAAAGCTGCAATTGTAAAGGTAGCATTACTTGTACTTGAAATAAAACTGTTATTAGCCTCGCTTATTCTAATTTTTGCCAAATTAGTAAATGTATTTGCCGGAACTATCCATTTATATTTTAAAGAATCTAAAGAAGTACTAAGATTTGGAGAGGCTGGAATTGTTGTCCAATTTAGTCCATTATCTAATGTAAATTCCAATTTGATATCACTTATATTTGCGGATTTTGTTCCTGTAATAAAATAAGATTTTCCTTCCTGTAAATATTCCCCACCAACAGGATATATTAAACTAAGATTGGCATAAGTAATTGAAAGACTATTACTTGTACTAACAATATTTTCAAATTTTGTATCCTTGATTTTAATTAATACATTATTTGAATTGAGAGATTGAGGAATAGTCCAATTATATTGATTTGTATTTGCTTTTTGTTTAGTAATTAAACTCCATATATTACCACCATCAAGTGATAAATATATACCAACACTATCAATATCGGTACTTGAAGTCCATTTGATTGGTTGAGTATCGCCGCTTAGCCAATTTTCCCCACCAAGAGGATTTGTAATTTTAAGTTTTGTTATTGTAATATCATTATCGCTAATGTCATTAATAAAATCTGCAGCTAATGCATCAACAACTTTAATCCGTGTTGTTGTATTCGGATTATCAGGTATTATCCAATTATAAACTCCGGTAGAAGCCAATGTATCGGTTACAATAGGATTCCAAACAATCCCGTTATTTGAAGTATAATAAATATTTATTTTCTGAATATTTGCAGTGCTGTTCCATTTTATTTGTTGCATTGAACCAACTTGCCATTTTTGGTAAACATTTGGTTCCGTTACTAAAATATTTGCTATTCTGAAATATTCGATATTTGAAGAATTTATTTGCGTGGATAAACTGCTGCGTATTCTAATTTTAATCGTATTAGAAGGATCATTAGGTATCAACCAAACATATGTACCCAAATTTGCAGCAATATTTTGGGCAATCAGTTTCCAAATCCCGTCAATAGTGCTGTATTCAATATTTACAAAAGGTATATTAGCACTTGCATTCCATGTAATGTTTTGGGATGTTCCAACTTGATAATTTTCTGAACCAAGCTGCGATGTTAACTGCAACGCTGCAATTGTAAATGGTGTTGTACTTGTGCTAGTAATAAAACTATTTTGAACATCAGTAATTTTTATTTTTGCTAAATTAGTAAATGTATTTTCCGGTACTTTCCAATTAAACTTTAACGAATCTGCAGGATAACTACTTTTAATAGTAACCCAATTTGCACCACCATCGGAAGTAAATTCAATTTTTACATTATTTACATTTGAAGATTTAGTCCACCCAATATTGTAAGACTTGCCTTCTTGTAAGTATTCTCCACCAACCGGATATGTTAAACTAAGATTTGCCGGAATAATAATAAATTTATTACTTGTATCTCTAATTGTCTCTAATTTAGTGTCTTTAATTAAAATAAATGCATTATTTGAATTTATAAGCTGTGGAATTGTCCAGCTATAAACGCCGACATTTGCTTTTATTTTATTAAGCAAACTCCAGGTTGTACCACCATCAATTGAAAGATTTATATAAACGGAATCAATGTCGGCAGTACTTATCCATTCAATTGTTTTAATTGATCCGCTTAACCAAGGTTCAATTCCGTCAGGTTTAATAACACTTAAAGTGTTAATAATAAAATTAACATCACTTATATCGGATATTGCCCCGGATGAAGAAGCATCAACAACCCTGATTTTTGCATTAAATGTTGTATCTGCAGGAACAAGCCAATTATAAGTATTATTGATAGAACTATAATTTGATATAATTGATTTCCAATTAGTCCCACCATCAACTGAATAATCGAGATTAACATTTTTAATATTTGATGTTTTTGACCATTGTACACTATTTAAAGTACCGGACTGCCATCGGACTAAATTGTTTGGTGATAGTACAGTAAGGTTTGCGATCCTAAAACTATTATTGCTAATATCAAAAACTTGATTATTAAGACTACTTTTAATTCTAATTCGCGTAGAATCTGAAGGATCATTAGGAATTACCCACAAATATGGACTTGAATTTGCAGCAATATTTGAAGCAATTAATTTCCAACCTTTCGTTTCGGTAAAATATTCAATTGTAACATTTGCTATATTGTTGCTTGCAGTCCATTCAATATTTATTGTTTTACCAACTTGATAACTTGCATTACCATCCGGCGAAAGTAATGATAAATTGGCAATTGAAAAATTAGCATTACTAATATCAATAATTGAGCTGCTTGAATTGTAATCCGCTATTCTTATCAAACCAGAATTAGTGGATAGGCCTGAAGGAACACTCCATATATATTCACCATCAGCAGGAGTTGAATTTGTTACACTACTCCAGTTAACTCCATTATCAATACTATAATCAATTATTACGTTATCTATGCTTGCCGAATTTGTCCATTTAATATTGTAAGATACGCCGGCTTGCAAAACTTCACCGCCATTTGGATCAACAACTTTAATACTTCCAATAACAAATGTATTATCACTCATATCATTTATTTGACTATTTCCGGCATCACTTATTTTTATTTTCATTACCGGACTAACTAATTCTGCCGGGATATTCCAAGTATATTTACCTGTTAATGCGGGAGTTGAATTAACAATTTCATTCCATGAAGTACCATTATTAACAGAATATTCTATTTTAACCGAGGCAATTTGACTGCTAATCCATTCAATATCTCGTGAAGTTCCCGAAGTCCAATATTGACCTCCATTAGGACTAGATAAATCTAATTGTTTAATAACAAAATTTGGGCTTTGATAGACTAATTTTGAAGTAATATCCGAAATTCTTACTTTGGCAGTAGAAGTACCTTCTGTTGAAGGTATTGTCCATAAATATGTCCCGTTAACAGTCGGTACGTTATTTGCACCCGGTATTAATTCCCAAGTTGCTCCACCGTCTCTCGAATATTCGATTTTTAAAGACTGATTGGTTGTATTTGCAACCCAATTAATATTATATTGTTTACCGGCTTGCCATACATCCGCACTTGTTGGTGAAGTGATGCCTAAAATACCAATTGTAAAAATATTATCACTTGTATCAATAATTGAGTTATTATCTGAATCAATAATTTTAACAACTGCGTTTGAGGTTGCAATATTTGAAGGAATAACCCACGAGTAAGTGCCTAATCCTGAAGCTATATTATTTGCAATTAAAGTATATGAACTACCTTTATTAATAGAATAATATATATTAATATTATTTATAAATTGCGATTGCCAAGTAATATTTTCAGTTGTTCCGCTTTGCCATCTTTCCGAACCATTTGGAGCAACAACTTTAAGACTGCTAAGAGTAAATTGCCCACCCGTACTGCTAATAGAAGGATTATCTAAAGATGTTAATTTAATTTTTACCTGATTTGAGACTAAATTTTCGGGAATAATCCATTGAACAGAATTCAAAGACATTGCAATACTACTAACAATAGGAGTAGGATCCCATGTAGCACCATTATCAATACTATACTCGACCTTAATATTATTTAAATTTGAGCCAGTCCAAGTAATTGTTTTAGCAGTTCCAGCCTGCCATTTTTCTCCACCAACCGGAGATGTTAATTGTAATTGGCTGATTGTAAACCGTGAATTACTAATATCTTTAATTGCGGCATTTGAATAATCGGAAATACGTATTAATGCTACCGATGATGAAAGAGAAGCAGGAATATTCCAAGAATATAAACCTGGATTTATTGCTATATTTGAAGCAATACTTATCCAGTTGGTTCCATTGTCCAGCGAATAATCAAGATTAACATTAGCAATATTTTGTGATTGCCATGTTATTGATTTTGTTGTACCAGCCTGCCAAACCTCACCGCCATTTGGTGTTAAAAGTGTTAAACTGCTAATCACAAAAGTAGACGATGTTGAACTTATCGAAACATCATTTTTATAAGACAATCTTATTTTAGCTAATGTAGAAAAAACATCGGGAACAGACCAATTATAATGCAAATCGGAAGCTAAAACATCTTTGGCAACTTCATTCCATGTAGCACCATTATCAATCGAATAGTCAATATTTATTAACCCCAAATTAGAAGAATTCCAAGTAATATTTTTATTTGTTCCGGCTTGAACTTGTTCACCGTTAATTGGCGAGGTAATACTTAATAAACCAATTGTAAAAATAGTATTACTGGAATCTTTAATTGCGGAATTATTAGTATCTTCTATTTTTATTAAACTTGAATTACTTGTGATATTTGCCGGAATAGTCCAAGAAAAATTATTAGTTACTGCCGGTATGTTGTTTACTATTTCAGTCCAAGTTGAGCCATTGTTTAAACTATAATAAATATTTATATTATTAACAAACTGACTTTGCCAAGTAATTAGCTTTAGACTTCCCGACTGCCATATTTCGCTGCCATTTGGGGTTGTAACAACCAAATTACTAATTATAAAGTTAGAAGATAAAATTCTAATTGACGGATCGGTTACAGATTGTAATCTAACCAATGCTTGATTTGTAGCAATATTTGAAGGAATATTCCATATAATAGAGTTTGCTGTTGAAGGAACATTCGATTTTACTGTATCCCAAGTTGTTCCATTATCAATACTATATAAAATGTTAATTATACCAAGATTTGAAGCATTCCAACTAATTGTTGTTGGTGCACCGGCTAACAACTGAGCATTACCAGCAGGAGCAATTATTCCAATATTACTAATAATAAATCTAGTTTCACTCGAATCTTTAAAAACAGGATTACTTGTATCCCATATTTTAATTTTTGCATTCTCGGTTGTAATGTTAGAAGGGATATTCCAATTAATATTGTAAGCATTTCCGGCAATATTATCTGCAATATTTATCCAATTTAATCCATTATCAATGCTATATGCTAAAGAAATATTATTTATATATTTACTGTACCAAGTAATTTTTTTTGTAGATCCTGCTTGCCAATTTTCGCCACCGTTTGGTACTAATAATTGCAATCTGTTTATTGTAAACAAATCGGATATATCATAATTTGTAGTATCTAACATTTCTCTAATTTTAATACGAACTTGATTTGAAGCAGTATCTTGAGGAATAATCCAATTGTAATTACCAACTGAACCACTTATATTGTCAATTATTTTACTCCAATTTGTACCATTGTTCAAAGAATAGAAGAGTTCGATTTGCCCTAAATTTAAGCCATTCCACTTAATTTGTTTTGTGGTTCCGGCCTGCCAAATATCGCCACCAATTGGACTAGCCAACTTCAACGAATTTATAGAAAATGATAAGCTGCTCGAATCTCTAATGATAATATTGCTTTCATCAACAAGTAAAATTTTAGCACTATTTGTTACAGAATTTGTTGGTATTACCCAACTGAATTGTTTATTGACAGCGGGCACATTAGAGGCAATTAGGTTCCATAATTGACCGTTATTATCGGATGAATAAATAGACAGACTATTTATTTGGTTACTATTCCATTTAATTAATTTTGTTGAACCGGCAAGCCAAAATTCCCCTCCATTTGGGGCAACAACTTCTAATAATGAAATAACAAATGGATTGCTGACAGAAACTGCTCCTTTGTTGCTTAGCGAACTTAATCTTATACGCGCATGACTAGACGAAATAGTATCAGGCACTGTCCAATTGTACATATGAAGATCGGAATTGATAGAGCTAATTATAACATCCGGTTGCCATGTAACCCCATTATCCAACGAATATTCAATTTTTATATTTCCAACTTTTGTACTATTCCACGTAATTGTTTTTTGCCTTCCGCTCTGTAATTTATCTGCATTTGTAGGAGATGTAACAATTAAATTCCCAATAGAAAACGGATTATTTGAAACATCCTTTAATAAAATATTATTAAAGCTCTCAACTTTAATTAACATTTGTGAACTTGAAATACCGGATGGAATATTCCAAGCATATTTATTAGTATCATTTGAAACCGATGGATATGAACTTGAAATAAGGTTCCAACTTGTACCATTATTGTCGCTATAATAAATATTAACTGAGGGGATATGACTACTTGATAACCATTTAATATTTTGTATTGTTTCGGTTTGCCATAATTCAGCTCCATTAGGAGATACAATATTAAGATTAACAATATTAAATGTATTGCTTAAAGATGATATACTTAAGCCCGAAGCAGCATCATTTACTCTGATTCTTGCATTAGTTGACGGACTCAAGTTAAGCATATTCCAGGTATAAACACCTGTAATTGCAGGATGATTTAATACAATAGGAGTCCAAGTAATATTATCAAGACTATAATAAATATCAACTTCATCCACACTGCCGGATGTTGAAAAATTAATTACCTGCTGTGTCCCGATTTGCCAATATTCATTACCAATAGGACTTGTAATTGTAACATTGCCAATTTTAAATGCAGAGTCGCTAGAGTCAGCAATGCTTGGAGTATCTAAATTAATTATTCTTATTTTTACTTGTTTGGATGATAAAGTGACAGGAATATTCCAACTATAACTATTATTTGATGCCAATATTGAAGCAATAATATTATTCCACGAACTTCCATTGTTTGAAGAATAATCGATTTTTAGATTACCGGGTACTGAACTTGTCCATGTAATATTTTTAATCGTTCCTGCCTGCCAAAATTCTCCTCCGTTAGGCGAATCAACTTTTAGATTGACAATATTAAACGTATTGCTAGTTGATACGATTGTTAATCCCGATTCCGAATCACTGATTCTTATTCTTGCATTGTTTGAAGCACTAATATTCCCGATACTCCAATTATATGTACCGCTACTTACCGGATATCTTAATGCAATTGGAATCCATGTGATATTGTCAAGAGTATAAAAAATATCTATTTCATTAACACTGTTGGATGTAGAAAAATTAATTACTTTTTGTGTACCTATTTGCCAATATTCTCCGCCAACGGGACTTACTATAGAGACATTCCCTACCTTAAAAACTGCATCACTTGAATCGACAATGTTAGGAGCATCTAAATTAATTATTTTTATTTTTACTTGTTTAGAAGATAAAGCAGCAGGGATATTCCAACTGTAACTATTGTTTGAAGCTGCTATGGATGCAATAACCGAATTCCATGATCCTCCATTATTACTTGAATATTCTATTTTAAGATTGCCGGTAATTGAACTACTCCACGTAATATTTTTTGCTGTACCCGCCTGCCAAAACTCTCCACCATTGGGAGAATCAACTTTTAAATTAATAATATTAAATGTATTACTTGAAGAGATTATTGATAATCCTGATTCCGCATCACTAATTCTTATTCTTGCATTGCTGGAAGCACTTATATTCCCAATACCCCATGTAAATGTTCCGGTACTAACCGGATAATGTGAAGCAATCGTATTCCATGTAATATTATCAAGAGTATATTCAATATTAACTTCTTCAACACTACCGGAAGTTGAAAAATTAATTATTTTTTGTGAACCTGTCTGCCAATTTTCTCCACCAACCGGATTTAATATTTTAACAGTTCCAATTTTAAAAATCAAATCACTGGAATCAATTATTGAACTATGGTCTAAATCAGTCAATTTTACTTTTACTTGTTTTGATGATAAATTAGCAGGAATATTCCAAGCATAACCTAAATTTGGTGCCGGCACCGAACCGGAAATTGTATTCCAAATATTACCATTATCGGCAGAATATTCAATTTTCAAGTTACTTGTTAAAGAAGTACTCCAAGTAATATTTTTTAATGTGCCCGATTGCCAATATTCGTTTCCGTTAGGAGATAAAACATTAAGTTCTATTATATTAAATGTATTACTAACGGCAACAATACCTAATGCGGAATTGGCATCAAATACTCTAATTCTTGCAACATTTGAAGGAGATAAATTGCCAAGGGCCCAATTATATTTACCGGATGTTACCGGATAATTTGAAACAATTGGCTGCCATGTAATATTATCCAACGTATATTGAATGGTCACTTCGTCAATACTGTTTGATGCTGAAAAGGATATTTCATGCACTGAATTTGATTGCCAATACTCACTACCGATAGGACTGATAATAGATACATCTCCAACCTTAAAAACATTGTCACTATAATCAAATATTGTGAGTGCATTTATATCTGTAATTTTAACTAACACATGTCTTGACGATAAATTAGCAGGTGTATTCCAACTATATTGATTATTTACCGCCGGTACACTTCCAATCACAAGATGCCATGTTGTTCCGTTATCAGAAGAATATTCTATTTTAAGATTTCCGGTTACAGAACTAGTCCAAGTGATAATATTTGCTTTACCTGCCTGCCAATATTCGCCACCATTTGGAGCAACAACATGTATAGTATTTATTAAAAAAGGCTCCGACTCATCTGTTATTGATGTACCAACAACAGCATCAGAGACACGAATTTTTGCACTGGTACTAGCATTATCACTAACTAACCAGTTATAAAAACCTTGTTGAGCATTAGCAAACGGTTCAATAGTTTCCCAAGGTGAAACACTATTTGGTTGAAGTTCAATGTTTACATTCTGGATTCCCGGCGTAACAGTCCATTCAATTCTTTTTACGGTATGAGCTAAAAGTACTTCACCACTATCAGGCTTTGTAACGACTATATCACCAATAGTAAAACCCGTATCAGAAGAATCCTTTATAAACGTATTATCTTTATCATAAATTTTAATTTTAAAGTTGTTTGTTGGTATATTTGGAACCAACCAATTATAAACGCCATTAACACCAATCACATTATCAATAATTCCAAGCCAATTAATTCCGTTATTAGTCGAATATTTTATACTTACCGAATTGACACCGCTGGAATTCCATCTAATTAATTGAGTTGAACCAATTTTATAACTTTCCCCGCCATTCGGCGATATTAAATCCAATCTATAAACACTAAACAGATTGTTACTTACATCATAAATATTATTATCTTGAGTATCTCTTACTCTTATTAATCCGGATTGTGTTGGGTAGTCGGGTAAAGTATAGTTAAAAATACCATCCGATGCATTTATCGGGTTTCCGCCATTTAACACTTCCCAGTTATTGCCATTATTTGTTGAGTATTCAACAAAAATAAAATTAATATTATTAGAAGCCCAAGTTATGGGTAAATTTTCTCCAACTTGATAAATTTCACTTCCATTAGGAGAAGTAACCAAAATTGAACAAATAGAGAAAACATTGTTACTAACATCAAATAATGTTGCGTTTGTGGAGTTTTTAATTCGTACTTTAGCAAATGCAGATACAGTATTAGGAATAATCCAACTGTACGATTCTAAAGTTGCGTTATAATTACTAACAATTGGCAGCCATGTTTCACCCTGGTTTGTAGTATAATCAAGATCTACATTATTTACAGTAACAATATTATTCCATTTAATAGTATGAGTTGAACCAACCTGCCACCTCTCACCTCCATTTGGAGAAGTGAGTAAAATACTACCAATACTAAATTGACTATTGCTAACATCGGTAACTGCAGAATTTACTGTACTTGTTACTCGAACAAGGCCTTGAGAAGTAGGAGTGTTTGGTATTGTCCATAAATATTGTTGTGGTGCAGCAGGAATTGAATTTTGAACAACAACCCAAGAAGTACCATTAGTAGTAGTATATTCCAGCTTGATGTTTGCTACCGAATTATGCGATACCCACTTAACATTTTGATCGCTATTAACAACAAAACTTTGCCCACCATCAGGGAAAATAACATAAACAAGATTAATACTAAAATTATGGTCACTTGAATCGCTTACTTTTGCTGCGGGAAAATCAGCATCGCTAATCCTAATTAAAACTCTATCTGATGGTTGATTAGGGACATTCCACAAATATTTACTGGGCACTGATGGTACAGAATTAATAATGGGATTCCAAAAAACACCGTGGTCGGTAGAATATTCTAATTTGACATTGGCAATATTGTAAGGCTGCCAAGTAATTTCAACAGTACTATCTACCAAAAAGAAATTACCTCCATTTGGATAAATAACCGAAATATTTTTAATGGAAAACGGATTTTCACTCATATCGGAGATATTAGGGTAATCAAAATCCGAAACCCTAATTTTTGCGTTTGCAGATGGAGCATTGGTTACCGTCCATACATATTTGCCCGAACCTGCCAAATAATTAGAAATAACATTTATCCAGGATGTACCATTATTAGTAGTCAAATCTATATTAACTCTATCAACTCCACTGCTGGCATTCCAACGTATTTCTTTATTAATTCCAGCTTGATAAATTTCATTTCCATTTGGTGAAAGGACAACAACACTTCCAATTTTAAAATTTCTATCACAAATATCAAACAACTCCGAATTTTCAGTAGCAGTAATTCTAATTTGTACTGAAGATGAAGGTTGATTTGGTATAACCCAAGCATAACTACCCAATGCGGCACTAATATTAGATACAATATTAATCCATACATTTGGCACTACCGAATAGTCGATTGTAACACCGGTAATGTTAGTTGATGTCCATGTTATATTTATAGGTGTTCCGGGTAAAAACCCTTCTCCTCCATTGGGGTAAGTTAAACTTAACTCCGCTATTGAAAAATCGGCATCACTATTATCAAATATTACCGGTGAGTCCGAATCTAAAATTCGAATTTTTGCATTACTTGTTAAAATATTGGGTACACTCCATGGAAACAATCCTGCATTTGCAGGATAACTGGAAGCATTTGGAATATTAATATAGTTAACTCCCCCATCAAGCGAGTATTGCAATCTAACATAATTTACACTGTTAGTACTCGACCATCTAATATTGTAATTTGCATTCCCAACTAATTTTTCACCGCCGTTTGGTGTAATAATTTGGAGATTACCAATCTTAAAATATCCTTCGCTAATTGAAGAAACAGCCGTGTCGGAAGTAGACCTTATTCTTATTTTACACGCAATAGTAGATAATGAATCAGGTATATTCCAAAAATAATTTCCTAAGGCTGCAGATGTAGAATTGGTAATAGTTTTCCAATTGCTATTATCATCAAGTCTATAATCAATTCTTACATTTGAAATACTTGGACTTGCGACCCATTTAATGTTTTGAGTTGTACCACCTTTAAACACCTCATTACCAACAGGAAAATTGATAATGATATTATTAATTGAAAATGAACTGCTAACAAAGGATAAACCAGCATCAGATTCCCCATCACTTAAACGAATGTAAGCATTTGCCGAATTTAAATTTGCCGGTATTGCCCAATCATATCTTCCTAAACTAGACTGGGCGTTTGCAGTTATTAAATTCCAAACAATCCCGTCAGACGAATATTCAATTTTTATTAAATTAATTCCGGTAGTATTAGACCACAAAATTTGTTCAATATCACCGGCTCTAAAAATTTCACCCCCACTAGGTCTAATAATATTAATATTTCCTATTGTAAAAAAGCTGTTAGAAATGGCCGTATATGATGAATTATCTAAGCTGGTAATTTTTACTTTTGCTTTGTTTGTAGGAGTATTTGCAACTGTATAAGTATATACACCTTGTGTAACAGGAATACCTGTTGCTATTTGTGTCCAAGAAGTACCATTATTTGTTGTAATTTCAATTTTAACGTTACCTGATAAGTTTGAAGTCCATGTTATATTTTGATTAGCTCCAATAGCCCAGCCGGTTAATTCGTTAGGTGATATTATTGATAATGTTGAAATTGTAAATGTCGAATTGCTTAAATCATAAATCGAAGTATCATTTGAATCGAATACTTTAATTAATGCTTGACTGCTTGCAGTTGGCGGGATTAGCCAGCTATATGAATTTAATGCTGCCGATACCGAATCTGCTATTAAAATCCATGTTACACCATTATCTGTAGAATATGATAACCCTAAACTTGTAATGCTCGAGCTGTTCCACAATATTGAGTGCGTAGAGTTATTAAACCAGTCTTCTCCACCATTTGGTGCAGATAAGAGAATTTTTGCAATTCTAAAATAATCACTTGTGGTGGTAATAGATGGAATAGCACTATTTGAAATTCTTATTCTATTAAATGATGAAGGGTTATCAGGAACTGTATATTCAAATTTTGCTAAAGAAGCATCATAATTGTTAGCTATTGTTTGCCAAACACCATTATTAAAACTTATTTCAATATTTACTAGGTTAATATCAGAACTTGCAAGCCATTTGATTGTGTCAACACGAGATGTTTGAAAAGATACACCGGTTACGGGAGATAATATTTTTAATTTTGATAATATAAATGGATTATCGCTTATATCAAAAACAGTGGGATCCGAATCATCAAATATTCTTATTCTAAATTCTTGCGATGGAGTAATATTTTCCGGTATATTCCATTGGTATTGCCATAAACTTGCGGCTATATTCGATTCGATATTAGTCCAAGATATTCCGTTGTTTGTTGAATAGCTTAAAGTAACAAAATTTATTTCACTACTTGCCCATTTAATAACTTGAATTGAACCTGCCTTCCATATTTCAGCACCATTGGGCGAAGCCAATGTAATTGATTTTGCTTTTGGCTCTTGAAATTTAGCTGATAATTTAGACGCAGTTAATTGTTTAGTTGATGTTTTATATTTATACGCACTAATTGTACTAAAATTAAAAATAAAACTACCAATTATTAACAAAATAAATAATGTATATTTCTTCATCTACCAAATAACTCCTTAGTGGTGTATAAATCTTTAATAGTTGATTCTAATAATTGGTGAAAACACTAAATAATTATCAAATCTAAAGAACGGAAGTCCATTTTTTGGTTTTGCAAAAGCCTTAAAAAATTTAAAATCAAAACCGATGGAATTACTAAGCATAAATTGTGTTTTTAATCCAAAGTAGCCGGTTGCGTCTGTCAAATCATATCCAAGTTGTAAAAATATTTTATGTTGCAACAAACCGGTATAGTTTTCAATACCTATTTCAGAAACAACAGAATTTTTAAAATATCCTAGCGGGCTTTTTTTTGCATTAATCAGAACCAATCTTGTCGGATCTAAATAATATCGATAAATATCAAAAGAAGCTATCCCAAGTCCTGCTTGTAAATTACCTAAATCCATAAAATTTGCAAAGTTTTTATATTTAACTAAAAAAACTAAATAATTCCTGTTTGAGTAAAACTGGCTTATATAATTAATATTATAATCTTTTACAGTATATTCAGTCATTGAAAATGATCCGTCAAAATAGAGATCAAATTTTTCTAATTTCGGCCAAATTAATTTTAAAGGATTACCATCCAAGTGGACATAAAGATTATTACCTGTACTAAATAATCTTCTTCCGTAATTACCATCCACAAATCCAAAACCGGGCCACCTGGCATCTACGCTATAACCAATTTCAACATTATATGCGCTATTAGGCTGATTATTTACCAAATAATCAATATATTTTAATTTTACACCTATATTATAATGCGCATCAAACCAACCCGGCATAACAATATAATCATTGCCCCATCGGCCAATAAATGAAAGTAAAAATTTATTTCTATTATTTGTAGTTAATTGATAAAATTTTAATTCCGGATTTTGAACATGGAAATAAATATCAAACTTATAACCCTCTTTAGAATCATAAAATGTTTTTGATAAGTCGGTTAATGAATATAGTTTAGATTTTAGATCTTGATAGACCTTTTCACCCAAAACCGATTTAATATAAACAGGATCATTAAATTCATCAAAATAGTATGTTTTAACCGTATCTTCATTAATTGTTGATTCGGTAAAAAACCTTAATAATTCAATTTCGTCATCATAGTATCGCTTTTTTAACTCAATAAAAACATAACCGTTAAATACATCATTAACAAGTTTTTTAAGAGTGTCTGCAGATGGTTTTTTTCCATCAATTCTAAGAGCATTTTGAACAACAAATCTATTAAAGATTTCTCTTACAAACATAGGATCTGTTAAATTCCATGTTTTTTTCAAATCGTTAAATGCAATTGTGTTATACTCTAAATTTCTATATACTTTGTCAATATATTCAAATTTTTTTTCATCAGAAATTTGCGAAAATATTGTGGAAAAAGTAAATATTATAAAAATAAATAGTAATTTTTTTTTCATAACAACCATCTGTTAATTTAAAAACCATATCGGTAATGAATTTGAATCATTCCGGACCCTTCAACTTCCCATTCTTTTACATTTCTAAAAACGGGAGTGGATAAAAACACTCCGCCAAGCCTAAACACATGCGGTTGCATTTCTAATACCTTAAACCAAACATCTCCTTTAATAACGCTGTCATAATAACGTAAATCTAAATTTATCAATTCGGTATTTTTAGGAACAAACGATATATTAATTCCAACAATTGGTTTAATTCTATTAGAAACTAAATTTTCCGTTATTTTATTTCTATTATAAATAACTTTAACAATATCATGATTACCAAGCCCAACATCCATCTTAAATCTCAAATCAGATCTTTCGTTTGCATTCCAAAAGAACGAAAATAAAAAACGCCATTGGAATGAAGTAAAAAAAGCATAAGAACTATCTTTTTTCCCAAATTTAACAAAAGGATCGGTAAAATCTTTACTTCCTGCTGATATATACAAATTCAAAAATGGAAACTCGTAAAGTTGACTTGCTTTTATGTTAGCAATAAAACCTGAAGTAACATTAAGTTTGGCGGCATCCGAAAATATAAACGGTATTTTGTGCGAAAATTTAGAAAAATCAGTACGTCCTTTTCCCAAAAGTCTAACATCTAAAATAATATCCTTAATTAAATTTTGCTCTTCGCCCGAAAACGTAATTAATCCACGTATGCCACCGGAAACCGTCATGTTTTGATATGGTAAAACGTTTAATAATTCATCTCCTGTATTCAGTTCGGCACTAAGCGAATAATACGGAAATTGCAGCATCTGATGTGTAAAAGTAACATGATTTAATGACGCCGATATTTGATATTCCGTTCCAATAACGTCATTTTTTACCCTTCCACGGCGTTGTACAGGCGTATTTGTTTTAATAGGCGGATATTTGAAATTAGAATTAACGTATAAATAATTTAGATAATCGCTATTATTTTCGCTCGAAAATCCTTTACTCTTTTTTAATTCTTTTGAAACTTCAATACCCAATAAAGGTTTTGGTTCTTGTTCTTGCAGCGTTGCCGCAACTATTCTATAAAGCTCGTTATAATATTTTTTATTAGTAGGATTAAAATAAAGCTCTTGTAAATCCGTATATGAAAGAACATTAACGGTATCGGATCGTGAACTTGTATTAGTAACTATAATACTGTTAGAGTCGGAACCTCCACCAGAATTAACAATATTATAAACATATAATAAAACAACCGAATCAATTTCAATTGTTTCTTTAATAAATACGATGCTGTAATTTGTTTGGCTATCAAAGCTATACGTATTTTTACTAAACCCTAATGGAATATTTTGTAAAAAAGGTACTTCATCTTGATTAGGCGTAAAATTTATAGAATATAAATCTAAATATTTAGCGTCATTTTTTAGTTTTTTTTCAACTTTTTTATACACATCCCAAAGATTTTGCCCATACAATGCAGCAGTGATTGTATAAAATATAAAAAAAAGTATAGTTTTTTTCATTTTATATTCAATTTAGTGAATAATCGAAAACTCCTTTTAGTAATTAATACGTATAACAGGAGAAAATACTAAATATCTATCAGTTTTATAAGGATATGCTTTAAGATCTAAGCCAAAACCCGAATAGAACCCTGCCATAAATCCAAATGTGTCATTAACCATAAATTTTACATCAAAACCGATAAAACCATAACCTTCCGAACCATAACTTATAGTAACGTTAGTTTCGTGCTGCAATAATCCGCCTCGTTTTGATAAACCAACATCAACGGAAAATATATGCGTAAACTTGTCAAAATAATCTTTATGGTCAAGTTGAGTCAATACCCGTTTTGTAGGATCAATTTCGTAATGAAACGTTGAAAAAGTGCTTATTCCAAAACCGGCCTGAAGCATCCCTAAATTGAACACATTTGCTAAATCTCTTTTTATAAAGCTTAATGAAGCATAATCGCGTATAGAATAAAATTGAGTTGTTTTAGTAAATCCAAATTGCGAATTTTTATAATCATTATACGAAATTTGTCCTTCTAAGTTCATATAAACTTTAGGAAACGAAGGGAAAATATATTCGGAAAGATTACCCGATACTTTAAAATAAATATTGTCTGCAGATTTATATAAAGGAGCTTTTGGCAACTCTTTTACGTATGGTTTGCCAGATTCTCTACCTGTACCAAGTGCAACTTTGTAAGTATAATCGTTAGGGTCTGAACTTAATATTTTATGATAAGCCAATTGAAAACCGACAGTGTATTCAGGGCAATACCAGCCAGGTAAAAATATTCTATTATTACCCCATTTACCTATTACCGAAACCAAATATTTATTCCGTTGATTTGATGTTGTTGACCAAAACATTACTTCCGGTTCTAACACATTTAAGTTTAAATCGAAATAATAACCCGGTTTAGTATCATAAACTTTTTTTGTTATATCCGAAAAAAAGTATTGTTGTTTTTGAATTCTTTCGTACAGATTTTGACCAATTATTGTTTTTAATTCAAACGGATCTTCAACAGGATCAAATAAATAAGCAGGTTTCTCTTTTTCTAATTCTGCCGAAGGAACAAAAGCAAAGTACTCAAGTTCGTCATCGTAAAACCTTTTTCTAACATCAATAATAATATTACCATCAAAAATGCCATTCGATTTTTCGCGAATAACATCAGATGATGCCGGACGACCATCAATTCGTAATTCGTTATTAATGATAAATCTGCTGTAAACATCTCGCACAAATTCAGGGTCATTAATAAACCATTTCTTTTTAAGATCGTCATAGGCAATTGTATTGTATTCAAGATTAATAAAAATCTTCCGCATTTCTTTAATTTGTAAAGAATCTTGCGAACGAACAACACAAGGAATTATAAGAATGAAAAGCAAATATTTTATAAAAATTTTCATGTCAATTACCTTTTTTTAATTTATACCTAAACGATATCTTAATTGGAACATTGCACCGCCTTCACTTTCCCAAGCTCTTCTTTGACGGGCAAATGGAGCAGTTAAATAACTTACTTCAAATCTAAATCTATGTATACTACTAATATCAATTAACTTTAACCAAGCAGATACATTTGCATGACTATCAAAAAGTCTAACACTGCCGCCTAATAGCGGTTCTCCTTTTGGAACAAAATTATAATGAAAAACAACTACCGGCATAAACTTATCCTGAACTAATTTTGCACCTTTAAAATTCAGTTTAATATCGTATTTTGCTTCCCAAATATTATAATATGCTGCTCCAACATCCATTCCAAAACGATTAACAAATTTTTCGCTGGAGTTCCAGAAAAATGAAAAAGTCATTTCTGCTTGAGTTGAAGTATGGTAACCAACATATCCTGTTCCACTTTTAATATATACGTTGGGATCTTTAAATTCTTCGGAGCCTATTGAAAAATACAAATTCATAAATGGTAACGACATTGGTCTTGTAAAACTTAAATCGCAAGAAATAGAGTTGCTTAAATTTAACATTGGTGTTTCACCGGGGCCAAAAGGATTGTTTTCTGCTATATATCTGCCATCTAAAAATGTTTTTTTACTCATTTTAAGTCTTGCCATTAATTTTGCATCAATGTAAGTAGAAGTGTATATATTTTTCCCATCATCCAAACGGAATAATAATTTTGCACCAACCCCTAAAAGCATTGACTCCCATGGTAATAAATTAAGTACCCTCTCTTCTGTACTTAATTCAACACTTGCTCCACCCAGATTTTTAAATTCCATTATCTGGTGTGAAAAACTAATGTGCGAAAAACTTGCATCAATTTTATACGGGAGATCGGAAACTGTTGTTTTTATTCTCCCTTTTGTTTGAACTTCCGCAGTTTCTCTTGGATACCAATGTGCAGCAGTATTAACGGTAACATAATTATAATAATCTCTATTATCACGCGAAGACATACCTATACTGGTTTTAATTTCTTCATCAGGAGTTATTCCTAATAAAGAAGGAAGTCGTGTATCCGATTCTTCTTTATCCCGCACATCACTATTAACCAACGCTAATAAAAACGAGTAGAGAGGGGGTTGATTAATTTTTAAGGAATAAATATCTTTAAAATTTAAGACCCTGGAAATATCTTCTTTTTGATCTGTTGTGGCCTGTACAATCAAGCCTTGTTCGCTTGAAACATCACGCTCTATTTTGACTAGATATAACAAATAAACCGAATCGATATCAAGTCCATTTTTTAAATATACTAATCTATAAGTTATATTCTCTTTAGAAGCAAATGTAAACGGTTCTCTTCCGTCAACACGGGGGAAAATAGAATTAAACTGGGGAATATTCTGAAAATCGGGTGTTATGTCTAAATAATTCAAATTCAGATAATTCTTATCCCTTCTCAACTTTGAATCTATTTTTTTTGAATATTCATCCAAAGTTTGAGAGTAACTTTGACTTAAAAAACTAAAAAGAATCACTATTATTGTAATTAATCTGTACATTATCCTCTCTACTTGTATTATTTTGTATATATACACTTTGAGTTATTTAATAATTTGGGCATAATAAGTATAACTCTTCTTTTCTTTAAATTGAGTTTCAAAACTCACTCTAATAATAATATCCGCACTTCCGCACTGTTCAATACCATCAAGAAAATCTTGATTTGGGGTTATCTGAATATACGAAAATGCACCACCATCGGGAGTAATTGCCACTGCACTTTTTAAATATTGAACAGGTTCGCTTGTTACCGAAAGATTTTTAATTGATGGTTTTGCAGTTGCAAAATTTCCACTTGCAGTTTTACTAAAATAACCATAATACAAAGTTAATATTTTATCGTTATAAGCACTTACAACTAAAGGATCTTTATTAACTTTAAAATCTGCTTCTTCTTTTAAAAACACAAATGGTGAAAACGACAATTTATTTAATGTTGTTACCCAAGTTGCAGGATGAACAGTGCCATCTTTTAATTTGTATTGAAATTCTTTGCCGTTGTATTTACCAATAATTTTAATTCTATTGTCAACCATATTAATATCGTTGAAAATTTTATCAAGTGTTACAATAGGTCCCCTGCCGCTATCTAATAAGGCACTGGTTTTTTCGTTTACTACCTGATACGAATAACTATTAAAGTCAGTATACTCTAAGGTTGCAAAACTGAATGTTTCTTTTTCGGAAAAATAATACGCATCACGCAAACTCATTGGTGCGGCTAAAATTGGATGTACTACAATAATTTTGTAGTACACTTCTGCTTTGGCCGATCCTTTTTCGTCCGTTAGATCGATATTAATTTTTGCATAATATGTACCGGCATCATTTATTGTTTCAAATACTGCATAAGTAACAAGTACACTTCTTTGTCCTTTTAAGGCATTTTGAAATTTATCGGGTGCTGGATCCTGCAAACATTCATTAATTTTACGAACCGAACTAAAGTTGGCATCAAGCAATTCCGCTGTAATATTTAATCTTTTGATATTTGTTAATACAATATCTTTACTTTTAGGAATTTTAAATTTTTGTGATGTAACAACAGTTATTGTATCCGATATCTTTCTCTGTTGTCCGCTTATCACCATACCTGTTAAAAATATAAAAAGTAGAAATTTTTTCATCTGCTCACCTTTTTTATTTTAAAATCTTATTTCAGCAGCTGAAGTTTGAACACCGCCTAATCTGCGAGCATGGAGATTTACCAATGCAGCTTTGGTTTTTACATTAAGTTGATTAGTTTCTTCCATAAATAATTTAAATTCTTCTACTAATCCGGGTAACGCTTTCATATAACTTGGGGCAGTTCTTGTAACTTCGGCATATACATTAAATATATAATCGCCTTCTCTATCTAGCGAACCTACAAATATTGCATTTCCGCTCGAATCTTTTTCTATTGCATATGTACCCGCTATACTAGTCGAGTTTAATCCTATACTTGGCCAATTTGAAGGTCTTACTTTGGAAGTTGGATCAACATCTATATAGTATTTTATTGTTTGTTTCTCTTCTTCGGAAACAAGACCGCTTGCTGATAACACTATGTTAAAACTATTTTGATTTTTAATTTCATAATCAACACTTAAAGGAACTTTAATTTCAACAGGATCTTTATAAATTGTTCTTAACATTTCTGTTCTAACATTTTCCTGGGCTTCGTCAAGTTCATCTCTTTCTGTTATTACAATTAACAATTCGGTTATCAATACAACGTAAAGTATAAAGTAAACCATGTTTTTTTTCATGGCAGTAATCCCTATTTTTATTAGCTAATTAATTCTTAAGCGAATCTTTCATCATTTGAATTGCTTGTATATTTGCAAGTTGAATTTTTTGCAATTTTTTGCTCAATCCTTCAAACTTATCCAAATATGTATCAATTGTTCTGATTTCTTCATCAGCCATAGTTTTTAACTGCTGCATCTCATCTCTAAAAGCCGGTACTTTTGATGCTAAAGTAGGTTCCGTTTTTTGATCGTGTGAACCGGCTGAGCCATGCGCAGCACTATGATCTTCTTCCGGTGTAAAAAACGTTACTATTGCTAATATAAATAACAAAAAGAATTCTAAAAATAATGCACCCATTACATAATTTGGATCAATTTTTCCTTCTGCTTGATCAATTAAAAAACTAGGAACTACCGGTATTTTTCCTGCTACTTTTCCAAGCCCACGCAAACCTACTACAATAATTAAAATAGCTGCACCCATGTAAACTATACCCATAACATTGTTTGAGTATTTTGGTATAAATTCATATACCATAAACTTACCAAATGCGGTTTTTGGTGTATTCGCTTTTTTTTCCGACACGACTTTCTCCTCCAATTATTTGAGAATTACAATTTGTTGTTAATATATTAAAGAACTACAAAAATATATCATTTTTATAACAAATTTAAAAGTATTTTTTTTAATATCCTAAAAAATATTTTTATGTGTTCTATATCACATTATCCATTTTTTTTTCAAACCAACTAAAAAATTCTATAACCGAATTACGTAATTCCGGCTTAACGTAGTTAAAATTTACACCTCTTGGCGTAATTTCCCAAAATTCTTCTTCTGATGTTTGTAAAATTGTCTCTTTTATTTTTTGAATTCTATAATCAGGCTCAATTTTCATGTCTGTGTAAATAATTTTAGCTAGCTCGGTATTGCCGTGCAATAAATAAAATCCTGCTAATTTTGCCTGTGCTACTCTTACACCTATTAAAGATAATTCTTTATGCGTATCATTCTCTTGAACTGCTTCACCAATAGGTTCATCCAAATTCAAGAAAAAATCGAGCAGCTTTAACAAATTTGGTACTTTTTTTTCAAATGCAAGTTCATTTATTCGGCATAAATCGTGGGCTGCAGTTTCCAAAATAAATAAAACCGAATATTTATTTGCTTCTTGACCATAATATTTAAAATAAAATGATACTTTTTCAACTTCTTCAGGATAAGTATCAAGTAATTTTTCTCCAATTATTCTATAATGCTCAAATGCATTAAAGGCAGATCGCGGATCTTTACCCGTAATTGCCGATCGTAAATACGAATTATAATACTTAAATACCGTATTTAATGATGTTAAATCCTTATTTCTAATAAATTCCACTGCAATTAATTCCGAATATAGCAATACACCGGAAGCAACATCGCGTAATGTGGTTCTTGAATTATTAAAAATCAATTCATAAAGTCTAAATATTTTACGTTCCAATACGTTCTGTTTTGCTTCAATACGAGTCATAACAAAATCGGAATAGTTGGAAAAATCGGGATCCAAATATTCATTACCCGTTAATTTAAACCATCCTTCAGGAAGATCTTTTTTCCGTTTGCTGTATTCAATCATAATTTCTTTTAACACGCTTAACGCCAATAACGAAACTGCCCTATCCCCTTGATGAACAGAATTAAGCGCAATATCGCCAATAAAATTTATATTGTAGTTTATTTGGTCTTTTTGAAAATTGTTGTATTGAACATTTTCCCCAACCATATCGTCAAAAATTTTTATTGTATTATCTTTTACATAATTTAAAAAATTATTTGGACGTAAAAAGTTAAATACATAACTAAAATGCGGAATTACAATTAATACACTTAAGGCTATTAATAATATTGTAACTGTAATGCTAAACAAAGGCATAAATGTTTCAGTCATGGTATTGGTTACAAGAACAGTATTAGTGCCGGTAATTACAAACAAAGCTATAATTAATATATTAACTTTGTTTTCAATAAATAATTCCATAATGTTTGAAGAGTATTTATTTGCGGCTAATTGAACAACAATTGCAATGGCTGTTATTTCAATTCCTAATACGGCAGTTACAACTTCACCCAATCCGCTTAGCGTATTTGCAAGTACATTAATATCTGAGCTAAACAACTTTTGAAGGAAATTTTCTTTTCCAACAAAAAATAATTCATCTACTATTCTATTAATAAAAAATACAATTAAACTTAAAACAAGTAATTTAAAAAATGGAATAACAAAGTATGATGATTTGTTTTGCCACTCGGCTTTCATTATATCTATTTTGGTTTTAGATTTCGTCATAAACAGTAATTTTATCTATAATTTTAATAAATATTATGAATTTAAATAAGTTTAAATTTTTATTTAAATACAAATGATTTTTTTATTAATTTTTAAAATATTTGTGCAAAAAAATAAAAAAAGCGGCAAATAACCTACCTTAAAAGTAAATTTTGCTTTGTGGTTAATATGGTATAAGTTTATTTGTGTTATTCTTTTATATTGATATACTTATATAACACTAGTTTTATTGTTTCACTTTTATAAAAGAAGCGGGATATAAAAGCTAATTGTTTCTTTATTTATAACCCCATAAAGTAATTTTAAAGTTAAATTGAGTTTCATTTAATTAAACTTTATACAAGCCGGTTTGGAATAAAAACGTTTCACTTGTCTTATATCCATTATATTATTTAGTTATTTTGTTGTTCTCATCCGTAAACTAACGGACTGATCTACTTTTTTGATAATTATTTTTTTAAACAATTGTTCATACAATATTTTATAATTATTTAAGTAAAGGCTTATTATATATTTTTGCTTAATTTCGTTTTTTTCGAATATTTTTGTAATATATATTTAATTTTGTTTGTATATTGCTTGATATTTTATTATAAATTCGAGTTTTTCGAATAATTAAGGTTTGTTGCTATGTTAATAAGTTTTTATTGTAAAAATTATCTCTCTTTTAAGGACGAAGTTTTCCTTGATTTTAGGGCCAAAAAGTTTACCCAATTCAAAGACAATGTTATTACTGAAAAAAGTTTACCCGTAAATTTAGTTAAAAGTATTATTATGTATGGTGCAAATGCTTCGGGCAAAAGTAATTTAATAAAAGCCATAAGTTTTGTGCGCGATTTTGCTTTAGGTAACATTGTAAAACAATCACAAGAGGATATTCCTTATACGCCATATAGATTTAACAAAACAACGGAAAGTAATCCTTCTTCGTTTGAAATTCATTTTTTTGTAAATGATAAATTATATAGATATGGATTTACGGCTAACAAAAGTACAATTAGTAAAGAATGGTTTTTCATAAAGGATAATCCAAAAGCCAAAAACGAAACAAAAATTTTCACCAGACAATATTACGCATATGCAAGTGATATACTTGATGATAAGTTTTTAGAGATTATCAAATCAAAAACAAGAGATAATGGATTAGCAATTACGGTTTTAGATTCTTATAACGAAAAAGATGCTACTGTATTGTTAAAAGAGTTTTCTAATATTACGGTAATATTAGGCTTAGAGCATGAAAAATATAGGGATAAAACTATTGAGCTTTTACGTAACGAAAAATATAGCGATACAGTAAAACAATTTATGAAATTTGCTGATACCGGAATTGAAGATATTAAAATAAAGGATTATAACTTATCTAAGGACCCTTCAAAACCGGATTTATTTAGATTATTATATACCTCTCATAAAGCTTTCGACATAAACAATGATAAATTAGAATATAATTATAGTTTAATCCTTGACTTTGATGAATCAAGCGGTACCATAAAATATTTCAATTTAATTGGTGTTATACTCGATTCCCTTAATAACGGGAAAACCCTTATTATTGATGAATTTGAAACAAGTTTGCATCCAATTTTAAGTCTTGAAATAATTAAACTGTTTAACAGTAATAATAATGCCCAAGCACAATTATTTATTACGTCACACGATACTAATTTGTTAAATTACGGTAATTTTAGACGTGACCAAATATATTTTGTTGAAAAAAATAATTTTGGCGAATCTAATATTTATTCACTTGCAGACTTTAAAGATGATAAAACCGGACGCAGCGACAGCAGTTTTGCCAAAAATTATATTGAAGGAAAATATGGTGCAATCCCCTATTTAAGCAACTTTGGCGATTTATTAAAAAATGACAAAAAATAATACTGATAATTTTAAGGCTAAAGCTAAAAAACAAAAACCCCTATCTTTACGAAAACATATTTATTTGTTCTGCGAAGGTGAAGTTAGCGAAAAATTATATTTTGAAGTCTTTAGTACATTCGTAAAATCATTAAATATTGAAATTGTTGAAAAAGGTGCAGAATGTACTTTTTTAAAGAAAAAAGCCATTGAGTATTATAAAAAAAATATTGAAAGAAATAAACTTATTGTAAATAATTACGAAATTTGGTTAATATTTGACAAAGACGATAACCCGCACGCAAATTTTGACAATGTAATTAAATTTTGCAATAATGGTGACAATAAATATAATATGAACGCCGCATGGTCAAATCCTTGTTTTGAGTTATGGTTATATTTACATTTTAAGTTTAATGACTGTGCGAATGAACGTATATATTACAGCAATAACCTTAGTGTGGAATTTTCTAAATTATTAAATACCCCATACGTTTATGAAAAAGGCGACACAAATGTTTTTAATTTACTGGTAAAAGAAAAACGCTACCTTTATGCATTTAATAACATTAAAAAACTTTGCAAAAATCACAAACAATCAATTACCCAAAATAAATTCCACAAATGTGACCCTTATACCAATGTTCACAAACTTGTTGAGTTGTTGGATGGGAATAGGTAAAAAATAAGGTAGCAAATTCCTAATACTTATAGTTTTTAAATTTTAGCAATTTATTTATTATTCTCTATTATCAATAAATTTTTCGAACACCTTTATTATTTCTTCTTGCAAAAGACTAACCATATTTTTTTTGCCATTCACATTATCAGGTATTGAGATGAAAATAAGACTACACTCTTTATCCATTTTATCAACAATTATAGGGTCGTAGTATTTCCCCAACACTTGACTTGTATTAATACATGGATAAACCATTGCTACTTTGTTAGCATTAAAAAATACATGATAAACATACATCTGCCTTAAGTCATCAGGTGAAGGGTTATTTCCATTTAGATTTTTCCACTTTGTATCAATTACAAAACAATTTGATTTACCGTTAATTATAACTATATCTGGCTTAATACACGATTTATTACCACTATCTGGCTTCCAAAATTTCTTTTCGCATTGAGCTGTTATTGAAAAATTTTTATGCTTACTTTTTTTAAGACAAACAAAAACATATTTTTCCCATAATTTATTCATATCAAACATTAAGGCAAGAATATCATTTTTACCACCACAAAGATCCGGATGATATTTCAGTAATAATAATTTTGCAATATCAATAGCCTTTTTATAAATTTGCGTTTTTCTATTAAAAACTAATTTTTCGAAAACACTGTCACTTATTTTTATATCTGGCATGTCGGGAAAATTTAGAAGCAGAGCCCCTACGCGGCTATTTAAAGCATTATTTGTATTTATTAATTTCAGTAAAGTTATTGCTTTATAAATAATTAAATGAAGCTGATGTACAAAATCATAAATAGTATGCTTAACATAAAATTTTTCTGGATGTATCAGATTTTGTTGAATTTGTTTCCCAAAGTTCAAATTACCTTTAAGTACGTGAATATTCCCATCCTTTTTTCTATATTTTTTGACTAATCCATTATGAATAAGATATTCCACTTCTGTTATAAATATTTCAAAATAAAGATCTAAAATATTGTTTGGTCTTATTTTAAGATGACTTTGGCTGGTTGCTCTAACTTCAAATGAAGCAATAGAACGTAACATTCCGATTAGAATTTCACGCCACTTAACTACGTTATGATTTTGATCATTATATTTATCAATTTTAGGCAACACTTCAATTAAAATATTTCCGACTTGGATAACACCTACAAATTCGTTGAAACGAACACCATTGTTAATTAATGAAAAATAAGGAACACCTTTTTCACCATAAAAACTCCTTAAGGCCCTAAGTTTATTTTCATCAAACTTAGTACCATTTATTTCTTGGTTAAGTTTAATTGACTCATGTTCAAAAACTGTAATGTGGTGTCTTATTTTATTCAATTTGATCATTCATTAATAATTTCACGGCTTTTTCAAAAGTCAATTCAGTTGTTTTATTGTTTATTTTACAAGATATAGAACTATTCATTCTATAATCAATAATTTCATAAATAATCCTTTCATCAAAATCACTTTTGTTGTCATATTCAAAATCCGCGAATAATTCCAAATTATTTTCCAATTCTTTTTTCTTAATAAATCCATTGCCTAAAACCAAACCAATTTTTCCAAAGTCACCAAAAAAATACTCTTGTAATAATGGAATAATTTTCTTATAAAATGCATTTGACAGATGAATATTTATGTTTTTATCTTCGTTAAATATAAAATACGAATGACCAATAATATGATCTTTATCCAATAGTTTTTCTATCCTATTATTAATTGTTTCAAGTATTTCTGATAAGCTATATTCCTCGAAATTATGTTTTTTTATCAAACTATAATCAGGCAACATTTCTACAAAGTCAAATCTTCTCCGTAATGCAGTATCAAGTGCTTCGACACTTCTATCAGCAGTATTCATTGTACCAATTATATAAAGATTAGGTGGTACACCAAATTTTTCTTTACTATATGGTAAAATTGCTTCTAACGCTTCAGATTTACCTAAGCGTTTATCTTCTTCAATCAATGTAATTAATTCACCAAAAATTTGTGAAACATTACCCCGGTTAATTTCATCAATTATTAACACATATCTTTTTGTGTTTTGGTTTTCATAATTAAAAGTTTCTAATGTCGATATCAACTCTTTTTTATCTTCAAATAGTATAGGACGTTCTTCATCAGCCATAACAGTTGATTTTTTATGAAGCATAATTGCATTTAAAACTGCCCAGTACGCTGTCGCATTACATCCCCCAATAATTTCTCTAAACTGATTATGTATGTTAATTAGATTTTCTATGTTTGGATAAGCTAAAAATAATTTGTTTAATCTATCTTTTGAAACAGTATACGTTCTATCACCTTTTACATGTTTAATTATGATATTTCCCAACTCGGAAATTCCATCAATTAATACATTTCCATCCGTTTTGGTTGTTAATTTTATTTCTTCTTTTAGGAGAAGTTGTTCCTCTATTTGAGTTAAATAACTGTTGTACAAATCTGAAAAATCTAAAAGTTGGTTAATTTTTGGGGAATTATTTAATTTTACCATTTCAAATAATGATTCAATACAAAGATTTTTAAATATTCCATCTTCGATTTTATATATAACCGGAGCCCCTTCATTTTCGGGAACAATTGGTTTAATACCTTCAATAAAATCTTCATAACTCATGCTCTGATGAAAGGTAGTAAATATAATCTGTCCTTCTTTTACCTTTTGATTATAAATAGATTTTATTTCTTTTCTATCCTTATTATTTAAATTTTCGCCAATAATTTCTAGAGCTTTATCTATAGTTTTATATGTTTTACCTGTCCCGGGAGGACCATACAGTATTTGATTTAAGGGATAATCATTAATATTTTCATTCTTTGTACTAATGCTAACCATATTTTTATTTGTATAATTTATTTTTTGCAATTCCAAAATTTTAGATAATCTATCTGTAAATGATTTTTCAGAAATAAATATGCTCTCTAAGTTATTTTTTTTTATTAACCGATCAATTTCTGGTTTCTGATTATCTAGAAATTTTTTTGCTTCCTTAAATGCATCACCATTTAAGTTCTTAAAATACTTTGTCTTGTTTTCATATTGAAAATCACCTAAATAGTTTCTGATTTCTTCGTAAAGATATAGAATTTCTGGCTTATTCTCATCATTAAAAGCGTTCTCCAATTTGCATTTATATTCCCCTTTTTCAAACATAAACACTAATCCAAAACTTTGTGTCATATTTGAGCCACCACTTGCATCATACAAACCCACAAAAGCATATTCTTCTCTTCCTTGAAACCAAAATCCATCGGTAAGCCTATTAGATCTATTTGATTTTCTAAGCCAATAATAAAATTTTGGATTTATTTTCCTATAATCTTCCAAAAATTCAAACACTTTTTGATGTAATTCGTTTTGCATATTATTCTCTAATTATTTTTATTTCTTGTATGAGTTAATTTTATTAAATAATAACTATATAGAATTTAAGGAATTTTTAATTCGTAATTGACTTTCAATCGATACTAGATAACAGATTCAAACAGGATAATATTTTTGTACTCCTTCAATATTAATGCTATCCTCAAAATTAAAAATTATTCCGACGCTAAATTTTGCTCTTGTCAATGCAACATAAAATTTTGCTCTTGTTTCGGGTGCTAAAATAGTATTATTATCAATTATCCATTTACTTATTTCGATTGTTGGAAGAAGAAGGACCCTGTCAAAAGTTAAGCCTTTAGATTCTCCAAAATTAATCCATCTATATTTTGGGCTGATAGTCTTGCTTGATTTTTTATATCTTAAAATGTTGGGCTTAAATTTATTTATATAACTTTCAATATCTTTTTCTCTAACCAAAAATACTCCATCATGTCCAGTCATTTCCAATTGCCCAGAAAAGCATTTTGCATATAATGGGAATATTTTATCTGCAAAATCACAAATCGATTGGGTACACCTATGTGAAACATTTAAAATATTTTCATCTATTTCTACACCCAAATTTTTACATTCATTTTTAATAAACTCTTTAATTAAGCCATTTGTATATTGACTATATTTTCTTTCATGATGTGTGAGATAAGTAACTTGCCTTGGATCACCCACTAATAACAAATTCAATATAGATTGAGACAAATATTTAATAATTTCCAAGTCATAACCTGCTAAATCTTGCACTTCATCTATATAAAAATTTGGATAAATCATCGCAATTCTATGAAAAACTAAACCATTAGATTTTTCATTACATTTGATTACAAATTTCGAAAGTTTATCGGAATAAATCCGATTTTGAGGATTAATATAATATTTTGCAATCTTATTTTCATTAACATATTGAGTGGATTGCCTATTAACCAACTCCAATCCATTAATTTCTTGATCATACAAATAATTTTGATATGGTTTTACACCATGTTGAATTAAAAATGAAAACCAAGTTTGAATTGTAACATTTGCGGGAATACATTTATTTAATTTATAAAATTTATTTCTTATTTCTATTTCATTCGCTTGTGTATAAGTTGTTATTAATACCTTCTTATCGATAGTATTTAATGCTTGGTTAATCAGATAGGTTGTTTTACCTGAACCAGCAGCGGATATAATCAGTTTATTTCCCATACTTTATTTGATTGCATCTAAAATATATTTCGGATAATGAATATTTTCGGTTGTTTCAAATATTTTTAATGCACATTCTGTTTTATTATTTTTCATATAGTTGTTTAATGAATCTAAATCATCATAATCAGTTTTTAATATTTTATTAATTAATTCTAAACCATTAACTTTTACTAATTTTGGTTCAAGTGTGTTATAATTAAAATTTTCTTCATTACCAATATCAATAGCATCATCAAAACAGATTTTTATAAAGTCATAATTATTTCCTTCATTTTCCAAATATTTATTATATTTAATTGTTATTCCTTTAATATTTCCATCATTATCTGTTACTACAATCACGGCTTTGTTTAATTTTTCTGCTATTTCCAAAAAACGTAAAAATGAGGTCCCAACTGAAATAACATCTATTTCATCCTCAATTGGGAGTTTATTATTTTTGCAACGATATGCCTTTTGCACAATCAATTCGTCAGATGGGCCTTCAACTAAAATTGCTTTTTTACACAAAATAAATCTTAAAGTATCATAACCAGCAATCTTTTCGAAAAAGTTTTTTGTTGTATTTTCTAAATCGTTAAAGCGTATTGTCTTTTTATCATTTAATAATATGATATTATCAAGCCCTAATTTATTTGCTACAAAACTACTATGAGTCGTAACAATTATTTGCTTATCTAAGCATTTTAATTTAATGTCAGATAACAATTGATTAAGTTTTGCATACGTTAAATGATTCTCTGGTTCTTCCATAAGAATTAGATCTGCATTTTTAGCTTTCTTATTTTCCAAGGACAATTTTGTTTTTACAATAAACTGTTCTCCTTTCCCAATATTCTGAAAAGGTACTTCGTTTACATACGTAACCAACCCATTTTCCCAAGCATTTTTTGTTGATAAGTCAACAGATAATTCAACTTTACTTATTTGATTTGCGTTTTGATTGATTTCGCTTATTGTTGCATTAATTTCTTTTATTGCCCTTTCTTCTGAAAAATTTTCTTTCATTTTACGATGAGCTTGTGAAACATTAATTTTTTGCTCTTCATTTAAAAAGTTTTTTATTATATATGAGATGTAAACATCTGAACCATTTTGAAATCTATTGCTCGAAGAGTCTATTAAAGCTGATTTAATTTGAATGATTCTTGATGTTAAATTTTTATCTGCAAAAGATTTCCAAGTTATTGTATAGTATTCAATAGGTAAGGATTTTACATTTTGGGGATATTTTACAAATTGTTCATAATCTTCTTTATAGCTTTCATCAAATTCAACAATAAATCGAAGCCCACAAGATTTTGATCTTTCAGAATTCCAACTACCCATTAACTCTGGAATAGATTCATCTTCTAAATAAATTTCGATTAAAATATTTGGTAATTGCTTAACCTCTTCAGAGTTTAATGAATCTAAATATTCCTTTATTGCTTCATTATTAAAGATATACTGTGTTAATTCATTTTTAATATATTTCCCATTCAATAAACCAGTTAAAGCAAGATGCATAGCTTCTAATAGTGTTGTTTTACCAGCTTCATTTTGACCTACAATGATATTAATGCCAGGCTTTAGACCTAGTTCAAATTCATTAAAACACTTGAAATTTTTAATCTTAATTTTTTTAATATTTGACATGAATTCCTCTTACCTTGAACGCCTTATTTGTAAACTTAAAGAACTACCCTTGTTTTTAATACTTTATTATAACTCTTTTTTAATAACTTAATAACAGATAAGTCGTAAATTATAATCATTTTTTCAAAAAACCAAAATTTCCTCAATTATATTTTATTAAAATACAAAGATTATTACTAAAAGAAAATTTTTTTTTGAATTTATATTTGTAATTAGCCCCATATGTTAAATATTTACTTATTGCCCCTATTATTTTATTGTAAAATAAATATTATTTTATGGCATAATATATCTTTTAATAAAACACCCAACTTCCTCCCAGACTCCCCCTACCCAAAGTTTTGTTTTTTCTCTTTAATCAACAAAAAAGACATCCACAAGGCTGCCTTTTTGAAATTTACTCTATCTAAACCAAATAATAAAAATAATTCTAAAGTTATTATAGTATTACCTCAATAAAATCATCTTTTTAATTTGGGAATAATTACCGCTAGTTATTTTATAAAAATAAATTCCGCTGCTAAAATTGGCGGCATTAAAAGTAACATTATGTTTACCTGCCTGCCTTAGTTTAACAGTATTGCGCTTCCACACTAAAGCCATTATATATTTTTACCTGTATTTTACATCTTTAATATATTTTCATTTTTGACTAAATTATTTTCAAACATTTACGATAATATAAAAGATGATAACATCTTTATAGCTTAAAAGAAATAGATGAAAGCCGATACACTCAAAAAAAACAGTGTGCTTTCAAATTGCCAAACAATTATTAAATTTACGGGAAATTATGATATTTAAGAATAGTAGATTTTTTAATTTATTTATATTAATGATATTTTTAGGTTTAATTATATCATGCGATAAATCTAATCCGGTTACATCAAAAGATCAAGAGATAAATCCTTTTTCAAACAATACAAATGAAAGAAATATGATTGTTCTTATTAGTGATTTTCATCTTGGTGCAGACTTAACATATTCGGAATGCAATAAAAATCTAGGAGCACTTGAAAAACTGTTAAATATGGTAAAAGAAGCTAAAAATGTTAAAGAGCTTGTTATTGCGGGCGACCTATTGGACGAATGGTTTGTTCCGGCATCGGTAAACACTTATCAAGGAAAAGATCAAAGTGATTTTGTTTTACGTATTGCTTTAGCTAATAAAGGTGTTATTGATGCCTTTAATAGAATAATACAAGCAGGCGAAATTAAAGTAACCTACGTTCCGGGGAATCATGATTTGACTATAACCAATGAAAATATTGAGTTAATTTTCCCCGGAATACATCAAGCACGCGATAACCAGCAAGGTTTGGGCACTTACTCCCCCGCCGATTTACCCATATTAGCCGTAGAACACGGACATCGTTATAATTTTTTTTGTGCCCCGGATCCAATTTCAAATAAGGATATTGCTCCCGGTTCAATTATGCCTCCGGGATATTTTTTTACAAGAATAGCCGTTCAACACGTAATTCAACATTGCACAACTGCCGGGGATATATTACCGGTTGTTACATCTAATACCAGCGGCGGCGAAAGCCAATATTTAGCATATTTTTATTGGAGTTCATGGAAAAGTTTAATTTCAACTTACCCTGTTGAAAATAAATTTAATGAAAAAATGATAATTACAAATATTGATGGATTTACTGAAAATTATTCAATAAATGATTTCCTTCCTTATCAATTAACGGCCGGCGGCACTATTGATATGAATTTATTTAAAGGCATTCAAGATACATGGAAGGAAAGACAAATATTAAACAAAGTGGGTGTCGAAATACCAACGGCACAAGCTATGACAAAAGCAGCTTCTAATTATGAAACTGATAACCAGGCAGTAATACAATATTTTATGAATCCTTTTAACCCTAAAAGGATTGTTGTATTTGGTCATACCCACGTTGCAAGAATTGATGCTTACGAAAATTATAAAGGACAAAAATCAATTTATGCAAATACCGGAACTTGGATTGATCATAACCTGCAAGGCCCTTCAATGATGAATTTTGTTGTAATAACCCCGCAAAATTCCAATTTATCTTCTCAAACCCATGTTAAACTATATAATTTTATTGGCCAAGTTGTAACTAAAATGGCTGAAGATTCTTTACGCTATTAACTAACATTTTAGAATAAGATAGTTTTATATTTACAAACCCAAAAAATAAGTAAGATACTGCGTGCGGGTCAATTAATATTTTAAGTATATTTACCATTTACACAAAAATATTGATAGTCTCAAAATAATGGATATACTGTTGCCTTCAAATTAGCTTATACAAAACATACATCAAGTTAGGTAGTATATTTATGTTTATATTTAGCCGAAAAGATGACCGGACTGTGTTATAATTGGGGATTTTATGAAAAGTCGTAAAATAATATCCTTATAAGTTGAACACGTCCGTAGTTTTGTTTTGTGGTGGTTACAAACTTTGCACGGCGCGTCTGTGCTTCCGAGTAATAAATACACGCTAACGCCCTATATAATAATATGTTATGTAGTATCATACAATCCCGTAGGGATGAAATTATTATAGCAGAAAAATAGGTGCAAAGAGGCTGTCTCAAAAGTAGTAAATCAAGGCTTTAACCCAAAAATTTTAATTATTCTATCCCCAATATAAATGTCTGATGTATTTACAAAACTAACATATAGTAAAGCAATTTCGCTTTATATTCCCCCTCTATTTTTAAGAGAGGGGGTCAGGGGGTGAGTTCCAATATGCAATATTTTGTCTTTTGAGACAGCCTCGACATTGTTTTTGTTAACAAAATGGCCATTCTTTTATTTTTACCCAAATTTTATTACGGTTTGTTTAAAAATTGCCAAATAACTGTTTTTCCAAACATCTTGTTATCTGTTTAGTATTAGTATATCTTAACCCTCTAGACATTTTTACAAAAAAACTAATAAGTAGTTCCTAATGCAAATGCTATATTATTATTTTATAATAACTTAGCAAAAAAAGTGACGAAGTCAGGGCATTGCCTACGACTAATGAATATTACTATTGAGGCCTCGTGGAGGACTTGCACCGCTTAGTTATTGTACATGCCGGGCACAAAACGGTTTATAAACCGGACTTAATAAATCGGCACTTGGTGTGAGCCAAACTGGATTTTGAGTACATGTTTAACTACCTTTTGGTAGTCGCGTCTACTTAATCCTAATATTTTGTTTTATTGATATTGTCAAATTCCAAAAGGATCTTATTCAAAAATCTTTTGCCCGAACTGCTTTTTAAATAAATCTCTCGCTGTCTAGCAAGAATACCATTTTCGGCTGTTTCTGTATAAAACAAATAGTACGGCGCGAATGCTTTTGTGGAATGATTAAACCCGGAGTTATGTCTTCTAATTCGATTTTCTAAATTTTCAGTTATTCCAACATAAATAAATTTATGTTTAATACTTTTAATTGCATAAATAGTAAACATTTTTAGCCCTTTGTATATTTAAAATCAAAAAACCCTTTTTTCAAAGGGTTTTTGTACCGAAAGCCGGACTCGAACCGGCACTTGGTGTGAGCCAAACTGGATTTTGAGTCCAGCGCGTCTACCAATTCCGCCATTTCGGCATGACATAAAATTTAGAACTCAAACTTACTAAACTTTTGCTAGTAATGCAAATACTTTATTTGCAAAATGTTAATTAATTGTACTTTAATCAAATTTATAATTATTTTACTTATTATTTAAATTTTTAATAGGCATTGTTATGTTTGTATCATTACGATCTTTTTATGTGTATCTTTTATTTATGAGTTGTTGTTCTTCAATTTTATACTCTCAGGTTGTTAAAATTAACGAATTTATGGCTTCAAATTCAACAACAATTCAAGACCCCGATTATAACAGTTATGGCGATTGGATTGAGCTTTATAATAGTTCGACTAACGAATTTAACTTAAAAGACTGTTATATAACAGATGATAAAACCAATAACCAAAAATATAAATTTACAGATGATTTAATTATTCCTGCTAACGGTTATATTTTAATTTGGGCCGATGATTATAATACCGGAGCACATGTAAACTTTAAGTTATCAGCTTCCGGCGAATATATTGGATTGTATGATCCTTCTTTAAATATTATTGATAGTTTAACATTTTCGGTTCAGCAGCCAAATATTTCCTGCGGAAGATTTCCAGACGCCGCAAATGATTTTTATTTATTCAACCCGTCATCTCCCCTATCAACCAACTTGGAATCCTCAATATTTAATAGACTGCCGGATCCTATATTTAGCTTGGAAAGCGGATTTTATACAGGTATGCCTGTTTTACAATTATCTTGTAGTGTTGAAGGTGCAAAAGTATATTATACTGTTGACGGTAATATTCCAAATGTTAATAGCACCGTATTTCAAAACGACCTGCATCTTGCTTCCACACTTGTTGTAAAAGCCGTTGCAATAAAAGAAGGATTTATTAAAAGCAAAGTTATAACTAATACATATTTTATTAATGAAACTTCGGATTTACCTATATTTTCAATTTCCACTAATCCCGATAACTTTTTTAGCGATACTTCAGGAATTTATGTAATTGGTACAAATGGAATTACGGCACTTTGCAGTACCGGCCCCCGTAACTGGAATCAGGATTGGGAACGGCCGATAACGATTGAATTTTTTGAACAAAATAAAGAAAGAGTTTTTAATGTTGAAACCGGTGTAAAAATTTATGGCGGTTGCACAAGGTTATATCCGCAAAAATCTTTAGCTTTTTATTTTAGAGACGAATACGGATATGGTAAACTTAATTATAGATTATTCCCGGATTTAAAAATTACGGAATATAACAATTTTACACTGCGTAGTTCAGGTCAGGATTGGTGGCGTACAATGTTTAGAGATGCTTTTGTGCATACACTTATTAGGCAAAATACAAATGTAGACGCCCAGGCATACAGACCGACAGTGATGTTTTTAAATGGTGATTATTGGGGTATTCATAATTTACGCGAAAAATTGAACGAACATTACATAGAAGAACATTTTCAGGTAGCTGAAGACAATTTGGATTTGATTGAATATAGCAAAGGTATTACTGCAAATAATGGCGATAAAGTTGCTTACGATAATATGATAGCGTATTTTACAAATAATAATTTAGCCGATGAGGCCAAGTATAATTATATTAATAGTATAGTTGATTTAGATGAATTTATAGATTATCAAATATGTCAAATTTATGGTGCTAATGCCGATTGGCCCGGCAGCAACACTAAATTATGGCATGCCCGCGATAATTCCGTTAAATGGCGCTTTATGATTTACGACATGGATTTTACTTTTGGCGGAAACGGAAACGGTCAATTTGATTCAAACACTCTTTTATTAGCAACCGATAGTATTTCAACTACTTATCCAAGTCCTACTTGGGCAACTTTAATGCTGCGAAAATTATTAAAAAATACAAATTTTAGAAATGAATTTATTCAACGCTTTGCAGCTCGTATAAATACAACTTTTGAACCGTCATACGTAATAAGTGTTATTGACAGTATTAAAGCTATGATTGAAAATGAAATGCCAAAACATAAGTTAAGATGGCCTCAGTCGGCTTCATATACAACAGGCTGGGATAACAATGTTGAAATAATGCGCGATTTTTCTGTTAAACGTCCGGATTTTATGCGTCAATTTTTAATGGAGTATTTTAATATAACCGGAACTTATAATTTAACTTTTAATATAAATAATGCACAATGGGGTAATATATTTGTTCAAAACATTAATATTAAAGATAATTATGTTCAAACCCTTTTCAAAAATATACCTGTTAAAATAAAAGCAGTATCAATGCCGGGTTACAGATTTGTAAAATGGGAAGGTGCTTCCAATTCAACAGATAAAGAAATAACACTAAGTTTGGCCAACTCAAATAATATTTCTGCAATTTTTGAAGTAGATCAATTGTTAAATCAAAATATTGTAATAAATGAAATTAATTATAAATCATATAATTTGTTTGATACCGGTGATTGGGTAGAATTATATAATCCTCTTGAAACAGATGTTGATTTAAGCGGGTGGTTTATTACCGATTTAAGCGATAATACTTTTTTAATACCGGACGGAACAAAAATCAACAAAAAAGAATATTTTGTTGTATGTCAAGACACCGTAAAATTTAAAGGTTTGTATAATAATTTTAACAAATTTACCGGTAGTTTTGTTTTTGGTTTAGGCAGCGACGAGGAAAAATTAACATTATCAAATAACTTAAATCAAACAGTTGATGAAGTACATTACAATATAAACGATAATTGGCAGTTAGTATCAGTATTTGCAGGCAAAACGCTTTCGTTAAAAAATCCTCAGTTTGATAACTCACTTCCTATAAATTGGACTTTGTCAAATGGTTATGGTACTCCCGGTTATTTAAATGATACATATACAAAAATTGAATCGGGTAATGACATTATTCTTACCGATTTTTATTTGTATCAAAATTATCCCAATCCTTTTAATCCAACAACCACTATTAGATACAATTTACCTGCTTCGGGTAATGTTAAATTAGAAATATTTAATACATTAGGCCAAAGAATTATTTCAAACCAATTTGGAATGCAAAGTCCGGGAATTCACGAACATCAAATAAATATGAATAATTTTAGCAGCGGAATGTATGTTTATTCTATTACAATTAATGATTTAATAAATAACAGAATAAATTCAAAATTTAATAAAATGATATTAATAAAATAGTTATTAGGTTTATATTTGAATAAAATTGAATTATTAGCACCGGCAAAAGATTTACAAAGCGGAATAGCTGCAATTAATTGCGGTGCCGATGCTGTTTATATTGGCAGTCCAAAATTTGGGGCGCGTGTTTCGGCGGGTAATTCCATAGAAGATATAAAATCGCTTATACTTTATGCACATAAATTTTGGGCAAAAGTTTATGTAACGGTAAATACACTTTTTTATGATAATGAATTAGCCGAAGTAAAAGAGTTAATAACTGAATTATTTAATATAGGCGCAGATGCAGTAATCTTTCAAGATATGGCAATTCTTGAAATGGATATTCCCCCCATTAGATTATTTGCATCTACACAAACCAATAATTACGATTTGGAAAGAATAAAATTTTTAGACAAAATAGGTATTGATAGAATAATTTTAGCCCGCGAATCATCACTTGATCAAATTAAAGAAATAAAAAACAATACTACTACTGAACTTGAATCTTTTGTTTTTGGTGCTTTATGCGTAAGTTTTAGTGGTTTGTGTTATTTAAGTCAGTCAATTTGCCAAAGAAGTGCAAACAGAGGTGCCTGTTCACAGCCATGCAGAATGGAATATTCGTTGGTTGACGATATGGGGAAAAAGATAGAAACTGATAAAAATTTACTTTCGTTGCACGACTTAAATCTTGTTAGCTATTTAGAACCATTAATTTTAGCCGGTATTACATCATTTAAAATTGAAGGACGTTTAAAAGACATAACTTATGTAAAAAACATTACGGCCTATTTTAGAAAGCACATCGATTTGGTTCTTTATAAATTAAAAAAACAAAAAACGTCGTCGGGTTATTCAATTGTTCCTTTTGAACCGGACCCTGAAAAAACATTTAATAGAGGATTTACCGATTATTACATCACAAAAAGAAAAAACAAAGTTGCTTCATTTAATACTCCAAAATCTTTAGGAAAAAGAATAGGCTCTGTTTTAAAATGCAATAATAAACAAATTGTTATAAAAACCGATGAAGTTATTATTACCGGTGATGGATTATGTTATTTTGAAAACGATATATTAAAAGGTTTTTCCGTAAATAAATTATCCGGTAAAACAATATTTTTAGACGATAGCTTAAATATTAAATCAGGTACCGAAATATTTCGTAATCATGATCATCAATTTGAAGCCGAGTTAAAAAAGGCAAAAGTAATTCGTAAAATTAACATCAAAATAAATATTAAACAGAATGAGAATTTATTAATTTGTAATGTTACTGATGAAGACGGTATAAGTTTTAGCAAACCATACCAATTAGATAATGTAATAGCAAACGAACCTAAAAAAATGTTAGAAACTATTAAAACCCAATTCCAAAAAACTGGTGATACTATTTTTAATGTTTTATCCGTAAATATTGATGTGCATATCCCCTTTTATATACCTATAAGCAAATTAAATGAAATAAGACGCGATTTATTATTTTTGTTTGAGCAAAAAAGAATGGATTTGTTTACAACAGAAACTTCAAAGTATAAAAAAAACAATCTGCCTTACCCAACTACTATAATAGATTATAAAGCAAATGTAATTAATAAATTATCAAATCAGTTTTATAAATCACATGGTGTTGAAACAATAAAATCCGGTTTTGAAATATCTAATGATAAAAATGTAGATTTAATGACTACTAAATATTGTATTAGATACGAAATTGATGACTGCTTATTAAATAGCAAAATTAAATATAACACTCCTTTATATTTGGAAAACAACCAAAACAAATACGCCCTCCATTTTGACTGTAAAAACTGTTTGATGAAAATTAGGCAAAGTTTATAACCTCACTAAAAAATTTATATATAAAATCAGTTGACTTTCTCAAATTAGGTTACTATATTTCGTTATATAACGAAATGATGTTGCCAACGTTATATAAATCTTGACTAATAAATGATTACAGACATAAGTTGGTAATATAATAGAGTTTTTTTAATTGTAGCGCGAGATTCATCTCGCCAGCATATTAACATTAAAGGAATTGATAAAATATGAATAAAAAAATATTAATATTATGTACCGGCAACTCGTGCCGCAGCCAAATGGCGGAAGGTTTTTTAAAGTCATTTGATTCAAATCTAATTGTCTATTCAGCCGGAACAAATCCGGCGTCAAAAGTTAATCCAAATACAATAATTGTTATGGATGAAGTTGGAATTGATTTAAGCAATAATTATCCTAAATCTGTTGATAAGTTTATTAGTGAATCATTTGATTATGTTATTACCGTATGCGATAACGCAAAAGAAACATGCCCCATATTTTTTGGAAAAGTGGGCCAACAATTGCATATGGGTTTTGAAGACCCCGCCGATGCAGTTGGAACAACTGAAGAAGTGTTAAACACTTATAGAAGAATAAGAGATGAAATAAAAGAAGGTTTTTATAAATTTTATTTAGAAAATAGTTAGATAATAAACTACTAATTGTGGATTTATTCGCAGTGACTAATATTTGTAGCGCAAGATTTACAAACTGTGTTAAAACTGGCGAATTACCATGAATACAAGAAAAAGAACATGTAACTCCGCTGGAGTTATGGAGATTGGTGGATGTGCGTGTGGTTACAAATATTGCACGGCTCTGCAGTGCTTTTGTGGAATAAATAAACGGTATCGCATTGTATTGTAATATGTTATATTTTGTTTTGTAATCCCGTAGGGATGACATGATTATAGCAAAAATAAAAAAACAACCATAAAAACCCCATCGGGGTGACATAATGTGTTACATCGAAATAGACGTTATATTATATTATTCCACAATTTCAACACAGTCTCTTTATCTCGCCAGATTGTTTTATGTTATATAATTAATAAAAATTATTTTGGGTTTTGTCGTGATTTCGCAATTTTATAGAATAATAAATTTAGAATTAATTTTTTGGAGAAAAAATGTTAAATATTAAAGTACTTGGTTCGGGATGTACAAATTGCAAAAATTTGGAAAATATGTGCAAAGAAATAATTGCCGAAAATAAAATTGAAGCAACAGTAGAAAAAGTAACAGAGCTAAAAGATATCATGAGTTATGGAATAATGAGCACACCCGGTTTAGTAATAAACGAAAAAGTTGTTCATACAGGCAAATTGCCAACTAAAGCTACCCTTACACATTGGATTTATAATTCATTAGATGGACAATAATATCAGGTAATTATAAATGACACAGATTACGAAAAAACTATCGTTTTTAGACCGATATTTAACATTGTGGATATTTATGGCAATGTTTTTAGGCGTTTTTTCCGGTTATATGTTCCCCGGAATAGTAAATTTTTGGAATTTATTTCAATCAGGTACAACCAATATTCCAATTGCAATCGGTTTAATTTTAATGATGTATCCGCCTCTTGCAAAAGTAAAATATGAAGAACTTGGTGATGTGTTTAAAAATTACAAAATTTTAACTTTATCATTAATCCAAAACTGGGTTATTGGACCAATTTTAATGTTTTTACTTGCTATAATATTTTTATAGGGTTACCCTGAATATATGGCCGGTTTGATCTTAATAGGTTTAGCCAGATGTATTGCAATGGTTATTGTGTGGAATGACCTTGCAAAAGGTGATACTGAATATGCTGCCGGATTGGTTGCTTTTAACTCAATTTTTCAGGTTTTGTTTTTTTCTGTTTACGCTTATGTATTTTTAACTATATTACCAAATTGGTTTGGGTTACAAGCGTTTAAGGTTGATATTACAATTGGGCAAATTGCCGAAAGTGTATTTATATATCTCGGTATTCCTTTTATTGCCGGAATGATAACCCGTTATGTTTTACTGAAATTAAAAAACAAACAATGGTATGAACAGAAGTTTATACCCAAAATTTCGCCTATAACACTTATTGCATTATTATTTACAATATTTGTAATGTTTTCATTAAAAGGTGAAGCAATAGTTAAAATTCCTTTTGATGTAGTCAGGATAGCTATTCCGTTAGTAATATATTTTGTGATCATGTTTTTTATATCATTTTATATGGGTAAAAAAATTGGTGCTAATTATTCTCAAACGGCTACTTTATCATTTACGGCGGCAAGTAATAATTTTGAACTTGCGATTGCGGTTGCGGTGGCTGTTTTTACAATTAACAGCGGCGAGGCTTTTGCTGCTGTAATTGGGCCGCTTGTTGAAGTTCCGGTATTAATTGGATTAGTTAATGTTTCGTTATGGTTAAAAAAGAAATATTTTTTTAATGACCAAAATAATGTAAAAAGTTAAGTTAATGGATATATGAATGTTAAATAAAATAGATAAAAAATTTATACCTATAATTATGCTGCCTTTATGGTTTGTTATATATTTTTTGCTTGAAAATATTACAAACTTTATTATATACGGTATTTTGCAAATGCCACTCCATGCACATCTTACAGATGCTGTATGGTTTTTTGTTTTTGAGGTTCCAAAGGTATTAATGCTTTTAGTGTTAATTGTATTTTTTGTTGGTATAATAAGAAGTTATTTTTCACCTGAACGAACACGAAAAATATTAGGTGGTAAAAAACTTTTTATCGGTAATATTTTTGCTAGTTTATTAGGGGTTGTTACACCTTTTTGCTCTTGTTCTGCAATTCCCCTATTTTTAGGATTTGTTCAATCAGGTGTACCTTTAGGAGTTACCTTTTCGTTTTTAATTGCCGCTCCAATGGTAAATGAAGTAGCTTTAGTGCTGTTGTTTGGATTATTTGGCTGGCAGACTGCATTATTGTATTTATCAACGGGGTTGTTAATTGCAATGGCTGCGGGTTTTATTATTGGTAAATTAAAACTTGAAAGATTTGTTGAGCCATGGGTTTATGAAATAAAGGCGGCTAATGTAGATTTTGAGGAAGAAAAAATAAATTTTTCGGAAAGAATAGACGTAGGTTTAGCTGCTGTTAAAGAAATTGTGAGTAAAGTTTGGATATATATTGTAATTGGTATTGCGGTTGGTGCAGGAATTCATGGTTATGTACCGGAAAACTTTATGGCCGGATTAATGGGTAAAAGTGCGTGGTGGTCCGTTCCAATTGCAGTAATACTTGGTGTTCCTATGTATTCCAATGCAGCAGGAATTATACCAATCGTTCAGGCTTTGCTTGGCAAAGGGGCTGCTCTTGGAACAGTATTAGCCTTTATGATGAGTGTTATTGCCTTATCGCTGCCGGAAGTAATAATACTTAAAAAAGTGCTTAAAATGCAATTGATATTAACTTTTGTGGGTGTTGTTTCAATAGGTATTATAATTGTTGGATATTTATTTAATATAATTTATTAATGGAGAAATAATGGTTTCTGTAAAAATTCTTGGAATGGGATGTAAAAAGTGCAGTAATTTAGAAGAAAAAGTTAAAAATATTATAGAAATAAATAATATTGTTGCACAGGTGGAGAAAATAACTGAAATTCAAGATATTATGAAATATCAAATAATGATGACTCCCGGTTTAGTTATAAATGAGATTGTAAAAAGTTTTGGTATAATACCAAAGGACGAGCAAATTTTAACATGGTTAAAGGAAGGATAAAAATGAAAAAGATAATGTATTCTACATTGCTGGTTATATTTCTAATTAGTTCAGTAATTTTTTCGCAAATTGAAAGCAAAAAAGAACAAATTACAAAACCTAAAGTTACTTTTGTTGAATTAGGTTCGGTTAACTGTATTCCCTGCAAAAAAATGCAGCCGGTAATGAAAGCAGTTGAAAAAAAATATGGCGAACAGTTAAAAGTTATTTTTTATGATGTTTGGAAAGAAGAGTTTAAGAAATATGGTGAACAGTATAAAATTAAGTTAATTCCAACTCAAGTATTTTTAGATGAAAACGGTAAAGAATTTTTCCGACACGAAGGATTTTATCCCGAAAAAGATATTGACAAAGTTTTACAAAAAAAAGGTTTAACAGCTAAAAAATAATCATGAAAACTTGGATTACGGAAAGCATGTATTTTCTGTGATCCATATTCGTAGAGCAGATTTACAAACTGTGTGATAAATGAGGATAAATATCAAATGACCGTTATTTCGATAAAACACATCATGTCACCCCGATGGGGTTTTTCCTATTTTTTTTCTGTGTTTGCTATAAACATGTCATCCCTACAGGATTTTATTATGCCATCTAATACATTGTTATATAATGTATTACCGTATATTAATTTCACAGAAGCACGGCAGCGCCGTGCCATGTTTGTAGCCATTCGCACCGCCACCAATTCCAAGAACTCCAGCGGAGCTCCATGTGTGTTTTATCAAATTTTTATTGTTTTATCAATTTTAACAGAGGCTGTTTATCCCGCTTGCTTCTTTAAATATCTATTATTATATCCCCTATTCTGAAATAATTGAAGGAATCACTAATGATTGACGCGATTTTTAATGTTTTATACGATGCAATGACCGGTTCGGTTTGGATTGCTGTTTTAGCATCATTTAGCTGGGGGGTGTTAAGTATTTTGCTCTCCCCATGCCACTTATCAAGTATTCCGCTTATAGTGGGATATATAAGTTCGCAGGGCAAAATATCAACTGCCAGAACGTTGAATATTTCGCTTGTATTTTCGCTTGGAATATTAATTACAATTGCCGTAATTGGACTTATAACAGCTTCGCTTGGCCGTTTAATGGGTGATATTGGAAGTATAGGCAATTATCTTGTTGCCGGTGTGTTTTTTATTGTAGGTTTATATCTTTTGGATGTAATCAAACTAAACTGGAATTCCATTGGTATTAATAAAAGCAAACAACAAGGTTTATTAGCCGCCTTGATTATTGGTTTATTATTCGGATTGGCTTTGGGTCCTTGTACTTTTGCTTATATGGCACCTGTTTTGGGTGTAGTATTTGAAACAGCTCAAACTAATTATATTTTAGCAATGTTGTATTTGCTTTCTTTTGGTATTGGTCATTGTGCCGTAATAGTAGGTGCCGGAACATTAACAAATCAAGTTCAAAAATATCTCAATTGGTCTGAAGAATCAAAAGCTCTGCTAATTATTAAAAAAGTGTGCGGTGTTTTGGTAATACTTGGTGGTGTTTATTTGATTTATACAGTACAGTAATAGACAACGTTGTACAAATATTTAAAACAAAAAAGCGGATAATATCCGCTTTTTTTTTTGCTGCCCCGCCAGGGCTCGAACCTAGACTATCCTGATCCAGAGTCAGACGTGTTACCAATTACACCACGGGGCAAAATTTAGATTTTAAAAATAGCTAACTTAAAGGAATAAATCAACTATCTTTTAAATTTTATTAATTTTAACATAAATTTATAACTATATATTTTATCAAAAAAATGTTATTTTGTTAATAAAAAAAATATAAAAATATGAAAACTAAAATTGTTTTTATTTTAATCTTTGTTTATCAGTTAATTTTCAGTCAAATTGTTGAACTTGACAAAAAAATCGGCAAATTTTCTAAAGCCGGTTCTTTTTCGTTAGTTCATTCGGGTTATATATATGTTTCGGATAGAGATAATGACGAAGTGTACAAAATGGATTTTGACGGCATTATAATTAAGCAGATTGGGGGTTACGGCTGGGACATAGGTTTATTTGATGAACCGGTTGATGTTTTTGCTAACGAATTAAATGTTTATATTGCGGATAAAAATAATGACAGGATACAAATTCTTGACAGAGAATTAAATTTTCTATCGGAATTTAAGACAAATAATAAAGAATCCGAATCTTACACGTTTGTAAAACCAACCTGTTTTGCCATTAGCAACCAAAGCGATTTATTGGTACTTGATTCGTATAATAACCGTATTCTAAAATATGATTTAACAGGCCGATTTTTACAAGAAATTGGGAATTATGATTCCGGTGAATATTCATTAAGTAATCCAGTAAAATTTGCAATTTCACCCGATGGTAAAATATTTGTAGTAAACGATGATGTAATATTTGTTTTTGACCAATATGGAAACGGTATTGCTAAACTAGACATTGGCTTTAATGCAACAGGTATAAAAATATTTGAAACCATACTTTCGCTTAATAATGATAAACTTATAAAATCAATAGATTTAAGAGATATTAATTCGGATTTTATTGAATATAAACTTGAAGAAGATATAAGTATTTTAGAGACTTTTATTTCAAATAATAAATTATTTGTACTTACTAAAAACACTGTATATGTTTACAATATTTTATAAGTCTCATTTTACAAAGTTAAATATAGTTTTATTTTTGGGTTTATCCTTTTGGATAAGTCTAATATTTTTCGAAATATTTCTTAAATATGTGCCTAATTTAGTAATATTATTACCTTTTTTGAAAAAATCACTTTCGTTAGTCTGTCATCAAAACGAAAACAAATTAATAGATGTTTGTGGTATTAACAGCCTTGTTTGTATAAGGTGCTCCGGTTTATATTTAGGAGCATGGTTCGGTTCGTTTTTATTATTTTTTATCCCATTTTTATTTAAAAAAATAAATAAAATGTATTTTTTTACTGCTTTAATGTTAATGGTGTTTGATGTTTTTTTTATTACAATTAATTTATACATTTATAACAAATTATTAAGTTTTTTTTCGGGAATGTTTTTAGGTGTGGTTTGTTTTTTATATCTTTACAAAAGCCTTTTTGAATATTATGCAGTGAATAATAATGATGATTAAAAAATATATATCCCCCTTTGTTTGTGGATTTAGTGCAGGTGTTTTACAAATAGTACCGGTTGCTAAAAGTTTTGCATGTTGTTTGATAATTCCGGTGGCAGCTTATTTTTCGTTGTTATTAGATCAAAAAGCAAATAAAGATTATTCTCGCATAACTGTAAAAAAAGCAATAACTTTTGGAATATTAACCGGGTTAAATGCAGCTTTGTTTGGAACTTTATTTGAGGTCATTATTACGCTAATTACAAAAAATAACGACTTGGTTTCAGCACTTCCCGAAGTACAAAAAATGCTTGTTAATTTCCCTATTGACCCCCATCTGAAAAAAGAAGTTCTTGCATTATTAAATGGAGTGATATATAGCATTAAACATTATGGTTTTTCATTTATTTATTCATTTTCAATCTTAATGAACAACTTAATAATAAATACATTATTTGGTTTAATTGGCGGTTTAATTGCCATGCAAATTATTAACAAAAAAAACAGTGCCGGCATATGATAGTAGGATTTATATTTTTCGTTCATTTTGTTTTTATATTAGCAATATTTGTAAAAAAATGGCAGGATGAATCATTATCGGCCGGTATTACAAATTCATTTTTAATAATTATTTTATTTGCAATTGGTTGGTCGCTAACAACTTTTATTGCTAAAGTAATTTTTGAACCGAAAGGATTTGGGATTTACTTTGATAGAGATACTATATCATTAACTGTTTTATCTGTATTTGAATACTTCTTTTATAAGATGTATTTTAAAAAAGATTTTATCTCAAACGATAAGGAAAAGTAATTACTACTGTTTGATCAACCTGCTTAGCATTTTTTGGTAATGGTTCAAAACGCCATTGACTTAACGAATTCATTGCCGAATTTTCTAATTTACTATCCGCTTTAATTAATGGAATTATTCTTCCAACAGTACCATCAGGCATAATTGTAAATCTTAATTTTATATCAATTTCTTTTGATACACCATCAGGGTATTTAGGTAAAGGATAATGATATATCTTCCTTTTACCTCTTCCGCCAAAATCAATTGCAAAACCATCTCCTCCATCACCAAATCCGTTTTCTTCATTATCCGAACTTGAATAATCCGGTGAAAGATCTTGTGGTTTTACTTCTTTTTTCTCTTCTGATTTAGGAGAAACATTATTATTTTCATCAACATTTTTAGTTTTTGGAAGTTCTACGGCCTCTTCTTTTAATTCTTGAGTTTCAATTCTTTTTTCTTTTATAGCAGAATTAAATCCACCGTAACCAGAAGAACCAAAACCAAGTGTTATATATTCTTCTTCAACCTCAATAGTAGAAGCATTAAAAAAGAGTAGTAAAACAAAAATTATAACATGAATAATAATTGAATATATTGATGAATAAAACTCGGGAGTAAATTTTTTCATTAAAACGATTCTTTTTCTGTTTCTATTGTAAACTTATCAATTCCAATCCCTTTTGCCATGTCCATAACCTTAATAACCAATTCAATACTTACAGTTTTGTCTGCTTTAATAATTAAATTATTTTCCTCATTAAGTTTTACACCAGCACTAAGTTTGGCAGGAAGAAGATCTATTGAAGTAATTTCGGTACCATAATAAATTTGATTTCGTTCAGTTAAAGTAACAATTAAAGCAGAAGGATTAACCTGTTCATTATTTTTTGCACCCGGTAGTTTTACTTTTACACCGGTTTGAATAACAAATTGTGAAGTAAGAAGAAAAAAGATTAATAAAAGCATTACAATATCGGTTAAAGACGAATATGAAAACGCACTTAATGGTTTATTAGTTGTTTGTAATTTCATTTAGCACCTAATTTTCAGCATCATAATCTTCATAATTGATATTTTTATTTTTTGACATTTCTTCAAGAATATCAATAATATCATTTGCTACTACTTCCATATCTACAACAAGTTTATTTACCATTTCAATAAGCGTATTATATAAAGTTAATGCAGCAATACCAACTATTAGACCAAAAGCAGTTGTTAATAATGCTTCCCAAATACCACCTGCCAGATCACTTGGATTAGTTGCGCCATGTAATGCTTCAATTTTTCTAAATGCGGCAATCATACCGGTTACTGTTCCTAAAAAGCCTAATAATGGAGCAGCCCCCGAAATTGTTGCTAAAAGAGATAATCCTTTTTCTAATCTTACTAATTCTTGACGTCCCGCATTTTCAATAGCCTCTTTAACTCTTTCATTTCCTAAAGTGAATTTTTTTAGTCCTTTTTTAACAATATTACTAACAGAGGATTTTTCTTGATTACAAAAACTAATTGCTCCGGCAATATCTCTTTTTTTTAGAAAAGAACGTAATTTAACTAAAAAAGCAGGTATATTTGCTTTTGATTTTTTTATTACTAAATATCTTTCAATAATAATTTTAACCGCAATGGCCGAACATAAAAGTATCGGCCACATAATAAAACCACCTTGTAAAAAGATTGAGAAAAAACTCATATTATTCCTATTATAATTTTCTAAAGATTATGTTGTTTTCTGTAATTTTCAGCCTCATCTTTGGAATTAAAATCAAATATTTTAACTCTGTACCAAACACCCATTCTACTTAAATTAACTTCAACTATATATGCATTAAATCCTTTTCTTCTTAATCTAAACACTTCAACTTCGGCCCTCGATTTTGACTGCCATGATGATGTTTGAATATTATATTTACTACCGTCAAAATATATTTTTTCTGTTATTAATTTGTCTTCAGTTGTTTTTTTATAAAGATTTTTATCGTTTATTACCTTATTGTCGGCAGGAAGTATAACCTTATTGTCCTTCTTTATACTTTCTTTATTCAAACTTGTTTCAACTTTAGGTTCTAAATTTGTTTTATTTTCTTTAGTTGGTGCAATTTTCGTATTTAAATCAGTTGAAATTTCTTTTTCTTTTACATCAACATTTAATGTATCGGTTTTAATTATGCTTGTTGAATCAATAATTTTCTTTTCTTCAACCGGTTTAATTATTTCTTCTTTTTTAGATTCAGTTTTATATTTCGAATTATGTAAATTTTCCGAATTGTTTGAATGTTTAAAAAAGACATAATATACAACTCCGGCTGCACCTAACAAAATAGCAGCAATAATTAATATTAATATTAATCTGCTAAATTTTAATGGTCCTTTTTTTGAAGGTGTTTGAATTGTTTTTTCTTCTTGTAATCCATCAAACAAATCATCAATACTTGAATCTAACAATTTATTGTTATCATCTTCATTACTTAATAATTTTAAATTAGCTTCTTTATTTGTTCCTGCATCTATCAATTCATCAGAGTCACTTGTATTTTCTATTTCTGTTTCATAAATCTGCTCTTCGTCAATTTTAAATTCATCCTTATCAATTACTTTTGTATCTTCAACCAAATCAATTTTATCAATATCATCTAAATTAATTTCTTCTTGGTCCTCATCAGTGCCGGAAAATAGCTCATCTTCCAGTTCTTTATTCCAGTCTAAACTATCATTATTTTTCGTATTTGCTGATGTTGGTTCCGGTTCATATTCTAGATCTCCATCTGCTTTGGAATTGAACTCTTCCTTTAACATATCAACAAAAATGTCTTTTTCTAAATTAGTTTCCTCAAATGATAAATCTTCAAAACCCTTGGAAAAAAGATCATCTATTACCAAACCATCATATGTTTGCGTTTCCGCTTCATCCTGCCTATCATCGTTATCAATAACAACATTATTTCCTTCAACAACAGACTCATCCTCAATATTATTGTTGAATGCAAATAATTCTAATTCCGGTTCAATATCATCTTTTGTGTTTTCAATAATTTCAGGAATAGATTTTGAAATTATTCCATTAACTCTCTCATTAATCAAAATATCGTCGATGTTGTCGTTAATTGACAAAATATTTGTTAAATCGAGTACCGAAAAATCCTTGTCCGATTCATTTATACTTTTCTCTTCAATTAAGGTATCAATATCACTTGAAAAAGCATAATTCTCATCTGAAGTTGGAATAAAGTCTTCCCACAAATTAATTCCTTCTAAAAAATCGGATTGTGTAATAATAGAGTTTATCTTCTCTTCAATAGCTTTTTTCAGTAAAATTAATGAGGTTGTTGGATTATCAGGATTTAAACCTTCTTTATCAAAAAGAATAATTGGTTTATTTACGGATAAAGAAAATATGTTTTCATCAAATTCAAAATTTAATTCCGATTTTGTATTAATTTTTATATTAAAATAAGCAAAATCAAAATTATCTTTATTATTGCTGAAGGGTGAAAAAATAAGTGTATCATTTAATGCTGAATTAGGAACAAATACAGATCCCAAGAATAAACCCTTTTTACGTTGAAATAAACCAATATTCGGTATTTTAATAGTCTCATCATATTGCAGTGCCGCAGAAATTTTTTTAATAAAAATTTCATATGCCAAATTTCTCTCAGAATTAGAAACACCTAATTCTTGACTGATTTTTTCAATTAATACTTCTTCTTGATTTTTTTTCATTTTTATCTCAAATTACCATCTATAATTTATGCCTGCATAAATATCTAATGGTTTTTCTAAATAATTAATAAATCTGTAATTTTTATTATTTATAATATTTTCAAGATATAAATTTAAGGAAAGATTTTCTAACAATTGGTATTCGCCATGAACCGAAAAATTGATATAATCGGGAAGTTTTTTTGTATTATTATAATCGGCATATATCTGATGGTTAAATTCAAGCGAACCGATAATACTTAAATCATTTTGTAAAAAATACTTATAGCTGGTATTTAAGATAAATGCAGGCGTATAAGGTAAAACTAATTGTCCTTCCATTCGTGCATCTTGGTAAATTACATCACCATAAAGTTCGCCATATGCTCCAAAATTAAGATAATAATTAGAAAATAGTTTTGTAATTTGAACATCATTAGTCTGTAAGATATCAAAACTTCCAACTTCGTTTTCATCCGAATAATAATATTGATTATCTCTAGATTTAAATTCAAAGCCGACATATATTTCAAATAATTTTGCGTTTTCAAATTTAATAGAAAGATTTAATTTTGATTTGTTTTCTAAATAAATATTATCTCTCTTTTCAAATGATATATAACGATTTTCTTTATAAAAATCCGAAACTGTGTAAAACTCGGTATTAGGAGCAAATTCACAAGCAACTGAAAGAAATTTATTTAACCTCATTTCAACAAAAATAAGCGGGCGAAAAAATGAATTTGAATCATATTTGGATAAATTAAGACCCGCTCCGAACGATAAATTATTAACCGGTGAGTATTTTAGCGATGCTTTTGTACTAAAATAATCGTAATGCCATTTATTGGTTTTAAACAGAGAAATTTGTTGTTTAATATAATACCCATTTACACTAACAACTAATTTATTTAAAGTTAATGTAAAATATCCGCTACCATCATAGCGCATTTCTTTAAAGTCGTCTTTGTTGGTAAACAGTCCTCCGCCTTTAAGCGAAAAACCAAAATTTAAGTCTTTTAAATAAGTATTTTCAATTAATAATTTAGCATTTCCTGTTTGTATTTTTAAAAGATATTCGGGGTCGCTGCTAATAAATTTTTTATACCACTCCCGCAAGTAATTAGCACCAACCAGAACTTCAAGCCCGGGTAAAATTTCATTTTTGTTATCTAAAAAATACCTGCTGGTAAACTGCAACCCGGTAATACTTAAATCGGAATTATATTCGTATGCCGGTGTATAATTACCCCAAACTTTACTAAATAAATTAATTTTATCAAAATTATTATAAAAGTAGGCTTCACCTTTGGGTTGAGTATTAATTCCGGCAGCTAAACTTAAACTTCCATTAATGGGGATAACTTCTTTATACAGCTCTGCTTCAACTTTTATGGGATCCGACGGTTCCGAAATTGACAATTCTTCGGGTGAATAATTAGGTTTAATAAATTCTTTTGAAAGACTTGTAAATAACTCCGGACGTTTTTTTTGCAACGTTGGAATATTTACAGCTTGTACGCCGGTTATTACAAAATCGGGCAGTTCAATATTTTGAGCATTTATACTGTTAAAAAGTATAATAATAATTATTATTGCAGAGTAAAATTTACTTTTTATCATAATCTATTCAATTTTTTGTTAGCTTCTTTACCAAGTTCATCATTTTTATGCTTTTTTGCTACCGAATTATACATATCTCTTGCTTTTCTGTTATCTTTAATTTTTACGTAACAATCTCCTAATTTTAATAACGACTTTCCATACCATTCATCATAAGAAGCAAAAACGGAACGTACTCGTACCAATGCGGAAATTGCATCATTTATTTTATTTTGATTAAACAAAGTTAAGCCATAATAATATTGCGCTTGAGCACCAATATCATCAGTTCTTATTTGTCCTAATTCTTTGAATAAAGATTCTGCATTTTCGTAAGCCCCTCTATTCATTTCTAAAATACCAACTTCAATTTTAGACTTTGCCGCAAAAATAGAACCATCATGGTAAGTGATAATTTGATTAAAGGTTTCATATGCAGCCTGCATTTCCAATAGTTCAACATTTGCCTGTGCTTTTACAAACAATAATTCAGGTATCTTATCGCTATCAGGAAGTTTTTTTATTGCCGTATTATATAATTCTATTGCTTTTTCATACTCATTCTTTTTGCTATACAATTTCCCCATCTCAAGAACAGAGGAAATACCAACTTCAGAAGATAAATAATTTGTTACTATTAAATTATAATGATATAAAGCATTATCTTCTTGTTTTAAATTTGCAGAACATTTTCCTATCCAATAATAGGCACTTGGCACAAGAGGACTTGACGGGTATGTTGCAATAAATTCCTTAAAACTTACTCTTGCAGCATCATATTTTCCGATATTAAAATATATATCGCCTTTTTTGAATAATATTTTATCTCCAAATTCAGACGATGGATTAATCTGAATGTATTGTTCAATAGCAGCAATGGCTTTTTCGGGTTCTTCCAAAGCCATATAACAGTATTGTAATCCGTTAATTGCATCAAAAACATATTGTGTTTTTGAATAATCAGATAAAATTTTATTGTAATAAGTTATTGAAGTATCATAAGAACCTAAATTATAATAACAATCACCTAATGAATAATAAGCAATTGGAGTAATTGAAGAACCCGGATATTTTGTTAATATTTCTTGATAATTAAAAATAGCATCATTAAAATAACCTTTTTGAAAATAAATCCATCCAATTAGATACTGCGAATCGTCATTAAATTTAGATCTTGGAAATTTGTCTTGTAAAGTTTTAAATTTTTCAATTGCTTCGCGCCATTTTTTGGATTTAAATAATGATTGTCCATATTGATAATAAGCAAAATCAGTTATTTTTGCATTTTTATTTTTCTTAAATGCTTCTGTATATAATTCACTTGCTTTTTCAAAATTTTTTGTTCCATAATAACTGTCTGCAAGCCTAAATTTAGCATCAACAACATCGGGGCTTTTAGGATACTTATTTATAAATTCGCCAAAATAATAAGCTGAATTAGCAAAATCTTTTAGATTGAAGTAAGAATAAGCTCGACCGTAAAATGTTTCTCTTTCGATATCAACATCTGAACCTTCAATATTATTATAATACTTTAAGGCCTCCGAAAAATTACCGCTTGCAAAATGTGATTCCGCCAGATAAAAATTAACTTTATCTCTCTCAAATTTTGGCACACGAATACTAAGATCAGTCAAATCCCTAATTGCATCATCAAAATTATTTAAGTAATAATTAGCCATACCATAACCTAAAATAGCTCGATTACGCAAATTATCAGGAATTTTTGTCGTCTGCATTGCATTAGTGTAAAACTCAATAGCCTCTTTATAGTTTTTATTTGAAAGTTTTATCTCTCCCAAAAGGGTAAATGCTTTAGCCGTTGTAGTATTATCTTTGCTATTAGCCGACTTTAATAAATATTCTTCTGCTTTTGCGTAATCAGACTTATTATAATAAATAATACCAATATGGTATATTACCATTGGAGCAATTTTTGATTTTGGATATTTAGACATAAATCTATCATAAATCACTAACGCAGCATCTTCCTGCCCTTGGTATCTTCTACATTCACCACTCCAAAATAAAGAATTAACAACAATTGTATCACTTCCAATTTGAGAAAGGCGATTAAATATTTTATAAGCTTCGTCATAATTTTGCATTTGAAAATAAACCCAGCCTAAACCGTATTTCAATTTGTCGGATTGTTCAGATTCCGGATTTTTATTTAATATTTCATTATATGTTTCGGAGGCATTTTTGTAGTCTTTTAAGCGGAAAAAAGAATTAGCTAAAATATATTGTGCTTCCATTAATAAATTTTCCGGCAATTTATTAATTAAGGGATCGGTTAATTCTAATATTACACTATCATATTCTTTAAGTTTAAAATAACAAACACCAATTCTATATTGTGCATTAGGAGCTAATTTACTATCTTTATGATATGCCAATAATTCATCGTAATAAGTTACAGCATTTGAATAATCGTTATTCTCTTCATATAAGTTAGCCAAAGTATAAATTGCGTAATCTATAAAATTATTTTTTTTGCCTACCGAAATTGCATCGTTTAAAAATTCTTCTGCTTCCGAAAACTTGTTTTCAGCAAAATATGCTTTCCCTATCCAATAGAGTGATGAACCTAAAAATTCACTATTTGGATAATCGGAAATCAATTTTTTTAATCTATCACGCGATTTTAAATAGCTATGCTGCTGATAATAAATTGTTCCTAATCTATAAAGTGCAGTTTCCCTTAAAGTAGAAGTAGAAAATTTTGTATGAAAATCTTCAAGAATTGCCAATGCACCATCAAATTCTTTTAATCCAATAAGACACTCAGCCGAATAGAAGTAAGAAGAGGCCTTATTGTTGTTGTCAATGTTAGGGTCTTTGTATAAAGAGATAAAAACTTCATATGCTCTTGCATATTCACCAACATTAAGATAAGTTTTGCCATTGATAAACTTATCATTAATAATTTGAGATTTTACCTGTGTAAAAGAAATTACACAAATTAATATACTTAATATAATTTTTTGCATTTTAATTGGTCAATATTATTATTGAAATTAAACTAACTAAACCACCTGCAATACCTGAAAAAAGATTAACAAAATCATTATTAATCCAAGAATAACCATTACCTAAAACAGTCTTTTTTCCGCAATGCATAACTCTTTCTGTGTTTTTACCGCACACATTACATTTATATTGTGCTTGTATTGAAGCTCCTAAAAAACTATCTAAAAAACATCCGAACATTCCGGCAATAACAACAATAATTATATAATCCACTAGATTATTTTGAATCCAAAACAAACCACTTATGGAAATTATTATTGTACCTAATAAAGCCCCAAATGTACCAATCCATGAAATTCCACCCGATACGCCCTGTTCGGTACGCTTTAGAGTTAAAATATTAAAAGTAGAGGTTTTTTTATATGTGCCAATTTCCGTTGCCCAAGTATCGGCACAAACGGCAGCAATAGATGAAACATAAATTAAATACCAAATTTCGTTAGGAAATAAATTATATAGAATAACTAAAATACCACCTAAACCACCATTTGCAATTACTTGTAAATAATCTCTAGTTCCTGATTTTTCAAAATACAATTCTACGCTTGTATTCTTTTTCTTTCTAATCTTTGATAAAACACTTGATAAAATAAAAAAAGTTAAAATCGGCAGGCTCCATTTCCAGCTGCCTAATCCAAATAAAAAACCGGCCAATAAAAATGTTACCGCTGCTCCATTTAATGTTAAAAATTTAACCCTAAATGAAATAACAGAAATAACAAAAGCAAGAAAAAGCCCAAATAAAAAATAATGAGGGTTTAAACTATTTATTGGGTTTATTAATAAAATTAATAATATTCCGGAAAATATGGGTACTGTTAAATTATCTAATCCATTTGACGAAATCATCTCTAAAGAAGTTAAAACAACAGATATTGCGATAGCAGTAATAAAACTTAAATAAACATCACGAGCCAGAAATACAAAATTTGATGAATATATTGGCGAAAAAAACAAAATGATAAATGTTAAAATAAAAAAAGCCGCTGAACCAAAAATCGATTTTTTATCGGAGGTTATTCGAAAATAAGATTTAGCAAAAAATGTACCCATTATGGCCGCAAATGAATCCGAAAAAGTTAATATTAATAACGATGTGATAATTATATCCGGATATTTATCTCCCAAAAAGAACAACAATAAAAAGGTAGATAAAGCAAAATAAAACATACCCCAACTTTTTGAATTGTTATTATCTTTATCCTGTAATTTTGAAAAATAAACGAAATAAAAAACAAGAAATACAAGGAAAAAACTGACCCATTTCAGAAGCAGAATATTCTGAACAAAAAGAATAGCTACAATTGAAGTGATTCCGGCGGTAATATGTAATATTTCTCTTGATATTTCAGGATATATAAGTTTTTTATTTACAATCAGTTCTGTTAAGATTGCAATACTGCTTAAAAATCCCATTAATATCAAAATTATCAACAAATCAATAATCAAATCAAATCCCTATTTTTTCATAACAAACATTAAATATAATCAATTATTCTATTATATTAAAGTCATTTATTTTTTGAAATTTTAACATATAATGCATTTAATTATTGTAATAAATAAAAAATATTATTAGATTAATATTTATCCACAAAAAAATTAGGAGTTCCAATGAAACGAATATTTACAGTATTAATTATTTTATTATTTGGATCAACTGTGATGTTTAGTCAATCATTTAAGGTTGGTGTAGGTGGTGGTTTAACATTTATAACTGCCCCCGAAATAATGACAAATGATATTTCAAATGATGGTCTTGGTTTTGGTGCCGAATATCATTTTAATGCAAAAGCAAAGTTTTCACTTCCCGTATTACCTTTAGCAATAATTGGTGAAGTATATTACACTTCATTGGCCGGAGAAGAGGAATATATGCTGCCTGTTTATTATGGCGGAACTTTGTATAATGTAAATATGAAAGCTGAAACCGACGCTTCAATTTTAACTTTTGGAGTTGGTGCTCAATATTCACTAATTCCAGGGCCCATTTCTCCATATGTTAGTGCTTCAATTCTTTTTAATTCCATTAGTGAATTGAAGGTTAAAGCAACCGCATCTTACCAAGGTGTAACTAATAGTGAAGAAGAAACATATGGAGAAAAAATTAGTAGAACCGGACTAGGTTTAGGTGCAGGTTTGAATATCTCAATTTTACCGGTTATTGACCTTGATGTATCTTTAAGATACAATATTGTTAATATGTTAGGTAAAGAAGATGGTGAAGATACAATAAGTATGGTAAATGCCAACGTTACTGTATTTTTTGCCTTATAAAAATTATTTAATTTTATATTTTCACAATCCCCTTTTAAGGGGATTTTTTTTGCTTAAAATATTTTATAACCCGAATTTTGCAGAAGAAATTATTATATTCGGTAATTTTTTTATTAATATAACGCGAGTTAGACGGTAAGTATAAATAAAATAAGTAGATAGGGAATTTAAATTTGAGAAATATTTTTAATACTCGTAAAAGGGGGTATTAAAAATGGAAATAACCAAAATATTGCAATGCAGATGATTTAACTCAATCATATTTGATAGAAATGGCACCAAAATCCATTGGAAGAACAAAAAGAAGTAGTAGATTATTGTTAAGCGAAATAATAACAACCCTAATCTATTTTTAAATTTCAAGTTACAAAGATTTTAAGGATTAATATAAAGTGGTTATTAGTCCCAACGCCATAAACAGGCTTTGTTAAAATCGGGTAATTACTACGAACATGGCACGGCACTGCCTTGCTGGGGATTGGTGGTGGTTCGCATGGTTGCTTTGGAGGAATAATTGTATGCTAAAATAC